>NZ_FPBJ01000011.1 GCF_900116635.1 Xenorhabdus koppenhoeferi | reverse complement strand
AACACGAGATTACAAAACACCGAATGAGTTATTTAAAGGAATACCCACTCATTTACTTCGTCCATTACGGTGTTGCGCTTAATATGTGAATCCAAGAAACTTATCCATTCGATGATGATAACTATCCGACTTTAGCACAAAATAAAGAAGGTAATTATTACAATATAATCACTCAGTCTAAGTGGGAACTTTGGCAACAGGCATGGAATTCTAGTCGTGATATTAATATTGGTCTACCAAAAGATCTTGATTGCAATAAAGGGAATGAACTAAATCATGTTTCGGGGGGAAACATCCTATAAGACAAGTCATTTTAACATTTAATTAAGTAAGGAAAAGATAATGATAATAATTAGAAATACTATCATGTTAACAGACGAACAAGAGAACGATCTAGAGTATCTAAAAGATGTTGCCATGCGTAAGAAATTTTATGCAGAGTTTGTTGTTAATTTATATAACGATACTTTCAAATGTAATATTTTTGCATGTGCTAGATACATACGAGGAGAAAGTGATGATAAATTAAAAAAGGCATTTGATCTAATGTTAGATCTGGCTATGCAAGGAATAGAGTCTCAGGAATATTTAGGACGAGATTTTATTAAAAGTTTAATAAAATTTTATGAGTTAAGAGAAAGTTAATCATGTATGTTTCGGGGGGAAACAGGAGTATAAACTATATTTATCTCCATCATCTTTCCTGAAAACTGACGCGCCTAACGGCTTGTCTGCTGACTCTGGCGGATAAAAGCAAGTTTTATCCGCCAGAGTCCAGCTTGATTATAGATATTTTTTAAACGATGCCATTGTAACCGTAATAGCAATTCCCAATAAAACTGCCGCAGGTAATAACAATAAATTAGGGTACACCGCAGAAGGCCATGATAAATAGACCATACAGGGAACAACAAAAGCAGGTTTTACAAAACGTTTAGCATGATGGTAGACAAAACTTGATTCATAAGCGGCACCATAACGCCTCAAATCTCGTCTCCCTAAGCCTTCGACCATAGCAACTAACAAAACAAGAACAAACAACGGAATTGATAACACCAGAATAGTGATTCTGATAATGAAAGTTACGGCAACAAAAACTGAAGCTACCATATATTCTCTCAGTTCTATTAATAAAAACTCACTCCAATTATTCAACTCTCTAGTCAATTCATTATCAATTTTCATCTGTGCCTCATAGGTTGATTGCAACCAATTAAGAATTCCACTATCGACAAATAACCAATTATAAGCAGAGTTAACCCCTTGGCTCAGAGTCTGAGAAGGTGATGACATAAAAAGGCTACGGGTAAATTCTGATGATAAATATCCACTTTCTGTTAGCATAACTTGGCGGCTATGTTCCGAACCTTGATCAGTCCAAAATAACGCAATTCCAGCCCATTCAATGAATAAACTGAAGAGTAATGATGCTAATAACATACCTATCAATGTTAAAGGCCAGTGCCAAAGTAACTTTGCCAGTAAACCAGGCTCTTTTACCGGACGAGAACGCGAATCAGCCTCAGTTTGTGCCTGCGCCATCACCTTCCCCTTTATCTTCTGCTAATTGTGTTGGTATTTCTTGAATATCATTTGGTAACTGGCTAGCTGACCACCAAGATTCACCTGTACGATAATTCTTTCTCATGTATTCTTCGATCTTTTTCAAACTTTCAGGCATTAATACATCATCTTTACTATCAGGTAGAGGCATACGCATCTTCCATAATTTTCCTCCTTCCAATAATCCGAATGCTTGGCCTTTTGGTAATTGAATGATATCAGCAGGAGATAACAAAGGCTTACTAACCAAACTTACCCTGTCTTGAGTATTAGAAGTGAAATCACTCCCCTGTCCTAGATTTGAAATATCAGTGATACCTGATACTAAGGTCTTAGTGTATATATCGACTTCTGGTAACTGTTCTGTCAGCAATTTAGCCGTTGCCAATTCCCTGACTCTCAACATTATTAATGTATTAAAGTTTCCTGTTACCTGAGCCGATTTTGCGGCATTACCAAGCCGTGCTTCAATATCTGACCAAGTTTGCGTGTATGCAGTTACCTCAATACCAGCTCCCCCGCTTTTATTCAGCAATGGAATAAATTCATCCCCCATCAGTTCATTAAATTCATCACAATGTAAGCTGATAGGCTTCTTTTTAATTTTATCCTCTTCAGGTAAACCATCATGCGCACCAAATTTGTAGATATGCCCCGCAAAAGAGACTAAATCGGCAAACATAGAATTACCTACCGCAGCCGCCACCTCTGGATCTGACAACGCATCCAATCCCACATACACAATTCCTTGTTTCCTGATAACTTGTTGCCAGTCGAATATCGGGCGTGGATCACTCATATCATCATAATCAGGAGAAAGTAACGCCGCCGTTTTTCCTGTAGTTAGCTTTTCTAACAAAGGAAGAAGGGATGCAACTATTTTGTCAAAATATGTTCGGTCATAACGTATCGCACTACGTAAACCATCCAAGATAGGGTCATAGATTTTCTTTCCTTCATTACTGCTCAGCGCCATTTCGATGGCCCAAATAGAAGTAGCGTTAGGATCGCTTTGCAAGTGACGAGGAACATCCTTTTCGGTTAATATATCTTGCGCGTTCTGAATTTGTGCAAAAAGGTTAGGTAACAGTTCTTCGATAATTTTTAATGAGTACGTTTGATAGAGTTCACCAATGTTAGTGACATAACGTAGGATTAGAGCGTAATCGGGGCGCTGCCCCAACGCAACTAATGCACGAGCTATTATATTGACAAACCGCCAAGCAAACTCACGGAAAGCCGCGCTGTTCCCTTCTCCTGATAATTGCCCAGCAACACGACTGGCGACTTCAGAAACTCGCCCAAAGCGCCCTACGGCATTATAACGGGCGCTAATATCAGGCCAACCTAAGTGAAAAACATAAAACTCATCGCCGCGTCCCGCTCTTTGCGCTTCTGCCCACATGCGTTTTAATAAGTCCGCATCGCCCTTAGGATCAAAAACAATGGTAACATTTCCACGCCGGATATCTTGTGTAATTAACAATTCTGCCAAACGGGTTTTGCCAACACGTGTTGTACCCAATACCAACATATGCCCTACACGTTCACGCAAATCCATTGAAACATTCACTTCATCTGGTTCAATTCCATGCAAAATCGGGTTTCCTCCAACTGGAGGCAGTGGGCGAACAGGATTTAATACACTATCTGTCTGTAATAATTCACATATCCTAGGAAAACGAAATTCAAAGCGCTGCTCAAAATTTCTGGCTAATTGATAATAGCGAGACGGCTGCACATAGTGTTCAACTTCTGGACGCAATGCTTCCAGTAATCTCTGTGTGTGCTTTTGTTGCCATAAAAATCCTTTACCCAAGAACAGGCGTTGATTACTGACTGGTACTTGATGTGAAGACATTTTATATAACGGCAACTTACGTAAATTACGTCTATATCGTAAAACTCGTAATCCTTGGCGAGTACGAACGGCAGAAAAGCAAGCGAAAGCCCCAGCAGTTACATAGCTAACTGACGGAGCCAGAGCCACAGCCCACGGAGCTACTACACAAACATATGCAGCAGCCCCAGCCGCAACCGCTGAATTAAACTCAACGGCGGGGCGTAACAGCGCCTCAATAACATAACGATCACTCATTTTCTGCTCCTTGAGATTCGTTGTTACTAATAGATGGTAATTTTTTCAGTATTCTTTTGGCTGTCTGATGATAACGACGATGCCTAATTGCTATAATTGAAGAGTGGCTTCTGATAGCTAAAATAAAAATAAGAAGAAGAAAAACTATTCCTACGACAATGAAAGAAAGATACAGTGGATTACCAGCCATGACTTTTTGTATAAAAGGAGAAATTGGTCGCATTATGGAACCTGCTGTGTCAATCCCGTTTCAGTTATTAATACTGGATAATGTGTTAATTGCAGACGCTTAGCTAAATCACTACCAGATACGGGAGAAAGCAATATCCCGTTAGCAAGCTGTTTCAATTCAGAAAAAACTTCGGCTGTATCAACTTGAGTTACTATTCCTACAGCATTTAACATTTTCAACTTATCAGCGTTTTGGCTCAGCCAATTCCTTGATAATTCATCATCACCGACAAGAAATAACGCACCAATTCCCTGTAAATTAAGAGGACGGTCTACTACTATACCAGGAGACATTTCAGGAGTTTTAATTGGCAACACCATCTCAAATGATGGCTGCACTAACGGGATTTTTTCAGAACCAGATATTTCACTCCATTCATTTTGTTGATTATTTATTGCATCAAAATAATAAGAGGTATTTTCACCTCCTAAATCTGCAACTACTTTTAATTCAGCTAATGCAGAAAAACTTATTACATATAATGAAAAAGCTGACAATAACTGTAATTTCATTATCTCACCTCTGGTTCAATCCATTCTGATATTTCAATTGATGGTGTTAACGTAGATAATTTTTGTTTCACAATAGACATATATTTAGATGCAGGAAGGCCGCCTTTAGGATGGTGATAGCATCCTGCCGCTACCACCCAACTTCCAGGATTAGAATCATAACAAGAACGTAATATTCGAGCCGCTACATGAAGATTTATATAGGGATCAAATGCTTCCCAAGTAGAATTAAAATGATGCCCGTTCCAACCCCAATTTACCTGAGCTATTCCAACATCAATACGCTTTGTCGGATGCGTTTTCATAAATACTTGCAGCGACCGCCACGCCTCTAATCTTGTGCTATAGCGATATCCCTTACCAGCGACATTAACCGTCCAAGGCCACGGCCTAACCCCTTGAGGTAATTTGTATGAAGACTCTGTTAATGCCAATGAATATAAAGCCTCAGCGGGTACGTTTTCAGCGTGGGCTACCTGATGATAGCCTTGGGGAACTTGTTGGCTTGCTGTACAATTTAGAGAGACAAGTAATGCACCACTAAACAAAAATCCAATTGATAGATGTTTCATGGTATTCCTCCGTTAAAAGGCAGCAACACGCCAACCACCATCTGAATTTTGCTGTAACACTACTGGCATTCTCATTTCACCATATTTAATCCAACGCCCTTCATCATGGTTCAATGTGATTTCTTTCGTTTTTACTCGTTCAATTGGAATTTTTTTATCTTTTGCCCATGTTCTGATCCTATTATCATCACCTTTACTATCAACCACATAGATATCTACAGAACGTTTTACTGTTAGTATAGATGCCAATCTAGCATCACACTGCACACAATCATCTATCCGTACAAATAGAGCCAATCTCCCCTGTGTATCATGAGCAATGCTCGCTGCATTCCCTAAATTAACAGGTAAAATTTCAGGGTATAATCGCTTCCACGCCTCATCAACCTCACGTTGAAACACCAATTCTTTTTCAGTACGGACAAATTCAGCTTTCACCCACAATTCGGCATATCGACGCCGTTCTGGGTCACTTTTAGCTTCAATACCCAATGTCGTTATCGGATCAAGTCCTGGTGATTGAATCCCACGTTGTCCTTTCATCAAGTCTTGATAATGTGCGTATTCATCAGTACTTAATCCCCATTCTTTGGCATCTTTTTGTACTTGTAATTGATGTACCGTATTTTTCTGAACTTGACCCACTTCAGTTGATTGAATTTCAGAACCACTATTAATTGCTAATGCACAAGGCATAAAACTCAACGTACTAAAAAACACGATTACAGATGTAAATAAATTATTAGTAACTCTCATACCGTCACCTTATTCAGCACGTAGCGTCAAAGTGCGCCCTTTTGCAGTAAATTGCGCATTGTTATTAGAAACCTTAGATAAAGTCCATCCGTGAATACCGCCCCCTACTCCAATCAATTCAATTTGTGACAAAGATAAGGCGTTCTTAGGTAAAACTGCCGCAAATATTTCCCCTCCACGATATTCTGTTCCAATAAAAGCAAATGACGCTTTAGATTGGGGAACTTTTTGAGGAGCACTTTGAACTACTTTAGTTTGAGCAGGTTTAACAACAGGTTTTTCCTGTTTCTTCATTTCAGAAATAGTCGTAATTTGAGAACGTAAAATATCCAACTGTGTTTCATATTGTTGTTGATTCTCTTTCAATACAGGCAATAAATTCTCTAATGCTTTTAAACGGATATTTTCTCCCTGTAATTGGCTCACAATTGTTTGAACTTCTTTATTTAAAGATGATATTGTTAAAAGCTGTTCAGAAAAGTTATTTTCCAAAGCAATAAATTTGTTCTTTAACTGAGAAAACTCATTTTCCTTGACATTTTTCTGTTGCACACTTTCCAAATACTTCAATCTGGCATTAATGTTATTTTCATATTCGGATATATGACTCTGTTTTTTAATGAAGAATAGAGTAAGGAAAATAATCACTAAAAATAGCAACAAAAAAATAACCCAAATAAGAAAACGTTTTGTGTTGTTTTTAGCTGGCATCATTTTACTAACCATCCTTTATTACTCGAGATGACAGGCTTGATATCAGATAAAGGCGTAGAGATAGATTGTGGTTTTACGGTTGATTGGCCTGAAGAGGCAATTTGTGTTTGCTTCTTAGCTGAAGGCAACTGATACCCAGCTCTCAAGCTATGACAAACGACACGCTGAACCTCATCCACTTCCAATTGCCATGCTGGACCAGCTAGAACTTGCAAAGCTGTATTTAACTTAGTAGGACCCAATTGATACTGAACGACGGGAAGTGGTTTCTGATAGAGCGTGTTAGCTTGTCTGGATGCACTACATAAAAAATATCCTGATTGGCGTAAAGCATAATTTATTGCCTCACCTATCGTTGGCTTGAGTGAAGCCGGTATCTTTAAGTTGATCACTTGTTCTAATGGATAACGTTGAGCTACTTCAGGGGAAGTATCAATCAATAAATAACGGTCATAGCGAACTACAGAGGGAGGAGCTTGGTAAACATCAGGTGTTACTGTAGATACATTGGATAATGACGTGATAGATGGCGCCAGCGCAGTATCTTCAATAGGCAGCGATGTTTGTTGCTTCACGCAAGCAATTAATGAGAATGAACCTAATAAAATAAGAGCCAATTTATTCATTTTCATGATCTTTTTCCTTATATGAATGTCATTAACTCTACTTTGCTTAGAAAGCTGACTAGTTTCAACAAACAACTCTTATTGGAAAAAAAACAAAAAAACCAAAAATAAACCTTTCATGCTCTAGCTCTGGTGAGTTATATGGAAGAAGATGATATTTATAGTATATTAATTAAAAACCCCGTAATTAATACGGGGTTTTTAATTATAGGATGATATTATTTATTATACGCCAGGTTTTAATATAGAAATTGCTTTACAAATATTGTTAATAATATCTGAATAATCATGATGTGGGGTTTCGATCTTATTCATTAATTTGAAATCATCTAATGCAGACAATAATTCAGGTAATGAAATCGACCCAATGACCAAGCGACATATTTCAGGTGCCGATTTATCTAATACCAATGCCCTAACTCGAGCCATATTATGGTTAATATCTGCATCAACTACTTGATTAAATACATCTGGTGGTATTGTCATGAACAAACTCCCTGATGGTGGCGATCTGACGAGATTTTTGCAGTCGATCTGTCTACGAATAGATCTATCCCGCCAAACCGCCATAGAGAGCAGTTGTGGTATATATATAGGCCACTGGTAAATACCACATAACTTTACCAGTGTACTTTTCGTAGACAAAAATCACGAGTCTGCAATTACTCGTCCAAACAATAGTCAAAATTGATTGGAATTCCGATTTTAACGAATACAGTAAATTATATCTATAATTAAAATGTGACGTGCATCACAATTATAAATATAATTACATATTATTTTCTTAGTTTAAAAATACTTAGTAAAATTTATTAAGTCATAGTAGAATTTTTCGATTTATCATCTTGCGCCTTGCATAGAGGAATACCAGATGCCTATAAATTTCAGCCCCAAAGTAGGCGAAATATTGGAATGTGATTATGGAAATTATCCAGTAGATAAAGAGGGTAAAATAATCATCAATTTCTATGATGGTCATATCCCTCCTGAAATGGTCAAAAATCGGCTTGTTGTTATTATAAATGGAAAAATAGATGGTAATGCTTGTATAGTTGTTCCTTTATCAAGTAAATGTGATCAAAATAAATTACAACGTGGAATGCACGTTGAAATCAGCCAAAATGTTATTGAAGATATGAAGTATTTTGAACAAATAACACGTTGGGCAAAAGCAGATCTTGTACAACAAGTCAGCAGAGAACGGCTTCAAAGGCCGAGAACTGCTAATAGGGGCTATTTAAATCAAATTTTACCCAGAGAAATTGTCACAAAAATCCAGCTAGCGATAATCAAATCCATAAATGCCAATCAATTACTATCAAAGTCTGACTCTTGATCTTTCCGACAAGATCGCTGATAATATAGCCGTTGCCCATTGAGGCCCTTAGAATTTATTCTTCCCTTGAGGAACCTGCGAAGCCTAGTTTAACCACTAGGCTTCTGCCTTTTTAGCACTTGGGTTTTGCAATGACTGGCGCAAAGTAGGTTATTTCCCCGCAACCAGCCTTTTCCTGACATGCTACACTCCCCTCTCTCTTTCGAGATTCAAACCCATTACTGGGTGAGGATAAGTCAGACTTGCAATAGGCACTCCAACAGCCTATGATTACCTCAACAAACTGACATAATCACTTGATTTACAAAGCAAAACGGCGCACCTAGAACGGAATATCGTCATCGAAATCCATTGGTGGTTCTTGTTGAACTGCTTGTGGTTGCTGCGGTTGTCCCCGGCCGCTTTGTTTTGGCGTATTTTGCCCCGTATTACTGCCTCCACCAAGCATCTGCATAGAACCGCCAACATTTACCACAACTTCAGTAGAATAACGGTCTTGACCATTCTGATCCTGCCATTTGCGAGTTTGCAAAGAACCTTCAATATAAACTTGAGAGCCTTTGCGTAAATATTCACCTGCAATATCTGCCAATTTTCCAAAAATGACCACTCTGTGCCATTCAGTCTTTTCTCGCTGTTCACCAGTTTGCTTATCTCGCCAACTTTCAGATGTTGCAAGTGTAAGATTCGCTATTGCTGTACTACTATTTGGCGAATAACGTATTTCAGGATCTTGGCCTAAACGACCGACCAAGATAACTTTGTTAACTCCTCTTGAAGCCATAATAGTATTTCTCCTCAGATATATTCACGTTGTGTCCAGTTGCCTTTTTCCAGCGCCTTAGACGCAATGCCATCCGATTTAAAATACTCAACGGATTCACGAGAAACTGGCCCATCTTCAATGGTAAAATTTGTCCTACAAGTTTTGCAGCAAGCATTCCTGTTTTTGAACAAATCATGAAATGTTCCTTAATCAAAAAATATAGGAACATACTTCCCTGAAGGAAATATGTTCCTATCAGGGAAGTAGACTAGAAATGTACAACTTAAAAAGAGTTAACTGCATACTGTTTTGCAGATTTCTCTTCTTCAAGAGGTGGTATCGACTGAGGTTTTTCAGCCTTATATACCGTTTCCCGTCCAATCTTGATCCAGTCAATATTAATTAATCTTGCACGAAGGCTAACACGTTGCTCCCCAGCATGTTCTCCTTTAGAGAGAGTGAAGATTTCGGTTGAAAGGTTACTTAACGTAAATCCAATCAGCACTTTTTTATCTTCATCTACCGCTTTTGAGCAACGATTGACCAAACTAACAGTAGTGTCACCTACCACCGTAGTATCAAAACGTACGTATGATGGATTGTCAGTCGAGCCACTTAATGCGTTAACAACAACCGTCAAAAATTGTCCATTTGGACCCTTTACTTGACGGATATTACTCAAATATCCAATTCCATTGATATTAAGATTAAAATATTTGTTTTCGTTGTTTGAGTTTTTGCTATTTGTCATGATGTCTCTCCTAGGAAATAAGATAAAGTGAGAAACATCATCCCAATGGGATAATTATTTCCCATTGGAAAATCAGTTCAATAGAACCGATCTGATATTGCAAATATGTGGAAGGCTTCTTAATCGCTTTACACGATCTCCGTTTTCAAAGAATAAACGGGATTACCCAGCGTGTTTGCTGTCTGCCTTTTCAGGTATGGCAGATAAACATAGTCACCCGAAGGCGTTCCTCTCAGACTATTGAAACATTAATTACGTAGTCACTCGAAAGCGCTTCTCTCAGACTACTGAAGCATTAATAGGTTGTATAAAGCAACACAATCTATTATCTATTTTTGTACAAATAAAAACCTACGTCAATAACTTATTACCAATTAAATTTATTTATATTTAAATACTATATAGTGCATGCGCCAAGCAAAAGAACAACAATTACGTTCTTATCGCAATAACGTGATTCTTGCTGACCTCTCACGCCACCGTATGTACGGTTATGTTAACGCGGGAACTGCCGTTGCTGTTCCAACAGTGATATTAAGCCAAGCCTTCTGAACAGTAAGGTCTTTATCGCCTGATTCATATGGTTGGCTCCCGCGTTCCACCATGCGCCCCGTTGGTTACATGCTGATCTCCATGCTCGATTTTCCTTTAACCCAGCCCGCATTAACATTTTGGCTCAGGTATAAGGACGCTTCCACTGCCGCCACAACAGGCAACGCAGTTTGTGGTGGTTAACAACCACAGATAACAGACAGCGCCTTGCCCGGCGCGCACAAAAAAAGGCGTTACCGAAGTAACGCCTGACAGTTGCACCAATTCTGCTGAGTAAAAAATTAAACTCCGGAGCCATTCAACTAACTCGGCGCGTTTTTCACGGAGTTGATTGCGCCTTGAAAATCTACCGTGTCGAAGCAGTAATTTTATGAACTGTTAGGTAAGTTTATTCACCTTCCCTCCGCAGTTACGGGGTGCTTTTGCTTTTCCTAGCGCCGGAAACCTTACCAGTAACTCAAGTGACTGTATACTGAGTCATGAAAAAAGAGTCTTCATATCTTTACCCTTTTTCTTTTTTCCTGATTGAAAATTAGACATTTTTTCCTTGTTTGGCGTAGATAAAGAAATTATACCATCACAATCAGGATAACACTGACAACTCCAAAAACGACCTTTTTTACCCTCACGCAGTACCATTTTACCCTGACATTTTGGACAATTTGGCATCGGTGGCAAATTCAATTTTAAAGGTACATCACATGTTTTTTCTAACAAATGGTGAAGCCAAGCCTTCTGCTTTTCTATGAACGTAGTCAAAGGCAATCTTCCATCCGCCACACTTTCCAACGCTTGTTCCCACAGTGCAGTCATACCAGGATTAGTTACGACAGTAGGTAACGCATCAATTAGTTGACACCCAATGTCAGTTGCTAACAAATGTTTCTTCTGGCGGTGCAAAAATTGTCGTTCTTCCAATGTAGTAATTATTCCTGCCCGAGTTGCCTCCGTTCCTAACCCCGCATTCTCTTTTAAAACCTTCTTGAGTGCTGGATCAGTGACAAATGCAGCAGCATTTTTCATAGCCGCAATTAATGTTCCATCAGTGTAGTGCTGAGGGGGTTTTGTTTCCAGTTGCTTGAGTTCCCCATTTTTGACAACACATTGTTCTCCATGAGACAAAGCAGGAAGTTTCACCGATTCTGATTCTTCTTCACTGCCTTCTTCTTCATTGCCGTTCGAGAACAGAGTCTTCCAGCCTTGAATAATTTCAACATTTCCTCGGGAAACGAAAAGTTGTCCCCTTATATCAAAATGAATTGTTGTAATATCAACTTCTTGTACTGGTAAAAATTGAGCTAAATAATATGTTCGGATCAATTCATATAATTGGCGTTCTTCTGTACTCATTGCAGACAATACAGGAGGTTGCTTAGTTGGGATAATACCGTGGTGTGCAGTTATTTTCTTATCGTTCCAAACTCGTGACACTAATTCCGTATCCAATTTAGGCAACAACAGAGATAAAGAAGGATCACTTTTTTCTAATGCTTGTAGTACCTGAAAGATTTCTGCTCTCATTGATATAGGTAAGTAGCCACAGTCTGTACGAGGATAAGTAGTAGCTTTATGTTTTTCATACAAACTTTGCGCGATTTCTAACACTTGTTTAGCACCTAAGCCCCATTTTTTCGATGCTACTTGTTGCAAAGTACCTAAATCAAAAACCAATGGTGGGGAATGTTTCTCGCGTTTTTGCTGAACTTCACAAACTTTTGCAAGCCCAGCTTGCTGACATAATTGAATAGCAGATTTTGCAGCAGGCAATTGAATACAGCGTTTTTCATCATCACAATACTGTTTAGCAGGAATCCATGTTGCAGTAAAATGAATTCCTAAATGCTGCAATAATGCCTTAACTTGCCAATACGGCTTTGAAACAAATTGAGATATTTCGCGATCCCGTTGAACCACTAAAGCTAATGTGGGCGTTTGAACTCGTCCCACGGATAATACCCCTGAATAAGCTTGATCTCTGGCTTTTATTGAAAAAAAGCGAGTCATATTCATACCAATCAGCCAATCAGCCCGAGAGCGCCCTAAACCTGCCAAATAAAGTGCTTCGGTTTTTTCACCTGGTAACATTGCCCCGATAGCTTGATGAATACTTGCATCATCCAATGCCGATAGCCAAAGGCGTTGGATAGGGCCTTTATATTTACACATATCCAATATTTCCCTAGCTATAACCTCTCCTTCTCTGTCAGCATCCGTAGCTATAACAACGGAAGATGCTTTTTTTAATAATTGCGATATAGTCTTAAACATCGCTACAACGTCTTTTTTTACTACCATCTTCCATTGAGTTGGAATAATAGGTAAAACGTCTTTTCTCCAAGGAACACCAAATTGCTCACCATAAGCATCAGGAGACGCATTTTCTAACAAATGTCCTCTAGCCCATGTAACAACAATACCAGCACCTTCATAAAAGCCATCTTTTTTTGAATTTGCACCCAAAACTTTTGCAATATCTTTACCTTGAGATGGTTTCTCACATAAAAAAAGACGCATAGCAATTCCTTATTTGTGATTAAAAATTATCGAACTTTACCAATTGCAACATCATTAATTTGTTTAAAAAGACGTTTTAAATATTTATCAGTCAGATGTTCAGGGTTAGCGGAACTATAAGTGATGAACATCAGCGTTCCTTTGCCATTTTTTTCCAATTTAATATTCAAATGATCATTTTCATTCCAATTTTTCCCCATGCTGTAATAACTACCTGGGGTTGATTCCCATGTATATCCAGAAGCGTTTATAGAACTTAATGTCCATTGATCTTGGGTATTTCCGCTATTCTTCAACGAATCCCACTCATCTTTAGACACAAATTTATAAAAATGGCGGATTCTGGCTGCTGCTGTATCTACATCAACCAAAGTAGTGATTTCATATTGCCGATCACTACGCTTTTTGCTAACTGTAGGAGTTAATCTTGGCATCCCACTATCAGCTTCAGTCGAACCTTGAGTTATGGATAATCCCAAGTCACTAATTTTTTTATTCATTTCAGCAAAGTTCGTTCCCGCACAACCAGACAGAAAAATTATAGAAACAGGAACAAAAAACTTATAAAGAGACATAACCATTCCTCATTTAGTTAATAGAAATTAATATGCCACTACTTTAAAGCAGCTAAGGGAGGAGAAAAAGACGAACGTCTAGATCCCTTCAAAATGCCGTGATCTAAATCACCCATTATTTTTACTGCTGCCTTATATTCTTCGCTCTCAACGTCCAAGCCAATCCGAGATATTGGAAAACTACGGTAAAGAGTAACCACACCAAAAGCTTGACGTACTCTATGACCGGATCCACTTAATACTTCGTCTCGTTTTTTGCTGGAGATAAGCCCATAGTGATATGCTTGCAATGTTTTCATTGCCAATTGATCAAAACCTACCAGTAACCAGACACATCTATAACCTAATGGTGTTCGGCTAAAAATTTCCAAATTAAGGGGTGATTCAGACATAACATCAGAAACATGTATCTGGTTAGGCAAATTTGCTAACCACTTCCCCGCTTTATCTAATTCATTTTCAATAATTTTGCTGCTTTCATTCAATGATTTTTCCAATCTCCACAGAATCATGTCAGCAAATGGGTTATTTTGTAATGAATCCCCATGTATACGAGAAGCCATTTTTATAAAAACAGGAATTCCAATAATTGACCATTTACTTTTCTTCTTACCATCATTATTTTTTCTTCCTTCCCATAACTTAATAGCGTAATTTGTATGAAGCGCAAGGGTAAATGTAGATTTCAATGCACCCGCTGACTTTTTATTAGCAGTTGTCTCTTTATTAGTATCAATCATAATAGTTACCCATCATTAATAAATTAACCTTGTTTCTAAAAATTTTAGAAACATTTATTTTTTTCTCAATAAAAAAGTCTTTTTCCAGAAAATAAAATTTTCAGTCTTGTTTCTGGGGGAAACATGTATTTTTAATTACCCAAACCCGATAATTTTTTCTTAATGTCAAAAATTTGTTCTTTAATTCTTTCATGATTAGGAGTAGCTTTTCTCTCTTTAGTTTCCTGAAGTTCGTCAACTTTAATTTTCTGTGTTTTCTGTGTCTTCTGTATTTTTTTATTTCTATTCACTTTTTCCATATGAGAATATGAATAGCGCCCCTCTCTGGCTGATTTCAATAACGTTAATCCATAGGCCACAATATTTTTAACAGTACCAGAAGCTACCCCTGACTCTAATTGTTCTAAAATGGATTTTTTTTGCTCAATAGGAACAGATAGTTGAACTAACTGCTCCAATAACATGGAATTATCTTTCTCACTCATACGGCTACTTAATGTATCTGAAAAAAACAAATCATCTTCAGATACGTACGTTTCTTTTACACTATGTGTAATATTACGTACGTAGTGGTTCGATTTTTCTAACTCACTGTAACTCATTGATTTATAGCTTAGTTCGGAATTCGAACTAAGCTGTGATTTACTTAGTTCTAAATTCGAACCAAGTGTTTTTTGTAGCGTTTTTTCCTTAGTTCGATTTTCTGTTGGAGGTAATATCTCAGAATATGAGATATTAATATTCTGTTCCTGCTCTGTTGCTAGTTGCTGAGGAGTCTGAATAACACCTAAACGATTCTCAATTATTTTTATCCGGGAATGTTGATGTTTCATAAGAGGATCATTTCTTACTTCCTGTAGAGTATTTATAGCTGTAGTTTGTATACTTTTATTCTTATTCTCACAGGCGGCTCGTTCTAACGTATCTAACCAATACGGATCTAATGTTTCTGCATCAAATGCACTAATAGGTTCATCATGCTGCATATAAATATTTCCACGTATGCAACCAGAACTATCCCGTACCCTTTTGCATAAACTCAACCACCCAGTGATCCGTAGCATAAGAAGCACTCTACTTACAGTTTCTCTTGATGCTTTTCCACTATTAGGGGATGCTAATTGCAATTGCAATTCGTCATATGTAGGGAAAATCGCCCCTTCATTTTGAAGAGCGTATAAACGAATCATCATCCATGTTACTTTATCAATAGGTGATAGACGGCTATCCAATAATAATTGTCGTGGTATAGAATCATGAATATTACCCGCATAAATTAACCCGCTTTGTACTGATTTTATCGTCCCTGATGTAACAGCATCCTGAGAGGTTAATCTCTGCTGCATTTTTTCTAATGTGAAACTAATCAAGCCTTCAGTTGTAACCGCCATATACCACCTATACTGCTTAATGATTCATAAGTTAAATCGTTTTTTTTCTGCGCCCTATCGAAGGCGCAGGAAAAAACGACTTCTTTATTATTTAAGAATTTCCTTGTTATAACGTTCATGCGTCATCAATTCCCAATTCTTTCCCGCATCACGACTTAACAAGCGCCAAAAAGCCCCTACATTTATTTTTAATGTTGAATATGCCCCTTTCTGTTTACCTGTACACTTCACCTTACGGGATATACGTTCTCCCTGTTTGAAGCGATTCAATTGCATTTTTGCTTTACTCATTATTTTTTCAGGAGTTCGAGAATGACAAATCATCATATTTAACTCCTTACAACGCGCTTTGATGAACGCTTCTTGATATGGGACGGATTTAGAATCCCTTGAACCAAATTCCAAGTAGAGGTTAGCGACACTTCAAGTTCTTCCGCTAACAGCATCATCAATTCTAACCCTTCAGAGCTGTCTACATTTGGAAATTCAGCTTTCTGCCAACGCTGCCAAATTATTTCAATATCTTTTTCTCTCAAATTTGACGCGCGTCCTACAGATACTCGTAATCCAGCTAATCGCCTACGAGTACTGACATCAATAGGAAATAATCCAAAATAATGATTCATCATTTCTGTTGACGCACCTAATGCCAGTGCCCTTTCAATACACTGATTTCGTTCCTGTTCTACCCGCGAATGTTCGAGAAGTAGATGTAAATTTTCATGATGAATTTGATATGTGATAACTGATACAGAGCAGTTTGATAAATAATGTAAATCTTCAATGTTAAGATTATTTAGCATTCTAATTTCTTCTTGGCTTAACCCTAACGATTCACAACGCCGCAAACTACCAGACTTTATTTCCATAACCAGATCTGTTAATAAACCATTACCTGATAATGATGATTTTTTAGCCATCTATGTTATTCTCCAATCTGAAAACCAACGACAGAATGACCATAAAATTCAATTTTCCAGTCATTCATTTGGTTGATTTCATCTTGGTGCAGTTTTAGAGGATATAACTCCTGCCATAACTCATAAATCCACTGCACACAAAAGGAATGTTTCATCTGTTTCTTGATCAAATAAGGTGAGACAGTAGGATATATTTCTCGCTCTATTTCTAAATTCCGTCTTAAATGCCTAGAGATTGCTAATCTAAACCGATTTTTCAGCTCAATAAAAAGCAATTGCGCTACTGCTGATCGTTGGTCTAATCCATAAAAAACAATATCAATCAAATTATTAGAATATTCGTTTTTCTGAAAAATAAACCCCGTTCCTGTGACTTGTGAACCCAGCATTAATAAGAGTTTCCAATCAGCAGCGTATTTAACTACTCCATTTACACGCGAATAAAAAATTTCTTGTTGAAAATTTCTCATAGAAACTGATTGAAATTCACGTATTAAAAGAACAAGTTGTCTCAACTCATTTTGATCATCATATTTTTTATGCCGCCCTCCTTTAGGAGACGGCAACTTATCAACGAGGCGCTTCAAGTACTGTAATTCGCTCTCATGCATACTCATCAGTATTTATTACCTCATCAAAATTCATTGATGATTTTATTTGTAATTCGCGAAGCCTTCTTAATAAGCGAACAACTTTCATTAGTTGTAATACTTGCTCATCATTAAAAAGAGGCTCTTTCTGTTCTACATATGAGCCAATTAATACTTCATGAAAAACATTAGATTTAACTTGGTCTGAAGTTTCGCTACTATGTTCAGATAATAGCTTTAGTACAACTAAAGAAGCTGAACTTTTCTCATCCATAACTACATGATATCCACTTGATTTAACATTGGAATTACTTTGACTAATAAACTCACCTAATCCTAAACTATCTGCAAGTGAAAAGGCGTTTAGAAAAACTTCTCTCTGAATATGCTCAATATCATCTAATAATGGAGAAATAGGCCATAGGTTTTGTATGGATACAACTTCACTAACCTTAGGAATATAATCTTCACTACTTTCATTTATCAATAATGAAGTATCTAATGACATATTCTCAAATGATGAATCAGACTCATTTAAAGTTGAATTTTTTTCAATTTTTTTAGGGTTACTTTGAAAGTTATCAACTTTAGTTAAGTCACTTTCAGAAATTAAAGATTCAGTTTTTTCTAATTCGGAAATATTACTTTCAATAACTTCTGAATTAACATTCTCAAATTTTTGGACATCACTTTCAGGAATATCTGCTCTGACACTCTCAATTTTTGAGGTGTCATTTTTATGAGCATAAACTTCAATATTTTCAACTTGAGGTTCGACATGAGATGTTTCAATGGAAACTATATCAATTGAACCTTTTTTTTGTTTTTTTGAGTCTAATTCGAATACCCAACGGTCATAATTAAAAGACGAATGAGGGCAATTCTTAACTAGTTCACCAATTAATTCATCACGGAATACATCTAATGAAAATAATTCTGGAGAATCTAATTGATTGCAAACACTAGAAAATATTTCAATTAGTAATTTTTTATCATCTTTACTATCGAAGAATTGTTTAGCTACTTTCAGAACGTTGGAGCGCAATAATAAAAGTGTTTCTATTTGCCCTCTTCCCATCCCCTCATCTAATAACATAGGCATATAGGGATATAAATAATCCAACGTATCTTCCATTTTACTGATACTTGAGTAGTGAACAGGAAACCCTTCTTCATCTAATAATGATGAAAGCTCACGTAATGTCACTTTTTTATCTAGTTTATCTTCAAACAATGTTCTTGCTTTAGAGACGCCCTTTGCCTTTTCAATAAACGTTAATTCACCTCGCATATCATTTTCGGCTAAGTGCCCTATGATGCACTGCAAACGCCCGGGCCACGGTTTAAACAGGCAGTGAACCCGATAAAACCGCTCCTCCCCAGTTTCCTGCCACAGTTCAGACAAAATCTGATAGCGGGTATTGCCGCCATCGCTGAAAATATATACCGCCTCGCCTTGCGGATCGCGGGTGACTTTCGGCACCGTATCCAGCCCACGGGCTTTGATGGAGGCTTTGATATCGTCAAAGCGCGGATTACGACTGGTGCGGGGGTTATCCGGATTGGGGCTAAGTTGATCCAGAGTCAATACCATCGGCATTTCGCTCTTTGGTACTATGGTATGTTGAGGTTCATTATTTGCATAACCACCTAACAGCAAAGCATCACCCAATTGATTTTTAAGTTGTTTTTTCACAAATCACCCCCGCATCCCTAAATCATATCCATGTGTAAAATCACAAAAACGTGTGTATTCACCATTAAATCCGACTTTAACTGTTCCCAAAGGCCCCTGACGTTGTTTACTAATAATTATTTCAGCGATCCCTTTATCCAATGAATTTTCGTTATAAACCTCATCACGATATAAAAAGAGAACCAGATCTGCGTCCTGCTCAAGAGAGCCTGAATCACGTAAATCTCCATTAACTGGACGTTTATCACCTCTTTGCGCTAATTGGCGATTTAATTGTGAAAGAGCAAGAACCGGACAACCTAATTCTTTCCCTAATGCCTTTAAATTACGGGAAATTTCACTGATTTCTAGTGTACGATTTTCTTGATTAGGACTACTCATAAGTTGCAGATAGTCAACTATAATCAAGCTAGGTTGACCAAATTTACGCATATTACGACGAGCGCGAGTGCGTAACAGTGGAGGAGTCATATTACTAGTATCGTCAATGACAAATTTATCTTGCCAACTGGAAATAATTTCCATAGCCGCACCAATACGCCCCCACTCTGAATCATCAAGAAGCCCACTACGTATATTTCCAAGAGGAATGGAGGCTAAGTTGCTAATCAAACGTTGAATTAATTGTTCAGTAGGCATTTCAATACTATAAAATTGGACTGATCCCTTATTAAGGGCACTTTGTGCTATAGCTAAAGCTAACGCCGTTTTTCCCATAGATGGGCGAGCGCCCAATAAAATTAAATCCCCAGACTGTAATCCACAGGTTTTTTCATCCAGTTCGATAAATCCGGTAGGAGTTCCTGTTACTCCATTTCCCTCCAAAGCGTTTTCTAATTGGTTAATAACGTTAGATAACGAGTCCATTAAAGTACGTTGTTCAGACCCAACACTTTTTTCTGATAAGAGAAATAATTGTTTTTCTGTCTGTTCACAGAGTTGGAATATATCCGTTCTTGGATTAGAACTCTCAGCAACCAAAGTTTTCCCTAACGTCATCAACCCCCGAGCACGACTCCGAGCCGCCACCATTTCTGCGTAATACACAATATTAGCTGCGCTAGGTGTATTTTTTGAAAGCTCCGCGATATAAGCAAATCCGCCAACGCTTTCAACTTGGCCTGATTTTTCAAGTGAATTATGTAGCGTGATTAAATCGATAGGAAAATTAGCCTGACATAATTCAGACATTTTTTGCCAAATTATACGATGAGGATGTGAAAAAAAGTCCTCAGATTTTAGCAAGGGTGTAATTTCGTCCCAGCGATCGTTCTCCAACATTAAACCGCCTAACACAGATTGTTCTGCTTCTTGAGCATAAAATGCTGTTATCTCATCTAATTCAGTCTTACTATATTTTTTAGTTTTCATTAGCCAGCCCCTTTTCGAGCACTAAATCAAACTTGCTCTTCCATTGAGGGAATAATTCACAAACTAGATTATGCATGGTCACCGCTGCCGCTGGAGTTTTACGATTAGTCTTGTATTCTAAACGGTGCACAGGCAATCCCTGAGCATGGCCATGTTTGTAAACTTCTAATTTTGGAATTTGTGTATCTAGAAGAGAAACAGATAATGAATCTGCAAACGGATAGCGGCGTTCTTTGATAATAGAAGCCAATTCGTCCAAAGTGGTTTTATCTAAGATAGTGTCTTCAACACAGTTAGCTAATATACGAACTGATGGAATCGTTATCCCATAAGCACAGAGTGGTAATAATTTTCCCATCAACCCCAATGTTCCTCTTAAAAATTCTCGGGTATCAGGTAAAATTGGTTTAATTATTCCTAGCACATAATCAGAAGCAGCCAGAAGGATCATTTCCAGCATGATAGAACCGGCACCTTTAGAATCAATAATGATAACGTCATACTGACTAAAAAGAGGATGTTGCAAAATATTTCTCAGACGCATTCTACCATCAGGCGCATGGAGCATAGCTACAGGCAATCGATCATCTGGATCATTTGAGACAATAACATCCAAATTAGGTATATCAGTTTGTGAGATGATGGTTTCAGGGGAAGATAGATCCGCTGTTTGCATTAACAGTTCATACAACCCAGTAGGGGCTTCATAAACGAGCTTAAATAGGCTACTTGCTGTAGGTTGGGAGTGGTCGGCATCCAAAAGAAGGGTTCTTAAGCCAGCATCAGCACAAAATCCCGCTGTATTTCCTGCCTTGGTAGACTTGCCTTCACCGCCTTTTGTAGAGACGAAAGGGACAATGATTGGACTTTTTCTAAAGCCCACTAAGTGGGAGCTAACTTGTTGCATATACACGCTCGACAGTAAAAATTTCTAGCGTGTAACTAACAATAGCGTGATCGAGTTAAAACTAATAGACAATGGGATTGAAAATCCCCGTGTCGGTGGTTCGATTCCGCCTCCGGGCACCAATTTTAAAACTCGTTTGTTGAAGTGATATCAATAACTTAACACGTGAGTCAGAAATAAGTGCTGTTAAGCAAATGTTAATGAATATAATCTATTACTTTGCGTAAGTTAATAAACTAAAAACAGCCACTCTATACGAAGTCAGGTGAACACAGTTTGTGCTCACCTTTTTGCATTGAAAGTAATGATTTCAGTAATTGATTCTGATGTCAAGTCAAGTGATGGTCAGAATTGCTCTTTGAGCACACTTCCCGGTTTCTTCGTTTTGTGTCTCCACCTCCAAACTATCCCATAATCCAGTGACACAGTCAGGGCAATCCCGCTGATATCTTGCCCTGTTTTTTTACCTCACGTTAACAGATTACACAGCAAGATCCAGATAAAACGCCAGTTCATTCGCCAGGGTTTTACCCGCGATTTCCATATCAATATCAATATACTCCATCGTGGTCGCCACACTGCGGTGTCCCAGCAGGCACCTGACCAGCTGCAAATTACGATCGGGCGCCTTCATCAGTTCGGTCGCCAGCGTATGACGGAAACGGTGAGGCGAGACGGCAAAACCACACTCTTTCGACAGGCGGTTAAAGAAAGAACGGAGATGCTGCTTTTCTCTGTCATGATGATACTGATAACTGACATTGCGTCCGTGATGACGAAAACGCAGGCGGGTTAAATCAAACAGCGGATCATTCTCTTTCGCCCCACAGGCTTTTGCCTGTTCAACCAGCTGCACCAGCCGGGGTTTCAGCTGCGGGATCATCGGCACCCGCCACTCACTGTGGTTTTTACTGCCTTCCACACGCAACTCAATGTAACTGTTGTCCAGATTAATATCCCGTAACCGCAGATGCAACAGCTGGTTCAGGCGCATGCCCGTCAGCCGGAAAGTATCCAATACAGTCAGCCAGTACCCTGTCGGGTATAAGGCACAGCGTCCGCCCCGTGGGGAAGTCTGTAAACGTTCTTCCTCCTCATACTGCTGCATCCGCAGGTAAATCCCGGTTATCTGAGCCTTACTCAGGGTTTTCTTTTGTTTCTTCTCTTTTTTAACTGCCGCGTCATTAAACGGATTTTTGGGATGTGACAACAGTTTTCTTTCCATGCCGAAATTAAAAATAGCCCGCAGGTGTGCCACCTTATTGTTCCACGTATACCGGGACTGATTTTTTTCCGTCAGCAGATGACGCCGCCAGCGCAGGACATCCCGGTGAGTCACGCTCTCCGGCGACCCCGTTTCCCCCAGATACCGGATAAAGACCCGCACGACCTTGCGATAACTCCATTCGGTGGCCGGCCGTAACATCCGTGAGAAGAAATACTCGTCCAGCAACGCATCCCAGCCCATTGTTTCCTCATTATTTAACATATTATTGTTTCCTTGGTGTGTAATATTGTGTTCCGGTACAGAAACGTCCCGTTAATAAACTGCAAATTAATTAACCCGTTAAATTATTTTATTTTTCATATAGTGACCTTTTATACATTGCGGAAACAAGGCATTCCGGCGCTGATGCGGCGCGTTTGGATAATTTCAAATCGTTATCGTTACCATTTGTATTATTTCTCATCAGAATTTCATTCCTCCGCCTGAAACAATGACAGTAATGTCCGGATATCATCGGCAGTGTCGGGCGCAGAAGCTGTTCCCGGTGTGACAAGCGGAATAACCGGATCGGGTTTTGGTGATGACGGTCTGGTATCGGTAGTCGGTTTAGCAGATTTAACGGGATTCAGCAGCGGTGACTGCACCTGCTCAGCGGCAGACTGAAGCAGTGAGTCCGTCAACGGGACAGAAGACGGATATCCGCCAAGATGCAACATCAGGCACTGCCACGCACCGGGCACTAAAGACAGCCAGGTCACTGCTTCCTCCGGTAACAAACGGGCAGCCAGCAGCGTTTTATAAAGGACAGGAAGCTCAGGCCCAGGTGCCTGAAACCGGAAGCGGAAACGACGCTCAGGTATCCACAATCCCGGCTGCCAGTGATGCCCGTCTTCCAGTTCACCTTCCAGTTGCTGCAACAGCGGCAGGTGGTAAAACAGCGCCGCCCAGAATACCACCGCCTGCCACAGCAGACTTTGTGCGGCCTGGGTTTCCGGCGCCACCCCCGGAGGCAGCATATGTCCTTTCGCCAGCCGCACGGCACAGGCCGTAAATTGCAGGGTAAGGTCAATAAACCCGCCGCGATAAGACCAGACGCCCTCTTGTATGGCCGGAACATGCTGCACACGGGCGCACAATTGCCGGAGCGGATCCAGATAAAACTGCTGATATAACCCGGCGGGCAGCACACTGTTTTCCCACAGTTGGCGGAGATACCGGCGACGCTCTGCGGTTGCCAGCAGCGCTTCCGCTGACTGTGGACGGAAATAACCGCCGGCATCGCGTACACTTTCAGGTGCTTGCCTGGGCGCTTTTTGTGACGGGGAAGGGTCACGGGTAAAACGGGATTTAAAACGCTGAAACATGGTTTTTATATGAACGCGTCCCGTTTGCAACGGCTTCCATTGTTCTAACTCTGACAGATAGGTTGCAGCTTTATATCCGGCTTTTTTGCAGCCTTTAAAGCTGCGAGCCCCTATGTCATTCGCCGACTCACACCTCATTTCCTCCGCGAGCTTTAAGCTCATAAAACCATTCAGGTTTAGTGAGTCCCGGTCTTACCTGTCTTTGTCATCACGCTGGTTGCCAGAGTAACCTTTCTGCATTCATCCTTTTGTTAAAAGTTAATGTTTGTCAGTGGCCGCTTTTAGTCTGGCCTGACACTGACGTGCGCCTTGTCGTATTCACACTGGTGAGCCGCTATCGCCCAGACTGTCCGGGCCAGTTTGTTCGCCATCGCCACGATGGCCACACTGGTCGGGCATCGTTTTTTGAGTTCCGTGATCCAGGGCAAAGGTTCTTTTGTCAGTAATGCAGCCGCACGAGCACCATGGATAAACAGGGTCCTCATATAGGTATCTCCGCGTTTACTTATCCCCAGCAGGCGGATTTTTCCGCCTGAACCTGTCTGTTTCGGAACAAGTCCGATATAAGCAGAAAACTCTCGTCCCGATTTAAACGCGGAGGCTTCTCCCATTGTGGCCACCGCAGCCGTGGCAATTAGCGGCCCCACGCCGGGTATTTTCAGCAGCCGCTGACAGGTTTCATTCTGCCTGGCCACGCTGACAAGCTGTTTTTCGATGCTATTTATCTGTGAATCCAACTCACCCAGCCTGTTGTACTGGTCCTCCAGCACGGTGATAAGGTACGGAGGAAGACGTATCTTCAGTCGTTCCAGTGCTGCCGGTAACTCTTTGTCCAACGCTGCCCGGCCTTTGTGGAGGGTTTCACCAAATTCCAGGAGCGTACCGTGCAGGGCATTAATTTGTGCGGTTCTGAACTTGACCAGTTGCCTGCGTGAACGATGCAGAACCAGTACTGACTGTTGTTCTTCTGTTTTGACGGCTATCGCCTTACCGGGCTGTTGTACCGCCATCCAGATAGCGCGGGCATCCATCACGTCATTTTTGTTGCCCATCAGAAACGCCTTAACAAACCGGGCCTGCATCAGTCGTACCTTATGCCCCTGTTTTGTCAGTTCTCGTGCCCAGTGCTGAGAGCCACCACAGGTCTCCATACCAATCAGGCAAGGTTCCCGGTTACTGAAGAAAGTCAGAAAATCCTGGCTACGTACCTGCTTATCAATCACTTCGCCAGTGTGCTCATTGATGAAGTGGAGCTGAATCAGATGTTTTGCGATATCAACGCCAATCGGTGTATATTTCATGTCGTGGAGTCTCCAGTCACTGGGAGCACTACGCATCCCGTATTGAGCACAATGATGCCGGAAATCTGTGAGGCTTCACACCTCCCCCTTCATCGTCGTGCTCCAGATTAAATGAATGGGGCGCGTTCATTACATTTCCTCTTTTGGTTCAGATTTGGCTCAGTGTCGGTGAATCCCGGCCGGAAACAAGGAACAACTCTTTTTGCGGAAATGAAAATTAAACTGACCCGGTTCATCCCCTGACTGACTGATAAAATCAGCTTAATTTTCACCATAACTATTTGTATTAACTCAATTTAAAAATAAAAAAAGCGCCCTGAAAGGCGCAATAGTCATAATATTTTCGTTGAAAAAATGCGTTCAGGCGGCGATAAGCTCCGCCTCCCGCAAACGCTGAGACCAGTTGCCCAGATAATGCGCGGGCGTATAACGGGTTCGTTTGTTGCCACCATCATGCAGGGCATTGCCGATGGTGACGGCGGCCGGAATACCGGTCAGCGAGAACTGGATATAGGCCATCACCGCCGCCAGCGGGTCAATATCAATCGCATAAACCCACAGGCTGCACAACGGATCATGCCCTTGTTCTCTCAGCACGTCGGCGGCGGCCAGAGTTATACAGCCCGCGCCACAGCACGGCTCACACAAGGTGACAAACGGTTGTGTCTGCAACAACCCGGCAGCATCATGCAACTGCATCTCTGCCATCATCCGGGCCACCCCCCAGGGGGTAAAGAACTGCTGAAGATCTTTATTGCCCAGCTCCAGCCGCATAAACACACTGCCCAGAAAATCACCGGGTTCCTGCGCCAGTCCGAGCACCACATGGGAAAACAGCTGTACAATCCGGTCAACATCGGCCCGTTCGTACTTGTTGATGGTTTTCAGGTAATACTGCTCCAGCTCCTCACTGAAACAGTGTTTATTGTGGATCGCTGCCATGGCACAGTTGCAAAAATCCCGGAAGACCTGATAACGGGTCTGATAACGGGCCGTTTGCTTAAACAGCGAAATGAATTCTTTCTGATGATCGGTTCGGGATGCCATTGCGTGTTTTCCTTGCAAAAAAAGTGAAAAAAGGAAAACACGCCCCGAAAAGGGAATATGTTTCCCTCTTCGGTTGATGTAAAAATAAATGGATACTGCGTTAAACGAAGGGCTATTGCCCGACGGCAATAGCCGGCAGGGCCAGCGCCGTTTCCGCCTGCTCACCGGTGACCAGATACAGTGCCGGCCGGTTTTCCCGTCCTGACTGCCCGTGACCGCTGTCCACGTGCTCGCCCTGGTCATAACAGTCGTAGCCTTTGAACTGACCTGATGCTTCGCTGTACCAGTGGCGGATTTCACAGTCAAACATCGCGGACAGCTCGCCCATCAACTCAGCCGAAGGCGGTGCCCAGGGCGAATCAAACCGCACGGTTAAACTGCTGACATTCCGGCGTTCCCAGCGGACATGATGACCAAACGGCCATTCCATCCCGTATTGTTCATCGTAAAACTGCGCCGTCGTGGCAATGCCTTTCAGCAGGGTGCTGCTACCGTTGATTTCGGTCGCCAGATTCGTTGACATAATCATCAGCATATCGCAGGGCTGTGCCGCCTGCGGATACACATTCAGCTTATCCCAGCACGCCCCGATATCGGGTGTGTCAGACCAGCCCACCATGCCAAACCAGTCGGTATACTGGCGAGTCAGCAGACGGGCGATAATGTCACGCGCTGCTTCCGGCACCTTGTCCCAGTGCATCAGGCTGAGACCGGACTGACGGTACAGGTTATCGATGCGTTTGATATTGTCCGTATTCAACGGCACATTATTCTGCAACAGCAGCAGCCACTGCTCAAACGCCAGATACTGCGCCGTCGGAACGGCCGTGCCGCGCACTAACGCCGGGTACGGCGTATACGTCTGCGGTTTGGTGGGTTTCAGTATTCCCGCACAGCCGGCCAGAAACAGGCGCAGGCTTTGCAGCACCGCCTGACGGTAACGGGGAACCTCTTCACCACAGACCCATTGCTGCATTACATCAAGACAAACGGATTTGCCGGTGATTTCCAGTTGATTGGTGCACCATTCTGCCATGTTGGTTTTCCTCATTTTTAACACTGTTCAGATAAAAAGGAGGAACCGTCCCGTCAGAGAGACCGGTTCCCCCGATGGGTCAGATAAAAAACAAAAAGCGCGGGTTAGTTGATATCCAGCAACAGGCTTTCAAGGCTGTTGTGATGAAAAAAGATTTCCCACTCATCATTAATGCGCAAGTAAGGCGTACCGGGCTGCATCGTCCCGCAGTCCAGCCGGGTTAAATCGTATTTATCGATGATATCGTTAATGGCCTGATAAGGCCGGATACCGTGTTGCATGACATACGCCACAGTGTCGCGCTCACACAATACGGTATCATTCAGGCTGAGACCAAAGTGGCGTTTCAGTAAACAGGCCGCGATGACCTGCCAGACTGTTAATTTCAGGGGTTCCATGGCAATGCCTCCATTAAGCTGTCACGGATGCGCTATGACGGAGAATATCCGCCACCTCACAGCATTGCTGATAACGGGATGACACCAGATGCAGCGATAACCGGTGTGCTTTCTGCCACAATACACAGGCAGTCCGGTAATTTTCCCAGCCCTGTTCAAATACGGCATTATTGCACAGCCGTTGCCGTTGTTTTTCCAGTGACAGGCGTTCCGAAGCCAGTGTCACCGGCTGCGCCCAGACAATGTCGCTATCACAGTATCCACCGAGCACTTTTCGCCCCTGACGGTCATACATCATCACCGTCTGCGGGATAAAATTCGGTAACGTGTCCGGTTGCCCGGTCTCCCGAACCGGCCAGTCCCCCAACAGATGAATGACTTTCAGCTTCTGCACTGCTTCCGTAATGGTGGCGGCGCTGCAAACGGACACGGTTTCCTCACGCAGCGGGAGCGCTTCCCCTGCTGCCGGGTTCGGGTATTCAGACAGGCCGGTGACCTGCACGGTAAAAGCAGTCTCTTCTGCCACGGGTAAAAAAATCGGATCCACGGTGTTATTCCTTGATTTAACGTCAATAAAAAAACACCCGCCCAGTGTCGGGAAGGTGTTTTCGGCTCCCCGGTCAGGCGCTTAAGAAAAGGGTTAACAGCAGCATCAATGTGCTGACAGTTCAGTTGTAGTTATTATTTGTACTGCGGGTCAGTGGTGTCTCAGACTCTTCATTAAAGTCACCGATATCCAGTATCCGGTGTATCAGGTCTTTCTCCGGATGTTGCAACGCGTATTTCCGCAGTTCACCGTACCGGTAAACCTCTTCATCCCGTTCATCAATCACCACGAGATGGGCAAAAACCGCTATCGTCACCACCAGCCCAAACGCATCCGCAGAGAGCGTGACTGTCAGACTTTTGCCCGGCAGGTACACCGCATAGTTTTCTGCTGCGGTGGGCACCATATAGGTCAGCGGCTCAGACATCCCCCGCTTTTCCCACTGCTCATACCGGCAATCACTACATAACTGCATGGCGGTCCGGGTAAGCAGAAAACTCAGGCACATCCGCTCCAGCGGGGTTCTGTGGGGAAACGTGGCGGACAGCGAGAGGCTGTTCAGCATGGTAAGTACATCTTTTGACATGATATTCTCCGATAAAAAAGACGGAGAACACCTTGCCCGACGGGAAACGTGTTCCCCGTCCGGGTGACTGGCCGGTTGGCCATGATGGATAAGATTAAACAACCTTCATCGCCATCAGACTGACGATATCTGCTTCCAAAGGTGTGCAGATGTACCACACGGTGGTGTACTCCCTTGCAGGCTACAGGAGTGTTGCTGTCGCTGCCCGAAGGTGATCCTCACAAGCGACCGGATCATTCGCAAACTTTTCCACGCTAATAAACGGAAAGTATAAGGTCAATGGGTAATTCATTTTCTGGGGCAGAAGATAATGTCAGGAAGACGATGAGCTTTAGGTTAGTAGGGAAGAAGGCTATCAATTCTCATTTCGCGCGTTGGCTCGGTAGTTCTCTCGAAAAATCGTAGTGTTCATAAGTAGAATTCTCACATAATAGCTATGAGCGAAAATGTATAAAAATCATTTTTAAACAATCCGTTAATAATAGTGTTTTTATCGATATGGCTCTTAAATCTTGATCAATCTGAATTATTTACCCTGTAATATGGCTATATGTTTACTGATTAAACTATATTTTTTAACCATAACTAACCCAACCCAAATGTGGATTGGGTTAACCTAACTTATGACTTTTTCAACCTGAGAATTGCTCTCGATGGTGTTTTATTTGATTCTGGTGTAGGCTCACGTCCAAGTATCTTCCAGTTAGATGGAATCAATTCAAATATATCTTTTCCACTTGATGGCCATGACATTCGAAGGCTTTCTATAGGTCCGAGACGTTCCTTAATTAAGGACTCAATAAGATTTAAACGTTCTTGGTTAACTGTCATGTATCCTATAGGAAGTGTTACAGCACTATCAATATTCGGCTGGCCATGGTATTGAACAAAAGCAAAGATACCAGGGATAATAAAAATCTCCATTCGATCTAAGTCATTAGGGGTCATAACACCAAATGGAATATTAAATTTATAATGCTTTTGGGAAGCTTTCGCATCATCAAAATTACAACCTTGGTGAATCATTGTAAAAGAAGACTGCTCGGTCCCCTTCTCCAATAAAGAAGCTAAATCCTCAGAAAAGGTTGATAGCGCATCACTACTTGCCGCCCAAAGAGGTATATCACTAGAAAGCCAAATCGCACGTAGTTCTTCATGATCACCTTTTTCAAGAAGTTCTTGACGTATCTTCTTTAGAACAGTTTTACGATTATCAGCAAGATATACAGGACCAAATAGCGCTGTTGTGTCAGGAGATCCATAGCCAGTTTTACGTTCTTCGCGTGCGACTAGCCAAGACGAATAATCTAACCTATACCCATTTGTAAACTTAATCAGAACCGAATCATCGACTAACCTACAATACTCTTCTGCGTCGATTCCCTTTTCACTGAGTACCAAGCCTCCGAGATAATCTGCTATATGGCTTTCTAATTCATTACTCAGTGGGCGTTGCAGAGTTTTATGTTCATAAGATGAGGTCCATTTCTTGGGTTCACCATGCTCAGTCGCTTGATATGTAAACTCAATATCAATTGGCAGTTGTAATATCCCATTTTTCTGGCAACCCATTATTTTATACAGTTGTGTCCGTTTCTTCTCATGGTCTTGAGTTTTACTGATCTCTAGGTAGCTCCTAAATTGGCGACCAAAAGCTTCCGTAATTTCACTTGTATTTCGCTTTCTATACTGTTCTAGAATTGATAATTCAGGCAAACCAAACATATTTGGACTTAATGCCTTTTCTTTCCTCACCGAAAGAGTAAAAACATCAAATACGACATTCTCTGTCTGCTCTATGTACTCCACTAACATCGGAGCTTTACCGTTCTGACCACTTTGACTCAACAATAATGGCGTAGGAATCATGAAACCTTGCTGATCCAACGTTGCAAGCCTTTTCTCCTGAAGACTATGAACTAATTCTTCTCGCTCACGATCATTCAGACCAAAGAAGTCTTGTATTTCACCAGGAAGCAATTTTTCAAAAATTAGTAGTAACCGACAAGAAAAAAGCTCTACCGCTGGTAAAGGCCGCTCTTTTGTCCAAGCGCAACTTAAAGAATATTTAAATGCTGGAATTAGTACAGTGATACGATTTCCAAGTCTCGGTATAGCCTTTGTTTCTGAGATTGAAGTGTTCATAAAGCTGGCTCTCCAAGAATATTCTCACCTTTTAGAACATGGTATTGTTCAGGCGTTTTTTTAGCTTTTTCTGAAATATATTCAAATACTTTTCCAAGGGCAGAGTCATTATTGTCTTTTTTCCACATTCGATTTGCTCCGAGTACAATTAATCTCTCTTGTGCCCTTGAAATTGCCACATTTATACGAGGTGCATCTTTCAGAAAACCTTGAAGAGCTTTATTGTTGTCTCTTACAAGGCTAAGAATGATAATTTTATTTTCCTGACCTTGATAAGAGTCAACGGTATCTACTTTGATAAGTTCGCGTAACGGCCCCATCCATTCAGCTCTACTTAAAGAAGACTCAATTTCCTCTTTCTGGGCGCGATACATCGTAATTATACCAATTGGATAAGGTTGTTCATTTGTGACAGTATCTCTTAAGTGTTTTACAGCACCACACTCCACTAACTGACGTAAGAGGTGGTTAAGTAGATCTATTTCTCGTGGATTAATATATCGTCCTTTACCTATTGATTTCTCTCCATTTGGAGTCGTACTATCAATCCATGAAACACCTTTCGACCAAGGAAATGGTAAATTATCATACCATTCTGGTGATGAGGATCTTCCTGTATGAAGCTTACCTATATCTTCTGCATAAAAACAGGCTGACACTAGGTCACCAATAGGTTCAATCATTCGGTATTGAGTATCAAGAGTAACCCCATCACATGCTTTATATGCTCTCTCAAAATCTGATTCATCAAATATTTCACTGTTAACTTCTAGCTTCTTGCTTGCTAAGCGTAAGTGCGCTTTGTGATAAAATGGAGGAAGCTGTTTATGATCTCCTACTAGGAGTACCCTCTTAGCACATTGCATAGCAACCATTAGCTCACTTGCTTGTGCTCGACCAGCTTCATCAATAATTACCCAATCAAACTGTGTGTCTTGTAACTCTAAAGAACGACGTCCTACACCAACTAACGTGCCACAAACCAGTTGTTTAGTTTTAAGCATAAATCTTTCATACCCAGCTTCACCACTTTGAAGTACATCCAGCCATTCCTGACTTAAGTCCAAGACGTCTCTTAGTCTTTGAAGATGATCAGGATTATTCACTCCATGACTTGCTGCTAGAATATCGAGCAATTTATCAAGTATTAATTCAGGTTCATGAGGTAGCTCCCCAATAGCACTATCGAATTGAGAACGGATTATTTTTTCTATTGTATTAAATACTTTATTCTCTTTTGCAGCCAGCGCTTCGAGCTTTGCTTCGCCAACCTGTGAGGCACCACCTATTCGAATCATTTGGTTACGCTCTCTTTTATACTGAGAAAGGATAACCAGTTGTAGATTTAGGCTACGATGTAACCGAGCAGCGTCCCTTACGAGTGGCAAAGGCAGGGAAAGTCTTTTGGACAAAGCTTCTATTCGAAGGTCATACTCCCTATGAAACTTATGCCTAATTTTTTGTTGTAGTGATCTAGTGTGCGAAGGCAACATTCGGCTATCTATTAACTGTTCGTGACCTATCCGCACAGTATCCAAGCTTAATCCTTGACCTAAACAAAGCTCCTGAGCTTTTATAGCTACATTATCAACAGCTGTGTGTTGTTGACCCACAAGTAAAATATTTGCGACCCCACATTTCACAAATAAATAATGAATAAATTTAGATACAAATGTTGTTTTACCTGTACCTGGTGGCCCTTGTAATACCCCAACAGGCCCTTGCTCTATTAACTTTTGAAAGGCTTCCAGTTGCTTAATATTTGTTTCTCGGCCCGGTTCATCATATAAATCCCTAATTTCTTCTATTTTTGGACAATCTGTCATTGAATGTAGAAGATTTTTCTGATTTGAATCAAAATAATTCATTAAATTTGGAATTATTGCTTTACCACTCAGAACTCGCTCTAAAGCACGGTGTCTCAATTCTCGAGACGATTTATTCCTAATTGACTCAATTTGGAGAATAGTTCCGGGTCTAATTTGTTTTAAGGCGGAACTATAATTTGGTTTAATTGCAAGAAATGTTGATGTAGTATCCTGAATATTAACCTCTCCAAACGGCTCATCTTTTCCTTGCATGTAGACAAGAAGGGTATCATCACACTCAATGTGCAAATCACTGCTATCCAAACATGTATACGGTAACATTGGATCCCCATTCAACGCTTCTTTATAATCTGTAGACTCTATAGTCACAGCTTGTCGAAGGTCTCCTTCAGTTTGAGCAAGAGCCTTCCAAAGGTCCATAGGTTTAATAGACAAGCGCTCTTCTTCTGTTAACGATTCAACGACATCTTCACCACTATATTTATCCACAATTGCATCAATTACAGGCTCAAGATTCATTAATACGTCAAGCAAAGGATGGCCTTCAGAAAGTGAACCATTTTGAACAGCTATCGGTCTAGTTAATACTGCGGTTGATCTGCGGGATGCAGATACAACATCACTTAGTGGTATGCCTTCAATAAATCGAATATTGATTATTTTTCGTTTTTCAACATCAATATTCACTTGTAAAAAGGCATTACTACCCGTGATATAACACTGAAGATGATCGCTGTACCCAGGGTTTCGGTTCCACCGACAGTTGACATAGTATCCATCTTCCACTGGTTCTAATAACTTGGCCTCAGACGGAAACGCAGAAGTACTCCAATAAACAACCAATGGTTGGGATTCTTCAGGAGGTATGTTGCTTTCTCCATCCTCTTGTTCAGGCAGCAACGATTGTTCTATCGCATCTAAGAGAGGCTTTAAAGCTATAGGGATACCATATTCGTTATCACGTGCATGATATATTTCAGATTCGATTATTTTTGGTAAAGTGTCTCCAAACAATTCTTCGACGATTAGAAATGTTGCGAATCGGTCTCTGCCAAATGCATCTGTGACTGCTGGATTTGATGGACCATAATGGGTATTGAAAACCGGGCTTTCAGTACCAAAATCAATTAGATCTAATAGCAGAATTTCTTTGTCTCTTTCACCATTATTTGAGACAAGAAGATTATCAACATGTAGGTCACCATGTGCAATTTGTAGCTCATGCATGTCCATAACTGATTTTACTAAAGTGGATGCTAAGGTTAGCTTATCTTCAACTTGAAGCTCACGCTGTGCGAGATAACTAGACCACGTTTCTCCATCAACATATTCTGTAGCAACAAATATTCCACTCTGTGCCATTACACCAAAATCGATCACAGCTGGGGTCAAAAGCTTACTGTTACGTATAGTTTCTATGCGCTGCATGAATTGTAAAACTCTTCGATTGACCCCTGTCTGCTCTCTTGTGATACTAATATTTGTCCAAAGTTTTACGAGTAATACTTTTTCTTTTTCTGATAAATATGTTTTTTTGTTACTTTGACTAGCCAATGCTGCAAATGCTTCTGACGCACGTTCAGGTAAAGGAGGAAAAGCATTTAGCATTACAAAAGGGTTCAAATCTTGTCGAATATAGGGGCTATGTATTAAACGATCAAAGACTGCATCAGCGTCACTGTGATGCTCTTCATTAGTAGCCGTTATCCCATTGAATGCTGATAGCATATCAATTGCACTATCAAATCTCTCTTCAGGCACCCAAGATAGCGCCTTTTCGAACCATTGATCCAACTCTCCATTGAAAGGATCTGTCTTTGGTCTTTTCCATTCAGGCACGTCATCCTCGGTAGGTAACGGTCCTTCACCAAAGCAAAATTGATAAGCAACAGAAGCCAACAAAAATACATCGAGCTTAAATGGATCGAGAATCTCACCACCCTCACTCATTTTATCTTCCGGCAGAGATATAGGGGTACTTTGTAATAAGCGGCGATGATCGGAAACTGTCCCTGCCTCTGGGAAGAACGCAGCTCCAAAGCCAGAAGTGAGTATAGTATTTTGATCTTCTGCGAACCAAAGGTTATGTGGATCAATATCTCGATGTGCAATTTTTAAACTATGCAAGTCTGAAAATGGAGTAATTAAAGCTCTGACTCTATCTATACGTGTTTCTTTATTCCAATTTTTGGCTTCACTGATAATGACATCATCTAAACGACTGTACGTTCTTCTCAGTTCATATAGTTCGCACGTGTCTTCAGTAATATCATCTTGCGACAAATCATTAACTGAGTGCAGTAAATAATCGCCTAAAACTGTTGTATTATCTCTTACAAACCTACCAATTCTTGACTCTCTCAATGCAATATCTGACCAGGTTGATTGCAAGGCATTTTGAGTTCCAAGTTTATTAAAGTCCCAACGTCTAATGAGGCCAGTAACTGAGGGTCTGTCACGATCTTGTGCTTTGAATTCTTCATAGATATAGTTTCTATGCTGGAACCAAGGTGCTTTCCTTTGAGCCACAAAATTACCAACCATAAGTTCTTTCGCTTTAACTTTTGTTCCCTCGAAAAACTCACAAATCACAGGTAGGCACTTTTCCGAGTTAGGTCTAGGTTTACCAGAATTCACAAAGAACTGTCCAATAGAACCTGTCTGAACTATAGCTTCATAATTATTTCTAAGAGCGAGAAATTCCCCCATAGTATGAACAAAAGGACGCTCTGATGCTGGTATATTTTCTGGTGTTGCATTGCCGCAAAGCACAACATGCGCTTCAACATTCAAAAAATAGCCAATTCTATGCTCAACCTCTTGCTTTAGTATATTTTTTAATCTTTGCGCCTGTTCTCTTTTTATTGCATACGGACTTTTGCCTCTATTCTTACCATTCTGAAACCATTTTCCTTTCTCGGTGGTAATAATGCCATTCCATTCTTTTAACTCAACTAAGAGCAGTCTATCATGAGTAATAATTAAACAATCAATTTCCATCGAACCTTGCTTATCAGCAACAACTAATCCCGCATATGCATGCCAGCTATTCTGAAATTCACTTTCCATTTTGCTCACAGCTTTGACCTCACTAGCATGAAGCCCTGCGCCACCAACGATCGTTAGATGCATTTTTTCTTCACTTATCAGTTTGTTTGATTCGATTTTAAGGTTAGTTGAGGTGAAAAAGAAACGCATTAGTCAAAGAATCGCCTATTAAGGTGATTTAACCACTAATCAGATACATACCTTTTTGCCGGAGTTCGGTATTGACCAGCCAAAAAGTGATGTGACCCTATGAGTTGCTCATGTTCTGATGGGCAGATCATTTTATCTAGTATGTGCCAATACATTTTATTATTAGCCCTCAATACCCTGGTAATACGCCTGCCTGATATAACGTCCCCGCCCATCGCCATGCCCCAAATCCATTGATACCAGTGCCAGCGCTTCCCGCTCACTAAAACCCTGTGCTTTATAATGTGCTCCGGATTGCCGGGCAAAATGATAGCGCATACTGTGTGGCGCTTGCTTACCCACCAGTCCGGCACGTCTGACCACATAACGGTAACGGTCTATCGCCTGATGGAGCGTAGGTTTATCAATTAATCTGCCGCTGCGCCCTGCCTGTTCGTGCTCGGCATAGGCAATAGCGTGTTGCAGCGTTTCCCGATCCAGTATGACCGTCTGCCTCGGCCGCCCGCCTTTGGTGCCAAACACCACCCGCACGGACGTATGACCGTTCTCCAGCGCTTTTTTCCAGGTGGCTAAGGATTTACCGGCTTCCACGGCTTCTTTGGTACGCAACCCCAGCACATAGGCCAGTTGCATCACTGATGCCACGCCCCGGTCTTTTTGCTCGACCTGCTGAAAAATTTCTCTGAACGCTGTCGGTGTCAGCGCAACCTTCGTGCCCTTGCGGCTCATATCCGCAATACCGAGTGCCCGGTTGCTCAGACGCGGATTATCCGGGGCGGCCAACTTAGGCTTTCCGGCCTGCGCTAAAATTGCTCTCAGTGCTGACATCTCATTTTGCAATGTCCTGTGACTGATATGGTCAGTCTTACGCTGAGCAATATAGCGCTCAATATATTTCGCTTTGAAGCTATCCATTTGCCTGAGTTTAATGCCGTTGTTTTTCAAATAGTCGAGGAACTGCCGGGCAATGCGCTCCCGGTCAGCGACCGTGGCAAAACTCCCGCCGGCTTTTCGGGCGTGAGTGATAAATTCTTTCCTGAACCGCTCAACTTTTGAACGTGATGATTTCTGTGCCATCTCCTGTCACTTTGCCTCTGTTTTTATTCATTTTTCATTCGTTTTTAAACAAGTCTCTGCGTGTCGGTTCAGGTTCACCGTTCCGTGGTGCGTCAGATAATGTGTAGCAGAGCGAAAATTGTGTTGAGTTTTTGCAGGAGCTCGCGACGTGCTCAGCACAGCGATACATGCTCCCCGTTCAGTACCTGATTCAATCAGGATGAACGCCTCATTATCTTGACGTGGATAATCTCTCCTTTTTTACGGCATCAGCCTGTTGCAAGGCATCGGGGTTAAAAAATAAACGGAATAAAGTAATTCAGAAGCAGAAAAGCACTCGTGGAAACGGGCTTCCCTGAGTAATACGTGGATCAAATGGGTTGTAAAGCCAGACCGGACGTGCTCTGGACGTTGGCCGCCTGACGGCGTCACTTGGTAATCGCGCTGCTTTTACGCAAGTGACGCCGCACAACAGTGGACGCTGAAATCATTGATGCCCTCTGATCTTTTCGCGCAATCGCGGTACAGAGATCAGGACGTTTATCGTCAGTGTTCAAAACGCAGGTTAATATTTTTCAGAACGAGGCAAAGAATGCGCTGCCCGTATTGCGTGATAAGCCGGTTGTGAATAACACCGGGTAACTTTCATCGCCGGACGGAGGGTTGTTGTCTGACGATATCTGCTTCCAAAAGTGCGCAGATGTACCGCAATCTTGCTCTCCCTTGCAGGCTACGGGAGTTTTATTTTCGCCACTCAGAAGAGGTGATCCTTGCAGGCGATAAGATCACAGATAGTCACATTCAGATGGTAGCGTGTGTATCTGGCGGGGTCAATGTCAGTGCTATGTAACCCGCTGCTTTCACGCCCTCTGGGGATCTAACACCAAAGCGCGAACCACATCAACAACACGTTGCTGATGAAGAATGACTTGCTGAACCGCTTCCAACTTGAATTCAGCGGAATAGTGGCATCTTGGCTGTTTCAATTTCATCATCACACCTCACTTTCACTGTTAATCAGATTAGCAGGCTTGTGAGGTGTCCGGAATTCTTATACCATATATGGACGCCCCCCGGTTGTGCAAGCATTGAGTCGATACGGTTTGCTACCATATATCCGGCGTCATTATGGGTTAAATCACCCGCGCCATGATGTCATCCGCACCCTGTTTCCTTCTCAGCCGTCATCGGTATGTAACTACCTAGGTTTTACTCAGGTTATTGCAGGGCCGATAGCCGTTTTTTCATCCGTGTTTGCAAACTCGGTTAAAGCGTCTGTTTCAATTCACTTAATTCAATTAATGGATAGCAAAAGCTTTTTCCATATCATAATCAACCTCATCTGTCAGAATACGCCAGATAATTCGGGTCAGCTTGTTAGCTAAAGCAACTATGGCTTTCATGGGGCCACATCGGGTAATCCGTGTTCTTAGCCACTCGCCTAAAGGATCATCCCGTTTTTGCACGCCCTGCATCATCGCTCGGGCACCCTGAATAATTAACGTTCGGAGATGACGGTTGCCATGTTTGCTCAGAGAAGAAAGACGGCTTTTCCCGCCCGAACTGTGTTGCCGGGGAACCCAAACCACACCAGGCTGATAACTGCCGGCCATGAGTCAATTGGGATGCGTTGACGTCACTCACGAAAGCCGCCGCAATCAGGGGACCAACACCGGGAATAGTCAGCAAGTGCCCATACCCTGCTTGCTGACGGGAAAGTGCCGTAATTTCGTTATCCATTTCATGAATGCTGACGTTCAAATTTTGCAGATCTTCCCACAGCGTATGCAATAAACGACGCAGCTCACAAGACAGAGCATTATCACCTTCTTCCAGAATATCAGGGAGGGGCTGTTGGAGTTTCTGAATCCCCACTGGCACAATTATTCCCTGCTCATGCTCAGCGAGAAAGGCCCTGATTTGATTAGCAAGAGCAGTACGCTGTTCCACCATGAGCTGACGGGCACGGCGCAGTGCTTTGATATCTTGCTGTTCTACGGTTTTGATGGGAACAAAATGGAGACCGGGCCGGCAGGCCGTTTCACAGATAGCCAACGCATCATTGGCATCGTTTTTTTGATGATGGCTGAAAGCTTTTACATGCTGGGTGGGAACCATTCGGACATGATAGCCCATAGACTGCAACGTCCGTCCCCAATAATGAGAAGTGGCACAGGCTTCCATAGCGATGAGGGTTTCAGGTGGAAAAGCCCGTAGGGTATCAAGAAATTTCTGTCGTGAAATTTTTCGGTTCGAAGCAACAGAACCGTCTTCCATCCAGACACAAACTTGAAAGACATTTTTAGCGAGGTCAATACCCACCACTTTGATCGTACTCATGAGATGTTCTCCCGAAATTCAGTGCATCGGATAAAAGATGGCACTATTTTCCATTGAAAAAGGGGGCGTCCATCACATCACTACAGATACCTGCATATTACCTCGTCGTTGTTGGCCCATGCTATTCTGACTGTCCTGCGGGTTGCCCGAAATTATCATGCAACTACAGATAGAGTGTGGTAGCTTATCAGCAACTCCTTTCCCACCCACATCACTTCGCATATTGCATTTTATTATATGAATTCGGGAGTCAGTTAAAATCAGTACTAAGACTTCATCATTAGGGGGCTGTTTTATGCTGAAAATTTTCCAAGACACTGGGACTGCCAGTCATCGTGATTTTTCAGGCAAGACTTTTGAGTCACTGGATTTCGCTCATTATGACTTCAGTTCAACAAACCTGAGTGAAGCTACTTTCATTGCTTGCCAATTTTATGATGAAGACCGCAGTAAGGGGTGTTCATTTCGCAACGGCATTCTGAGAGAAACAACATTTCTTAGCTGTAATTTATCACTTACCGATTTTTCATATTCTGATGTCTTTGGCGCTGAATTTTTACATTGCAAACTAAGCGGAGCAAGTTTTGAAAATGCACGTTTTGAAAATTATATAACAAGAAAAAAGTGGTTTTGTTCCGGAAAAATTGAAGGATGCAATCTCAGTAATGCGATTCTCGCGGGGATCATTATGGAAAACTGCATATTGAAAGGAAACAGATGGCATGAGACAGATATACAAAAAGCCGTATTCAGAGGCGCTGATCTCTCCGGAGGTGAGTTTTCTGGTATCCAGTGGACCGATGCTGATTTTACCCACAGTGATTTAAGGGGAGCCACTCTTCAAGGTCTGGATTTAAGAAAAGTGAATCTGACCGGAGTGAAAATGGAAGCCTGGCAGATTTCGTCCCTGATCGCTAATTTAGGGATTATTATCTCGTGAATGTTGGCAGGCTAAATGATGCTTTCGTATATTAAACAGCAGATAAACTGAAGCGGACAGAGTGACTATAACCATAAAAAACAGCATCAACTTATAAGAAATTAGCGTTGTCAGCACGCTGGATAAAAGAAAGGAGAGCGAGAAAGGAATACTGGTCACAGCTTCAAGCGATGTATTTGCTCTTCCCTGAATATCAGCCGGCAATGTTGTTTGTATAATGGTATCAAGCCCCACCATGGAGACTGGCGCACCAAAGCCGAAAATAGCACAACTGATATAAGTTATTGATATATCCTGCACGAAAAGTCCAAGTATTCCAATAGACTGGATAATAAATCCAAGACTGACTAACATAGCCGGTGTGAAACGCCGAATAAGCTTGATTGAACATATACCGCCAATCACCGCACCGAGTCCCTGAACAGAAATTAATTGTCCTATCAGGGACGTTGGTTTACCGATGTTATCCAAGATACTGAAAAGTATCATTTCATAAAAACCTGCTACCAGCAGCGTAACAGACAAACAGGTAATGCATACTCTGAGCAACCGATCTTTCCAGAGTCCATAAACGCCTTTCATTAACCCGTTTAAAGAAAATAGCTTGACCTGAGTATCTGTTTTATTACGTTCAGAATTATCACTCTTTTCGAAGTGATAAAATAGCAAGCAGGATAACAGTAATGCCAGACTGACAAAATACACAAAGATATCTGATCCAAATGTCGTGTAAATGTAAATGCCTAATATTGGAGAAGATAATCTTAAAGCCTCTCGTAAGGTACGAAGTACAGCATTTATTTTACCGATAAATCGCTCTTCATAATTGTTAACAACGAGGCATATGCGAGCTGCGTTGAACACAACGTACCCAAGACCATAAATAAATGCGGTAAAAAGGAGTAAAAGATACTGGTTGCTTTTATCTGAATAATGTAAAAGCAATATAGAGACTGCCATAAAAAGATTGGTCAGAACTATCATCCTGTCTTTTTTCAAACTGTCAATCACGTTACCTGTCAGGGGGCTGATTAATGAGGGAATGATAAAACAGAAGAAAACCAGACCGATACCTGATGTGCTTCCCGTAATTTGTTTTGCCCAAACAGCAAAAACAATATAGACAGAGGTATCAGCGATAACAGACAGACCATAGCCTGATAATAAACGACACATCCCTGGCAACTTTAACACAGAGTTATTCAACACCATTAAGAGACATTCCCGATACTGAAGATAGACTTTATTTTTTCAGTGATCTGCCGAACATTCGGCGAGTATACTTCTTCCAAGACACGGGTGTAAGGAACGGGACAATTTCTGGCTCCCAAGCGGATCACCGGATGGGCAAGAACAGCATGTAACTCTTCCGTAATAAGACACGAAATTTCTGCGCCAAAACCTCCGAATTGATTTGCAGCATGTACCACCATAGCCCGGCCTGTTTTTCTCACAGACGCTAAAATAGAGGGTAGATCAAGAGGCGTCAGCGTCCTGAGATCAATGACCTCACAGCTGATTGCATAAGTTTGCTCCATATACTCAGCAGATTCCAGACACCAACTTACCGCCCTTCCGTAACAAATCAAAGTCAGATCCGTTCCAATACGTTTTATACGCGCTTTCCCAAGCGGGATAACATAATCCCCTATGGGGACAGGACTGCACTCCTTTGACCACAATAATTCAATGCACTCCAACATGACACAGGGATCGTTATTTCTGATACAGGACAGCAGCAGGCCTTTGGCATCTTCAGGTGTACTGGGAATGACCACGTTCAGCCCGGGTATATGAGTCAGCCAGGCTTCCAGTGATTGTGAATGCTGTGCTCCCCCCATGGTTCCACCGCCAATATGCATCCTGACCGTCAGAGGAATGTGGCTTACCCCATTAGTTGTATATCTGAGTTTCGCAGCATGATTAACAAGTTGATCAGACGCTATGGTAAGATAATCCATCAACATTATTTCAACAATCGGGCGATGACCGACCAAAGCGAGTCCGATTCCCAATCCTATAATCCCCTGTTCTGAAATAGGCGTTGTGCGTACACGATGAGTTCCGTAACGTTCTTCGAGTCCCTGAGTCACCTTGTAGATACCGCCAGAAGGGGTGCCAATATCTTCACCTAACAAAACCACAGCAGGATCATAGGCTAAAGCTAAATTCAGGGCATTGTTAAGTGCCTCTGCAAAAGTCAGACAGATTGTTTTTTCACAATTAACGTCCATCTATGCCTCTGTAATCTGAGTTAATAATGCATCAGGAGCTGGCGGAGAAGCAATCATTGCATCCAGATAAACCTGATTAACAAAATCATCCGTTTCTCTTTCGAAAACCTGAAGCTCAGTTTCCCGGCCGCTCGTCAAAGAAAGTAAAATCTTTCTGAGAATTAGCAGAGAATCTGCGTTATTTAATTCCTCTTGACAGGGCAGATTCATGTAATCGGTGGTACTGCCGGCCATATGTCCGTGCAACCTGGGAGCCAAAATTTCGATAAACGCTGGCCCCTTACCTTTTCTAACCTTTTCAGCAAAATCTGAAACCAGATCGATAACTTTGGTAGGCTCGGACACATTCACACAGGTAGCAGGGATCTGGTAATTTGCAGCCTTTTTATACAGCACCGTATTCTTTGTTATCCGGCTAAGTTTTGTGTGCAAGGCATACATGTTATTTATACACAGAAATAGAACGGGAAGAGCCCACAAGCCGGCAATATTAAGCGCCTCATGAAATGCCCCTGTAGTGGTGGCCCCGTCCCCAAACGTCACAAAAACAAGATGTCCTGAACCGGACAACTTCATAGAAAGCGCCGTTCCGCAGGCTATTGGGAGTCCGCCACCGACAATCCCGGTGGTAGCAAGAAAGCCATGCAGGGGGGAGCTCAGATGCATGCAGCCTCCTTTACCGCCTGACAATCCGTCTGCCTTTCCCATGATTTCAGCAAAATAAGCATATGGGCTGACACCGGCGGCAATAAGATCACCGAGACAGCGGTAAGTAGAGATAATTTGGTCCCCTTCATTGAGGCTATAGCCTATAGACGCAGAAACGATTTCCTGCCCTTTCACAGGATAATGCAGGGCAAAAAAATCCTGGGAATGCAACCCATCCTGAATTCGGGAATCAGTGGCACGAATAAGATATGATGTTTTATAAACCCCAAGAATTCCGGCTAAAGATATCATTTGGCCTCACTTAACAAATAGCGTTTTTTTCGCAATTCAAAGGAGTCTTTCAGTATTCGGAAAGGAATCAATGGATTCGCTGAACAAAAAGTATCAGCCAGCATATCAATTTCATGATAATGCCTGGTATCCTCTAAATACATTTCGATGGCGCGAAACTTTGCATAAGGGCTGACATTGGAATTCATCAGCAACTTAATCATTTTGATGGCATGGCTATAATTATGAAGTTGGATAAATCCGTCAAGATAATCAAGGTATTTTGATTCACTCACACCTAAATCAGGGACAATACCCAGGCCAGACTCTTCAAAAATCATCCCGGTGAAACCAGGATCTCGATAAGTTCTGATAATGAATGTCACTGTTGGTCTTGATAAGTGGAGATTACGATGTATCAGACGAGAACCATTTAAGATAGTGCGGCTATCCCCGCGAGACAACAATTCATTCGTTTCAGATTTCAGAATCCCTGTTTGAAGAGTATCGTAGCCTCCTGTTCGTTCAAACGTAAAGGTTTCATGTTTACAGGTGCCTTCAAAGATTGAAAATGCGCCTGAAAAAGGATGATCATGGATGGTCATATCAACAGAAGACCATAAATACATTTCAATAAAAAAACGCTGTCCTGGTGAAACATATAATGTAAAAGGAGGTTGACCGAACTGAGAACCATGATTGAAGCGTTGTTTGGGAATGGCTGGATATTGAAGAAGATCCTCAGTCAATTGGTAGATATCAATAACTTCCTCGGGTCTTTTATTGAGAATAGTATTATGGGCCAGTTCAGGAAAAGCACTGATGCTGAAGTCTATACTTTCCCATTCTGCATTCAGACCTGCTCCCAAACTTTCGACATAACTCAAAATGTTCATTCTTTTTCCCTCTGACAGTGGAGGTTAATGTATTTTATGATTTTACCTTCCCATACTTCCCCCCATATTTCAGGAGAAATTCCTTCATCAGAAAGACTGACCAGAGCACAAAGGATAATGTCTTCTGACAATCCGGTTTCTAAAAAATCATGTTTTGATATATCAGATGAACTAATCACAAAATCAATGATTTTTGTCAGATCTTCATTGGCAAAAAATATTTTCTGATTAAAACGTAATTCAGTCCCTTTTTTTCTCGGAAGAATTCTGAGTGTATTTTTATTTTTGTGTAAATAATACATTCTCAGTTCTCCTTCGGTTATCTTTCTCAGCTATGATGGGGCACCATAAATCCAACCCTTTCAGATTACCTGTTATAGAAAGTGCACGAGAACGAGATCCTGCACCACATAATTCACCTATCTCACAAGTGGTGCACGGAGAACCTATGTCAGAAATTTTAATATTTCTTAATTTTTTCAGGGCAGCGGCGTTATACCAGATATCAGTCAGAGAGTGTTCCCGCAAATTACCACACAGGACAGTGTCGTTTCTTGACATAAGAACCGAAGGATAAACCATTCCGTTCCCACTGATATTCAGGTCTCCGACGCCACTGGGATCAGCAGTCTGATAAACGGACGAATACATTGGATCTGTCAGTGTTGAACGGTATCCCCATATATCCCATATTTGCTGTGGTGAATATCCGTTACGGATTAATGGCAGATAAATTTCCCATGGGGCTGAGACAGATATTGTCAGTTTTCGGAAATTATCATGGTTTCGGGTTAAATGAAGTATCATTGACTCCCACTGTTGATACTTCAGTTCTAACTCATTGAGCGCATTCTTTCCATAGCCCGCCGGAAAAAAACGAATAGCCGTGACACTTTTTGCGCCCAATTCTTCGGTAGCAAGCCTGTATACTCCCTCAAGTTCATCAGCATTCATACCACTCACAACAAAACTAACACCAAGCGAAAGGCCGGTAGCAGAGAGGGATTCTGCGCCAGAAATTATCTGTGAAAACAACAGCTCCCTTCTTTTTTGATCTCTGTTTTTTCTGTGGCGCAATATATCAAGTGAATCCGGTGTTGAACCATCAATGCTGATGTTAAAACTTATGTCTGGACACTCATTCGCTAACGTTTTTATTATTTTTTTGTTTAATAATGTTCCGTTAGTGACGACAGTGGTATATAAACCAAAACACGATTGCGCATGAGCCAAAATCTCAGACATATCAGGCCTGAGAAAAGGTTCTCCTCCAGCGAGGGTTAAATCAATAACACCTGATTCATGTAATTGACTTATTATATTTTTTATTTCTGCCGTAGTCAGTTCATTGTCCTGTCTTTTGCCTGATGCAGCATGACAATGTCTGCATGCAAGATTACACGCATTTGTCATATCAAAATCAACGTGAATAGGTGAAGAAAACAGAGGCTCATCGTTATCAGTAATCAGGTTCATCATTTCCTCACCAATCCAAATGGGATAAACATCCTGTGATTTATGAAGAACAATAAATCACAGGATAACCACAATAAAAACTATCGGATTTTATATTTTCACTTAACTAAGGTCAGTCTGTCATTTTATGACGAGGCCAGGCCATCGCTGAGTTTTCAACTTTAGTCAAAGCTGGTGTGGTGTGACGGGGCCATGCCATAGACTGGCTGTTTACTGACTGGAGTGCTGGTGTTACAGTTACATGACGAGGCCATGCCATTGAGTCATTGCCTACCCTATTAAACTGTGGATTAAGATTATTTTTCATTGAAAACCTCCAACTTAAACTTATCATTGTTTGAATAATCTTCTCAAAAAATTAAACAGAAAATAAACATTATAAATCAGATTTCATATAAATAATTAACTTATATCCTCTGTTAAATAAAGTGATTTATTATATTTTTTAGCTATAAAAAATAATTAACACAAGAGAAATAGAATATTTTTTAATTATTATTAACTCAACAGCCTTATATTTTTATTAATATCTTCATGGAAGGTTAATGAAAATAGATGGTTATTTAATTATAAGTTGCGGCCAAATTTTATAAATTTATCGTTTATTTTTAAAGAAATAATTCAACTGAATCGGAGTATACTTTATGAAGTTCATCACTTTTAATGATGGAAACAAAATGCCTACCCTTGGGCTGGGAACCTACCAGATAGATGAATATCGTATTCATGATATTTTACATTCTGCATCAGAAGCAGGATACCGCTTGATAGATACTGCATCACTATATGGTAATCAAAGTCATATTGGGCACTTTTTGCGAAGTACGCCGATACCCCGAAAAGAGTTTTTCATTACAGGAAAACTCTGGAATGACAGCCATTATAATGTCATCCATTCGTTATCGAAAACCCTGGATGAACTGGGATTGGATTATGTTGATTTATATCTGATTCACTGGCCTGCAACTCAGTCAGGAGATTATATTAAGGCCTGGACAGACATGATTACCCTGAAAGAAGCTGGACTCATAAAAAGTATCGGTGTAAGTAACTTTAGTATTGAGCAAATTAATACTATTGTCGACGCCACATCGTATTTACCCGTCATTAATCAGATAGAAATACATATCCGCCATCAGCAAATAAGTACAGTGACTCAACTATCTGAAATAGGAGTCGCTGTCCAGTCCTGGAGTCCATTATGGGCTAATGATCTTTCTAAATGGGAACAGCTGAAACTTAACTTAATTGCAGGCAATTATAACAAATCACTCATTCAGATTATCCTTCGGTGGCATATACAACGCGGACTCAGTGTCATACCTAAAACATCTGTGGCAGACAGGCTGAGAGAAAACATAGATATTTTCGATTTCACTCTCTCAGAAAGAGACATGATTTTTCTAACATCACTTAACCGAAACAAGAAAATCATGGAATACCCGGAAGAGTATATCTGATCACAATTCAATCCCCCATATCCATTATTTCCATAGGGTTAACGATGCAGAACCCAAGGGTTGAAGATGATGATTAACCCTATAAACCCGACTATGAATTAAGATTGAGGAATTAATAATATTTAATTTCATATCAGATAGTTAACATTACTGAAAACAGACATATTGAGCCATCGGAGTAACATTAATCAGGGAACAGTTACCCTACTCTTTATCACTTTAATGCTCCGTTCGGCTATTTTTTCCCAGACATCATCTTCTGCATCACTATCTGCCCGAACATGCCAGCTGACTGCCTGACCTGCCCCACGCCCTGGTTCATCATGCCACTGATATCACCCATCCGCACCCCCGCCCAGGCTAGTGCGCCCAGCCAGACCATCGGCAGGACAATAAACAGCATCCCCATCACCAGCGCCATAATGAGATCATCCGAGGTGTTCTGCAACCCGGCCAGATTAAACAGGCTGTGGGTGTCTGAACCGTACAGCGCATCCAGCAGAAAGCTGTCCAGCCAGCGGGCCAGCTCCCACCAGAAGGTGAGAAAATTCAGCGCAAAAATCACAAACGTCAGCGTCAGGACGGTCTTAAATTCATAGGCAGCCAACAGCAGGATCAACGGCAGCAGGATATACAGGGCCATCAGGAGAACGGCCTGCATCATCGGCAGCGCCTGCCGCACGGCATCCAGCATCGGGTACGCAAGCAGGCCACCCAACATCACCCCCGCAGAGGCCCCGACCCGGTTAGAGCCATCCCAGACGGTAAAATCAGCATTACCGCCATAACCCGCGTAGACATACCCCTCCTGCGATACCGTCAGGTTGACCGGACTGACCAGACGACGGATCACCGCCGCTTTATATTCACGGCTTCCCTTGCCCAGCATTTTCAGGGCCGCCGACAAACGCAGCCACAGCCCCGGATCGGCCTGTGCCAGTACCCGGGCTTCCAGTCCGGTTTGCGGGGCTGACCACCAGGCTTTACAGGTGGGATAGCCGCCCCGCCCGGTATTCGGCCAGCCGCTGTCCCGGCTCTCTATCCACGGGAAATGCGCCCGGGGTGTGCGTGATTGCAGCGTAGTGTAATCCCCCGACAGGAACGTCTGACTCCCCAGCCAGTCGATATCCTTCAGCACCACGGGATCACCGGTTTGCCCCTGATCGCGTTGTTTCCACTGATAAAGCGCCAGGGCATAGCAATCGTGGGTAAAATCCTGCAATTCCGCTGCCAGTGCGGCATTGGCAATACGGGTGTGCTGCACCTCAAAACGCAGTTGCCGCAAATCCGGCCGGCAGGGCACTGACGCGACCGCCGCCTGCGTCAGCCCTTTCGATAACCGGTGCACCACCGCCCACCAGACTGGTACAGCGGCCGTGTGTTCGCCCAGACTGGAAATCACCGGCGCATATCCCGTTTCCTGCGGTGATTTCGGCGTCCAGGTGCCGCAGGCCTTAGACCGGGACGGGTCATATTGCAGGGTACTGAGGCTCACCTGAACCAGCGGGACGCAACAGGCGATCATGACAAAGAACGCCCCATACAGGGTATTTTCGAGACGGGAGAGCGACCGGAGCCCCGCATTGCCCTCTTCCACGCTGTCTTCACGGATTTTCAGCCACAGGGCCATGATTTTGAACAACAACGGCACGGTAAACAGCCCGGTGGTAATCAGTACCTGCCACAGGCCATTATTCACCACCCAGCCGAGCAGGGTCAGAAAGTATTCCAGATAACTGTTTGTTGTCATGCGGTGCCCCCCATGCTGCCTGACAGGGCGTATTCACACAGCAGGATAAACAGCAGGCTGGCCGTCATCATACGGATCAACGGTGCCCGGTACGCGGGTTCGTGTTGCGTTGCCTGAAAAATCTTCCGGCTGCCCCAGCCCAACAGCGCATAAAGGCTTAACCGCCAGACCAGCCACAGCGATTGATGGTTTTCCATCCCGTGACGAAAGGCGGACAGGTATTCGGGATAGCGCATCCCCGCCCAGCCCGTCAGCAACGTAAGGATTATCACTGCCGCAATCGCCAGAGCGATGCCAGCGCCTTTTTTCAGCCTGGACGATGCTTTTGCGTTACCGGCCATCACTTACCTTCCCGTCGCCCGGTTTGCCGGATTTTCCAGTTGATAGAAACGCTTATCACTGCTTTCCGTCACGTGTTTCTGCGGATGTGTTTCAATCCGGTGGTTTTCCCGCTCAATAATGGTCAGGATGGCGTTGTGTGCCAGTTCGCGTTTCAATGTCATTTCATTTTTCAGGGCAGTGATTTCCCTGTCCAGCGCTGCAATCCGCCGTTCGCCTTCGTTCAGGGCTTCGGCCTGCGCGGCGGCATTGGGTTCGGACATGCCGGTCATAAGCATCCGGCGCATCAGCAATGCCGTCTCCGTGGTCTCTGCCATCGCCAGTTCACCCGCCAGACGGGCTGTCAGCGCGGCATTGTCCGGATCACGTTGCAATGCCTGGATCACGCCCCGGGTAACGGTCAGGCTGCCGGTTTTCAGTTTGGCCAGATTTGGCGCCGTCGGTTTTTCCGTCCCGTTGACCAGCTTCACCAGCTGTTCCATATTGGCCTGAGTCTGTGCTTCCAGCATCGGTGCAAAACCCGTGCCGGCAACCGTCGCGCCCGGTTGGTGCGCCTCGCCGCCGCTGATGCACTCCGCCGCGTTGGCACAAGTACGGATTGCACGGTCACCCAGCACGTTGACAACCACTTCTGCTGCCTCACGCGCACTGCTGAATTTGGTGCAGCTGCTGCCGCTGCAATCCTGATGCCGGATAGCGGCGGTGCTCAGTACCGGCTGATGGTTCATCATATTAAACCCGGCACTGGCTAAATCACGGGTCGGACGAATGGCACTCTGCCCTTTACCGCCCTGCTTCCGGCCGCCAATCCACGGATGCCCGCCCGTCCCGGTGGCTTTGGTGCCGGCATTATTGGCCCGCACCGCGTCAGCATCCCCGCTGTTAACTTGTGTCTTGTATTCCTGCATCGCCGCAGACTGCGTCCATTTGTTGTTTTGCGCAAAATTCCCCATCTTTCTGGCCATGTTCTGGCAGTTGAACTGGGCTTTGTCGAACGCAACATTGGCCTGTAACACGCCGTTGGTCAGCATGTCATACAGCCCCGGATTGGCCCGCTGGATTATCATGGCGGGGAGACTGGCGACCGCCCCGGTGGCGCCCTGAATGACTTCGCTCATCAGATTTTTCATGCCCGCCGTGATACCGTTGAGCTGGTTACTAACCGTGGTTTTCAGGTCAAAATTGCCGCACATCAAATCCGAACTCCAGCCGAGTTCCAGCCCGGCCAGCCTGGTTGACCCCGCGCGACTGGCCGGCTCAGAAATCACCGAGCCGCCACCGAGGGTATAGAACAGCGTATCGGAGACTGCCCCGCTGCTCTGTGCACCATACCCCAGTGCACTGTGAGTAACAGCCGGTAAGGAAACCGACCGTTCTGATGCCTGAACCTGAGCGGTAACGAGTGCCAGCCCGCCCGCGATCAGCAGTCCCGGTTTTCTTATCATTCCGTTTTTTCCTTATAGGTCCGTACTGCCGAGAAAACGTTGCCCGCGCCGCTGGCAACAGCTGTAGGGCTGCCACAGGGCATACGCCTGATTGCTGTCTGCCGCCGCTGTGTGGCGGCCATCCGGGAATACTGCACAGAACTGACTTAACTGTGGTGACAACCGTTGCCATTGGTGATTTTTCGTGCCGGTATTTTCTTGCACCGGCTCTGGCGGCCAGTAGCCGTCACGGCGTTGCCCGGCCAGTGGCTGATAAACATGGGGCTGCCCGGTACGGGTGATAATGTCCGCCACCCGCTGTGCCACCACGGCAGCGGCTTTATCCTCATCGGCCTGCGTGACAAAACCGGAACGGGGGTAGAGATTGCCCCACATATTGCCCGCCGGCTGGCTGCCCAGCTCACGCAGACCGGGGACAAGGGCTTCAGGATAAAGCGATTCCGGCAGCCCGCTGCGCCACGCGACGGTATCCAGTGTGCTGAGAAAATAGGGCATCAGCGGGGTGGCCGCACTGCGACAGGAATACCCCGGGATTTGTCCGCCAATCAGAGTGGTAGCGGGATGCCCGATGGCATCGGCGTATTTGAAACGCAGATGGAAACTCTGCTTCCCGGCAACCTGAACCGTGTGATTACCGCCGCCGGTGGTCAGGCCGGATAACGCCCCCGTTACCGCATTTTCCAGTCCGCCGGATAACGGGCTGATGTGAGCCATTTCAGACCACGGGTTGCCGCCGGGCGCATGATAGGTGGAAACCACTGCCTGCGGCAGGAAATGGGTCACTTTGACCGAGGTTTTCACCGTGCAGCCGTGCCAGGAACAAAACAGCCAGTAACAAATGCCGCTGACCCGCCATTGAATGCAGGATGGCGAGATACTACTTGCCACAATTTGGGCAGTATTGAGGGTGGCCTGTGAAAAAGGAGTAAACGCCGCGGCCAGCGTGATAACCACCGGAAAAGCCAGGCGTGACGGATTCATGGCTGATGCTGCTCCCTGAGCACACTCGCTTTGGCCATATCGGCCGTGCCATACACCACGTCACGATCATCAAACACCACCGCCGGGTATTTGCGTACACCGGATTGCCGGGCATGGACAACAGCACGATAAGCGTTGATAAGTTGCTGTTCCTGCTCACGCCACTGAGGAGACTGAAGGATGGCCCGGACCTGAGTTGCCGCCTGTTGTGAGTCTGCGGGAAGGCGGGCAAAGATCTGCCTTTGCTGTTGCTCCGGGGCATCCAGCCAGATTACCTGTGTCTCGGGGGGCAAATTAACCGGCGGGTGCTGACTGTCAGTATAGATCACCGTTTTGGCCCCGGTGGACAGTGACACCATCCATCCCATCAGGAGCAGTAAACCCGGCTTTTTCATCGTGTCCTTTCCATGTTATAAAACTTCAGAGCAGCGTGAAGAAAGCCGGCACAAAAGTCAGCAAACAATTCATTTTTGCAAAATGCAAAAAAACATCGGCCTCAGTGCCCTTGCCTTGCCCTCCCCGCCATAACGGGTAGCGTGGCTAAGATTTTTCCCAAATCATCAGAAAATTAAATTTCATTAAACATGCTAATTAATAATCCCGTACAATAATCCGCCATTTCTGACAGTGTGCTGATTTTATATAAACTTTACGCATAACATGCCGATTAATTATTCATCGGTACATTAGAATAAAAAGAGAAACCCAATGAAAAACAACAAGGAGTCTATGTACCTGCGGGAAAGAGCCTACCTGCGGGAACTGGCTCAACGCGTGGCGAAAGACTCGCCGCATTTGTCCGATTTTCTGACCCTGTCCCATGATCCCAGTATTGAACGGGTTTTCGAAGCATTTGCCCTGTTGATTGCCCGCTTACGGGATAAAATTGAGGATGATTTCCCCGAAATTACCCACGGCATTCTGTCCCGTATCTGGCCGTCAGCCCTGAGTCCCGTTCCGCCCACGACGGTCATGCAGTTTCATCCCACCGACGGAGAACATCAGGGTACCGTTGACATCCCGGCAGGCACGCCGGTTTCCGCTGATGTCAACGGGCAGTTACTCACCTTTAAAACCTGCCGTTCCCTGCATATCGAACCCCTTATCGTGCGGGACAGGACAGTGAAGAAAACCGGCACACACAGTGAGATAGTGCTGACGCTTTGCCAGACAGGCACGCCTTCCCTTGTCTGGCAAAGCGGATCACTGTCTTTTTTCCTCGGTACGGACAATGAACGGGCAGCACAATTAAGTTTGTGGCTGGATCAGCATATCTGTGATATGTACCTCAGAACGCAGGGAGAACAACGCAAACTGAATAGTTTCCCTTATGGCTGGCATAGCTTGTTCGATGCTCCCCTCCTGCCGATGAGAAATCGCACTTATGCCGGCCTGCAATTACTGCTGGAATATTATGCACTGCCCCACCTGTATAACTTTATGACGGTGGATATCAGCGACAGTTGCCGGGAAGTTCCGTTAAATGCCGACGGCAGCTTTGAGCTGGTTTTTCGTTTTGAAGGTGAGTTGCCGCTGGATAATGTCGACGATGCTTTTTGGCCTGGCTGTGTTCCGGCCATTCATCTGGAAACCCTGACCAGCCTTCCCCTGCCGCTGAGTGAGGGCAATCATCGTTATCCCCTGCTTCTTGGCGAGTCCGTGCAGTTGTTCCGGCTGCGCGATATTCAGGTGGTTCAGCAACCTGATGAAACACAGCAACGGGGCTCGCCCTGCCGCTATCTGTCCATCGGCCAGTTTACGCCGTCATCGCCCAGTCTGGCGGAAGACGGTGAGCCGGAGACGTTTTATTATTTGCTCCAGAACGAGCGTGATTTACTGGGCAGGCTCACGCACCAGCTGCATTTTTTTGACCTGACCGGCAAACCGGCTCAACACCTGCCCGTCCTGTCCGTCGTGGGGGATATTCTGGGTTATCACACGCAGGCCATCACCTTAAAACCCGGTGAAATTACCCTCACGCAGGAAGGTTCCCCGGCCCATCTCAACGTACACAATATTCTCCCCGTCTCCGCCGATTATCCGTCCCTGTTGCAGGACAATTCCGGCTGGCCATTGCTTTCCTGCCTCTCCAGCCCGCCGGTGTTGTTATTTGCCACCGACAGCCTGAAACAGTTTCTCCGCCTGTTTGACCCTTACCCCGAACTCAGTCGCCCGCTGAGCCGCCATATCCGCTGGCATATCGACGGCATTGTCCGGGTGGAAGAACACCTTACCGATCGCATGAAGCGGGGACGTCCTGTCCGCGGGCACTGGGTGGGACTCACGCTCAACCCTGACTGTTACCACAATCCGGGAGAAATGTACCGCTTCTGCCGGTTAATCCATGAAGCCATGGCGTGTTTTATCAGCCAGTCCACCTTCGTCAGGCTGGAGGTTTATACCCCAGACACGCGCGGCGTCTTGTGGGCATTTAAGGAAGTCTACGGAGCACGCAGGGAGATGTAAGCCATCAAACCCTCACAACAAGGAGTCAAGCAAAACATGATGAAGAATATCATTGACAGACTGCCCGCCGCCAAAAGTGGATTGCGGTTTACTTTTCAGGTCGCGGGGCTTCCCGAAGATACGTTCAGCGTGGGGGAGTTTTCCCTGCAGGAAGGGTTATCCGAGCTGTTTACCCTGAACCTGACACTGGTCAAAACCCACAGCCTGAATCCGTTCAAGCCGTTAGACGAGGTGGATTTAACCGCCTTGCTGATGCAGGAAGCCGTGTTGCAAATCTTTCACGGCGTACAGGTGCAGCGTAAAATCACCGGTATCATCTCTCACGCTGACTGGGCCGGCACCGACGGCAATAAAACCCTGTATACCCTGACCGTTCGCCCGGCACTCTGGCGCCTGACGCTCAATCAGGAGAGCCGGATATTCCATCAGCAAAATGGACCCGCTATCCTGAATGGTCTGCTGAAAAAGCACAAAAAACGGATAAAATCACTTGATAATGCAGCTAAAGAAGCTCTGGACAGTGGGTTAGGTGATGCCAAAATGAATGTACAATTAGAATTATGCCGAGGTAAGGGGAAAAAGTGATGCGTGATGAAGATTTCGAACTCTTTATTGAAGATATGGGAGAAGCCACTCAACACAGGGAAGTTCCTGCTGAAGCCATAGATAAATGGCTAGGGAAACTTCCAGGGCAGTTATTATATTATTGGAAACATGAAGGCTGGAACAGCTATCAAGATGGATTATTTAGCATAGTAAATCCCGATGATTATGAAGACATCGTTGATATCTGGCTGGAAGATACCCCATTCGAATCTATGGATTCTTATCATGCTATTGCACGATGTGGTTTTGGTAAGATCTTCCTTTGTGGTGAGAATACTGGAATTAACTTATCGATTGACTGTCTATTTAATACTCTTATTTACTCTAAAAAAAGAGCACACAAAAAAGAAAGGAAAAAGTTGGATCAAGAAATATCCTCCTTTTTTGGAATAAAGTCTCCTAATGATCTTGATTTAAAAGGTGGTACAAAAACAGGTATTTTTGCCAAAGCTGTCGAAAAACATGGCCCACTAGGTGAAAACGAAATATTTGGTTTTGAACCCGCCATTATTTTAGGTGGCGAAATCAAACTTGAAAATGTCAGGAAATTAGATATGCACATCCACCTTGATATTCTTCGCCAATTCGATGATCCTGATATATTTGAAATTTGATTTTCTATTTCGCTGATATTTATCTATTGACTAAGGTGGCTGTATAAAAAGCCACTTATTTTCTTATGTTAGAATTATGTCGGGATAAGGGAAAAAATAGTGCGTGACGAGTTTTTTGAGTATTTTATTGAGAAAATGGGAGAAGTCACTCAACACAGGGAAGTTCCTGCTGAAGCCATAGATAAATGGCTGGGAAAACTTCCAGGACAGTTATTATATTATTGGAAACATGAAGGCTGGAACAGCTATCAAGATGGGTTATTTAGCATAGTGAATCCTGATGACTATGAAGATATCGTTGATATCTGGCTGGAAGATACCCCATTTGAATCCATGGATTCTTATCATGTTATTGCACGATGTGGTTTTGGGAAGCTTTTCCTTTGTGGTAAAGAAACTGGGATTAATTTATCAATTGATTGTCTTTTTAATACCATCATTTATTCTTCAAATAGAGCTTATAAAAAAGGAAAGGATGATTTAAATCACGACATACTTTCTTTCTTTGGAATAAAGTCACCTAATGATCTTGATTTAAAAGGCGGCACAAAAACGGGTATTTTTGCCAAAGCTGTCGAAAAACATGGCCCGCTAGGTGAAAACGAAATATTTGGTTTTGAGCCAGCCATTATTTTAGGCGGCGAAATCAAACTTGAAAATGTCAGAAAATTAGACATGCATATTCACCTCGATATTTTGCGTCAATTCGCCGATCCAGATATTCAGGAAATTTAACTTTTGATAGTGTTATTTTTATAAAGTGACTGCGTATACAGTCACTTTAATTATCTTATCACAGGAAAAATAATGCGTGATGATAATTTTAGTTACTTTATTGAAGAAATTGGAGAAGCTACTCAGCATATAGCAGTACCCTCTGGAGCAATAGAAAAATGGAGAGGTAGGCTACCTGATAATTTACTTAATTATTGGAAATTTGAAGGTTAGAACAACTATCAGAATGGTTTATTCAGTATAGTAACCCCCGATTATTATGAAGGTATTGTCGATATGTGGCTGCTTAATACAGCCACCTGCCTCACCTATAATAGATAAATGCTATCCACCACACGCAAACGCCAGCCGATGCCAGGCATTACGCGTCCAGCTATCCGATTCTGCCCAGAATGCCCATTTTGTCTGCGCATCCATTGAACCGGAACTGCCAGAAAGATAATCCGTGGAAACCATATAAAATTCCCTCACCCAGCCTTCATAGTGATAAAAATTTCCCCATTCTTCATAAAGCCGTTCAAGTGCATATTTGGGCGCAATCTGGCTGCTGAGTGATTGGCAAATTTGCGTTGCATTAAAATAAAAATCTTGCGTCAGGCCTGAGCGCTCAAACCAGGTAGAGCTTGTTAAGGTCAGTACCACCTGCTGCCCTGCCTCATCGGTCCCTGTCAGTCGCACACCATCGGGACGTTGCTGTACGACCACCGTATCACCGGATACCGTGACCGCCGGAGAATCACTCTGCCAGTTCACCCGGCCTGTATTATCGGCGATGATGATGCGAAATTTCGCCCCCCGCCAGAAAACTGAAGGCCCACGAGCACCAAAGGCTTTCTGGTTGGCGTTACCGCCCTGACTGTCAACGGCGACGGTATCGGCAATACGTAATGGCGGGATAAAATCGACTGTGGGTGAAATAACCGCCCGATCATCAATAATGGCTGTCACTGAAGCGGTGCCTGCCTTCTGGCTGCTCAGTGTCGCGCGGGCTTCGCCGTTTTCATCGGTTTCAATCTGTGCGTCTGTAAAGTGACCGTTATCTGAACGCCACCAGACAGGAATACCCGCAGTGGGCTGTCCGGTCAGGTTTTTCACCGCCACGGTCAATATGACACTATCCTGACCATTGGCAATCATGCGGGTTTTATCTGCACGCAGGGTGGATGTCAGCACGTCATCAAACCAGAGCGTCGGGGCGGTCACCGTCTTATCATCAACCTGGATCCATACCCGATGCTCCCCGGCAACGGTGCTGGTCAGTTGAATTTGTACCTCCCCCTGAGAGTTGGTTCGGGTTTCTGCTGATGACAGGACACCGTTGTCGGTGTGCCAGATAACGGCCTGATCTTTAACCGGTAACCCCAGCGCATCTTCAACAATCGCAGTCAGTACGATAGCCTCCTGCCCGTCGCCGCTGGCGTGGGTTTTATCCGCAATGATAACGGATTTCAACTGACGCTCAAACGTGACCCCGCCCGCCGTGATGATGGTACCTGACATGTCAGCCCGGACACGGGCAACACCGGCTTTCCGGCTGATAATCCGTGTGTGGGCTTTTCCCCTGCTGTCAGTGGTAACCTGTTCATCAGCAATCTGGCCATGATCCGTTGACCAGACGATTTCCCTCCCTGCCACTGGCTGGTCAGCCGCATCATGCGCGTCAATCGTGCAAAGCACACTGTCCTGTCCATCAGCAATGGCCGTGCTTTTGTCACAGATCAACGTATGGGTCAGTGCGGGTAAAAATTCAACCGGTGATGCCATAAGCGTTTCTTCACCGATAGTCACCGACACCTCTGCGATACCGGAGGGCAAACTGACTAATGCAGCAGTGGCCTGCCCGTGATTATTGGTTGTTGACGAAGAACTCAGGAACTTGCCACGGCTGGCTTGCCACTTAACGGTCTGATGAGGAACGGGAACGCCGGCGGCATCCTTGACGGTAACGGTAAACGTCACGGCATCCTGACCATCCGCTTTGGCCTGTGTTTTGTCTGCGGTGATAACAGGTTTCAATACCGCACTGAAGTGCACCGGCAAAGCCACAGTGACATTATCACCGACCGAGACCTGTACGCTATGCTCCCCGTGATGATGGCTGCTCAACAACACTGCCGCCAGCCCCTGTGTATCAGTTTTCTGTGTGGTTTGTGAAAGTTTGCCTTTGTCACTTGACCAGCTCACCGTTTGATCGGGAACAGGCTCACCGTCACGATCTTTCACCATCACGGTATACATCACACTGTCCTGACCGTCCGCCCTTGCCTGCGTCCGGTTTGCGGTGACCTGCACATGGGTTTCCGTCGGCTGGATAAAAAGGGTGGTTTCCGATGGCCGGGAACGATTGCCGTACTTATCAATGGCAATGCCGGAAAGCCGGATCATTTTATCGGTGGCTTTCGGTAAAAGCAGCATAACCTTATCAGGCATCTGGTGAATAATTTTACCGCCGGCTTGTTGTAGTTCATCGGCCCGGAGTTCTAAACGCGCAAGGGGATATTTGGAGGTAATCCGTGGCGTAAAGGTGATGATTCTGCCTGCATCGCCTTTAAGCTGAGCGGGAAAGTCCAGTGTTATCAGCGTTTGCTTGCGGTAATCCAGTACCATATCATGATTCCGGTTGACAAAATCTGTCCGTCTGAATGTCAGGCTGCGTAATGGCGCGACGGCACTGGGATCAAGCTGTTGTGCCAGCGGGACACCCAACTGGTAATTGAGTGCCAGCGTAAAACGGTTATCCCAGTGATCCTGTTTTCCCTGCCGGACATCCGCGCCCAATGTGACTAACGGCACCGGTGTGTATGTCAGCCCGGCCGTCAGGCTGTAAGGATTATGCTGACGTTTGCTGTTACCAAATAAATCCACTTGCTGCCCGTAGTACTGTTCAAACATCACCTGCCCGCCCCAGTGTGGCAACGCAGGTAACCCGCCTTCTACCCGGATATCCCAGCCATTGGCGGGGCGTGCATCATAATCGCTGACTTGCCGGGACGTTTTCCAGCCGGATAAGCGCTGGTAAAGGTTGGCAGAGAGTTTGAGGTTATCACGCCACGCTTCTGCCCCGATGCTGTAGCGATGGTGTTGAGCCGGCCACTCAGCATCCCAGAACACATTAGCCCCCCAGAGCCAGTTATCACTCAAATAGCGGTATCCCATACCAAAATGGGTGGTCGTCTGACCGTGCCCGGTTTTAACGCCCCACTGGCCGAATGCGGTGTAAGCCGGAGTGGTATACCACGGCAACATCCAATCCAGTGCAGCTTCTTTTAACGAAAAAGCGTGATCAAAGGGGAGTGAGATCCGGGCATTGCCGAACTGGTTGAGCAACGGGGTTAATGTGGCAGTGACTGCCGATGACAGCTGCTGGGCAGCGATTGATTGTGCGGCTTCGGTGGGGGATTGCGATTGGTGAAGTTGGTGTCCTAATTGTGAAGTGATTTCAGCCAAGTTATAAACTGCATGGTTATCTTCATTTTGAAGTTCTGATATGGCTTGGCTGTGAAAACTGAATGAAAGGCTCAATAGGCCAATAATCAGAGATTTTGAACCATCAAACAAGGATGAGTGCGATTTTTGATATACTGGCATATTACCCCTTCCATACTTCTGGAAAAGGACAACATAGCGAATGGAATAATAAATATGCCTTTTAATTCTATTTTGAATTTTTAGAATTAATAAACCCTGATTAGATTAAAGATTGTTTTATAACTGCTTAATAAAAGACTATACAATTAAAAAAAGCACATATTTTTACATTTACTAACCTGCATTTATTTTTACGTAATGAATTTTTTTAATAAAATTAATAACCTAATTATAAGAATAACGAATAATTTCTAACTAAAAAATTAATATATTAATATTAAGCATGAGAATGGATTTCAATATAAACAATACAATTGGTTAAATATAGACCAAATGAAGATTATTTTTCACATTGAAATTAAAAAAACAGCCCAGAAAAACACAAAACTATAAGAATATTGTTTTAAATTTACATTTATATATAATGCAACGCCATTCTTACCCTGCATGTAATTTAATTATGCCTCTTTATTCTTTAAGCAGAATTTCTGCTTATTTTTCAGGTTTATTGATCTTTGCTCTGTTAATTATTTCAGGAACATCAGCGGCGGCATCGTTTATCAGCCCGGTTGATCAAGATGCCATTACCCAGCAACAAAAAGGCTTGTTACAACAAGCTGAACAACAACGTGATGAGATCCGCAATAGCATTACGTTATCACCGCTCACAGCACCGGCATCTGATGATGAGGGATCGTTTTGCCATTCTGTTCATCATATTCAGTTTGAAGGTACAGAAAATCTCTCCATATAATGCACAGACACAGGTACACAACAATGGCAATGTGCCGGTAGTGAATATTGCTGCGCCCAATCATGCCGGCATCTCTCACAATACCTATAACGAGTTTAATATCGGCACTCAGGGCGCCATATTAAATAACGCCACACAAGCGGTTAACTCTCAACTGGCCGGTCAAATCAGTGCCAACGCCAATCTGCAGGGAAAGGCGGCCGAACTCATTATCAACGAAGTCATCGGCAGCAGCCGTTCTGAACTGCTGGGGCAACTGGAAGTGGCCGGTCAGAAAGCCAACGTTATGATTGCCAATCCGAATGGTATTACCTGTGATGGATGTGGGTTTATCAATACTTCCGGTGCCATACTGACGACGGGTAAACCGCAATTTGATAAACAGGGTGCACTGGAAGCCCTGAAAGTGACAAAAGGCCAAATCACGATTGGTGGTAAAGGGTTAAATGGTCAGTCAACAGATTATGTTGATATTATCAGCCGGGCGACAGAGCTGAATGGAAAAATTCAGGCCAAGAATCTTGCACTGACTCAGGGCGCTAATCAGATTTCCTTCACAGACGGCACGGCAAAGACCATTGCCGGAGAAGGGAACCGTCCACAGTTAGCTGTCGATACCAAAGCCCTGGGCGGGATGTATGCCAATAAAATTCGTCTGGTTGCCACGGAAAATGGGGTTGGGGTCAACCTGAAAAATATTACCAGCCATCAGCAGGATATTACGCTTAGTTCAAATGGCAAAATGGAACTGGGCAATATTAAGGCTAAAACCGACTTAAATGCCGGGGCTAAAGAAATTAATATCGGACCGAATTCTCCCGTTCAGGCAGAACGGGATATCGTTCTTGCCAGCAGCAAACTGAGTAATAAAGGCAGTGTGACTGCCGGGCAAGATATGCGGATTTATGGTGACACTATCAGCAATGCAGGGGCGCAAGCACTGCTACAAGCCAATAACAATATGTGGATCCAAAAAAATGCAGAAGGGTACAAAAACGAGTTAGTTGAAAATAAGTCCGGTACCATAAAAACAAACAGTGGTGACTTAATCATCAGAACTCAAAACCTAGTTAATGAGAAAGAAAATGTACAAGTCACTAAAACAAACCACCAAATAAATTCTAATGCTGGCTATGGAGATAACCCTAAATTCAAATTTGATTTTAATAAACCCATTCTTATCGATAGTCGCCATAAAGATATTAAACTGGAACATGCTGATTTTGTATCAAATGTTGATAGCAAACAGGCGGTTATTGAATCAGGTCATGATGCTTATTTATATGGGGAAAATTTAACCAACAAAAATAGTAATATCTCTGCAAAAAATAATTTAATCCTGACAGGAACACATTTAAAAAACAGTGGAATTTATTTTGGATTATTAGAGAAGTATAAAGAATATTTTCATTCGGAAGATAGAGAAAATATTTTAAATAGAGATATATTAATATGGAAAAACAATGGTGTTTTTCAATCAATATTAAGTGCTAAAAATAGTTTGGTTGCTGATTTTAAAGAATCAATATCTATAAAAAATGAATTGCCGAGTGAAGCTAACAATATCAATCAAGTAATTTATGGTAATAATTATGTAGCTTTAAATGCAAAAAACATTTTGCTGCATGCTAAAGATGTCTATCTTTCAAATGAAACAAAAGCAGATAAGGATGTGAGTGTCATTGCTGATAACGCAGTTAAAACATCATTAGCTGTGTTAAATTCGGGAGAAAATATATCTATCGCAGCACGTTATGATATTAATTTATTAGACAGTAATTTAAAAAGCAAAAATATTTCCTTAATCAGTAATAATGGTAACGTAAATGTAAAAAATTCATTAAGAGCTTTTTATTCAGATAATACTCGCTTATTGAGTAAATTAGATGCTTCTGCCGATTTAAGTATTTCAGCCGGGAAAGATATTTATCTTAAAGATACATTGTTTGTATCTAAAAGTAAAAATATCGCATTCAATGCAAATAAAGATATTACCATTGAGCACACTGATGATTTATTAAACCACCATAACCCAATTCAACAACTTTCAACTGACCAGGAAGCAAAATTATTTGATAGTTTATCCCCTACTGCAAAATTAGATTCATCAGGGTCTATTTTAATCAACAGTGGTGGAAACCTGTCCTTAAACAGAGTGAATTTAGATGCTGAAAAAGATATTGATCTATATGCTGGCTACAATATCAATCAATATTCAAAAGAATTTGAACCAAACCATTTCAGTGTTTCCACGGTAACTAAAGCACCTAAAATTCAAACTCATATCAAATCCGGAAACAATCTATTAATTAATGCACAACATGATATCACCTTAGAAGGTTTAGATATTTCCACTCAAGGTTCAACAAATTTATTAGCCGGAAATTCAATAAACTTATTAGGTATTCCCTATTTTTTTGAGAATAATGGGGTAGAAGTCTTAAAATATTCACTCCCCGTTATTGCTATACCACCAAATAAAAACATTATTACAACCATTAAAGCCCATAAAGATATTAATCTAATATCTGGCGGTGAAATTTTAACTGAAGGTTCAAAATTATCGTCAAATGGCAATATTTTAGTCTCTTCAGAAAAGAACATGAATTTTGAGTCAATCACCCTTTATAAAAATAGCTCCAAGGATGGTTATAAAATTCAACAAATAGCCAATGAAGTCTCTGAGTTAACTGCAGGTGGAATATTAAAACTCTTTACTAATGGGAGTATTTTATTTGAAGCCACTAAATTAACTGCCAAAGGATTAGGCGCGGTTTGGAAAGACCCTATTCCAATGTCAAATCATAGTGGTCCCGTAATTAATGCAGAAGCTAATATGAGATCAGCTCAAGAAAAGCTTGAAATCATTGCAAGAGAAAAATCTCCTATAGAGAAAGAAGTCAATGAATTAAGACAAATCATTAAAAATGAAGAAGATCGATTAATTAAAATTTATGATGGAATCCATGATGAATTTAAAAAAATAAACGCAATGAATGCACAAGCATATACAGCTCTTATAAAAATGAGGGACGACCGAATTGCAAGAGCAACCAAAGAAGACAGAGAAAAACTAGCACCTAAACAGAATAAATTCAATGAAATAGAGTCCAGATTTAATCAGGCTAAAAATATTTTGGCTACCGCGAATAATCAATTGGCTCAGGCTAAACAAGAGGCTAAAAATAAAGGTGACTCTGAAATAAAATTACAAGCGGATATAGATGCCCATAATAAGGCTGAAGCCATGCGTATCGGCACTATCGATGTGGCGGCTAAAGGGGGATATTTATACGCCAAAGCACAACAGAATTCAGAAAAACGTGAAATAACCCGAAAAAGTTCAAGTGGTGGTTTCTTTGGGGGCACTAAAACAACGACTGAAATTAGCCACAAAACGGGTCATGACGTCGGCGAATTTATTGCTGCCGGCAATATTACCATGCTCAGTCATGATGACAGTACGTATGAAGCGAGTAAAATAGAAGCCGGTAAAAATATCCGCCTTATTAGTACACATGGTAAAGTTAATTTTACTGCCATGCCAAATACGTCGTTTGAGCAAATAACCAGTAGCTCGAAAGGTTTATTCATCAAACAATCTAATAGTGGACATAATAACACCACCTGGACATTACCAGCGATATCTTCGGGGAGTTTATTTACTGTCGAGGCTAATTCAGGCATTAACGCTGATATTAAAACACAGAAAAGCCAATCTCTGAAAACGGCATTAAGCATTCTTGGCGAAAATCCAGAAGCAGCCTGGTTAAAAGATTTAAACAACCGACATGATATAAAATGGAATGAAGTTCAGGATGCGTATTCTAATTGGGATTATAGTCATCAACAATTAAGCCCGGTAGCCTCTGCGGTTATAGCAATAGCAGTAGCGGCAGTGACCGCGGGATCGGGTTTAGCTGTTTCGGCTGGCGCATCAACAGCGTCTACAGCGACGGGAGTGGGTGCAGCGACGGCCGCAACAGCAACGACTACAGGTGCTTTTGTTTCCGGCGCAACCATTGCCGGTATCTCATCTTTAGCTTCTAAAGCAGCAGTGACCCTGGTTAATAATCAAGGAAACTTATCTAAAACGTTTAGAGAGCTAGGCAATAGTGATACGGTAAAATCAACCATTACTTCCATGGCCATTGGTGGTGCGTTGGCCGGATTCGATCAAGCCATGGGCTGGAGTGCGGCGAAAGATGGGGCTAACGCTGCTGCTTCATCAACCCACTCAAATATCCCGCTATTAAGTAAAGGTGCAGATTGGAGCAAAGTCGCCCAACGTGTTGCTGGACAATCCATTATCAGCTCCAGTTTAAATACCACCATTAATGGAGGCAGCTTTAAAGATAATTTCGCTACAGCATTGCTTGCTAGTGCTGGAAATCAAATTAATGCGGAAGGGGCAAATGTTATCGGAGACTATGGCAAAGTACTCGGTACTCCTGGCAAGGCCATTAGTCTTGCTGCAGTATCGGCTATTGCCGCACACATTGGTGGCGGAGATGCCAGAGGCGCAGCCGCTGGCGCACTCGCCGCTGAACTTGGTGCGCTGACACTGGCTAAGACATTTAATGATCCCGCACAAATTCTGGCCGGTGGCAAAATCATCGGTGGTATTGCCGGTGCATTTGCTACAAACAGTGCACAAGGCGCTAACAGTGGTGCAAATGCCAGTGAAATCGTTCTTGAACATAATTTCTTTGCACATGAGTTGATTGAATTAGATGAAGCAATCAAAGCAGCAAAGAAAAAAGGAGAAAACACTGCTCCTATCTTTGAAAGAACGCGCAATAAACTGGCAGAACAGCGAGAATCTGTCAAAGCCGAGTGTCAGGCCAATCCGACTATGTGTGCTGTTACACTTAGCGAATATGCCAATCAGGCACTGGAATCCGTCGAGACCTTTATCGGCAGACTGTATTTTGATAATAGCGTTATTGCATTCACACATGAAGAATCGGCTAAAGATAACGCCGTTATTGAAAATTATACCAATGGCTCTGGGCAGATACTAGCGTATGCCGTTAACGGTGCGAAATTTCTGAGTGGCGAAGACACTAAATTTTCGATGACCGGAAAAAGCATCAGGACGCGGATCCACAATCAACAGGCCAATCAGCCCAGTACTTCCTCTACAGGCCCAGTGATTATTGTAGACTCAGGTAAAAAAAGAGCCTGGGATAAACAAATGAATAACCCGGTACCTAATGCAACTTACCATGTGGATGGGAACAAAACCTACCGTACTGACGCCTTAAGCCGGCCGGTTAGCGTTGAGGCGTCATTAACTCTGTCAAGTAATGATCGCAATTACTATCAGCAACGTAGGGTCGGTCACCAAGGTAATGCAGGAGATGATGGCGGTCATTTGATAGGCACGATTTTCAATGGCCCGGGTGAAAAATTGAATATGGTGCCGATGGAATCCAGCTTAAACAGATATGGCGCATGGAGAAATATGGAGAGAACTTGGGCTGATGCGTTAAAAACGGGTAAGACAGTTGATGTAAAAATACAGCCTAGATATAGTGATAATAGTGCTCGTCCTAGTAGTTTTGATGTAAGTTATACTATAGGCAAAGATAGGCCAATTGAATTAAACATTAAAAATGCAGCAGAGGGTAAATAATGAGTTTGGATGATAAGATATATGCTGAAATTGGTCAGATACTATACAATGCAGCCCCTAATGATGCAAAAAAAATCATAATGGATACAGAATTATCTCCTGAGGGAGATTGCTGTCAGTTTAAATATGATTATATTAACTCAGCTGATGAGATGAATTGGTTTTCCCCTCAAGGGAACGATGGATTAACAAATGAAAGAATTAGAGAATTGTTAGTTTCACTAAGACAATTCTTTGTTGAAAACATTCATTCGGAACAACCACCTCATTGGTCAGGTTGTATAGTGACGGTTGATGTAGAAAAAATGAAGCTCAATGTCGACTTCAAATACGAAGACTAATCTGAACGCTATCCCAGCCACCGTGCTGGGATAGCGCATCAACCTGCTACCATTGGCATTATTTGTACTAGCTCAGAATTAACCTTCAATCCCCGCGCAATATCCATTTTTCTGGCAACCAACTTCGCAGCTTCCAGTTCACTGCACTGATGTTCACGCATCAATGCCCGTCGTTCCGATTTTTCTTCTTTTTCTGTCATACCCAGTGCCAGATACAGGCTCGGGGGCACGACCCGAAATAACGCCTCGATTTTTTTCGCCAGCACCACGCCTTCGGTATAACAACGGGGCAATTTACTGGCAGAGAGCAGCACCGCTTTCTGCTCTTCCGTCAGTTTTTTAAAGCGGGCGATTTGCTCCACTTCATCCGGTGGCATGGTCAGGCACAGCCACCATTCGGCCATATTCAGCATCTTTTCAGCGGTATCAGGATAGTCCGCCAGGTTTTGGGTAGCGAGCCACAGCCAGGCGCCGAGTTTACGCCACATTTTGACCACTTTAGTCATATAGGGTGATAACAGCGGGTTGGTGGTGGTGATATGCCCTTCATCGATGACCAGTTGCAGTTCGCGATCCTGATATTGATCCCGTTCAGCCAGATTATTGACTGTGTTGATGAGTGACACCATCGCCAGTGCCATCTGGGCCGAGTAGTTCTCCCGTGCCAGTGTGCCCAGATCAATCAGGGTGACATCCACTTCCGGCCACGGCGTACCGGGACGGTTAAATAATTCTCCCTCAAACCCCTGGGTAAACATCGACATGGCGCTGGCCATTTCATCTGCCCGTGCCCGTCGGTGAGCAGTGATTAACGGCTGGCCGTGTTCATCCTGCTGATGATTACGGGCGATGGCATAAAGCGCATTTTGTAAGTCTGAAGCCACCATCTGACGCGCCTCGTCGAAGCTGGTCCGGGCTGCCATCATAATGGCTTCACGAATAAGACCACGATCAGAGCGGGTCAGGCGTTCTTCCTCCCTTTTTTCACCGCCGGTGATCATCAGTCGGGCAGCAATTTCCATTTCGCCCAGAATATCGCGTTGTTCATCACCCTCTTCCTGTCCTTCATCGGTATCAGGGATATCGGCTTCCTCAATGCGCAATTGCCGGGGACTCAGTTGCAACAGCTGATGGGCATCGGCAAACAGGGCCAGACTGACCCCACAGCCCGGCCTGATGCCGATTTTATTGACGGTCAGCCCCAGGCTTTCGTAGTAATCGGCCAGCAGGCCAAAACTGTTACCGGCTTCGACAATAAACAAGCGCGGTCGGTGTATCGCCATTAACTGGATAAGCGCGGCACACAGGGTGGCGGATTTGCCTGCGCCTGTCGGGCCAAACAGCAATAAGTGGGCATTCTGGGTGCGATCCTGTTTGTTCATCGGATCGAAGGTCAATGGAGCGCCGCCCCGGTTAAAAAAACTGAACCCCGGATGCCCGGTACCGGTTGAACGGCCAGTGACCGGCAGTAACCCGGCCAGATGCTGCACCCAAGTCAGGCGGGTATACCAGTGTTTTTTGTCTTTCTGCGGGTTAAAACACATCGGCAGCGCCCGTAAATAGGCATTCAACGGGGAGACACTGAATTCGGGCCGGACAGGCTGCAATCCTGCTGTCAGCAGAGTGGAGGATAACTGATGCACCCGATGATTCAGGTCAGCGACGTCCCGGCCGCGCACCAGAAAGGTCAGTGCGCTACGGTACAGTTTATGCCGTCTCCCCAGCAACGCTTTGACTTCCTGCACATCCTGCCGGACGCGCAGCGATTCGGTATTTTCCCCCACGGCATTTTTCGCCAGCCGGGTAAAATCCTCTTCCAGTCGGTCCTGTGCCTGCGCCACAATGGTCAGCGAAACGACCGTCCCTTCCGGCATAATGTCCATCAGGGCATTGATATTGTCGCCCCGTTTCACTTCGCCTGTCAGTGTTCCCGGTTCCGGCGGACGGCGCAGACGCTCAACCAGCACCGCTTTATGCGGCAACCCGTCAAACCACCAGACGCCCGCGTCGGGATCAGACACCGGCGGGGTGAGCCACAGGCTTTCGGCAAAGTCATTACTGACGGGGAGATCCGATTGTGTAGGGGCTTCATAACTGACGGTACGGTAAAAATCGGCTTTTGCCATCCCCCAATCCGGTGCCGGATTAAAATGACGCAGCAACCAACGGTGGATCTGCCCGCCATGTTGTCGGCGGGCAATCACACCGGCAGAAGCCAGTGATGAAACCAGCCGCTCGCAGACCTGATTGAGCGCAGCCACCGCCGATAAGGTCAGATGGTTGACAGGGGATCTGCGCCCGTCAGGCAGCCATCGGTAAACCACCATACGGGTCTGGCGTTGCTGGCCCCGCCACGGCTGACCGGTGATTAAGCTGTCCTGAAATATCCCCTCAGGGTGGGCAATGCTGTTCAGGTGGCGCGCCGATTCTGCCAGAAAGGCGTCAGTAAACGGTGTTCCCTGTGCCCAGGGTTTCACATAGCCCTGCAGGGTGTTGAGATAGTCAGCAGGATCATCGTCATCCTGACAAAAGAACTGCACCACCCACGGCGAAATATCGTCCTCTTCCAGACTGTCCTGGATCGCATCTTCCAGTTGATCCCGGATTTCAATCAACCGTTCAGCAGGACGGCCTTCGGTGGCGATGGGTTCAATTTGATAAATCGCCCCGACGGAAATCCCGTCATCCAGCAGCAGGCATTGTTCTTTTTCCAGATATTCCACCCAGGGCAGGTAATCAATAATAGAAGGATTGGCCTGATAAATGGCGGCTTCATCCGCTTCACGCAGCTTGCCAGGGCGGTTCAGTGCCTTGGGTTTTTCCATTACCCTGCCTCCGTGCGTTCACCCGGCAGGGCATACTGTGCCTGCTGATAAAACGGAAATACTGTACTGTAACCCGGTATCGGCGTATTGCCGGCGACCAGATGCGGAAAAACATACATCACCATATCGGGATTAGGTAAGCGGGGAAACTGCTGGCTGATTTCCTGCGCGGCTGAACGGCTGTAATGATAGGGTTCTTCCAGTGCCCTGAGCCGTTCGGATGGAGTTAAAGCCCGGTGAAGGGTCTGCCTTGCCGATACGGTCGCATGACCGGCCTTATTCCCCTGCCACATTGCCAGCACTGTCTGCTCCCCGGCAGGGAGTAAGGCGTCTTTCGACGTGGTACAGCCGGCCAGTAACCCTGCCAACCCCAACAGCCAATAATATTTTATTTTCCGCATACGGCTGCCTCCGGGGTGCCAAGGACAGTAAACGTGGCAAATTCAGGGTGTACTGCCAATTCTGATAAGGTAAAGGGCAAACGCGCCCACTGTTCAGGCGCCATGCTGATTTTACCTTCAACCACCGCCTGCCACTGGGTTTCGGTCAGACGGAAGACGGTAAAATCACCGTCACTCAACGGCTGACATTCACTGCCGACTGAGAGATACAACCGGCATTCTTTTTTACGCACCGCACGCCAGTAAAGCTGCACCCGTGCGGGTTCAGCCCGTGATGTCACCGGCACTTGCAGGCAATACGGGGAACCCGCACTGAATATCCACTGAGAAGGGGTCTTTTCCATTAATCTAATGCTTCCTGATTGTCACGTTGGGCGGCCTCACTCACGCCGTAGCGCACCTTACGTCCTTTCGTTTCGTAATCAATCGCCAGGCGTTGTGTGATATGCACCACAACACGGGCACCGGGCGGGACGTAAACCGCATCAAACGTCTGGCTGTAGCGCTGTCTGAGCCATTCGCTCAGGTCATTCATGCCACCTGACATCGCTTTGCCTAATGCCGCCTGTCCGGCATTGCCCGTTAACGCGGTCGTGATACCGCCTGTGCCGCTGGTCTGGGCGGTACGCTGACTTTCACTCAGGGCATCGCCGGCCGAATTCATGGCCGAGAGCGCAAACAGGGTCGGCAGATAAGTGCTGGCATTGGATTTGCGCTCACCGCTGATACAGGGAATCCCGTTTTCATCAGACAGCCAGCCGATACCGTGAGTGTTTTGCCCTGCGCCCGGCAGGGTACGCACCGTGCCGTCCTGAAAAACAACCGTGATGGAATTAACCTGACCGCGCACGCAGGAGAGTGTCCAGTCACCACTGGCTGAGCCGGACACCACTGCCCCTTCCACCTCCGGCAGTTCAATGCCGTTGGCCGTCAGGTTGTCTTTGCCGATAAGAATTTTGAACGGATAAGGGTCGGTGACCGTGCCATTCACGGGGACACGGCCTAATAATGCGGTCATGGCCTGACTGCCGACTAACGTGGCATTTTCAGGCAGGGTATAGACCGGTTTTTCGTTTTCTTCCTTAAACGATGGGTTTTGGTCCGAGGTATTTTGGGGTTTATTGTGCCCGGTGACGGGCTGTTCACTTAAAAATGAGGTCGGGAACTGTGCCGTGGCTTTCCCATTGCCGGGGATTTGCATGTCTGCCGGTTTTTCATCGGCCGGTGTTATCCAGATAAGTTCATTCTGCCCTGTGCCTGCATTGGCAGAATACGGAATACTTCCCGACCCAAGCGGTATCGGACTGTCCGGCGCAGACAGAGGCGCTGAATTCAGCCGTTCCGTCAGTAAATCAATCTGCGCCAGCAATCCCTGCTGTTCATCCTGTAATTCACGCCGGCGCTGTTCATCACCCTGCCGGATGGCGGCCACCGCCGCGTCTATCTGACCGGCGACATCGTGACGCTGATTTTTTAACTGGTCATTTTCTTTCAGGATATCGGCATTCTGCTGACCTAAACGCTGCTGCTCTGCCCGCACGTTATTGAGCGTCCCCACCAGCGTACGCAGAGTATCTTCCGGTGTATCGCCGCCGACACCCAGCGCCTGTAGCTCCTCCGGTGACAACGTGGCCAGGACATTATTCTGGGGCGTATCGGGTGCGGTACTGTCTGTTGAACTGCAACTTTTGATGCCGATAAACCCGCCGACCATCAGCACCGCCGGCACCAGGATTTTCACCAGACTGTTGGATTTAACCTGCATGACGGCCTCCCGGTTTCACCGCTACCGGCTCAGGGATAAAGGCATGATCCGGCTGTCCTCGGGTCACAAGATACAGCACTGTGGTATCTTCCGGTGTCCCTGCTTCACCCAGCCAGCGATGCTGAAACGTTGCCGTAACAAACTGCCCCTGCAAGGCCCGTGGATCGAGTGTAATGTTGCGTTTGGCCGTATTACGCAGTTTCAGGGCTACCACCGTGTAATTTTGCACGCCCCAGCCGGCCAGCGGGGAAACCGCAATCGGCTCTGAAGGGTAGAGTGTCGTGATAGCGTCGGCTAAATGCAGACTGACCGGGTGGATCCCCGTAACCGGTTCGACGGTGCGCAGCGGTGCATAGAGCTGCTGAGCGGCATAGCGGGTTAATACCACAGGCGCGGGAGCCGAAAGTGCTGATTTTCTCTGATGCCGGGGTTCCTCTTTAGAGGCAGAACCTTTTTCACCCGGATAAAGAATGCGGACCGGCTCTGTTGACCCTGTTTTAGCGGCAGTGATATCCAGTAAGATAATTTCACCATTTTCACTGTCCTGCAATTGCAGACGGGTTGGCGGAAAAGACTGGCTGGCTTTCAGGTAAACTGCGCCGCCTGCGCTCTGTACCCGCAATTTATCGTTGAGGGACGGCGGAAAACCAACACGCATATTTCTGTCCGCAAAAATAATCCGCTCCTGACCTATCTTGAGGGCAATGGATAACGGAATGCGTTTCCATTTCATCAGTTCATCGGCCTTTGCACTGAGGCTGAACAGCACGAGGCTGACCAGTCCCAGCCAAAAACAGGCAGAAGAGCAAGATGGATATCTTTTCATTGGAACACACCCTTTTTCTCTTCCACAGGTTGTGGCATCGCTTCCAGTCGCTGTGGCATCCCGTCGTAACAATCCAGTGCCAGTCCGAAAGGATTACGCTCCGCATCACCCTCCCAGCGCACCACTTTCAGGGGATAGCGCACCAACGCCCGTTTGACGGGTTCGGCGTGATAATACTCATCGGCCACCAAATCCAGCCGCACCACCCAGTGATCCCGGTTACGCACCGTCACACTTTTCGTCTCATAACCCCGGCCGGGAATTTCATACACTACCCGTACCCGGTCGAGCAGTTCACCACTGTCGGCCCGGATTTTAGCATCTTCCCGCAAAAAATCCTGACAGGCGGGGGTCAGATAAGGCGACAAAGCCACAATTTTGGCCGGGTAGTCCTGTGCCCCGTTTTTCGGCCAGGCGTTCAGTTGCTGGAAAAGATAAAAGGCAAAACTGTAGACACTCGGCGCAGGGACTTCCCACCACGGGCGGGTGCTGCCGCTGCGTAAGTCCGGCGGATTATGAATGGTGAGATTGCGCGGTGAGGCCATCCAGCCCGTGAGCGTGATCAGCAAGACCAGTATCAGCACCCCGCAGGCAAGCCGCAGGGTCAGGATATGCTGGTCACGGTTTTTCAGCGCATGACGAAACCGGCTCATCGCAGGCTCCCGTTACGATGAGACAGCCTGCTTCGGCGCAACGACCAGCCCTGAGCCGCAATAATCAATGCCGGATCACCGATGCCCAGCCGGCGTTTTTTCTCTTCCAGCTTCAGCCAGAGATAATTTTCCGGTTTTCCGCGCTTAAACTGAGCGAGCCAGCGACCGCCAAAGCTCATCAATAACAAGGGCATGAACAGCATACCCGTCGGTAACATGACCCAACCGGCTAACGGGATAAAAGGAAGGCTCACCATCAGCCCGAATGCCAGCCCCAGCAAAGCGGCCAGCCCCATTTCCGGTGTGGTGAATCCCCGGAATACGATCGGTTCGGCATTTAAGCGATCGGGTAAAAACGGGATCGTCTGCATCAGCGGTACCTCAAAAGATAATGCCGGCCGATTTCGCCAGCAGCCAAATCACCGCAACCAGCAGCACCACACCCACCACGATGATCGAGCCAAACTGTGCCCAGGTGGCTTTGCCGTCCCGTACTTCGGAGAAGGTTTCAACCGCCGCCGAGGCGACCTTAAAAAACGCGACTGCCGAAAGGATCAGCCCGCCAATCACAATGCCATCCTGCGCATAGCCTTTCACCTGTCCCAGTAATCCGCCCCCGCCGCCACTTTTTGGCGGTTCGATAGCCGGCAAATCGGCCCGGGCTGATTGACAGAAAAGACCGGACAGCAAAAAAACGGTACTTATTCTGGTTATCAGATTCGCACTGATACGACGGCAGACGGTAAAAATTGGCTTCATGTTCAATTCATTCCTTTTTCATTATGTTCGTTGCATCAGCTGGCAAACATCCAGACTGCAACCACCAGTAAGATGGCGGTTCGCATGGCAAACTGGCTGATGGTCTGGTTACGTACTTTTTCATTCGCCCAGCCGTTCCAGACATCCACCGCGGCCCAGGCCGCCCAGAGAAACAGGGTGGCCAGGAAAAATCCGACACAGACCAGATACAGAAAAGTGATATCAAAATGCCCCGAGGCCACGGTAAAAGCAGTGCGTTGTGCTTCAGTCATTGCGGATGTTCCTGACGGTAATGACCGGATAGCACGCCTGATCCCTGCTGCTGGGCACGGGAAGGGGTCAGATAGTGATCAATACCGGCTTTGATGGTGCTGAGATCCGCTTTGATACGGAGGTAATCAAAGTCATAGCGAGGGCGGGTTGGGGTGTCAGCCTGCTTTTCAGCGAGGTTTGCGCGCTCCAGTGCCATCTGCACCTGCTCAATCAGATTTCTTGCACTCGCCAGTTCGTCTTTCTCGGCCGCCTGCGCAAGCGGTACACACATCAGGATCAGACTCAGCAGACAGGCAGAACGGGACAAAGAAAAGCAACAGCGCATAAACACTCACCTCATCATGGATTTCAGGAGGCCGAGGATGCGGGGTTTTTTAACTCCGATCAGCAATAAACTCTTTATGCTTTGGTGAAAATTAGCTAAATAGTCTGGCTAACTTATTCAGCCAAAACTTAATGATGAAGGAAAACACATGCTGCGGATTGATTTAAACGTCCCTGATGATGAATACGAACAGGCACGGAAGCTGGGTGCACGCTGGGATGCCGCCGCTAAAATCTGGTATATTGACAACAGTTTTGACCCGACGCCGTTTATGAACTGGCTGCCGTTCTACAATGTGCATGCTGAATACTGGTATCTCGCCCAGACCCAGGCATCCTGCCCGCACTGTCATAAGCACACCACCGTGACGGCGTTTATGCTGCCTGCCGGACACCAGCTACTGGAAGCGGATAATGGCGATGAACCCGGCACGGAAGTTGACTACACAGAGCAGGACAGCCCGGCGTTTTTGTTTTATATCGCCGATATTCCCTCTATCGTGCGTAACGTGCTGCCCGGTTTTCACCACCGCCTTCGCCAAGCCGTCAGTCAGCGGCTGCGCCGGCAGCACTGGATAAACCACTGTGAGCACTGTGACGCACAACAGGATGATACCGACCTGTTTGCCGAAATGGGCGGGGCGTTTTTCCCTGCCTCCAGGGAACAAGCGGCTGCCATTCAGTTGCATCGTATCGATCAGCCGTTTGTGGGGTATTGTGAAGATATTTCGCATCATTACTACCATTTTGACCCGAAGCAGGATAACCGTATCTGTAAAGCGTGTGACTGGTTTGAGTGGATGACGCAGGTGGTGAATGCACCGTCAAAATACCCGCATTAGCCTGAAAGACTGACGCGCCGCCATGCGGCTTGTCTGCTGACGCTGGTGTGCAAAACAAAAAACGTTTTGCACACCAGCGCCCAGCTTCTTACAGGTATTTCTTAAACATGGAGGTTGTTATCACGACCACCATGCCCAGCACTATCGCCGCTGGCAACAATATCACCGTAGGATACACCACATCCGGCCACGATAAATACAGCACACAGGGAATGGTGCAGGCCGGTTTAATCCCCCGTTTGGCATGGTGATAAACAAAACTGGATTCATACCCTGCCCCGTAACGCCGTAAATCCCGACGTCCCAGCCCGTCAACCAGTGCCACCAAAATCACCATCACAAACAAGGGTACAGATAACAACAAAATTGCCAGCCGGATCAGCGTCACCATCGTGATAAACATCGTTGCCAGCCAATACTCACGCAAATGACCCGATACACCCTGTAATACCACATTAAATTCACGCATAAAATCATTGCGGCTATGGAGCTGATAGTGCGATTGTCCCTGAATCCAGTTGATAAAACCACTGTCCACAAACAGCCATTGATAGGCTTGCGCCAACCCTGCCGAAACGGTTTGTGAGGTTTCTGACAGCAACAGGCTTCGGGTAAATTCAGTGGATAAAAATTGCAGCTCCGTTTTCATCATATTCTGACTGTGAGTGGCACCCTGTTCCGGCCAGAAAAAAGCCATACCGAGATATTCCAGTAACAGGCTGAACAGCCACGACATCACCATAAACCCAATGAGTTGCCACGGCCATTCCCATAACAGACGATACAACAGTCCATGCTTACGGGGCGGCTGAGAAGGTTGGCGGGAGGGATTTTCGGACTGTGCCATGTGCGGTAACTACCCCTTCTCTGTCCACCAGTTTTCACTGGTGCGGTAGTGCCGGCGCATCTGTTCGGCAATGTGCTGCAAACTGGCCGGCATCAGGGCATCATCCTCATCGCCTGTGGGCAACGGCATGCGGATTTTCCACAGCTGCCCGCCTTCCAGCAGCGCAAACGCCTGCCCTTTCGGCAGATTAATCATTTCGGCGGGCGTGACAAGCGGCGTTTTAACCGTCCCCACCCTGTCCTGTGTGGACGAGGTAAAATCCTGCCCCTGCTCCACATCGGCAATATCCGAATGCCCGGAGACCAGCGTCTTGCTGTAGATTTCCACTTCAGGTAACTGACTGGTGAGCAACTCCGCCGTCCGGTTATCGCGCACCCGCAGCATAATCAGGGTATTGAAGTTACCCATCACCTGTGCAGTTTTAGCCGGGCTGCCGATACGGGCTTCGATATCGGAGGAGGTCTGGGTATAAGCCGTGACCTGCATGCCTGCCCCACCGCCTTTGTTGATCAGCGGAATAAATTCATCCCCCATCAGTTCATTGAATTCGTCACAATGCAGGTTAATCGCCAGTTTGCCATCATAACGTACCGGCAATCCAGCATTCATGCCATATTTGTAAATCTGCCCGGCGACACTGACCAGATCCGCAAACATGCTGTTGCCCACCGCCGAAGCCACATCACTGTCAGACAGCGCATCCAGCCCGATATAGACAATCCCGTTCTTACGGATCACTTGTTCCCAATCGAAGATGGGTCGCAGGTCAGTCATATTGAGATAATCCGGCGATAACAGTTCCGCAATTTTGCCGGTGGTCAGTTTTTCCAGCAGCGGCAATAAGGACGCGACAATTTTATCAAAATAGGTACGGTCATAACGCACGGCAGAACGCAGACCATCCAGAATCGGGTCATAGAGTTGCTTGCCTGCGTCAGAACTCAGCGTCATTTCCATAGCCCAGAGCCGGAGGGCATCGGGCTGCCCCTGCATATTGCGCGGAATGTCTTTTTCTTTCAGTTTGCTGAGGGAATGATTGATTTGCGCCAGCAGATCCGGTTGTCTTTCCTCCATCATTCGGGTGGCATAGCGCTGATACAGTTCGCTGATATTATTGACGTAGCGGGTGATGAGCTGGTAATCCGGCCGGTGCCCCAGAGCCACCAAAGCACGGGCGACAATATTGACAAACCGCCAGGCAAATTCACGGAACGCGGCGCTGTTGCCTTCGCCGCTGAGCTGACCGGCCAGACGGGAAGCGACTTCGGACACCCGGCCAAACCGCCCGACGGCGTTATAACGCGCCGAAATCTCCGGCCAGCCCAGATGAAAGAGGGAGAGTTCATTGCCGCGACCCGCGCGGTGCGCTTCTGCCCAGATGCGCCTTAACAGATCAGCGTCGCCTTTGGGATCAAAGACGATCACCACCTCGCCGCGCCGGATATCCTGCGTGATAAGCAGTTCAGCCAGCCGGGTTTTCCCCACCCGTGTGGTACCCATCACCAGCGTATGCCCGACCCGTTCGCGCAGATCCATAAAAACATCAGCTTCCTGTGGTTCAATACCGTGGATAGCAGGATTACCGCCCACAGGCGGCAGCGGGCGTACCGGATTAAATGGCGAGTCTTTGCGTAATAGCGCAGATAATGTCGGCCAACGGTATTCAGTTCGGCGCTCCAGTGCGCGGGCAAACTGATATATCCGGGACGGTTGTACGAATCGCTCGACTTCCGGTCGGCGGGTATCCTGCAAACGCTGAGTATGCTTCTGCTGCCAGCGAAATCCCCGGCCCAGAAACAACTGCCGGTGACTGACAGGAATGTGCCTGATGCTCATCTGGTAACGCGGCAGGCGGCGCAGATTTCTGCGATAACGGATGACCTGAATACCCTGCCATGTGCGTATCATTGCCAGTACGGCAAAACCGCCTGCCATGACATAGCTGACTGAAGGTGCCAGTGCGATGGCCCAAGGCGCCCTGATACAGACAAAAGCCGCAACGACTGAGACCACCGCAGTATTCAGCTCGACGGCAGGACGCAGCAGGGCTTCAACCACATAACGGCGGCTCATGGTGACAACTGTTGGGAAAGTTGAGTTTCCGTGATCAACACCGGATAATGTTGCAGTTGCAATCGACGAGCCAGCTCGGTGCCGGAAGCAGGCGATAACAATAAATCCGGTGCCAATGCCCGCAGTGACTGCAAATCCGCCATTTCCCTGACATTGACGACCAGACCCACAGCATGCCGTTTCGTCAATGTGGCCGCATTCTGGCTTAACCACTGGCGTGAGTCCGAATCATCCCCAATCAGAAACAGGGCACCAATCCCCGGTAGTTGCAGTCGCCTGCTGACAACTTTCCCCGGTGTCAGCGTGGGTGTCTTCACCGGCAACATGGCGGCTTCATTTGCCCTCTCGGGCGAGAAAGCCGGTGCTGCTGGCAAAGGTTCAGCTATTGGCTGCGCATTAATGCTTTCATAAAAGGGCGACGCATCTTTACCGCCTAAATCCGCAATCATATTCAGTTCGGCATGACAGGCACTTATCCATAACAGGCCGATAACGGGGAGTACGATCAGCCGTTTCATTGTAATGCGGTGATTTGCCATCCTTGTTCCCCCTGCCGCAATAAGACCGGCATAACACCCTGCCCAAACCGGAACCAGTACCCTGCATCATGATTCAGGGTGACTTGCCGGTTGCGCACCCGTTCAACGGGGATGCGGTGTTTTTTGGCCCATTGCCGTAGTGTGTCATCATTGCCCTTGCTGTCGACCAGATAGATGTCAACCGGTTGCATCAACGCCAGGACTTCCGCTAAACGGGCGTTACACGGCGGGCAATCGTTGATTTTGACAAACAACGCCAGACGCCCCTTGGCCTCACCGGATTTCGCCATATTGACCGGCAACACACTCGGAAATAATCGCTGCCAGGCCGCGTCCACTTCCCGCTGAAAATGCAGTTCTTTTTCAGTACGGACAAATTCCGCCTTGACCCGCTGCTCAGCATAACGGCGGCGTTCAGCATCACTTTCCGCTTCAATCCCCAGGGTTGTCAACGGATCAAGCCCCGGCGACTGGATTCCCCTTGGACCATTCAATAATTGCTGATAACGCTGATATTCATCCGTATTCAATCCCCATTGCCCGGCCTGTGTTTTTAGGGACTGTTGTTGGCTTTCTGCTGCTAGCGTCTGCTGCGACGTTAAGGGTACCAGTGTTTCTGCCCATGCCGGACTGCTGAGCACTATCCACGTTACCAGACCGATTTGATGCAGTCTCATGGCTGCTTTCCCTGCCGGGGTTGTGGAAGCTGATAACTCGGCCGCAGATGGTGACAAACCTCACGTTGCACCTCATCCACCTCCAGTTGCCAGGCCGGGCCTGCCATAAACTGCAACGCCGTGCGCAGCCGGATGGGAGCTAACTGATAATGCACCGACGGCAGCGGCTGACGATATAAAATGTCATTGGTTTTTTCAGCGGTGCATAACGAATAGCCCGATTGACGCAGCACGTAACGCAGAGCATCGGCCACGGTGGGATTCTGGGAAACAGAGATACGAACATCAACCAATTGGGAAAGAAGGTCACGCTGTGCCTCTGTCGGATCGGTGCTGACCAGCAGATAACGACCGTGACGGACAACTTCCGATGTTTGTTGATAAATATCGGGTGAGACGGGCTGAATATTGCGCGTGAGCTGCGTTGCTGAAATGGTCTCGGGAGTACATTGAGGTTGCTTGGACGGGGCATGACAACCCGTCAGGATAGTGACCAATACACCCATTAATACGGTTATTCTCATTCCTGTTATTCCTGCCCGACAATAAAATGCCCTTGACTGTGCAGGAAATAACAGGATTTATTCAATCAACAACTGAAACTGCCTTTTAGGAAATAAAAACGTTATCGCTTATTGCTCTGAAGATTCTGCTGAAACCGCTTTGCGCACGGTGCGCTCAATCAACTGACCATATTGGTCAAAATAACGGCTCGGCCAGATTTCAGAGGGATGAACATCAAGGTAATTCGCAATGATCCATTCCCCTTTTGGCCAGGCGCGGGGCAGGGTGTTGGCGAGAGTTGAAGAGCTTAATCCGGCTTCGCGGGAGACGGCGGCGAGTGTTGTACCACGCTTGCGTAATGCACAAATAATTTCGGCTGGGTGCCAGTCTTTCTGAGTGTGAGTCATAGTCATACCTGCTTCCCCTTCTTTTGATTATTGGTGGTAGTTCAGACAGGGTTAGCAATACCGGAGGTCAATCGATCCGGCGAGACGTGAGTCTCCCCTGCCTGAACCACCATTGAAAGGATGATAGCAGGCACACTGGTAGAAACTACCTACCAGTGGATTGACCTTTCAGGGTTGCTAATCCCCGACTATCGAATTTTGCCGATAGCTTTTCTACTTTAACGAATTACGTTATCTAATTCAATAATCGAATGTGTAAGTTTAATCAGTTAATTAAATATAATCAGAATACCCAGCCCATATATTGAGACAAAACCGTCTGGTTTATTTCAGTGATGCGAGTTTCACACTCTTGTGGATAATAGAGTCCAATGTATTGAGCAACTTCCCGACCAAGGCGTCCATAAAGTTGAGTCATTGCGTTAAATGAGCGCAGAGCATCAGATGCATCAAACCGTCCAAAGGTGCTCTGTAATTCATCCCAGGTTTGTGGGTCTGTCCATTCTCTTACATGCAGACCATTGTGCCATATATCTATTGCGCTGCTATGCCGGGCAAGTGCATGCCATTCCAGCATACACAACAATAATTCCTTCATTGTATTGTCACGGAGCTTAACCAGCCAAAGCTCGCCACGAGCCAAGTATTTAGGTATATGGAAGGCTTCAAACCAAAATTCTTCAACTGATGCTGTGAACTCGCTCTGTGAGGGAAGCATTCTTACCGGAAATTTGTAGGCTGGGGCCGGAATCCCCTGAGTAACCGATGACTTGTCGAGTAAAATTTTGTACCCACGTCCATAAAGATCATCAAGTATTCCTTCATCAGCCATGTGGCGAACACGCTCAATACCAGCCAGCGTGAAATCAACTTTTACCCCATTGCTATAAATAGCAAGGCGTGTGGCCCATTCCTGATGCTCATCAGGATCAAAACTAAGCACAGTAATTAACTCACCAAACTCATACAACCACCGCCCATCTTGCATCAATAATGCTGGGTTAGATGTAATAATTTCAATATCAATATCTGAAAGATCATCGCTGGAATTATCCTTTCGGGCCAGAGAGCCTGTTTGAATCAGAGCTTGAACATGATCTACACTTTCTGCCCATTTGATAATGCCTTTCAGGCAGTTATCCCGCAATTCCATATTACTTACCTCATTTCACTAAATATATAATTAAAACAACCGGCAAAAACCTGAAACAGCCCATATCATGTTAATTCATCGCCAGCATCAGAAACGTTATTAACCAGACGCTAGAAGAGATATGTCAATCAGATATACGTGATTGCATTAAAGTTAAAAATTATTTTCGCAAGGACTATTGATATATAATTTTTTCATTCACTTATTCGCTTATGATTAGCGTCTAAACGCAGCAGAGCAAAAATTTGGCAATCAAAGCAGTACATACACAAGTTTTCCCCTAAGATAGGGCATATTTGAATCGCATAATGCTGAAAAGGCAAGATTATGAAACCAGTAACCAATAATGACCATTTAAGCCGGATAAAGATATCAGGCTACAAATCTATTGCTGAATGTGATTTACCAATGGGGTGTCTGAATGTCCTTATTGGGGCTAATGGTGCCGGAAAATCTAATTTCATCAGTTTCTTTCGCCTGATTGCCATCGTACTTGATCATCGTCTACAGTCTTTTGTTAGCAAAATGGGCGGCCCTGATACATTGCTACATTTTAGCCGTAAGAAAACTGAATATATGAGTTCTGAGCTTTATTTTGGCCACAATGGCTATCAATTTGAACTGGAACCCACCAATGACAATCGTATGATGTTCCGGCATGAATCGCTTTTCGGGGATATCAAAGGTGACTATGATATCGGCTCAGGTCATTTTGAATCTCAGGTCAGTAAACATCATACGGGCATCAACGATGATGCATTACCTGCCATGATCCGTTGGCGGGTGTACCATTTTCATGATACAAGTGATAGCGCCAGAGTTAAACAAACCCACCGTATTAATGACAATGATTATCTGCGGGAAGACGGGGCCAATTTAGCGGCATTTCTGTATAGACTAAAAAAACATCACCCACAGCATTACAGGCGCATTATCAAAACTATTCAGATGGTTGCACCGTTTTTTGGTGATTTTTACCTGCGACCTACGCCGGATAATGCTGACTACATTCAACTCGAATGGACAGAAAAAGAACAGGATATCCCTTTTAAAGCCAGTGAATTATCTGATGGCACTTTGCGCTTTATTTTATTGGCTACCGTATTGCTGCAACCCGAAAATTATATGCCCGGCTCAATTATTATTGATGAACCTGAACTCGGACTCCATCCCTATGCCATTAACGTACTGGCAGGTTTGATCAAAAATGCCAGCAATAAACATCAAATTATTATTTCTACCCAGTCGGTCGAACTGGTTAACCAATTTGATGTTGACGATTTGATCGTTGTGGACAAGCAACAAGGTGCTTCCACCTTTAAGCGCCTGAATAACGAAATGCTTTCTGAGTGGCTTGAAGACTATAGCCTCGGGGAATTATGGAAGAAAAACTTACTCGGCGGGAGGCCACAGCGATGATCCGCATCAATGTTTTTGTCGAAGGGCAGACTGAAGAAACCTTCGTACGGGATGTATTGGCCCCTTATTTTTTTGCACAGCAAATCTACCTGTCCCCTATATTGGCTCAGACGAGTGCCCGCCAGAAAGGTGGGATCACAAGTTATGGTAAAGTCAAACACCAGATTACCCGCTTGTGCCGGCAAGATCCCGGTGCGTTCGTCACCACGCTCATCGACTACTATGGCCTGCCGACTGATTTCCCCGATTACAACGAACAACGGGATAATGCTGCCAGCGAACGGGTAGTGAAGCTGGAGCAGGCTCTTGCTGATGATATTGGGCAGGCCAATTTTATTCCCCATCTGTTATTACATGAATTTGAAGCGCTGCTATTTTGCCAACCCGAAAAATTTGCAGACTGGCTTGATGACAGCGCCCCGATTGCTGCACTACAAGCCATCAAAAGTGAATTTGCTACCCCGGAGGATATTAATAACAGCCCGCAAACGGCACCATCCAAGCGGATTCTAGCCATCATCCCTTATTATCATAAGACCTTGCATGGCCCACTGATTGCCGGTGATATAGGTTTAGATACCATTCGCTCTCAATGCCCGCATTTTAATCAGTGGTTAAAAACGCTGACTAATTTGATAACACGTATTCAAGATACTGTGTTTCCTGTCAAACACCATGTAAGCTTTGATCGAAGCTTTTCTCTGTTTTAAGAACCCCAAACGCAACGTGGATGAGCTTGCGCATCATGGCTCCGATTATTAGCTTTGGTGCCTTTCCGGCAGCGGTAAGACGGGCATAAAAATGCTTCCCCCACGCCGTTCTAAAAAGTGTTGTCATTGCTGGCATATAAAGGGATTTGCGTAAAAATGCATGTCCTGTTTTGGATAATCGCGGTCGCCCCTTCACACTACTGCCAGATTCATTCAGCCGGGGATCAACACCTGCATAGGCAGCTGCCTGCCGCGCATTGACAAAACGACCCGGATGAATACCAAAAGACAACAATACAGCCGCAGTTTGCACACCCAGCCCGGGGATGCTTTCCAGCAGTGTTTTCTTCTGTTTCATCTCTGCATTTCCGTTAATCAGAAGCAACATGTCACCCTGCAATATCTCGATTTCATTATTAAGCCATGCGATATGGTCTGTAAGGCTTTTAGTGACATTCTCTCTCGCTACATGGAGGCGGTTGTTCTCCTGCGTTCGCATCTTTTGCAAAGATTCCAGTCTTAATACCAGAGCCCGTAGACTCTGTTCTGAAGCAGAAGGCGCCAGCCATGCTGCCGGTTTTCGTTCGAAACAAAAATCACTGATCACTCGGGCATCTCCCCGATCGGTCTTGCTTCTGACCAGTAAAGATATGCTGAACGCTTTGATTTGCGCAGGATTAATCACGCTGACGGTCAAACCTTTATCTGCCAGATATTCAGCAAACGCTTCCCAGTAAATCCCCGTCGCCTCCATACAGATATGGACATGACTGAAACCATGATGAGCCAGCCAGTTGATAAAAGTACTAAATCCTTCAGATTCATTTTTGAATACTTTATCTTTATACTTTCCATTATTCAGGCGAATTGCGCAATCAAACTTGCTTTTAGCAATATCAATACCACAGTAATAAATCTGTTCCATAAAGCTCCTCCGGTTATCAACCTTGTTAATGCGGGCTACCCGTACAGCAGGTGCCAGAGATACTGTTCGATATACTGAGGATGAATGGCTGCTGCAAAATCTGTCTTACTGGCTCATGGCCAAAGTTGCTCCTGTCATCCAGCCATCCGGGTACTACACTACGCAACGATTTTAAAAGCAAACCAAACATACAAGTTGCTTCTGAGGCCAAAAGCACAGCCTTGATGCGGTCACGCACACGTCCGTCACGAGTCGTATCATGCATCAATTCGAGGGCTTTCTTTTGGTCATTTGTCAGATTAATTTTCATGGGCGAAATCATGTTCTGGATCGAGTTAAAAATCAAGCATCTTCAATTACGATTGGTATACAAAGTAATTCTGCATGTCGTGAATTAATAAAGCACACGTTTCTTTCTTTATTTCCCAATTTAAAGGCTGACAAGAATGAATATAAACATTGTTTATATCACAAGGCTCAAATTTTAATTCTCTGCTCATTTTCAACTCTGTTTTTATTTTATTTTTGGAATTATTTACCGCAAAAACATTTATACCAAAGCTAATCATCGATATATCAATCGATAATAACCAATCGTTAAAATGTTTTTATTTTTTTAATGACTAGGTTGGAATCCCTTGTCGGTTTATTTTCGGCACAATAATATCAAGTGCTTTTAGCTGATTAACTGGATTCATAAATTCTCGATTACGTATAATAAACCCATCACATAATTCAAAAGAATGAATAAAATGATTTTCATAGTAACATTCAGGATAACCAGAGAAACGAATAATACCATGACCATCACATTCAACCCATATATGACCAGGGTTGTCAGTAGTAAATATCTTAATATTGTACCATTCCCAGTCAGGGAAACATTGAAGCGACCAGTGAGCATGACGTGCTAAGTTCTCAATACCTCGTATAATAATTGGTTCGCCTGTCTCTGTAGTCCACAATCCGCTTTCTGCGTTTTCTGCAAAAAGTTTATGTCTTTCTAAGCGTGCTTCACCTTTAGTAAATTTTAAATATTTTTCTACAATCTTGCGGTTATTTTCGCGAAGCTGATCAAACTTATCATTATATTTAATCATAAAGAACCTATTGAAATAGTTATATAAAAATAGTTACTTCTTTTACTTTATAAAAATACTTGGATTCACATATTAAGCGCAACACCGTAATGGACGAAGTAAATGAGTGGGTATTCCTTTAAATAACTCATTCGGTGTTTTGTAATCTCGTGTT
>NZ_FPBJ01000056.1 GCF_900116635.1 Xenorhabdus koppenhoeferi | reverse complement strand
CCGCTGACGAACACGCTCGTCAGGTATTTGGCGAGCGTATCCGCCATCATGAGCAGGCGGGCAAACAGATTGTTTATCTGGATGAAAGCGGCTTTGAGCAGTCCATGCCACGTACGCATGGCTATTCGTTAAAAGGGTCCCGCTGTTTTGGTTTACATGACTGGCAGCACAAAGGCCGCATTAATGCCATTGGTGCTATCATTAAAAATACCTTTGTGACCTTAAGTTTGTTTGCCGGAACCATTAATGCGAATGTGTTTCATGCCTGGCTGACACAAGATTTGTTGCCGAAGCTCCCTAAGGGGACAGTGATTGTGATGGATAATGCCCCTTTCCATAAACGCGGTGACACGCGAAAAGCGATAACCGATCACGGATGCCAGTTAGAATGGCTTCCGCCTTACAGCCCAGATTTAAATCCTATCGAAAACAAATGGGCTGAAACAAAAACAACAAGAAGACGAGAAAGATGCTCTATTGATGAGCTGTTTACAGAGCATGTGACTTATGTCTGATTATATTGATTCTGCTATACATATCAACCACGGCATTTGATACATGGCATAAACAAGGTTTACTTCAGCAATATCAGCGTTTGGCCGAGCAGACATTCTGTAACCGTGGGTTTGGTGATTTCTTGCAGCACTGCTTAGTTGCCGAAGGAATATTAGATGTTGCCATAGAGCCAATTGTAGCGCCTTGGGATGTAGCGGCACTCGTCCCAATTGTCGAAGAAGCTGGCGGAATATGCACCGATCTAATGGGCCAACCTGTTCTAGCGAACAAAGGAGTGGGAATCGCGTCCACCAGTCAGACTTTGCACAAACACGTAATTGATATATTTGGAGAGTAAATGAACATGATTGTCCGGGAATCTAAAGAAATATCAGAAATGCAGTTGGTGCGTTGCGTACAGACGCTGACACGCGCTTTCGATGGATACTCCTTAATGCGGCATTTCCTCGCTGAAGATGATCACCAGCAACGAGTACGGCGCTATCAAGAGACTTTTCTTAGAAAGGTAGGTATGACAGTAGGTCACGTATGGGCTGCTGATGATGGAGTCGCTATATCAATATGGACGGCACCCGATATTGAAGACGCAGAGGCAACTTTTGCTCCTCTATCTATCGAATTTGGAAAAATAGCAGGAACGAGAGAAAAGGTAATGCGGGCGTCTGAATCTATCATGGCTAAAGAACGGCCCAATTTTCCATGCTGGTTCTTAGGTGCAGTAGCAGTGGATCCAGATTACCAGGGGAAAGGGTTAGACCGTGCTGTTATTGAACCCGGCCTTGAGAGAGCCGAGCGTGAGGGATTTCCTGTGTTCCTTGAGACTTCCGATGACAAAAACGTAAGGATCTATGAGCGCTTGGGATTCGAGGTGACAGCAGCATACCAACTCCCCTTTGGTGGCCCTATGACGTATGCGATGATAAAACGGGGGATATAACAATGACCTCGCTTGTCATTCTATGTCATTCTGAGGAGCGATATCTTGAAGTTTGTGATTGGGGACAACCATTTGTCCCTGTCCTCATTAGAAAAGCATGGGCTCGCAAGATGGTTGTTGAATGGTGCGAGAGAACCGCTATCTTGTTCGCTGAAGATGCTCCTATGAGCACGCCAACTCACTTTAACACAAACCTCAATTAGCCATGCGGATGGCTCAACACTGAGAAGTTAACAGTTGCGTATCTGTCCTGCGATCAGTCTGCCTTAGTTCTGGCGAAGGGTTTTCAAAGTCTACGATCTGCTTCTATGCGCAGCTTCGTGTCTTGGGAGGAAATGGCAAAATGGTGTAATAATCATTTAGCTACACACGATCATCTCGTGGTAGTTTCTATTGATAAAAAAGCATCAATGAGAGATTTGGCATTATTCAACGATTTGACTGGATTCATTGTTGTAAATTCTTTAGAACTAGGGACATTTATCCTCGCGAAGACAATCGCTTATAGTTGTATGCAAGAAGGTGAAGATATCTGTTTTGCCCCCGTTCATAAGGGCAATGAAATGCGTCAGGCTGCCGGGCTGAAGATTTTACCTCAAGATAGCGAAGAACTCACCAATTGGCCTGATTTTATCAGTGGAACTGAAACTATTGTGAGTGTTATCGGACACGCCAGCGAAGATTACATTCGCCTCAGCAGTAATGAACTTATTTGTGGACGAATAACTGTTCAGTCACCTTCTGTATGTGGGAAACGACTACCGACTTGCGTGGTAAACAACGATTGTTTTCTTCCCGGTTTGAAGCAGTTAACCGCCAATGCAATACCAGGACGTGTCTTTTTCGCCAACGCATGCCTTACACTTAAGGTCGGTAAAGATGGGATATTCGATGGAGATGGCTCGTATACAATCTCGCAGAGATTCCTGGAGGGTAATGCGGCGGTGTATGTTGCAAGCCCTTTGTTAAAGGATGGTCGTATCGAAGAGAATTTGGTATTTCACGGACTTATGGGAGCAGGGATGACTGTAGGTCAAACTGTCCGGGAATTGAACAGAATTCTTCCTACTTGGGGATTGGAAGTGGGCAAGGTCATGATTCTGGGAGACCCAAGCCTTAAAACCAACTCTAAAAGTGCTCCTGAAAATATAACCGGATACAAAAAAGGCCTAGTATTCGGAATACGAGATCAGGCTTCCAATCTATCCGACGAATTGTGTTACCTAAACGGCGCGCCAAAAAAGGCATCAGTTGCCGGGTTCATTCGGAGTTCAAGTATTCCTGGAAGCCCTTGTGCTATCCTTGATTGCAATATTAACCATGTTAACTTCAGTAAACTGACAATCGCAGAGCGAGAACAATCACCAGAGCAGGTATTATCTTCGATCAGAGAGGTTCTCGATGAATATGATCGCATTGCGTTACTCAGTATCAGGATCTCTGAGGGTCGTCAATTACTCACCGATCTCCGTAATACTTATCCTAATCTTGTTCGTCGGGCATCCAGCAGTCGCTGCGGTGGAGGCCTAGATGGTGCTTTAGTTCGAGCTCTGGAGCGCGTCGAGAAAACCGCTTTGTCAGTCGATAGAGGTATCGTAGCGAAACTGCAGCGAGAAACCAATAAGAGCGAGTACCATTTTGTTGAAGGATATCGCGATGCTTACAGGGTATTTCGTGCAGATCCCTTAGTTGAGGGATGTCCTAACTGTAGTTCAGATGCCATTCGTTATCAGTTTTCCAGTTTTCACGACGCTACTGTCCAGAGGTGGATGGTAAGTTGTGTTGTTTGTGGTACGGTTCAAGATGGAGTGCCAAATTTCATTGAAGGTCGAATAATTCAACTGGAAAACACTATCAACCCCAGAATACTACATGGAAAGATGCTTCTGAATAACACGTGCCTTGAAGAAACCATCGTCGCTGTCGGTGGAGCAGTGACACATGGACGACGCCATGATGCCTCAGTGCTAGTGCCAAATGAACAAGTAAAGATAGACTCTGGAGGAAATGCATTGATCAATATTGAAATTCGCATACCGTGCCCAGCCGATAGACATTGTATGTATTTGCGTATGTATTTTGTTTCTCTTGGGAGGGTAGGTTTCTGTGGGCGGGAATTCTTTGTATGACAAGATAAGAAAGTATTTGCGAAAAACTTAACATAGTCTTGGCGGGGTAGCCGAGTGGTCAGGGATCTCACACAGACGAGGATCGCCAACGCGACTGACAATGGCTGTGGCGATCACCGACTCAATACCGGGAGTGGTGGCCAACCGTTGGCAGACATCGTTCTCTTTGAAATACCTGTCAATTATTGCGTTAAGTTCATTGATCCACGTCTGCAAACAGGATAATTGTTCAAAATACATCATGCCCAGCTTTCCCAGGATAGGGGTTATCGCTGATTCACCGTCCTCGATAAACTCAAGGAGACTTCTTTTTAGTAATATGAAAAATCAGTCAGCAGAAGAAGGGAAGCACATATATGCGCTTCTCTTTTTTTATGTTTCTGCTTTCCTTGGCAGATATATTCCAAATAAGCGGTATCAGTAATGAGGGGGAGGTGTTTCTTCTGAAAGTGGTGCTATAATGGATACTTGGTGAATTTTCAGGCGATCAGCCATTAATCGCAGTTGTTCTTTCAGCTGTTCTGCCTCTATCTGCTGCTTTCTTACTTCTTGATTTAGCTCTTCAATGGTGGCTTCTTGATAGGCCAGTTTAGTTTCCAATTGTTCAAGTCTTTGTTCAATGTCGGATAATTCCATTATCTTTCTCCTGCCTTTGATCAGTTAATTACATGATGGAACGATTACTCTAACCAAGTGGCACTATAATATTCAAAACGTTCAATAGAAGAGGGGATAACGAAACCTCTTCACGTTAATGCTGTCTCAATGGTTTTTAGATCAAGGTATAGCAAATATTGTCATTGGTTTCCGCAGACGGTTATAGTACATGTTACGCGTAGCTTGAGCTGACGGTAAAACCGCCCCAATTTATTGGAGAATAGGATGAAATCATTGTTTAAAACAACCATGCTGGCAACAACTCTGGCAGTAGTATTCAGTGTACCTCAGGTTTTGGCTGCTAATACAGAAGCTAAAGGTGAAATAAAACTGAATAGTGCATTTAAAACGGTAGAACAGCAAAATTCTTATGCTCTGGGTGCCTCTTTGGGTAGCTACATGGAAAATTCCTTGAAAGAGCAGAAAACACTCGGTATCAACTTAGAAAAAACACAGTTGTTGGCTGGTGTTGAAGATGCTTTAAATAGTAAAAGCAAATTGACTGATCAAGAAATTCAGAACACTTTGTTGGCTTTTGAAAAAAAAGTGAAAGAGGTGGCTCAGGCTAAGGCAGAGAAAGATGCTGGTGAAAATGGCGCAAAAGGTGATGAATACCGTAAAAAGTTCGCTAAGCAGGCTGGCGTAGTGGAAACCAAATCAGGGCTTCTTTACAAAATTGAAAAAGAAGGTACTGGCAAGGCTCCTAAAGAAACTGATACTGTAGTTGTTAACTACAAAGGTTCTTTGATTGACGGGCAAGTTTTCGACAGTTCTTATGAACGTAAAGAACCTCTGTCAATTCGCCTGGACAGCGTGATTCCAGGTTGGAAAGAAGGCTTACAGAATGTGAAGAAAGGCGGAAAAATTACATTGGTTATCCCACCTAAGTTAGCTTATGACCAAGCAAACCTGCCTAAAATTCCAGCTAATTCGACTTTAGTTTTTGATATTGAATTACTGGATATTAAACCTGCTGCCAAGGCAAAATAGTTCCTGTAATAATTGCGAGACAATACAGACAGGAGTTTAATCGCTCCTGTTTTATTATTTGTACCTTTCATTTTCATCTTTCTTTCGTCTTTCGATTTGCTGGTGATATTTATTTCATCTTTGATGAATAATAAGCATGAATAAAGAAAAATGGCATGTCTGCTCATTATTTCCTGTGGTATTAAATGAAATATCGTTTTCATATTTTAAGCGTATTAGGCATAAAGCTGTGATAAAGCCCTGTGGTATCTTCAGCAAGGGCTTGACGTAAATTCAATGTAGTTTTAACGTCAACAGTAGTTTTAACGTCATTATTCCGAATAGAATATAGAACATTCTGCCTGCAACAGTATACCCGTCGTCTTTCAAGTTGCAGCTTTGTTGGCTTCGCTCACTCACCCCAGTCACATAGTTAGCTATGCTCCTGGGGATTAATGAAAGGCTCCTGCCTTTCACCGGAGGCCAGCCTTTGGCTGGGCAAATTCGTTCCTGACGAATTTGTCATTCCCTTGCCGTCGCGCTGCATCTTGAAATCCATTGGGTATAGATGTTTACTGAGGTAGACTCTTGGTTGTAGTAATGTGATTTTATAATAAATCTCGCCTTAATATTTTGGTGAGGCAAAGTCTGAGCTTGAAGGATGGTGTATTAACATGTCTACCCCGCTATTAACTGGTGATAACAGTGATATTGATTTACTGGAAAACCAATCGTTTAATGAAACAGATCATGAAATTTTAAAATCTTACGAAGCTGCTGTTGATGGCCTGGCTATGTTGATAGGTGGGCATTGTGAAATAGTTCTTCATTCACTGGAAGATCTTAAATGTTCAGCTGTCAGAATAGCTAATGGGGAACATACTGGTCGTAAGATCGGTTCTCCGATTACAGATTTGGCGTTGCGGATGCTCCACGATATTACGGATGAAGACAGCAGTGTTTCTAAAGCCTATTTCACGCGGGCAAAAAGCGGTTCGTTGATGAAATCTATAACAATTGCTATTCGCAATCGCCAGCGTCGGGTTATTGGGCTGTTATGCATTAATATGAACCTTGATGTACCTTTCTCTGAAATTATTCAGACTTTTATCCCAGAAAAAACCCACGAAGTCGCTTCGAACGTTAACTTTGCATCTTCTGTGGATGACCTGGTTGCACAAACTCTGGAATTTACTATTGAAGAAGTGAATGCCGACCGCAATGTTTCCAACAATGTGAAAAATAGACAGGTAGTGTTAACTCTTTATGAGAAAGGCATTTTTGATATTAAGGATGCTATTAATCAGGTTGCTGATCGTTTGAATATCTCCAAGCATACGGTATACCTCTATATTCGCCAGTTGAAAAACGGCGAATGTGTCAGTCCGGAGAAGTAATGTCGTCACTGTCTTATTGTCTGCTGGTCACCGGGCCAGCTTACGGTACTCAACAAGCCAGCAGTGCCTATCAATTTGCTCAGGCGCTGATCGCCGCAGGACATACATTACATAGTGTGTTCTTTTATCGTGAGGGTGTCCTAAACGGTAATCAACTGGTTGCTCCCGCCAATGATGAATTTGATCTGGTCAGGGCATGGCAGGCATTGGCAGCCCAGCATCGGTTCAATCTGTATATTTGCGTTGCTGCAGCATTGCGTCGCGGTGTAGTGGATGAGCAACAAGCCCAAGAATTAAATTTACCTGTTGCTAATCTGGCAAATGGGTTTGAACTTAGCGGGCTGGGGGCGCTGGCAGAAGCCATGATGCTATGTGATCGTGTTATACAATTTTAAGCCTCGCAGTAAGCATTGATGAAATGTCAGTTTTGAGGAAATTATGTGAGCCTTAATGAAATAGTGGTTATCGATGAAAAAAATCGCCTTTGTTTTTACTGAAGCCCCTCATGGCTCTTCTGTAGGTCGGGAGGGGCTGGATGCCCTGCTTGCGACATCAGCCTTAACCGATAAAATTGGCATATTCTTTATTTCTGATGGAGTATTCCAATTACTGGTCAACCAACAGCCAGATAAAATTCTGGCCCGTGACTATATTGCAACCTTTAAGATTTTGCCTCTTTATGACATTGATAAATGTTACGTTTGCCTTGATGATCTAATCATTCGCGGAGGTAGTCCGGCAAGCAATTTTGTACTTAACGCAGAACTTCTTTCTGCTGTGGCAATACGAAAACAGCTGGCAGATTATGATGTTGTGTTGAAATTTTAATCTATTACAGGTAGGTAACATGTTATATACTGTTAGGCGCTCACCTTACCATGATGATGTCAATGCAATGCTTGCTCTTGTATCTGAGACCGATGACGTTCTGTTAATTCAGAATGGCGTGTTGTTCGGTATCAATGATAATCGCTACTTAGCTAAATTGATGCGTACAGGAGCTGGTATTTATGCCTTGCAGGAAGATCTGGATGCACGGGGGTTGATTGAACAGATTTCAGACCGTGTCAAGGTGATTGATTACGACGGTTTTGTGAGCTTAACGGTAAAACATCAGCAAAATTTTGCCTGGTAAATGAGAATTGTATATTTCCGCTATTTTACCAGAATAGAAAAACTGTATATTTCTTGACACCTCGTCAAGTCAGCAATAAAATTCCGCGTCGTCTCGTTTTGTCATCATGACTGACAGAGGGTAAAATCCGTGTTTACGAAGCAAAAAACTAGGAGCTTTTTTAATAATGGCAACTATCAACCAGCTGGTGCGCAAATCTCGTAGCTCGAAAGTTGTGAAAAGCAACGTTCCTGCTCTGGAAGCTTGCCCGCAAAAACGTGGCGTATGTACTCGTGTATATACTACCACTCCTAAAAAACCAAACTCCGCACTGCGTAAAGTATGTCGTGTGCGTTTGACTAATGGTTACGAAGTTTCTTCCTACATCGGTGGTGAAGGCCACAACTTGCAGGAACACTCCGTTATTCTGATCCGTGGCGGTCGTGTTAAAGACTTGCCAGGTGTGCGTTACCACACTGTTCGCGGTGCCCTGGACTGTGCCGGCGTTAAAGACCGTAAGCAAGGTCGTTCTAAGTACGGTGTGAAGAAGCCAAAGGCTTAATGGTTCTCCGTTAAGTAAGGCCAAACATTTTTCACTTTAATGTCAAAATAAACTCATAGAGTTTTGGACAACCCTGAATTCGAAACGGAGTATTTCCATGCCACGTCGTCGTGTAATTGGCCAACGTAAAATTCTGCCAGATCCAAAGTTCGGATCTGAACTGCTGGCCAAATTTGTTAATATCCTGATGGTAGATGGTAAGAAATCTACCGCAGAAGCAATTGTATATAGTGCGCTTGAGACCCTGGCTCAGCGTTCTAGTAAAGATCATCTGGAAGCATTCGAGTTGGCACTGGATAACGTGCGCCCGACTGTGGAAGTTAAGTCCCGCCGTGTTGGTGGTTCTACTTATCAAGTTCCAGTTGAAGTTCGTCCGGTTCGTCGCAATGCACTGGCAATGCGTTGGATCGTTGATGCTGCTCGTAAACGCGGTGATAAGTCGATGGCTCTGCGCCTGGTGAATGAATTATCTGATGCGGCTGAAAACAAAGGCGCTGCTGTGAAGAAACGTGAAGACGTTCATCGTATGGCAGAAGCTAACAAGGCGTTCGCACACTACCGTTGGTAATCCATTCGTTGGTCACCCATCGGCAGTGAATATGTTCTGGGTAGCTGCTCGGCTACCCGTTCTCTAAATTGAACGCCCACGAGAGAGGAAAAAATGGCTCGTAAAACACCTATAGCACGTTACCGTAATATCGGTATCAGTGCCCACATCGACGCCGGTAAAACCACGACAACTGAACGCATTCTGTTTTACACAGGTGTAAACCATAAAATTGGTGAAACTCACGAAGGTTCAGCAACGATGGACTGGATGGAGCAGGAGCAGGAACGTGGTATCACCATTACCTCTGCTGCGACTACTGCATTCTGGTCTGGTATGGCTAAGCAGTTTGAACCACACCGCATCAACATTATCGATACCCCAGGACACGTCGATTTCACCATCGAAGTAGAACGTTCTATGCGTGTTCTTGACGGTGCAGTAATGGTTTACTGTGCAGTTGGTGGTGTTCAGCCTCAGTCTGAAACCGTATGGCGTCAGGCTAACAAATATAATGTTCCACGCATCGCGTTCGTTAACAAAATGGACCGTATGGGTGCGAACTTCCTACGCGTTGTTGAGCAGATTAAAACTCGTCTGGCTGCTAACCCGGTTCCACTTCAACTGGCAATCGGTGCTGAAGATACCTTCACCGGTATTGTTGACCTGTTGAAAATGAAAGCAATCAACTGGAATGAAGCTGATCAGGGTACTACCTTCACTTATGAAGATATCCCAGCAGACATGGTTGAACTGGCGCAAGAATGGCATCAGAATCTGATTGAATCCGCAGCAGAAGCATCAGAAGAACTGATGGACAAATATCTGGGTGGTGAAGACCTGACTGAAGAAGAGATCAAAGTAGCTCTGCGTAAGCGTGTTCTGACTGGCGAAATTATCCTGGTTACCTGTGGTTCTGCGTTTAAGAACAAAGGTGTTCAGGCAATGTTGGATGCAGTTATCGAATATCTGCCGGCACCAACTGACGTTGAATCCATCAAAGGTATGCTGCCAGACGGTAAAGATACTCCAGCAGAACGTCATTCCAGCGATGACGAGCCATTCTCTGCGCTGGCGTTCAAAATCGCTACTGACCCATTCGTAGGTAACTTGACTTTCTTCCGCGTTTACTCGGGTGTTGTTAACTCTGGTGACACCGTACTGAACCCGATTAAAGACAAGAAAGAACGTTTTGGCCGTATCGTACAGATGCACGCCAACAAACGTGAAGAAATCAAAGAAGTCCGTGCAGGCGATATCGCTGCTGCAATCGGTCTTAAAGATGTAACTACAGGTGATACTCTTTGTGACATGGGCGCACCAATCATCCTGGAGCGCATGGAATTCCCAGAGCCAGTTATCTCTGTTGCTATCGAGCCAAAAACTAAAGCTGACCAAGAAAAAATGGGCATCGCTTTAGGCCGTCTGGCTCAGGAAGATCCATCATTCCGCGTAAGCAGTGATGAAGAGACTGGTCAGACCATCATCGCAGGTATGGGTGAGCTGCATCTCGACGTTCTGGTTGACCGTATGCGTCGTGAGTTCAACGTTGAAGCGAATGTAGGTAAACCTCAGGTTGCTTATCGTGAAACCATCCGTGCTTCTGTTGAGCAGGAAGGTAAACACGCTAAACAGTCCGGTGGTCGTGGTCAGTACGGTCACGTATGGTTACGTATTGAGCCTCTGGAAGCTGGCGGCGCTGGTTACGAATTCGCTAACGAAATCGTTGGTGGTGTTGTTCCTAAAGAATACATCCCGGGCGTTGATAAAGGTATTCAGGAACAGCTGAAGAGCGGTGTTCTGGCTGGTTATCCAATCGTTGACGTTAAAGTTGCTCTGTTCGATGGTTCTTATCATGACGTTGACTCTTCAGAAATCGCCTTCAAAATTGCTGCATCCATGGCATTTAAAGAAGGCTTCATGAAAGCTAAACCAATTCTGCTGGAGCCTATCATGAAAGTTGAAGTGGAAACACCAGAAGACTACATGGGTGACGTCATCGGTGACTTGAACCGTCGCCGTGGTATGATCGATGGTATGGGTGATCTAGCTACGGGCAAAGTTATTCGTGCACAGGTACCATTGTCTGAAATGTTTGGTTATGCTACTGACCTGCGTTCTCAGACCCAAGGTCGTGCTTCTTACTCCATGGAGTTCTTGAAGTACAACGAAGCGCCTAGCAACGTCGCTCAGGCTATTATCGAAGCTCGTAAATCTAGATAATTTTTCGAGTTTACTATCTTTTTAGCTCCCTCATTTTTGTGGTGGGGGAGCGGTATTAAGGAATAGAGTCGTGTCTAAAGAAAAGTTTGAACGTTCAAAACCGCACGTTAACGTTGGTACTATAGGCCACGTTGACCACGGTAAAACTACCCTGACTGCTGCAATC
>NZ_FPBJ01000013.1 GCF_900116635.1 Xenorhabdus koppenhoeferi | reverse complement strand
CGACCCGTTACGCCAAAAACAGTGCATCGTTTCTTGCCGCAGTCCAAATCCGCTGCCTTGCTCTTTGGTTGAGTATTTCATGACGACGCCATCTAGAAAATCCCCTGAAAATCTTTTCACACCTTTCATTTTGCAATTTTTTCCGCACCGCCCATGCTGGCGCGGTCTGGCGGCTTGCGTTGTAGCATTTTAAAACTGAAATAATTTTTAGATCCAAAACGTGCAGGCGGGTGCGGAGTAGTCCGTTTTACGTCGGGTTTACTTTTATTTCGTGGGGATTGTGCAGCATGGGAGCGATGAAGGGACGCGATCCAAATTAAACACAAGATGGGTAATGAGTTGATGAGTGAATGGTGCTGTGTGTGTCTAGTTACGTTTGTGGAGTGGCAGAAAATGATAAGCTTCAGTAGACTTGATAGTGAGCCATAAATGTTAAAGGCCACCGGGCGGTTAACCCGATGGCCTTATCTACGTTTCCGTTATTTATTACAGAAATGCACGGATCAATTCTAAAAGCGCAATTAACGCTTTGAGAACGATGATAGCAGTGTCAATAAAGGCTTTGAATGCTTTCATCCGCTTGCTCCTATTTAGGGAGCACGATTTACCCAACCTTTGCCTTTACACTGCCTGTCCGGTTGGTTCTCATCAATGTTAGTTGAAGGGTAACGCGCTCTGACCGAGGCACTGAACCAGCACCACCTGTATTCAGTCAGGGCTTTAATGCGTCCCGTAGAACTTACAAGATACCGAAATCCATTTCGATATTTACTCTGTTCTGGGGTCGTTACGCTTGTTCAACTAACAGCCATAGATTATAGGGCGATTTTCAGATGATTCAATCAATTAAAATAATGAGTCAGTAAAAACAAAAAAACCAACTGGTGAGGTTGGCTTTTTTGCATTTCCCTTAAGAAGGGGCTATCTGTTTTGCGCTGAACAAGGTTGGTAGCCTCAGTCAGAGCGCGTTACTCTTCAACTAACATCATCAGTCTAATGCCTATAGCATAAAATATCAACCTATGGTATGGCGTAGTGATGTGGTTCAATGATTTTGGTCACTTTTGGAAAAATGCTAAGGTTGTGACCAATTTTAGTTGACCACAACACTCACCGGTGAATTTTTCGATTTCACTGAACCATGCCGGAGACAGTCCCAGCGGTTCCCATGCCACACTGGCTGCCTTAATCCCGGAACAAACTAAGCCGAATGTACACGTAATGTTATTAACGATTTCGGCATCTAATTTTAAGGTCAGCATCCGGCTTCCCTCGCTGCAAAATTTTCCGCAATTTCCTCAATTCTCTCATTCAGTTGCGGCAAAGTTTTTATATCATTGCCATCAACTCCCAGTCTTATCACACAGAGGACTAATTCCCGCAAATTTGTGTAATATCTAAATGGCGTCAAATACTCGCGGCCTGCATTTTTACCTCCCAGCGATATCGTCTTTTTATTTAGCTTGTATGCTCTGCTATCTGAAGTAATGACATATTTATCCAAGTGTTGGAGGAGTTCAATCTACAACACAGGTAAATTATGAAAAAGGAACTATACACAATGGATTTCAAGTTGTAGTTTTGTTGGCTGCGCTTATTCACCTCAGTCACATAGTTAGCTATGCTCCATCATCTTCATGTTCAGCCATATGTTTTTTACCACTTAGGCCATATTCACGTAGTTTATTGGCGATTGCTGTGTGAGAAACACCAAGCCGCTTGGCCAGTTTACGTGTGCTGGGATAATGGCGATAAAGACGGGTCAATACAGAACGTTCGAAACGTTTACTAATTTCATCCAAAGAACCGACCAAAATATCTTCATTAAATGCCATTTCTGTCTCTAATTCAGGTAACTGGATATCCTGCGGACATAGTTTGTTACCTTCAAATTGAGTCAATGCATGGTAAATAGCATTTCGCAGTTGTCTGACATTACCCGGCCAATGATAACCACACAGAAATTGCTCTAGTTCATGAGAATATTTGGGTTTTACTAAACCTTGTTCTTTTGCAAAACGTGCTACAAAATGATCCGTCAGTGGCATGATGTCCACCTGACGTTCACGTAAAGGAGGCAATGTGATGGTTAACACATTCAATCGGTAGTAGAGATCTTCACGAAACTCCCCTTTTTGTACCAACTCAATTAAGTTCTTTTTGGTCGCACAAATAATCCGAACGTTAACTTTAACTTCATTATCTTTGCCAACACGCCGGAAGGTTCCGTCACTTAAGAAACGAAGCAATTTAATCTGCATCTGTGACGACATTTCGCCGATTTCATCCAACAAAACCGTACCGCCATTGGCCTGCTCAAAAAACCCTTTTTTACCTTCCAGTGCGTTCGGATAAGCTCCTGCTGCATAACCAAACAGTTCACTTTCGACAACATCATCTGGCATAGATGCACAATTTAACCCAAGGAAAGGCTGATTTCCCCTTGCACTTCTCAGATGGCAGGCTTTAGCAAATTCATCTTTTCCCGTTCCTGTTTCACCGATAAGCAATAAAGGTGCGTCAAGCATCGCCATTTTACGTGCCTGCTCAACGACATGAACCATTTTCGGGCTGACAGCAATAATTTGCTCAAAAGCACTATCATCACTGACGATTAATTTTTTGGATGATGACTCTGTCGCAGAACGCAGCATAATCACAGCGCCCACACATCTGGCAACCTGATACTCATCCGTTAACTGCATGGGAATAATATCCATCTCATAGTTTTGGCCCTTAATGGATAAATGAGTCGAATGCGGTTGATGTTGCCCGCTTTCAAGCCAGTGGAGGAAGTTATAATTGCTAATTAAGTAGCTGATGTTTTTTTGATTGATCGTTTCTTTACTGAGATCAAACAGTACCAAAGAAGCTGGGTTGGCCAGCTCAATGTTACCTTTCATATCAATAGAAAATATAGGTTCAGGAACCGATTCCAGCAGTGTCCACATTGCCCTATTTTTTTTCTCTGACGGCATAAAAGCGACTGTCCTGACATCAGTCACACCACTAATGCGACGAATCTCCGCCATCAATAAACGAAAGGTGTTGAAATCAATTTGAGTAAAATTAAGGTAAATACGACGTGCAGGAGAGATCTCAATTCCTTTCAGGTCTATATTTCGTAAAACCAGTAAATCAAGTAACTCGCGAGTTAACCCAATTCGATCCTGACAAGTAACTTCCAATCGCATTATTCTGACCTTATTTACACGATGTTCATAACCAACTGAAATGTTACCTGTTACTGTGCAATAGATGAAGCCCTTGTCAGTAAAAGTTTACAATAAATTAAAATGTCAAGCAGAAATGACAGCGGACACCATTGGGTATAGCTGATTAATCAAAGAAGTAATAAACGCAGTTTTCCCACTGCGGCTTAACCCTGTTGCCGCCAGCCGCAAGTGGCGGTCCATTCCACGATTAACAAGCGCCGTCAGTTCGTTTTGCAACCGTTTCATGTTTCTCCTAAATGGAATACCGTGACGCTGTTTAACCCGGCCTGTAACTTCGGTGGTTTAACGTTGTGCAAGGTCTAAAGTTGGCGAAAACGACTGCGAACATTATAAGTATCAGAAGTAATATAACGTTCCATTTGACGCAAGCGTGCTTCTCCTGCCCTCAATTGGTAATCAATATCATCCAGCATGTTCTGTGCTGACGGGCCTATATTGACTTCCTCTGCGGAATATCCCGCAGGCGCGGGATCCATAACAAAGGTCAAGATAATATAAGCCAGTACTGTTATGCCAAATAGACCAAAGAACAGCGACAATACCGTGATGGTACGGATAAGCGGAACAGGTACATCAAAATAGTTTGCCAGCCCAGCACAAACCCCTTTAATCATTCCCTGCTCTGGCAGACGGTAAAGTTTCCGGCTGTATGTATTCGACATTATGACTGTCTCCAGTTTGGATGCTCTGTATCGAGGATATCTTCCAGCGTTTTGATCCGTTCCTGCATACGCTGAGCATTCTCTGTCAATTGTTCTAAACGCTGAATTTCATTGCTCCCTAACTGACCTCGATGACTATTCTGGTTGCTATAATGCAGCCACAACCAGATAGGTAAAACAAAAAGTACAAAAATGATCAGCGGAATTCCAAGAAATATATAGCCCATTAGCTTTCCTTAGTTTTGCATGACATTTAATTGAGCATGACATCATGACATCATGACATCATGACATCATGACATCATGACATATAGTACATGACATTCCATCATGCATGACCTATGTCATTATTGTGAGTCTTTGATACTCATTTTAGCTTTAAGGGCTGCAAGTTGCGCGCTGATTTCATCATCCGCTTTCAATTCTGCAAATTGTTGATCAAGCGATTTTTGTTTACCCAATCCAACAGCTTCTGCTTCCGCTTCCATATGGTCTATACGACGCTCAAACTGCTCAAAGCGTGCCATTGCTTCATCTATTTTACCACTATCCAGTTGGCGGCGGACTTCACGGGAAGATGCCGCAGCTTGATGACGCAAAGCCAGTGATTGTTGCCTGGCTCGTGTTTCTGTCAATTTATTTTCCAGTTCAGTCACTTCACCTTTAATGCGCTCAAGGGTTTCATCCAAAACCGCCAACTCACTTGTCAGTGTTTCAACCAAACTGCTAACTTTCTGTTTTTCAATCAGCGCCGCGCGGGCTAAGTCTTCTTTGCCTTTGCTCAGTGCCAATTCTGCTTTTTCCTGCCAGCCATCGATTTGGCTCTCACCCATACTGATGCGGCGTAGAAGCTGTTTTTTCTCTGCTAAAGTACGGGCTGAAGTTGAGCGGATTTCCACCAGTGTGTCTTCCATCTCCTGAATCATTAAACGGATCATTTTCTGAGGATCTTCTGCTTTATCCAGCAGAGAAGAGATATTTGCATTCACGATATCAGCAAAGCGAGAAAAAATACCCATAGTCATAAACCTCTTTCATTAGAATGTATATACGTTATGTCTGTGTATTGTTAAAAAGGATACAAGATACGCGGTAAGGCATTTAATTAAATACAAGATACATGCCAATTTTTATATTTTAATTATCTGATTGAAATAACTAGAATAATTTTCCTTTGTTTTTTTTACCACAATGGTTTAACGTGGTTAAATTGACCAACTATTGGCGAAAAATACCATGTCTCAGTTCATTAATAACCTATTAGGTGAAGCAAACTGTTTTATTGAAATTCTGGAACAAGTTTCCGCTTTGGCAAAGTTGAATAAGCCTGTTTTAGTTTTAGGAGAACGAGGAACAGGCAAGGAACTAATTGCGCGCCGTTTACACTATCTTTCCCCTCGTTGGCAAGGGCCTTTTATTTCCCTGAATTGTGCTTCTCTCAATGAAAATTTACTTGATTCAGAACTCTTTGGGCATGAAGCCGGTGCATTCACCGGTGCCCGTTCAAAACATCAAGGGCGTTTTGAACGGGCAGATGGTGGAACGTTATTTCTTGATGAGCTGGCTACTGCTCCTATGCAGGTACAGGAAAAATTGCTGCGTGTCATTGAATATGGGCATCTGGAACGCGTAGGTGGTGGTCAGTCACTACAAGTTGATGTGCGTCTGATTTGTGCGACCAATGAAAATTTGCCTGCAATGGCCAATAGTGGAACCTTCAGGGCTGATTTGCTCGATAGGATTGCATTTGATGTAGTACAAATTCCACCTTTACGCCAACGGCAACCAGATATTATGTTATTGGCACAACATTTTGCGATTCAGATGTGTCAGGAATTAAATTTGCCATTCTTTCCCGGGTTTACCAACGAAGCCAAACAACAGTTACTGTCTTATCACTGGCCCGGTAATGTCCGCGAATTAAAAAACGTGATAGAACGCTCAATTTATCGACATGGCGATAATGAAAATGAATTAAATACTATTATTATCAATCCCTTTTTACCATCACAGAAGCTTACTCCCTCTCTTTTTACTCCATTATCTACTGATGACTCAATGACCGATAATTACCTTCCCAAATTACCGCTCGATTTAAGACAATGGCAAAATGACAGTGAAAAGCTTTTGATTATGCAGGCATTGACAGAAAGTCAATTCAATCAGAAAAGAACGGCTGACAAACTCAATTTGACTTATCACCAACTACGTGGATTAATCAAAAAACACCATATCAATATTCATGTCAGCGAATAAATGAGAATCTATCAGGAAACGATAGATAAAAAAGTAGCCGGCACCCGAGCCGGCTAATAAAAGTACTGGAAGCAATGTGAGCAATGTCGCGCCTTACTTGAGATTACAAACTTGATATGACAAGAGAGTCTCCCCAAAAGCACAATTAAATGATAATACTTCTCAATTCTATTTACAAGCATTTAGTTGAGAATAACTCTCACTATCGTGATCTGACCGTTGTTTTTGAGCAAAAAGCGTTAATTAAGTTACAATAGCCAGACTCTCTTTTATGACTGACGTTTTATATGCGCTATTTGATTCACTGGATCATACTATTGCTTTCTTCTCCCACTCTGTCGGCTAAGGATGCAATTCCAGAAACTACTAAACTGATTCCAGAATCCAGAAACACCACAGCAGGAAATCTGTCTCATATCTCGACAGCTCTACGACAAAATGGCTTCATTTATTGCGTCAACGGTAATCTGAATACGTTTAATCCACAAATGGCCATCAGTGGCTTAATTGTAGATACTCTTGCCGCACAAATTTACAATCGTCTGCTGGGGGTGGACCCACTTACTTATCGTTTGGCCCCAGAACTGGCGACTCACTGGCAAGTGCGTGATAATGGAGCGACCTATCGCTTTTATTTGCATCATAATGTTGCTTTTCAGTCAACCGATTGGTTTACACCGACTCGCACGATGAATGCCGACGATGTGGTTTTCAGCTTCCGCCGCGTCTTCGATAAAACACATTATTATCACTATGTTAATGGGGGTCACTATCCCTATTTTGATAGTTTGAAATTTGATAATGCTGTTCAGGATATTCGAAAAATCGATGATTATACTGTCGAATTTCGCCTTCGTGCCCCTGACGCTTCTTTTATCTGGCATTTGGCAACCTATTACGCACCTATACTGTCTCAGGAGTATGCTGAAAAGCTGCACCAAATGAATCGGCAGGAACAGATAGATTGGAAACCTGTTGGAACCGGGCCATTTATGCTAGAAGATTATCATTCAGAACAGTTCATCCGCCTTGTCCGTCATGATAAATATTGGAGAGGTAAACCGAGCATGGAACAAGTTGTCGTAGATACTGGCGGCGGCGGAACAGGCCGAATCTCAAAACTGATCACTGGGGAATGCGATGTATTGGCCTACCCTGATGCCAATCAGTGGAATATTTTACATGATGATCCAAACCTGCGTCAGACTTTTCGGTCAGGCATGAATATTGCTTACCTTGCATTTAACACCAGTAAACCACCGCTGGATAAATTGGAAGTCCGTCAAGCCATTGCTTATGCCATCAATAACCAACGTCTGATGAAATCCATTTATTATGGCACGGCTGAAACAGCAGCATCGATTCTGCCACGCGCATCGTGGGCATATGATAATCGTGCTGAAATCACCGAATATAATCCTGAAAAATCCCACAAAATATTAAATGAGTTGGGATTAAATGGTTTGGAATTAACATTATGGGTGCCAACTTCATCACAATCCTATAATCCCAGCCCCCTGAAAATGGCAGAACTTATTCAGGCGGATTTGGCACAGGTTGGGATTAAAATGTCCATCCGTCCTGTTGAAGGGCGTTTCCAGGAAAGGAAGCTGATGGATAAAACCCATGATATGACGTTGGCAGGCTGGTCTACGGATAGCAACGATCCCGATAGTTTTTTCCGGCCATTACTAAGTTGTGCCGCCATTGCCTCCCAGACGAACTTGAGCCGTTGGTGTAATTTGGCTTTTGATGATGCAATTCATCAGGCGTTGTTGAATCAACAACTCGCGTCACGCATTAAAAGTTATCATGTTGCCCAAGAAATCCTTGCGCAGCAGTTACCTCTACTACCACTAGCTTACTCAATGCGCTTGCAAATATTTCGCTATAACATTAAAGGACTGGTTCTGAGTCCATTTGGCAATAGCTCTCTTGGTGGAGTTTACCGCGAACAGGAAACTACTGCTCCTGCTGAAAAAAATAAGAGACGAAGCAAATGATCATTTATATCTTGCGTCGTTTTCTGCTTCTGATGGTGACGCTGTTTTTTCTTTCATTAATCAGTTTCAGCCTAATGTACTTTACACCACATGGCCCTTTAAGCGGTGCATCACTGACTGATGCTTATATCTTCTATTTTCGCAGTTTGATTCAGTGGGATTTTGGCATTTCCAACATTAATGGTGAGCGGATTATTACGCAGTTGTATGAGGTGCTCCCGGCAACGATGGAGCTTTGTATTCTCTCTTTTTCCATTGCGTTGCTGCTAGGTATCCCTTTGGGAACTATCGCTGGTGTCTGGCGCAAGAAAAAAGTAGATACCATTATCAGTACGTTCGCCCTGTGTGGTTTTTCCATCCCTATATTCTGGTTGGCTCTACTACTAACCCTTCTCTTTTCACTTCATCTGGGATGGTTACCCGTCTCCGGACGATTTGATTTACTCTACCGGATGGAATCAGTGACAGGTTTTGCACTGATTGACGCATGGTTGTCAAAATCACCTTATCGTAATGAGATGATCATAAGCGTTATTTTGCATATGATCCTGCCTGTTATCACTCTTGCCGTTGCCCCGATGACTGAGGTCATTCGGTTGATGCGCAACAGTACTGAAGAAGTATCAGCCTCAAATTATATGAAATCAGCAGCGACACGCGGGTTATCACGGCTGACGATCATTCGCCGCCATTTATTGCACAATGCGCTGCCTCCTATCATTCCCAAACTGGGGCTACAATTTTCAACCATGCTTACACTGGTTATGGTGACAGAACAAGTATTTAACTGGCCCGGTTTAGGGCATTGGCTAATCAGTGCTATCCGCCAGCAGGATTATTCAGCAATTTCAGCGGGTGTAATGGTGATAGGAACTTTGGTTATTTCGGTTAATGTACTGACAGATATTATTGGAGCAATGGCTAATCCCCTGAAGAATAAGGAGTGGTATGCCCTTAGATAATGTTTACCGGGAAAAGAAAATGCCTTCGCCATTAAAGGTCATCTGGCGGTTTTTCTATTCTGACATATTGGCAATGACGGGTTTTTATGGGGTACTGGTTTTAATTGCCTTAAGCTTATTGGGAAACTATCTTGCTCCGTATCGGCTTGATCAGCAATTTTCAGATCAGCTTATGCCTCCTTCATGGTCGCATCACGGCAATGTCGCCTTTTTCCTCGGAACTGACGATTTGGGACGTGATATCTTCAGCCGCCTTCTGATTGGAACATCTTCCACCTTTGGATCTGCATTGATTGTGACCGCTGTGGCTGCCATTGTGGGTTTAATTATTGGTAGTCTGTCCGGAATGACTCATGGATTGAAATCTGCCTTCCTGAACCATATTCTTGATTCTTTGCTTTCCATTCCCTCGCTGCTGCTGGCTATTATTGTTGTTGCTTTTGTTGGGGCCAGCCTGCAACATGCTATGATTGCAGTCTGTCTGGCACTACTGCCAAGAATAGTGCGCACTATTTATACTGCCGTGCATGATGTGCTGGATAAAGAATATATTATTGCGGCACGTCTGGATGGCGCTTCAAATTATCATATTCTGCGCTATGCTGTTTTCCCCAATATCACTGCAGTGATAGTAAGTGAATTAACCCGGGCGCTCTCTATTGCTATCCTTGATATTGCGGCATTGGGATTCCTCGATCTTGGTGCGCAACTGCCATCACCTGAATGGGGAGCCATGCTGGGAGATTCATTGGAGTTGATCTATGCTGCACCGTGGACTGTTATGTTGCCCGGAGCTGCAATTATGCTTAGCGTCCTGCTGGTTAATTTGCTGGGTGACGGCTTGCATCGCGCTATTAACGCAGGAGTCGAATGATGCCATTGCTTGATATTCGAAACCTCACCATCGAATTTATGACGGCAGACGGTCCCGTCAAAGCCGTTGACAGAATGAGCATTTCACTGACAGAAGGTGAAATACTCGGGTTGGCGGGTGAATCCGGTTCAGGAAAGAGCTTGATTGCCAAAGCAATATGTGGTGTTACAAAAGATAACCTGAAAGTTACCGCAGATCGTTTTCGCTTCAATGACATTGATTTATTACGTTTAACACCGCGACAACGTCGTAAAGTGATTGGTCACAATATTTCAATGATCTTTCAAGAACCGCAATCATGTCTCGATCCATCAGAAAATGTTGGCAAACAGCTTATCCAATCTATTCCTGGATGGACATATAAAGGTCGCTGGTGGCAGAGATTCAATTGGCGTAAACGTCGTGCAATTGAATTGCTGCATCGTGTTGGCATCAAAGATCACGATGATATTATGCACTGTTACCCTTATGAGTTAACGGAAGGGGAATGCCAAAAAGTGATGATTGCCATTGCCCTTGCCAATCAACCAAGGCTGCTAATTGCAGATGAACCCACTAATGCGATGGAGCCAACCACTCAAGCACAGATCTTCCGTTTGCTATCGAGCCTAAATCAGAATAACAACATGACCATTCTGTTAATCAGTCATGATCTGCAAATGATGAGTAAACTGGTTAAACGCATTAATGTACTATATTGCGGCCAGACGGTGGAAAGTGCGACACCGGATGAATTGCTGGTGAAACCTTATCATCCCTATACGCAAGCACTGATCCGCTCAATTCCTGACTTTGGCAGCCCGTTACCACATAAGAGTCGGTTGAATACGCTGCCCGGAGCCATTCCATCATTGGAGCATCTGCCGATGGGATGCCGTTTGGGGCCGCGTTGCCCCTATGCCCAGAAAAACTGTATTGAAACCCCGCGCTTACGGGTGATTAAGAACCATACATTTGCCTGCCATTTCCCCTTGAATATGGAGGAACCGTAAGTGGTTGAAACATTGCTGGAAGTCAAAAATCTGACTAAAACATTTCGCTATCAAACCGGGCTATTCCGCCGTCATCATCTTGATGCAGTAAAGCCCTTGAGTTTTACCCTACAACCTAAAAAGACACTGGCTATCATTGGTGCTAATGGTTCTGGAAAATCCACATTGGCGAGAATGTTATCAGGGGTTATTGAACCGACATCAGGTGAGATTCTGATTAACAGCCATAAGCTGACATATGGAGATTACAGCTATCGCAGCCAGCGTATTCGCATGATTTTTCAAGATCCCAGCACGTCGTTGAATCCCCGCCAACGCATTGGCCAGATTCTGGATATACCGTTAATTCTCAATACAGAATTATCCCCTGCCGAGCGGGAAAAGCGCATCAACCAGACGTTGCGTCAAGTTGGTTTATTGCCGGATCACGCCAACTATTATCCGCATATGCTCGCCTCCGGGCAAAAACAGCGGGTAGCTCTGGCGCGAGCACTGATATTACAACCACAAATTATTGTCGCCGATGAAGCATTGGCTTCCCTTGATATGTCGATGCGCTCCCAAATCATCAACTTAATGCTAGAGCTACAAGAAAAACACGGTATTTCTTATATCTATGTAACCCAACACCTGGGTATGATGAAACACATCAGTGACCAAGTGCTGGTGATGCATCAAGGAGACGTTGTTGAACGTGGAAATACAGCCGAAGTACTGGCTTCTCCGCTGCATAATATTACACGCAAATTGATAGCCAGCCATTTTGGTGAAGCATTACCTGCTGAAGCATGGCGACAGGATATTATCTAAAAATTGTAATTTTGACTGGATGTATTTTATTCACTGATCGGAACAGCGTGTGAAACTCACCACATTTCTTTCCGGCATGATAAAATCGTCCCCGTTTATTAACAATAAACACCATAGTTATGTTATGGATATTATTTTTGTCACTCTATGACTATTGGTGTTTGCTCACAAAGAACAATAAGGATACAGCTATGGGTTTCATGACCGGCAAGCGCATTCTCATTACTGGCGTCGCCAGCAAACTGTCTATCGCTTATGGAATTGCCAGGGCAATGCACGATCAAGGAGCAGAGCTGGCTTTTACTTACCAAAATGACAAATTGAGACCTCGTGTCGAAGAATTCGCCGCATCACTGAATTCTAATATCGTTCTGCCGTGTGACGTGGCTGAAGACGAAAGTATCGACGCATTGTTCGTTGAACTGGGTAAAGTATGGCCTAAATTCGATGGTTTCGTTCACTCTATCGGCTATGCGCCGGCTGATCAGCTTGATGGTGATTATGTTAACGCTGTTACCCGTGAAGGCTTCAAAATTGCACATGATATCAGTGCATACAGCTTTGTTGCGATGGCGAAAACATGCCGCCATATGCTGAATCCTAATTCTGCCCTGCTCACCTTGAGCTATCTGGGTGCAGAACGTGCGATCCCTAACTATAACGTAATGGGTCTGGCTAAAGCTTCCCTCGAAGCGAACGTTCGTTATATGGCCAATGCGATGGGTGTTGAAGGTATCCGCGTTAACGGGATTTCTGCTGGCCCAATCCGTACTTTGGCAGCATCTGGTATCAAAGACTTCCGTAAAATGCTGGCACACTGTGAAGCAGTTACGCCGATCCGCCGCACTGTAACGACAGAAGATGTCGGTAATGCGGCTGCATTCCTGTGCTCTGATCTGTCTGGTGGTATTACAGGTGAAATCCTGCACGTTGATGGCGGTTTCAGCATCGCAGCTATGAATGAATTAGAACTGAAATAATCTCACACTCCAATAGCTGATTGATCTATCAATAAGCCCGGCAAGATTATCTCATGGCTGGGCTTATTTTCTTCCCTTCTATCCCGTCATCTTTCAGTTGCAGTTTTGTTGGATTCGCTCCCTTGCCATCGCGCTGCACCTTGAAATTAATTGGGTATATCATACTCTCACAACCCCTTATTTATTTTGACCTGATTATCACATTACAACAGATAAAAATTTCTTATTTTTATTCATTATTGAATTAAAATATCGCCTTGTGCTTGAAATGCGGTTCAATAAGATATTACATTCAACTTATGGGCAATTGATATAAAATAACAAGATAAATTAATAGCATAATAAATGACTGGTGTTCTTTCGTTGTATTGTATCCCTAGATTGAAAACATAATTAAGGAACGACATATGAAATTGTATTACTCGCCGGGTGCTTGTTCACTTTCTCCCCATATCATGCTTCGCGAAGCTGGATTGGATTTCAGTATCGTAAAAGTCGATTTAATGAATAAAAAAACAGAAAGTGGAGATAACTTCCTCGCTATCAGTCCCAAAGGCCAAGTACCCACGCTTCAGCTTGATAACAATCAGATTCTAACGGAAGTAACTGCTATTATTAAATATATTGCCGACCAAAAACCCGAAAAAAACTTAATTGCACCAACCGGTACAATGGAGCACTATCACCAAATCGAATGGCTAAGCTATATTTCCAGTGAATTACATCAAAACTTTATGCCATTGTTTCCAATAATAGCTACACCGGAAGCCTATATTGCTATCTTAATGAAAAAATTAATGCTCCGCCTCACTTATATTGATAGTGTGTTGGCAAAATTTCCCTATATTACCGGAGCAAATTTCACCATTGCGGACTCTTATTTATTTGCCGTCAGTCAATGGGTGCCTAGAACTAAATTAGATATTTCTGAATTAGTACATTTAAACGCATATATGGACATGATTAAGCAACGTCCGAGCGTTCACGATGCTTTAAAAGCTGAAGGATTAATTTAAATCTGATCGTGTTCAATTTCCGGTAATACATGCTTCCGGTAATATGCTACCGGAAGCTCAGGAAGACTAAATCCCTTCGTCTTTCAAGTTGCAGCTTTTCTGGTGACTCTCATTCACGCCTGTTACTATTTTTATAAACACGCGTCACTTACGCTTCCGGAGATTCATCCGCTGACCATCGTACTGAAACTCGAAATCCATTGGATATATAATCTCTATATATCAGTCAATTGATATTGCATTGAATTGATGTGTTGGTGCAACCATCTTATCCTGAGCAGCAATGAGTTGTAGCTCATATTCTCCCCGTGCTTGCGTCTCCAACATAACTTCATAGACCGCCGAAGTAACATGTTCTAATGCTGCTTTTAATACATCATCTGTCAAAGATAGACTTTTCAGTAAATTGACCAGCAATAAACCGCTCGTCAAATCACCAACACCAACAGGTTGCCGTTCACCAGTATCAATCAATGGGCGGCTAATATGCCAGCTATGTTCTTTAGTTACCAAAAGCATTTCAAAACAATCTGCCCGATAGCCTGCCCGACTAAGGTGTTTAACTAACACAATCTTAGGCCCTTTTTCACATAACTCACGTGAGGCGGATATAGTCTGTTCTACATTTTCAATTTTCCGCCCAGTCAGTGTTTCAAGCTCCAATAAATTAGGCGCAATAATATCACTGACGGGTAATGCCTCTTCACAAAAAAATTCAGCGACTCCCGGAACAACAATACAACCTTTTTCGGGATGCCCCATTACAGGATCACAGAAATACCATGCATCAGGATTAGCTTGCTTAACCTGTTTAACGATATCAAGAATATAGCGGCCTTGCTCTGCTGAACCAATATAACCACTCAATACCGCATTGCAGGATGTTAATTTATCAATTTCACCAATTCCCTGCACAATTTCAGCTAAATGTTCAGGTGGCATCACACAACCACGCCATTGAGTATATTGGGTGTGATTAGAAAACTGAACTGTATTTAGTGGCCATACGTTCACTCCCATACGATTCATCGGAAAAACAGCCGCACTATTTCCTGCATGACCAAAGACAACATGAGATTGAATTGAAAGAATATTTTTCATGGTAAGGTTTAGTTTAACCCGAATTTTTGATAAGAAATTGAACTAAAAGCCTGTTTCAATATCAGACGAATAACAAACCGATCTAAGAAGGAACAGGCTACGGACAAATTAGTCGAAATTTTCTGTGATGTCGATGATTTTTTCCATTTTTTGATTCCGTAATAGAAACAATTTTGTCTCAAATAAGGTCATCGGCAGATCCTCTTTCACATGTCACATTATCGTAATTTTACGGCCTTCTGACAGAATATTATTTGGTGATATCATCATAATATTTGTTTTACAAACATTATGATGTAACTAAATATTGCGAAGAAAAATGAAAAAATAAAGGCTAGGTTATAAACTCTGTATCTTGAAATTCATTGAATATAATAACAACTAGTATTAGAATCATTTTGAACTTAGCCAATACTAAAAATTTTCATATACTTCATATAGACACCGATTTTTATGTGTAAGCTGACAGCAATAACAACATCTACTGGAATAGGTTTTTAACGCCTATTTCTACTATATATGCCATATGCCCAATGGATTTCAAGATACGGCAAATGTAAAAACATAAAGAGGTTAAAATGATCAAGTTAAAAAATAATAAGATAAAAATAATTGTTTTTATTCTATTTCTTATTGCCTTCCTTATCTATTATATTTGGGAAAGAGGTAACCCTAATGCATTATGGGAAATAGTCAACCAACAATGTGTACCCAATCAAATTAAAAATGCTAATCCATCACCTTGTTTAAAAGTCGATTTAGATAAAAAATATGTCCTATTTAAAGATGAAAAAGGTCCTAAACACGATTTAATCATGCCAACATATAAAGTGACAGGTATTGAATCTCCTGAGTTACAAAAAAATTCTTCACCCTCTTTTTTTTCATATGCATGGGATGAAAGAACTAATTTAACTAAAGGAGACAATAAAAACATAGATGATAATAGAATTTCATTAGCAGTGAACTCTAAGTATGGTAGATCACAAGATCAGTTACATATTCATCTATCTTGTCTGAAAAAAGAAGTTTCAGTTGCGCTTGAAAAAGACAAAGACGCTATTAGCAATGATTGGAAAGTGTTGCCATCTAAATTAGAAGGCCATACCTATTTAGTTAAAAAACTGGAAAGCAATGATCTATACAAAGAAAATCCTTTCAAACTATTACAGAATTATATTTCTAGAATAGATGATGACATCGAATATTATGGATTGGCTGTATCAAAACTGAAAGATGGTTCAATGGTTTTACTTGCCAATAGATTTGATTTATTAGAGTTAAATCTTGGTTCTGCTGGTGAAATACAGGACTATAAATGTAATATGAATTAAATCTATATATTTAAGATAGTTTATATTTTCTGGTCGTTATTGTCACAAATCAGAAGCAGTAAAAGGATGCAGAGTGGCAATAACACCCAGCTAATGATACACCGATAGCTTTTGCCGTCGCGCTGCCTCTTGAAATCCATTGGGTATAGCAATATTTATTTATTAAACAAACACATCTTAAACTGAAAGCTAATTAAAGAACACTGCATATTAAACAAAAAATAATATAGACTTAAATCCGAATAACAATCAATATTGCAGGACAAAGAATAACTTACAGGGAAATATAAGGAACGATAATAACCATCAAAAATTAAAAACAAATAAATGATATAGAATAGCTATATCAAAAAATGAAACAGTTTACTCACTAAATTAAACAACCTTTAACTATTTTTATAAGGGAGAATGCTGTAAAGTTGCAAAGTTAATCATATTGATACAACGGAAGATAACACAAAATCATATTAATTAGTCTAAATAACATAGTGAATTATTCCCCCTGTAATTTATTACTTCACACAAAGAAAATTAAAATTACAATCTTTTTATCACTAAAATAAATTTAATTAAATTTATTAAAACCTCGTTATCTACTTGTTGTATTGTGGATTGAAAATAACTTGTGAACGGAATGCATTCGTATAATTTATTATGATAAAATCTGAATATTTATTAAATTCGAATTTATATAACCTCCATCCTACCCAAGAAGATGTGTTTTATGAACAAACACTTTATAAAGGCAGTGCCCTGCACAATATTGGCTGGTGTACCTTAATGGAAGGTGAAGTTGATATCGCGATTTTGCAACAGGCATGGGATCTTTTGTACCAGCATATCGATGTACTACGGTTGCATATGTCGATTAATTCAGATCATGAAGCCCTACAATGTATTGAGAATAAAGCGGAAGCAGGAATAATCACAATTCAAGATTTTTCAATGCAGTCAGCTACTGAAGAAAAAGTGAAACTTTGGCTACAGCAGCAAGTTGATATTCCTATCAATTTTCCGAATGAAACCCTATATCACGCTTCATTGATCACCATTAACGACGAGAAATATTATTTCTTCACTAAATTTCATCATATCATCATTGATGCATTAGGTTTATTCCGCCTGCATCAATATGTCCATCAGTTATATTCATGCCTTAAAAATGGGACTTCAACAGCTTGGTTATCCGAAATTCCTCAATATTTAGACTCTGTAACCAAAGCAAGAGAGTATTTAAACTCACCTAATTACAAAAAAGATAATAACTATTGGTATAATTTCTTAAAAGAAAATGAATCGCACCAATTAACACCTTATTATCAGAGCACCGGCTTCAGTAACAAAACGATTACATTACCGCTTTCCGTTAAAAAATCCCTATATGCTTTTTGTGAAAAAAACAAAAGTAATCTTAGCTCCGTTTTTTCGTGTCTTGTCAGTATTATGATGTCCGCACTAACAGGGCAACAAGAATTGACCTTTAACACTGTTACACACGGCAGAAAGACAAAATCAGAAAAATCCACCATCGGAATGCAGGCAAATGTGTATCCGGTGCATTGCCCTATTTCCGACACAGCCAGTGTGGCAGAACAAATTAAACACATAGAGTCATCAATAAAAAGTAGTTACCAACATTGCTCATTCCCTCAGTCTCATCTTGCCCGAATAGCCAACAATCAAGGTTTTTTTTTACCTAATATCCTTATCGCTTACGAAAAGTTTTCAGAGCCTGATACTGAATTTGCCGGTATTCATCATTACCACATACATCCGACAATCAGTAACCATCCGGTCATTTTTCGGTTAAAGGATTATGGGAATGATCAGGAATTAAAAATAACGATTAATTATTCACAGCAATATTTTAGTGATTCAGATGTAAATAACATGCTTGAGCGACTTGAGCGTTTATTTATTGCTCTTATTGATAAACCTTTCTCTTTAGTGAATGAACTCCCTATTTTATTAGAACAAGAGCGTCAGACTCTGCTGCATACTTGGAATCAAACTGACCCACTCTATTCACAAAATGAAACCTTGCAACTTGACACCTTGCAACAACAGTTTGAAGTACAGGCGGTAAGTACACCCGATAACGTAGCGTTGATATTTGAAGGTGAAACGCTGACCTACCGCCAGCTCAATGAACGGGCGAATCAGTTAGCTTGTGTTATCCGCGAACAGTGTCAGCAACAAAATGGGGCACCAATGCAAGCAGGTACGTTGATAGCCCTCTATCTTGACCGCAGTCTGGAGATGGTTATCAGTATTCTGGCGGTGCTGAAAGCCGGTGGTGCTTATGTGCCCATTTCACCGGAATACCCAACCGAACGAGTGCAGTTTATTCTGGAAGATACACAATCTCCCTGTGTAATAACGCAACAACAGTATTTAATGGCACTGAAAAGGTATACACAATCACTGGTTACCCAACCCAAATCACTCGCTGTGGATAATGGTTTATTAACGGAAAGCCAGCCAGTCGAAAACCTTGCTCAGATAAATACGTCTGCCGATCTTGCTTATGTCATCTACACATCAGGAACAACCGGGCAGCCGAAAGGCGTGTTGCAGACTCACCATAATGTTTCACGTTTATTTACGGCTACCCAAAAGCATTATCAATTTGACCAGAAGGATACCTGGGTTCTTTACCATACCTATACCTTTGATTTCAGTGTCTGGGAGCTATGGGGTGCCCTGCTTTATGGCGGGCGGCTGATTATTCCAACCGCAGAATGCACAAAAGATTTTGCCAGATTTAGCCAACTCTGTTCGCATCAGAAAGTCACTGTTCTGAACCAAACTCCGGGAGCATTTTATGCCTTTATTAATGCCTCACTGAATATAAGTGCTGAATTCCCTGATCTTCGCTATGTAATTTTCGGCGGAGATAAACTCAATCCTGTGCAATTGAAGCCTTGGTGGGACAATTATGGCGATCAGTCACCAGGCTTAATCAATATGTATGGGATAACAGAAACCACTGTCCATGTTACCTGTAAAAAATTAACAAAAGACGACACAGTAACAGCCTCCAACATTGGTCTGCCGTTAAACGATCTGCATGCCTATGTATTGAACCGTTCCGGTCATCTTGTGCCTATCGGAGCACCGGGTGAACTGTATATCGGTGGTGCCGGTCTGGCTGCGGGTTATTTAAACCGGCCTGAACTGACCGCAGAACGTTTTGTGGAAAATCCTTTCGCCACCGCAGAAGACAGAGCAAAGGGTCATGCCCGCCTGTATAAAACCGGTGATTTGGTACGCTGGTTGCCAAATGGTGAACTGGAATATCTGGGGCGCAATGACTTTCAGGTCAAGATCCGCGGTTACCGCATTGAGCTGGGAGAAATTGAAAGCGTCCTCGCTTCACATCCACAAGTAAAACAGGCCGTCGTGATTGACCATGAACATAAAGGGAACAAAGTTCTGGCAGCGTATCTGATCACAGAAGGTACAGAGAATGAGCTGTCCGATGAAATATTAATAGGGTATCTCTCCGCCTGTCTGCCGGAATATATGATACCCACCAGCTTTACCTATATTGAAACTATCCCCTTAACACTGAACGGCAAAGTGGATCATCGCGCTCTGCCAGCACCGATGTGGGGAAATCAAGACAATTACATCGCTCCCCGTAATGTATTGGAAACGCAGCTTTGTGTTATCTGGCAGGATGTTTTGGGACTGGAGCGTATCGGTATTGACGATAATTTCTTCCGGGTTGGGGGTAACTCCCTGATGGCAATTCAGCTTATCGCCGCCATTCGGCGCGTATTGGAACGAGAAGTTTCACTGGCTCAAGTATTCGAGTTAAAAACCATCGCCAGACTGGCTGTCCATATGGGACAGCAGATAGACACCGTTATTCCCCATATTGAGCTGGAACATTACCCCCTGTCATTTGCCCAAGAGCGCATGTTGTTTATCGAGCGTTTTGAACAGGGTGCCAACATGTACCATATTCCCTATTTGGTACAACTCAATAGCAGTGCCAAACTGCCGCTACTGGAAGATGCCATTAATCGAGTGATTGACCGTCACCCCGTGATGAAGACGGTATACCGCACTCACGATGATGGTCATGATTATCAACATGTGTTGACAGGCCGGATTACGTTCAGGATACAGTCCTGCAATGACATTGATGAACTGATGGAAACCGTACACACTGACCTGTTCACTCCATTTGATCTCTCAACCGAGTCAGGTTTGCGCCTGTATCATTATCAAATAACAGATCAACAAATCGCAGATCAACAAGTAGCAACTCAGCACTATGTCTTGTTCTTGTGGCATCACATCGCCTTTGATGGTTGGTCTGTTGATATTTTTATGGATGAATTGTCAGAGACTTATCAAGCTTTACAAGCAGGCCGTGACAGCCAATTACCGCCTCTGGATATCACTTATGGCGACTATTCCGCATGGCAGCGGGATTATTTACAGGGTGAAATCAGGGAGCGCCAACTGACATATTGGCAGCAAACATTGACGGGTTATGAACCTCTGGGTTTACCAACTGATCGCCCCCGACCGACCCATGTTGACTATCAGGGCCGTGACTTCAACTTTACGTTGGAGAGTACACTATCAAACCAGTTAAGGGATTTGGCAAAAGCACAGGAAACCACCCTGTATACCGTTTTGCTCAGTGGTTTTTATGTCACACTGGCAAAATTATCAGGACAAGAGGACATTGTGCTGGGTACGCCTGCGGACAACCGCCATCATGCGCAAACCCAGCCCCTGATTGGTATGTTTGTCAATTCACTGGTATTGAGAACGCAGCTTCAACAAACCACCAGCGTAGAAGCCCTGATTCGACAAATCCACTCAGCCATCATTGAAGCCAAGAGGCATCAGGATATTCCATTTGAGCAATTAGTGGATACCTTGCAGGTTGAGCGTGATACCTCTCGTCACCCTATTTTTCAGGTGATGTTTGGGTTACAGAGCTTCGGAGAATACCCGTCAGACAACCGTCTGCCATTCAGTCCGGTTCAGGCCGATACACCGCTGTACAGCCCAGCCAAGTTTGACCTGAGCCTATTTATTTCCGATAAGCAAGACAGCCTTACCGGCAGCCTCAATTACGCCGTCACTCTGTTTGATGAAACCACCATCATCCGGCTCACCGACATCTACCAACAGGTGCTGATCGCATTCGTCGCAAATCAGAAACAAACGCTTTCTGAACTTGAGCTTCTATCCGTACAGGAACGCCATACCTTGCTGCACACGTGGAACCAAACCAATACACCTTATCCACAGGATAAAACCCTGCAACAACTGTTTGAAGCTCAGGTAGAACAGACACCGAATAACGTGGCACTGGTATTTGAGGGGGAAACGCTCACTTATCATCAACTCAACGAACGGGCAAACCAACTGGCTGGGGTTATTCGTGAACATTATCAGCAACGGCTTGATGCACCCTTGCAAGCAGATACACCAATAGCCCTCTATCTTGATCGCAGTCTGGAAATGGTGGTCAGTATCCTTGCGGTGCTGAAAGCAGGCGGCGCTTATGTGCCCATTTTGCCGGCGTATCCGGCAGAGCGTGTCAATTTCATTCTGCAAGATGTCCAGACGCTATGTATCATTTCCCGAAAACGATATCTGGCGACACTGGCGGAATACACTCAAGCATTCGCTGAACAACCCACACTGATAGCGGCAGATGATCAGACAATCATCGCAAGCCAGCCTGTGGAAAATCCGGTACAGATCAACCAACCGACCGATCTGGCTTATATCATTTATACCTCTGGAACTACAGGACAGCCAAAAGGGGTCATGACAGAGCACAGAAATGTCATACATATGGCGGCTGCACAGGCCAAATTCTTTAATGCACCAAACAGAAACAAGGCATTGATGTTTGCCAATTACATCTTTGATGGTTCTGTTTTCGAATTATTCCCCAGTTTATTTAATGGACTGACGATTTACATTTGCAGTGAAAAAGAGCGCCACCTTCCTGCCATTGCAGAACTCATTCAGCAAGAAGGCATTCAAATAGCTGCATTACCGCCAGCCATACTGAAATTATTAACTGAAACTGAATTTCCCTCCTTGCAGGTATTGGTTACGGCGGGAGAAGCTCCTTCTGTGGATTTTCTTGACCACTTTAGCCGTCACAGCCAGATATTGAATTCTTATGGTCCGACAGAAGTCACCGTTTGTGCGACCGAAAAACTGTATCAACATGGGGATATTGCTACCAATATTGGTAAGGCTATTAATAACGCCCGCCTCTACGTTCTTGATAGTTACGGTAATCTATCCCCAATCGGTACACCGGGAGAGCTGTATGTCGGTGGTGCGGGATTGGCACGGGGTTATTTAAACCGGCCTGAACTGACGGCGGAACGTTTTATAGAGAATCCGTTTGCCAGCGCAGAAGACAAAACCCACGGTTACACCCGCCTGTATAAAACCGGCGATTTGGTGCGCTGGCTGCCAAACGGTGAGCTGGAATATCTGGGACGCAATGATTTTCAGGTCAAGATCCGTGGTTACCGTATTGAATTAGGCGAAATTGAAAAAGTTCTGGCTTCCCACCCGCAAATAAAACAGGCCGTGGTGATTACTCGTGAGCACAAAGGCCATGATGTACTGGCAGCCTATCTGGTCACGGACGGCGAACTGCCCGATGAAAACCTGATTAAGCAACTTTCTGCCTGTTTGCCGGAATACATGATCCCCGCAAGCTTTACCCGCATTGCCTCCATACCATTAACGCTGAACGGTAAACTGGATCGCCGTGCCCTGCCAGAACCCATGTGGAAAAACCAAAACAGTTATTCCGCCCTCCGCAATGCACTGGAAACCCAGCTTTGTGCCATCTGGCAGGATGTTCTGGGGCTGGAATCTGTCGGCATTGACGATAATTTTTTCCGGATTGGCGGCAACTCCCTGATGGCTATTAAGCTGACGACCGCGATCCGCCAAAATTTGGCAACCGATGTCACACTGGCTCAATTGTTTGAGCTGAAAACCATCGCGGGTCTGGCAGATGCTATAAACAGAGAACAACCGAGGCAACAAACCTGTACGGTCATTCCTCACCTGAATGCCGAACACTATCCGCTCTCGTTTGCCCAAGAGAGGATGTTATTTATCGAGCAGTTTGAACAAGGCAGCTCCACCTACCATATTCCTTATCTGGTTCAGTTGGATAACGATGCCTGCCTGCCCCTGCTAGAAACCGCCATTAACCAATTGGCTGAACGCCATACGGTGATAAAGATGGTGTACCTCAATCACGATGACGGACACCTACACCAGCAGCGGCTGAACAGCCGTTTAGTCATCCGGCAAACACCACCCTGTGACGATATTGACAGACTGATGGACACAGTACGTGCTGAAATCGCCATCCCATTTGATCTGACCACTGAACCCAGCCTGCGCCTGCGTCATTATCAGATCAACAATAAACAACAGACCCGCGATAAGCATTACCTGTTAATGATGTGGCACCATATCGCCTTTGATGGCTGGTCAGCCAATATCTTTATGGATGAACTGGCAGAGCTTTACCATGCCTTGTCAGAAGACCGTGACAGCCAACTGCCGCCTCTGGATATCTCCTATGGCGATTATGCTGTATGGCAGCGGGATTATTTACAGGGTGATACCGGTGAATGTCAGCTTGCCTATTGGCAACAAATTCTGGCGGGTTATGAGCCACTGGCTCTGCCGACTGACCGGCTCCGTCCCGCCCATGTCGATTATCAAGGCCGGGACTTCAATTTTACACTGGAGAGTCGCTTATCAAACCAGTTAAGGGATCTGGCAAAAGCACAGGAAACCACCCTGTATACCGTGTTGCTCAGTGGTTTTTATGTCACGCTGGCAAAATTATCCGGTCAGGATGACATTGTGCTGGGTACGCCTGCGGACAACCGCCATCATACCCAGACTCAGCCCCTGATTGGTATGTTTGTCAATTCTCTGGTATTGAGAGCACAGCTCCAGCAAACCAACAGTGTGGAAACACTGATCGGACAGATTCATCAGTTGGTTACGGAATCCAAAGCCCATCAGGACATGCCGTTTGAGCAACTGGTTGAAGCGCTGGGAACAGAACGTGATACTTCCCGCCATCCGATTTTTCAGGTGATGTTCACCTTACAGAATTTTGATGAAAGTCAGCCAAACAGGCTCAGGTTACCGTTCAGTCCGGTTGCGATGGACGAAACCTTATACAGTGCGGCCAAATTTGATCTGAACCTGATTCTGTCCGACGGGCAGGCCAACATCAGCGGATACCTGAATTATGCCATCAGTCTGTTTGACGAAGCCTCCATCATAAGACTGGCTGATATTTACCAACGGGTGCTTACCGCTTTCGTGACAGACCAGAAACAAGCGCTTTCTGAACTTGATATCCTCTCCGCACAAGAACACCATACCCTGCTGCACACATGGAACCCGGCTGACTTTGCCCCCTATTCCCAAGACCAGACTTTGCAACAACGGTTTGAAGCCCAAGTTACGGCTACACCGGATAACGTGGCGCTGGTGTTTGAAGGAGAAGCATTAACCTACCGCGAGCTTAACGAACGGGCAAATAAACTGGCTTCAGTGCTTCGTGAAAACTATCAGCAACAGCACCATAAACCAATGCCAGTCAATACACTTATTGCCTTGTATCTCGACCGCAGTCTGGAGATGGTCATCAGTATTCTGGCCGTGCTGAAAGCTGGCGGCGCTTATGTACCCATTTCGCCGGAATACCCACCAGAACGTGTCGATTTTATTCTGCAAGATAGCCAGACTCCGTGCATACTGACCCAGCAACGCTATCTGGCCGCACTGGCAGAATACACCCGGCCACTGTCTGATCGCCCCATCCTGATCGCAGCTGATGACCAGAGCGTGACCACCCGCTACTCAGGAGAGAATCCTGTACCGATGAGCCGTGCGGATGATCTGGTGTACGTCATCTACACCTCAGGCACGACCGGAAAACCTAAAGGCGTATTGCAGACCCACCATAATGTGGTGCGTTTATTTACTGCCACTCAAGAGCAATATCAATTTAACCACCATGATACTTGGGTGCTGTACCATGCCTACACCTTTGATTTCAGCGTATGGGAGTTGTGGGGGGCATTACTCTATGGTGGATGCCTGGTCATTCCTACCATTGAGTGCACAAAAGATTTCGTTCAGTTCAGCCGGCTCTGCTCAGACCAGAAAGTGACTGTCCTGAACCAAACCCCGGGGGCATTTTATGCCTTTGTTGATACCTCATTGAATACTAATGCAGCCTATCCCTATCTTCGGCTGGTGATTTTTGGCGGCGATAAGCTGAATCAGGTTCAGTTGCATCCGTGGTGGGCGAAGTATGGGGATCACACTCCCGTTTTGGTCAACATGTATGGGATCACCGAAACCACGGTTCATGTTACCTATAAAAAATTAACAAAAGACGATACATCAACAGCCTCCAATATTGGTCGGTCGCTAAGCGACATCTCAGCCTATGTGTTGGACAGTTTCGGTCATCTTGCCCCGATTGGTGCCCCCGGAGAGCTGTATGTCGGTGGTGCCGGACTGGCACGGGGTTATTTAAACCGGCCTGAACTGACGGCGGAACGTTTTATAGAGAATCCGTTTGCCAGCACAGAAGACAAAACCCACGGTTACACCCGTCTGTATAAAACAGGCGATTTGGTACGCTGGTTACCGAACGGTGAGCTGGAATATCTGGGACGCAATGACTTTCAGGTCAAGATCCGCGGCTACCGCATTGAATTGGGGGAAATTGAAAGCATCTTGGCTTCCCATCCGCAGGTGAAACAGACCGTGGTGATTGCCCGTCAGCACAAAGACCATGATGTACTGGCAGCCTATCTGGTCACAGACAGCGAACTGTCCGATGAGACGTTAATTAATTACCTTTCCGCCCGATTGCCGGAATACATGATCCCCGTCAGTTTTACCCGCATTACATCCATACCGCTGACACTGAACGGTAAACTGGATCGCAGTGCCCTGCCAGAGCCGGTATGGGAAAACCAAAACCATTATGTCGCGCCCCGCAATGCACTGGAAACCCAGCTTTGTGCCATCTGGCAGCATATCCTGGGGCTGGAGCAGATTGGCATTGACGATAACTTTTTCCGGATTGGCGGCAACTCCCTGATGGCCATTAAACTGACGGCCGCGATCCGCCAGCGTTTGGCAACAGATATCACACTGGCTCAGTTGTTTGAGCTGAAAACCATCGCGGGTCTGGCAGATGCTATAAACAGAGAACAACCGGGGCAACAAACCTGTACGGTTATTCCTCACCTGAATGCCGAACACTACCCGCTCTCGTTTGCCCAAGAGAGGATGTTATTTATCGAGCAGTTTGAACAAGGCAGCTCCACCTACCATATTCCTTATCTGGTTCAGTTGGATAACGATGCCTGCCTGCCCCTGCTAGAAACCGCCATTAACCAATTGGCTGAACGCCATACGGTGATAAAAATGGTGTACCTCAATCGTGATAATGGGCAAATCCACCAGCATAAGTTAGACAAGCGTTTGGTCATCCAGCCAATACTGTCCTGTGACGATATTGACAGGCTGATGGACACAGTGCGGGATGAAATCGCCATTCCCTTTGATCTGACCACCGAACCCAGCCTGCGTCTGTGTCATTATCAGACCTGTGATAAGCATTACCTGTTAATGTTGTGGCACCATATCGCCTTTGATGGCTGGTCAGCCGATATTTTTATGGATGAACTGGCAGCGCTTTATCATGCCCTGTCAGAAGGCCGCGACAGCCAACTGCCGCCTCTGGATATCTCCTATGGTGACTATGCCGCATGGCAGCGGGATTATTTACAGGGTGATACCGGTGAACACCAGCTTGCCTATTGGCGACAAATTCTGGCCGATTATGATCCGCTGGACTTACCCGCAGATCATCCCAGACCGGCTCAGGTGAATTATCAGGGTCGTGACTTCGGTTTTACACTGGAGAGCCGCTTATCAAACCAGTTAAGGGATTTGGCAAAAACGCAGGAAACCACCCTGTATACCGTGCTGCTCAGTGGTTTTTATGTCACGCTGGCAACATTATCCGGTCAGGATGACATTGTGCTGGGTACACCTACCGATAACCGACACCATGCCCAAACCCAGCCCCTGATCGGTATGTTCGTTAACTCAATGGCCTTAAGAACTCAGCTTCAACAAAGCGCCAGTGTGGAAACGCTGATTGAGCAGATTCATCAGTTGATTATAGAATCCAAAGCCCATCAGGATATGCCGTTTGAACAACTGGTTGAAGCACTGGATATCGAACGTGACACTTCCCGTCACCCGATTTTTCAGGTGATGTTCAGTTTACAAAATTTTGGTGATAGCCAGCCAAAAGGAGCCAATCTTCCGTTCCGTCCGGTTACGATGGGTGAAAACTTATACAGCCCGGCCAAATTTGACCTGAGCCTGTCCCTGTCCGACGGGCAAGCCAATATCAGCGGATGCCTGAATTACGCCGTCAGCCTGTTTAACGAAGCCAGCATCGTGAGACTGGCTGGCATCTATCAACAAGTACTGGCCGCCTTCGTGGCAAACCAGAAACAACCGCTGTCCGGGCTTGATATCCTGTCTGCACAGGAGCGCTGTCTGCTAGAGAGCTGGAACCAGACGGATGCCCCCTATCCGCAGGACAAGACCCTGCAACAACTGTTTGAAGCGCAGGCCGCCCAACGCCCCGAGGCCATCGCCGTCATATTTGAAGAGCAACGGATAAGCTATGGTGAACTCAACCGGCGTGCCAACCGTCTGGCTCATCACCTGATGGCACTGGGGGTACGGCCGGATGATCGGGTCGCCCTTTGCCTCGAACGCAGTCCGGACATGGTGGCGGGGATACTCGCCATCCTCAAGGCGGGCGGAGCCTATGTACCGCTTGATCCGACCTATCCGGCTGAACGGCTGGCTTATATGCTTGAAGATGCTGCTCCCGTGGCTTTACTGACCCAGACAGCACAGGCTGGAAAACTGACCCGCACCATGCCCCGCACCATCCCGACAATATTGCTCGATAATCAGGCGCTGTTCCTTGAAACCCTGCCGGACAATAATCCTGACACGCCGGCTCTCGGGCTGACATCCCGCCATCTGGCCTATGTGATCTACACCTCCGGTTCCACCGGACAGCCGAAAGGCGTGATGGTCGAGCACCGCAGTGTCCTGCGCCTGATTATCAATAATGGCTTTGCCGATATCGGTCCCGATGACTGCATCGCCCATTGTGCCAATATTTCATTTGATGCCGCCACGTGGGAAGTCTGGTCAGGTTTAGTTCATGGTGCCCGTCTTCTGCTGATACCGGAAAAAACCCTGTTACAACCTGCCCATTTTGGTCAGTGCCTGTCAGCAGAAAAAGTCAGCGCCCTGTTCCTGACCACGGCCCTGTTTAACCAATATGCAAGTTTAATTGCCCCGTCGCTGTCAGGCCTGCGTTATGTCCTGTTCGGGGGCGAAAAAAGTGATCACCGGGCCGCCATCCGCCTGAAAGCGGAACAGGCCCCCGCCCACCTGCTGCATGTTTACGGGCCGACAGAAACCACCACATTCGCCACGGCCTACGACATTCCAGTGATCGAAGATGAAAACGGAACACTCCCTATCGGACAGCCTATCAGCAATACCCGCATCTATATTCTGGACAAACTGGGCCGGCCCGTTCCCATCGGAGCGGCGGGTGAAATCTATATTGGGGGCGATGGCGTTGCCCGCGGTTATCTGAATCGCCCTGAACTGACGGCGGAGCGTTTCCTCACCGATCCGTTCTCCCCGGAGCCGGATGCCAGAATGTATAAAACCGGTGATCTCGCCCGCTGGTTGCCAGACGGCAATATCGAATACCTTGGCCGCAATGATTCTCAGGTCAAGCTGCGCGGTTTCCGCATTGAGCCGGGTGAAATCGAAAGTGCCCTGACTTCCCACCCACAAATCAAGCAGGCGGTAGTCACTGCATATGAAAATAACGGGCATAAAGTACTGGCGGCTTATCTGGTCACAGAGGGAACGTTGTCAGATGAAATGCTGACCGTGCACTTATCCGAACGCCTGCCTGAATATATGCTGCCAGCCAGTTTTACTCGCATTGGGTCCATTCCGCTGACCCAAAACGGTAAAGTGGATCACCGCGCTCTGCCTGAGCCGATTCTGGCGGATCGCGATAATTATGTCGCTCCCCGTAATGCGTTGGAAACTCAACTCTGCACCATTTGGAAAGAGACATTGGGTCTGCAACACATCGGCATTGAAGATAACTTTTTCCGCATTGGCGGGGATTCAATTGTCAGTATCCAGTTAGTCTCTAAACTGCGTCAGGCGGGCTTCTCTCTTCAGGTTAAATCGATTTTTGCAGCACCAACCGTGGCTCAGTTAGCTCAATTGTTAATACAAACCTCTGCTACAGAAAAAGTCGTTGCAGAGCAGGGTTTGTTAAACGGAGAATTTGGCCTGCTGCCTGTCCAACAGGACTTCTTCGACTGGAATTTATCGAGTCCACACCATTGGAATCAGGCATTTATGATCCGGTTGCCCGGCGATATCAATCACGCCACGATTGAACAGGCTTTAACTATCCTGACTGAGCGACATGATATGTTACGTGCCTGTTTTATTGGTACAAAGCATACCGACATAAAATCAATCCGTCGCCAATGTTATTTCGCAGAAATGCCGTCTTGGCTGCCTGCATTACTGCATTGTGATATCAGCAAGTTAAATAAAGCTGAACTGCATCAACAATTGACCCGATGGCAAAGCGGGTTTGATTACAACAACGGGCCATTATGGCAAGCGGGGCATCTGACCGGATACGCTGATGGCAGTGCCCGGCTGTTCTTTGCATTCCACCATCTGATTATTGATGTGGTGTCGTGGCGAATTATTGCTGAAGATATCCGCCGGTTTTTACAACACGAAACATTGTTGCAAGGCGAAACCCTTCCGGCGAAAACCAGTAGCTATCGGCAATGGGTTAATGCCGTCCATCACTATGCAGAATGCCATCAGCAAGAAACTTCCTACTGGCAGCAGGTCACCGCAGGAAACAATACCCACTCTGCATCAGGTGAAGCCAGTCATCACACGCTGAGCATCTCCACTGAGTTGACTGACGTTCTGCTGCGTGAAGCTAATGCCGGTTATCAAACCGAAATTAATGATTTACTACTCAGTGCCCTCACACTGGCATTACATGCCGTTTTCTCAAAATCCGTTAATCACATCACGCTCGAAGGTCACGGGCGGGAAACTATCGACAGCACACTCGACGTTTCCGAAACCGTTGGTTGGTTTACAACTGTATATCCTGTTCGTCTGGTCATGCAGGCGGATATCGCTGAGACCATTATTCACACCAAAGAAATGCTTCGTGCGGTGCCAAATAAAGGCATTGGTTATGGCACATTGCGTCAGGCCGGATATTTAACCGGCGATTTGCCGGCGATCAGTTTCAACTACCTCGGACAATTAGGCGGAGAAACCGGGCAAAACTGGTCACTGACCAGCGATGATTGCGGAACGGTAGTGGCAGACGATAATCATAGCCATTTGTTGCTGAATATTAATGGCCTGATTCAAGCGGGCAAACTGCAATTCAGTGTCAGTTGCCGCTTGTCAGAAGTTCAAACAAACATGTTTATCACAGCCTTTGAGCAAGCTCTTCATTCAGTCATCACAACGGGTCAGAAACAGGCTCAATCTGGGGGAGTAAAAACCCCCAGTGATTACGGTATTGAAGGGATTTCAATCAAGCTGTTACGCCATCTTCAACAGAGATACCAGATTGAAGCATTGTACCCAGCCACCAGCTTGCAACAGGGATTTATTTATCATCATTTAACTCAGCCGCAAGATGATGCCTACCGTGTGCAACTCTTGTTGGATTATCACACACAACTCGACATTTCTGTCTACCAACGGGCTTGGGTTCTGGCTTCGCTGCGTTTTCCCATCCTCAGAACAGCATTTAACTGGGAAGAAGAGGTTTTGCAAATCGCAACTAAAGGCGCAAGTATCAGTGCGGGAAATTTCGAGATCAAAGATATCAGTCAGTTATCAGAAGAAGAACGGAACAAAGCGATTGAAGAGATCCAACAGCATGACCGTACCCTGCCTTTTGATTTCAGTCAGCCTGGTTTAATTCGTTTTACCGTAATTAAACAACATGAACATCTGGTCACTGTACTGATTACAAAACACCACGCTATTATCGACGGTTGGAGTCATCCGATTCTATTGCAAACCGTGCATGAGTATTACAACGAACTCACGCAGAGGCGAGTCCCCCAGATAGTGGCAGATAATGCTTATCTGGCAACCCAGCAATACTATCTGGATCATAAAGCAGAGTCCGAAGCGTATTGGGCTGAACGCAAGGCACAATTCCACGTCATCAATGATCTCTCAGCGTTGTTAAGCCATGATGTTGATTTGGCACAGATAAAATCGATAGAAAACCCGATGGAGCAAACTATCACCCTACAGGGGGATGTTTATCAGCAGCTTAAAAAAATGTGCCGTGAGCAAGGTATTACGTTAAATGCCATGTTGCAATTTGCCTGGCACAAATTGCTGCACAGTTACACCGGGGATGAACAAACCATTGTGGGCACCACAGTATCAGGACGCGATGTGCCGGTAGAAGGTATTGAGTCCAGTGTCGGCTTGTATATCAATACCTTGCCGTTGATAGTTCAGTGGAGGGAGAAAAACAGTATTATTGACGTTCTACAGGAAATACAGAAAGATATCGCTGCGCTTAACAGCTACAGCGCCGTATCACTCACCAATTTACAATCTGACGGAGAACGTTTATTCCATTCCTTACTGGTTTTTGAAAATTATCCGGCTCCTGTCATCGGGGAAAATTCAGACAGCGGGAGCAGGGATCGTATCGAAAATAGATTAACATTCCGCAATGCTATCGAAAAAACCGATTATCCCTTATCACTGACGGCTTATGAACCCGACAACCGCCTGATCGTCACATTGAGTTATGGCGAAGCGTGGGTAACAGGTAAACAAGCCCAACGCTTGCTTGATCAGATTAAACGCATTCTGCATGTCGTCGCCTGCGATCCATACCAACTACATACATCAGTCACGTTCCTCAGTGAAGAAGAACGCCATACCTTGCTGCATACCTGGAACCAAACTGACGTCGCTTATCCGCAGGATAAAATGTTACAACAGCAATTTGAGATCCAGGCAGCCGCCGCCGCAGATAATGTCGCGTTGATATTTGAAGAAGAGATTCTGACTTATCGCCAGCTCAACGAACAGGCAAACCAGCTCGCTGCTGTGATACGCGAGAACTACTTGCAGCAGTGCCATACGCCGATGCAAGCGGACACACCAATCGCCCTCTACCTCGACCGCAGTCCGGAGATGGTGATCAGTATTCTGGCTGTGCTGAAAGCCGGCGGTGCCTATGTGCCCGTTTCCCCTGAATACCCGCCTGAGCGGGTTCAGTATATTCTGCAAGATACGGGCAGCCCGTGCATACTGACCCAGCATCAACATTTGACGACACTGGAGAAATGTATATCCACCCTGTCCCGTCAGCCGACACTGATTGCCGCAGATGATCCCATTGTCACTCAAGGCCGGTCAGTAGAAAATCTGATACCGGTGAATAAAAGTACGGATCTGGCTTACATTATTTATACTTCCGGCACGACCGGACAACCGAAAGGCGTTGAATTAACCCATCGCAACGTCATTAATCACCTCTGCTGGATGCAATCCGAATATCCATTAAGTACCTCAGATAAAGTTCTGCAACAAACGCCTTATACCTTTGATGCCTCAGTCTGGGAACTGATTGCCACTTATTGGTTCGGTGCCAGTATCGTGATGCCGTTACCGAATGTTCATAAACAGCCTGAAGTTTTATATGAACTGATACAAAAAACCGGCGTGACAGTCGTTCAATTTGTACCCTCCATGTTAGGGGCTTTTTGTCAGGCAGTACGGGATTCAGGGCAGCATTTACCCCGCTCGATCCGCTATGTGCCGTGTGGTGGAGAAACGTTGACCATGTCACATGTCAACGCTTTCAGAGCCATAAATAGCCATTCTAGCACATTAATTAACCTGTATGGCCCGACAGAAACGACCATTGATATCACTCACTTTGATGTCACTGATGAAGTGAGTGCCAATATCCCGATTGGTAAAGCACACCACAATACCCGTCTGTATGTGCTTACTCATCATGGCGAACTGTCTCCTATCGGCGCTCCCGGAGAACTGTATATCGGTGGTGCCGGACTGGCACGCGGCTATCGAAATCGCCCGGATTTGACTGAAAAACATTTTGTCAATAATCCGTTTGCTTCTGACGAAGACAAGGCATTCGGCTATACCCGTCTGTACAGAACCGGCGATCGGGTACGCTGGTTGGCGGATGGTAACCTTGAATATCTGGGACGCAATGATCTTCAGGTCAAAATCCGTGGTTACCGCATTGAATTGGGCGAAATTGAAACCGCCTTGTCTTCACATCCACAGGTGAAACAAGCGGTGGTGATTGACCGTGAACATAAAGAGAACAGTATTCTTGCGGCTTATCTGGTAACCGAGAGTACAGATGGTGGATTGTCTGATGAAAGCCTGATTAAACACCTTTCCGCCCGTTTGCCGGAATACATGATCCCCGCCAGCTTTACCCTCATTGCGTCCGTGCCACTAACATTGAACGGCAAGCTGGATCGCCGCGCCCTGCCAGAACCCACATGGGGAAACCGGGACAGTTATGTTGCGCCGCGCAATCAACTGGAAATTCAGCTATGTGCTATCTGGCAAGAAATATTGGGTATGGAACGCATTGGTATCGCGGATAATTTCTTCCGTATGGGGGGTAACTCGCTGATGGCGATTAAGCTGACCGGAGCCATGCGCAGTAAAGTAGGTATTGATATTCCTTTAAATATCCTGTTTAGCCATAAATGTATTTCTTTGTTATCCCAATGGCTGGAATCAGGCCGTTCTCAAGCCAATCTGCTTAATTTTTTAACGCCAACATCAACGGCGAGAAACAAATTATTTATGATTCATGCAGCCAATTGCGGGAGTGAAGTGTATGAACCTTTAGCAAATGCCTTATCGGATATCTATAACTGCATAGGCATCGATAATTATAATCTCTGTACAGACAATCAAATTGACTCATTGCAACAGATAGCCCAAATCTATATGAAGTTAATTCTGAGCGAAACGTCTATTGATGAACCCATCCGTATTTTAGGATGGTCACTGGGTGGGCAATTAGCGATGGAGATTGCATTCCAATTTGAACAGCTCGGTGCAAAAGACATTCAGTTATTTATATTGGATACCATCATGAATAATGATGAGATAAAAGATCTAAGAAATAACTTAGATATGTCATATGCCTATAATGAAATTACCCGCATATTGCATGAAAAGGGAGCAAGCGACACTTATATCAATAAGGTGTTAGAAATCGTACCTATTGAAGGCAAAATGGTCAATTGTGATTTAAGTGGAAAATTAACACATTCGAAAATGACTTTATTTAAAGCAGGTAAAATAAATCCGTGTCATAAAGAGGGGGTTGGGTTATTGATGAATCAATTGGTAGCGAAAATACCGGACAATAATCTTTCGCAGTGGTTACACACCCCATTGACGATCAGCGTGATTGATGATTGTTATCACGAAAATATTGTCAGTGCAGTTGCTATTATTCGTAGAGAAATCATAAAACACATAACTTAAGGATAATATACCCAATGGATTTCAAGGTGCAGCGCGACGGCAAGGGAATGAACCCCCAAGAGCATAGCTAACTATGTGACTGGGGTGAGTGAGCGCAGCCAACAAAGCTGCAACTTGAAAGACGACGGGTATAAATACAAATTAATTTGATGACAATATGAAGCCAACAGCGCTGGTTTCATATTGTCTTACATCTTGTTTTACATCCCAGGGCGAGATAACCCATCAATATCATGGATGGTTCTTCCACTGAACCTCTATTTAAAATCAATATTTCCGTTGTAATGAGGCATAGCAAGGGCTGATTGGGCGTGAGGGAACAAATTGGTGTTATAGTCAGAGAACCCCATATTAGGCGTAAATCCACTCATTGCCTGCACCAGAGAATCGGCCCCGCTAACAGAGGGAGCTATATATTCATCAAGGTCATTGGTTGCCACCACGTTATCCAAAACATAGCCAAATCCATCACTTAAACCTATTCCGGAAAATTCCAGACGGTTGCTGCCAGCCCTGGCCGTTAAGTTCAATGTCCTGTGTTGCCATCCTGGGCTGCTATTTACGGCATTAAAAACAAGCTGATCATTCCAGTAAACTTCCAGGCCGTTATCAGCACCAGTATTAACGCGCCTTGCAAAATCGAAGTTAACGAAAATCTTCTCATCCGCCGTCAGATTTTTAATATCCTGATAGATATTGGTATTACCTGTGACATCAAGCTCAGTGACACACTCACCATGTCCTTCTGTACTGAGCCCGTATGCATTAGCGGCATGTTTAGCCTCAATGCCATTGGTGTCCATCCATCCCTCAGCACCTTGTTCAAAATCACCATTGACGAGCAGGTTGCAATCCATCCGCATGCTATTAGTTTCTTTCTGTTTGCTTAAACTATTGACTAGGTGTACCACGCTGATCAGCGATGAGGCTCCATCCAGATAGATATGCAGATTAGTTTTGGCCTTGCTTTTGTATACCTGACGCACCACCAACTCCGTTCCGTTGCCAGTGTCAGTCAACTTTAAATCATCATTATGCCGGCTCAACAGAATGCTGCCTGGATTAGCTATCGGTAGCTTTAGTAGATCAAAAGCTTGCTCTGGATCGTAATTATCTATAACTACCGTACGGTAGTGATCCCACATCTCCTTACTGAGTTGATAAGTGTCGTTATTGGCTCCGCCATACAACACCAGACTATCAACACCGTCAATGATTGGTGGTGTCAGAGTGTCATTGTCCTCCCCTCCCTGAAGTAACAAAGATGAATTAATTCGCTTAATCCAATTAATTTTATTCGTTATTTTATCACCTTTATTATTGAGGCAGTACAGTTCCTGAGTTGTCTGGTTATATACATACGCCATCCTATTTTTTGCATTGGTTCCTACAAAACTCAGATGGTCCGAAGCTGGAATTCCATTGCCCACAAATAGCTGACCGCTGCCAACATCAAACCAACGTAGCATATGGCTACTCTGTAAGGTCAGCACCCCTTTGAAATGCCACTGATTGGCAAGTTTAGCGAGTGCTTGTGGCAAGTTTGTCACGTTATTCTGCTGCCATTCTTTGTTAACACCGACTAACTGTAACTTGCCATTATTGGACCGCAACAAAATCTCGCCCTTGGTTGTGATCAGGCGCATGCCGACATCAACCAGCTGTACTTCTTTGAGAGACAACTCAGGCGTCAGTTCACTGGCAACAGGAAGTTGTGCCGAGGCATCAAGCACATGGTCGGAGCCAAAGGCAGCAGCCAACGCATTCGCAGAAATCGCGGGCTGGAGATATAATTTACCGCTTTCAGGCTCAAAGAGCTGCGCGGAAGTGCCGCCCGTTTCGAACCCCAGAAACTGTAATGACTTATCCTGTAATGCCGCTGAAGGCACTACCACCTGCCCGTTGTGATACCATACCGACAGTGGTCTTTTGCCATCGCTGCCTTTGACTCCAAACACTGCCAAAGTGTTTCCGCTGTCAGTGATGCAGGCCAGATCCTGCCACCAGTGAGTCCGTCCCTTTAACCAATGTTCGTTGACGGCGACATAGCGAAGCTGCCCCAGCGCACTCAGTTGAGCCACTCGCCCATCCTCTGTGATGGCAAACAAACTTCCGTTCAGTTTAACTATGTTGGCCAATGGTGGGGTACTGACGCGCAATGCGGTGGGAGAGCTGGCATGAATAACAGCCTGCCCGGGGCCTTCCTGACGGAATAAAACCTTCTGCTCCTTGCTGTAGAAGAAAAACACTTCCTTACCAGAGAAGGCGAAAATACTGCCCGCTAACACCAAATCAGTCGGCATCTGCCAGGCGTGGTGGGTTTGTTCATGCGCTTTTGAGTACAAGGTATGATTGAATGATGGCGCCAGATTCGGTTTAATCAATGTTCCGTCGTTGGTACGTATCCAGTAGCGGTGCGCCACCCCAGCCGTATCCATACCAAACACCGTGATCAATTCCGCCCGGGTCGGTTGAATCTGCCGTGCGCCCAACGTATATGTCGACATCTTACGCTGTGTGCCAGAGTTCTCGCAGCTTTGGAGTATCGCCCCAAGCACATCATCCTGTCGGTCTGTGCTTGCCAAATGCTGGAGCAACGCATCATCACACACCACACTGACTAATTCCATTCGGTTATCAATGATCCGATAACCCAGCTCAGCGTCTCTCCCTTTCAGCTGATAATGGTGCGTCAGATAAACAACATCCCCTTCTTGCCATAACCGACTTATCTTGCCCGCATTATGGTTGCCCCACGGCATAAACTGCACATCGACCTGCCCGGTGGCGATATCTACCCGCCACGCCGTCGCGTTGTCGGCGTCGTAGAAATAGGCGTGACCGCCCATCACGGCACCCAATTGGGCGTGCTTGGCCTGTTCGTGGGGAGTATCGGTGAATATCATCCGCTCCTTAGCTACCTCGTAAAAGGCTCGACCAACATTACGCTCATTGTAGCTGTAGTTTTCTACTACCACATATTGCCCGTGCAACTGGTCGGCTTTGGCCAGATCTCTCAGATATTTTTCGATTTGCTGATCGGATACTTCGCTTGCATCCACTTTCACCACATTAGCTGTCCGTTCGAAGAAGTCGATTTCGCGCACCTCGTTCTTACGGTTGACCAGCAGCACCTGCCCGTTCTGGGACGGATCGAGTGTTATTTCAATCCCACCGATTTTCACTACCATTTCACCGCTTTTCGGTGGGTTTTTTGGGAAGTTGATAGTGCCGTTATCAAGTGAGCTGCTATCAATGACCCAGCGCGACAGTAAATTGCCACTGCCGTCCGAGTTTGCGACATCGCTCATAAGCTTCACTGTCGTCCCTTCGTTCAGCCCGATCAGGTAATCACCACCTGCTCCCTTGATCTCATAATGCAGGTAACCATACAGTGCTTTTGGTAGCTCTGGCACTATCAGTTTCCTGCTTCGCTGGTCTAATCTTACTTCGATCTGAGTTTTTACATATTCCTGATAGATCCTGCGGATAGTAACCTCACCCGGAAAGATATAGAAGTCATAATCAAAGCGATAATTCTCTTCCAGCCGACGGAGCACATCGAAACCGGTATCGTTACGCATAGTTGCACCGGGGAGCTGCATGTATTGGTATCTGATGAAGGATTTGGGTGTACCCGGCAGGATGAGCACATTACTGTCACTGTGATTGAGATAATGTGAAGCCGTCTTATAACCGATCCCACTGCGCACTTCGAGTGCTTGGCTGCGATCGCGAACCATCTTTGGGAAGTCGGCTATCCAGAAAAAATAATTAATTTCCCCCGAGCCTGTAGCACCAGAAGAAGTACGATAGATATACTGACTGTCTAAATCCACCTGTTTATTACGCAGATCCAACGTCTTGATCACAGCCCCTGTGAGGGGCACCAACACGTCTTTCTCACTATCATACCTATAGCCATTGCCCTTATAGGCCTTGTCGAGCATATTGAAATACACTCCCACTGCCTTAGCATCCTCAGCGACCACACTAAAGGCTTGGACCAGTGCCGTAAAGCCCACGGCTAATCCCCCCATAATGACCCCAGTACTACTGAGAACTGCCGCAGCCGTCGAGGCACCGAGCAGTCCGACACCTATCCCAGCGGCACCGCTAACGATGCTGGCCGAATCAAACGCCAGTTGAGTCCCGAATACCGCTTTCTGTGTGTCAGTTTCGGCATGAGCAAGTTCATAGGCGTCTAACCCAATAGAGGCTAGACCAAAAAGCAAGCCAATGCCTTTGTTGGCTTTATAAGGCATGGCTGAAGAAAATACCTTGAGTGAGGTTTTGGCATTTACCTTGTTGCCGCCTAGTGCTATACGCACCAGCTTAGTAACTGTCAACACATCGTTTACGCCACTGTGTGCTATTTGCGTGTAGTTAAGGTAACTGTGGATCTTGAGTGCGGTGGCCAGGTCAGGTGAAGAAATCCCAAGTGCCGCATAGTTGCGGTTTTTGTTGGCAAACCAGTGGATAAGCGACTGTACCGCAAATCCAGCGTTCAGCCCATCAACCGACGCGGCTTCGCCGGCAATGAAATTGTGCCGTTTCTGGCCGCGTCCGAGGGTGAAGTGCTGATTCCTGGTGTGCATATGCTTATCAATAAAATGGCGGAATTTGACAAAGGTGTCATCCTTGCTGCTTATCCACTTCTCTTCAAGGGTATCGCGATTGATGAATTGGACACCATAGTGGCCTTTATCCTGTTCCAGGATATTGTCAATCACCGGCATCCAACTCTTGTCAAGCTTATTTTTCCTGGCAAGCTTTGTAATGGCTTTGTCAAATCTTGCTCCCCACAGCTTAGTATCGAGGGTAACCAAGGCCGTGTGTAAATTGGCATCCTCGGCAATTTTCTCGTAGGCATTAATTATTTGCTTGACCGGCTTCCGTTGTTCTATGACCGTGGTCAGTGCATCGGGACGGGTCAAGTCAGCCACATTCAACCCATAACCTACCTGAGCTTTTGCCATCTTGACAGGATCGATCTCTACCAGGTTGAAGGTAGGGGTAGACTGACTGCCAAATGCACTATAATAAACGGCCAAATTGCGTTTTACTAAGTGTTTTACCATGGCGCTGGAGAAATATTCCGCATTGTCAAATGCAAAAACTCCGACATTTGGATCATAGAAATAGTAACGACGCCCTGCTGCTCCAACAGTAGATCCCACCATCATTGAGTGATTTAGGGTATTCAGAGCAAACATCGAAGTGGCAGCCGATTTTTTCAGCAAGGAGACAACCTCGGATAATGTAGCACGTCCCCGCGGCGTTGATGCCTGCCCTGCCTCACCATTGGAGTGCAGGTTGACCAGACTGTTTTTTAGCAGTGTGGAACTGCCCGCCTGAGGGGAAGCGGCGGCCAAGAAGAGTTTTTCCACCAGACTGTTGATTCCCGCCTCACCATTGCTGGCGAGTGCCACCGCCATAGCCCTGACCAAGGGATAGCAACGGCCGCCTGAGGCGTCTCTGACCAATGACAGATAGAAATCTTGTGGCACCAGGTGGCTGGAAATACTTCCGGCACGTTGAAAATCTGCGCTGAATACCGCTGTCTGCTTCAGTACTTGATCAATGTATTCAGCTCGACTCGCTTCAGTGATGCGACTGATTAAGGCCCCCTGTTGCTGCTCAGTTAGCTGACCCTCCAAAAACAGACTTTTCATCTCCAGAGCCGACATCCTGTCGTTAAAACCCGGAATACTGACATCCTGAAAGTTGCGCAAACCATCAGTAAACTCAGGACGCGCCCTGTACTGATAAACTTTGGCGAAGAAAGCATAACGTTCGCCCACATTAATGTGGGCGCTATTATTTGGCATAATAACTTATATGAACTCATCCCGTTTGCAAAGCTTCCTGTTGTTCAGACATTGACGACAGTAGCAGTTTATATCCGGCCTTATTACAGCCAGTGCTGCGTGTCATTCTCTGACTCACGCCTTATCCCGCTTACGAGCTTTAAGCTCAGGGAATGATGCAGGTGTATGGCGTCTTAGTCTTGCCTGTCGTTGTCATCACTATGGCTGCCTAATCAACCTTTCAGCATTCACCCTTATATTAAAAGAATTAATATTTATCAGCGGATATCATTCTAAATGGCTTGACGTTGATCGCTGATGTATGTTTGTCGTATATCCTGTCATTAGCCCCCTGTTGTGATCAACAAAAATTGGTCACTCTATCAGGACAATCAGGTGATTTAGCAACCGATCTTTCGGTGCCGGGAAAAGGTACTGGCGGTCAGTTGTTACTTGCCGCGGGGAAGCGCTGGTCTCTAAAGTTAGTCTCTAAAAAATGAGCGGCGATGAACTCATTAATTGTGAATTCATCGCCGCTAAAAAATAAAATAAAAATAGTTATAAAATAACTAGTTTGCTGTATTTAAAAACAAAACTATAACATTATCAATAATAAAAAATTATTTTAACGCTGATAATGCACTGTCGTAATCAGGTTCATTGGTGATCTCATCAACCAACTGGCTGTAAATAACCTGGTCATTCTCATCCAGAACAACAACAGCCCGCGCAGTCAACCCACCCAGTGGGCCTTCATTTATTGCAACACCATAATTTTCATGAAATTCGCTACCACGAAGTGTGGAAAGAGTCACAACATTAGATAAACCTTCAGAACCGCAGAAGCGAGACTGAGCGAAAGGCAAGTCCGCTGAAATGCACAGTACGATGGTATTGTTCAGTTCGCTGGTGAGTTGATTGAATTTACGGACAGAAGTCGCACAAACACCAGTATCAATGCTTGGGAAGATATTAAGCACTTTACGTTTACCTGCGTACTGGCTCAATGTTACATCAGCAAGATCTTTAGCAACCAGTGTGAATGCTTTTGCTTTCTGGCCTGCTTGTGGGAAATCGCCGTTGATGATGATATCACTACCTTGAAACTTGACGGTTTGTGTCATGGTTTTATCCTTCTAAAAGTAAACTACGTCGTCAGTGTAAAGGAATAGTGCGATCTTGCCCACAAAAATAGATGCAGTATTTATACACAATGGATTTCAAGTTGCATCGCGACGGCAAGAGAGCAAATCCCCGGGAGCATAGATAACTATGTGACCGGGGTGAGCGAGCGCAGCCAACAAAAAGGCAGTTTGAAAGACGAAGTGTATATGAAATACTCTGCCTCCCTTTAATTAACAATATTTCATAATTTATTTTAGGATAATGATTAGGCTCATAAGGCAAAAGAATATGCATAATTTTACGTTGCTTCCCTCTGTATTGTTGATGACTGGTCTCTCCCTTTCTTTTTCTGTTTTTGCTGCTCATGTTCCTGTAGGTACTGAATTGGACCCTTATCAGGAATTAGTGCGTCAATTGAAAGATGAGCCTGCATCATTAGATCCGATAAAGTCTTTCGGTTTGACGGAGGCGCAAGTACTACGTGATCTATTCGAGGGATTAGTTAATCAAGGTGCGGATGGGCAAACCATAGCGGGAGTTGCCACAGAGTGGAAAACGACAGATAACAAAACATGGATATTTACGTTGCGTAAGGATGCCCGCTGGTCTAATGGTGACGGCATTACGGCATCCGATTTTGTGTATAGCTGGCAGAGATTGGTCAGTCCCGTCAATGCCTCTTCTTTTTCTTGGTTTGCAGCCTTATCGGGCATTCAAAATGCACAAGAAATTATTGATGGGAAATTGCCGCCGGAAAAGCTGGGTGTGGAAGCTATCAATCCTTATACGCTAAAAGTGACTCTGGATCGGCCTGTACCTTATTTTCCCAGTATGACCGCCAACTTTAGTCTTTATCCGGTCAATAAGCAGATTATCAAAAAATATGGCAACAACTGGATTCGGGTAGGGCATTTGGTTGGTAATGGCGCGTTTATGTTAACGGGACGAGTCGTCAATGAAAAAATTGTCCTGACACCAAATCCGTACTATTGGGATAATAAAAACACGGTATTGAAAAAAGTAACTTTTATGCCCATCAGCCAGGAATCTAACGCAACCAAACGTTATCTGGCAGGTGATCTCGATATTACAGAGTCTTTCCCCAAAAACATGTACCAGAAATTGCTGCGTGAACTTCCGGGACAAGTTTTTACGCCGGATCAATTAGGAACATACTACTATGCTTTTAATACACAGCGGGCACCAACAAATGATATTCGGGTCAGGCAAGCACTGTCCATGACAATAGACAAAAGGCTGATTGCCGAAAAAGTCGTGGGGACAGGGGAAAAACCGGCCTGGCATTTCACTCCTGATGTGACAGCAGGATTCCGGCCAGAGAAAACCCGGCAAGAAACGTTGACTCAACAAGATCTGGATGAACAGGCCAAAAAGCTACTGAAAGCTGCGGGTTATGGCCCTGAACACCCTCTGAAAATATCATTGCTTTATAACAAATTAGAGAATAATCAGCGGATTGCAATTGCGGTCAGTTCAGAATGGAAGAAAAAACTGGGTGTAGAGGTCAAATTAGTCAATCAAGAATGGAAAACTTACGTTGATAACCGTAATACCGGTAATTTTGATGTGGTCAGAGCCTCCTGGACCGGAGACTATAACGAGCCATCAAGTTTTCTGTCTCTTCTGACATCTACCCACAGTGGTAATCTCTCGAAATTCCATAACGCTGACTATGATGCGTTGCTCAAAGCTGCCAGTTATGAAACGAATAATCTGGCCAGAAACCGCTATTACAATCAGACCGAAAAAATGATTGCAGAACAAGCACCAATTGTACCGATTTATCAATATACCAATGGTCGATTAATCAAACCGTGGTTAAAAGGATACCCGATCACTAATCCTGAAGATGTCGCCTATAGTCATACCATGTATATCATCAAGCATTCTGATGACTAATTATAAGAAATAAGTACGAAAAGGAGCAGATGTGGAAACGGTCTATGGCTCGGTATTTAAAGGTTCAAATGCAATTTACGCCTGCCAGATGAATGGTCAGGGAGGTATCAGGGCATTTGGTGAAGATTCACCCGCAACAGCAGAACAGCCATTTTGGCAACACCTTGATTATAAAAACCAGGGCAGCCACCAATGGATTATGAATACCCCTTTGCTGCCATCTCCGGCAAAGGAAGGATTGCTGGGTGAAAGTATTCGTCCGAAAGTGCTACGCACTGGTGAGGGCACTTTGATTACCCTGAGATCGGTAAATCGCAATGATAATGCGCGCCCTGATCACTTGGTTTCGTTCCGCATCTATGTTAATGACAGAGTAATCATCTCCAGCCGCCATCGGAAAATTCACTCCATCGATCAAGTTGTGGATGATTTACACAATGGAGTTGGTGCAAAAAGTACAGGACATTGGCTGATTGAAATAGCGGATGCCATTACTGATGAGGTGAGTGATTTTATTGAAGAGTTACATGACCAGCTGATTGGGTTTGAAGATGATATTCTGGAGCAAAAAGTACCCGGTCGCGGTGAATTGGTGTTGTTACGTAAACAATTAATCGTTTTGCGCCGATACATGGCACCACAGCGTGATGTTTTTATCCGATTGGCCAGTGAGCGGTTACCTTGGATGAGTGATGAAGAGCGGCGTTTAATGCAGGAAATCGCAGATCGTCTGGGGCGTGGATTGGATGATTTGGATGGTAGTATTGCCCGCACAGCAGTTCTTGCAGATGAAATAAGCTCCATGATGGCAGATGACATGAACCGCCGTACCTACATGATGTCACTATTGGCAATGATATTCTTGCCAACGTCCTTTTTGACGGGGCTATTTGGTGTCAATCTGGGCGGAATACCCGGTAATAAGTATCCGTTTGGCTTTGGCTTATTCTGCCTTTTGTTATCTATCTTGATAGTCATTTTTGCCCTGTGGCTAAAGCGAAGCAAATGGTTGTGACCGACAGAAAACATTATGCCGATGCCAATTTAAGCATCGGCTATTTTTTTGTTGCTGTTGGGGAAATACGACCGGTTCAATTTTAATGAATATTTTTAAATGTTCGTAACGTCAATAAACAGGGATTCATCAATGTTAGTTGAGGATACGACAGCTTCGTTAAACGCGTATTCTTCCCTTTCCCCATCCCGATCCAACGGCAAATTGGCAAAGTCGAAAAGTGTTTTATCAGCTAATTGGCTTGGGCTAACATTTTGAATTGATTTGAAAATACTTTCTACTCTGCCCGGCGTTTTCTTATCCCATTCAACCAACATTGATTTGATAGCCTGCCGCTGTAAATTTTCTTGAGAACCGCACAGATTGCAAGGGATGATTGGAAATGCTTTGTGTTCCGCATACGCGATAAGGTCTGTCTCTCGGCAATATGCCAGTGGCCTAATGACGACATTACGACCATCATCAGAACGCAATTTCGGTGGCATTGCTTTCATGCGTGCGCCATAGAACATATCCAGGAACAGCGTTTCAACGATGTCATCAAGATGATGTCCGAGTGCAATTTTTGTGGCCCCGATTTTTTCTGTAAAAGAATAAAGTGTGCCACGGCGCAGGCGGGAACATAACCCACAGGTTGTTTTACCTTCAGGAACTTTCTCTTTAACAACTGAATAAGTATCTTTATCTACGATGTAGTATGGAATATTCAGACTTTCAAAATATTGGGGCAAAACGTACTCAGGAAAACCCGGTTGCTTCTGATCAAGATTTACTGCAACGACATCAAATTTTATTGGAGCCGCCTGTTGCAGATTCAGCAGGATATCTAACATCGCAAATGAATCTTTGCCACCACTGATGCATGCCATTACAACATCATTTGCTTCAATCATATTGTAATCAATAATAGCATTACCAACGTTTCTCCTTAGGCGTTTCTGGAGCTTGTTGAATTCAAGTGTCTCTTTTCTCGTATCTTTCTGATTCATTGCGACTTCTCACATTGCCAATCGTATCGGCTATAGGTTTTCTATTATGGATTCTTTGCGGGGAGTGGATTATACGGATTTTTATTTTCGTTTAAAACGTATCTGTTTCTAACAGGCGCAGGGGAAAACCAGAGTTATACACTTCGTCTTTCAAACTGCTTCTTTGTTGGCTGCGCTCGTTCACCCCGGTCACATAGTTATCTATGCTCCCGGGGGATTTGCTCTCTTGCCGTCGCGATGCAACTTGAAATCCATTGTGTATAACTCTGATTTTCCCTGAAGTATGATTAAGATCTATACACTTCGTCTTTCAAACTGCCTCTTTGTTGGCTGCGCTCGCTCATCCCGGTCACATAGTTATCTATGCTCCCGGGGATTTGCTCTCTTGCCGTCGCGATGCAATTTGAAATCCATTGTGTATATTCCGATAAATTCTTAATATTTTGCCATAATTAAGAGCGCACATATTTCATAATGCACTCAAGTTTTTCGCAGGTTTCCTGCCATTCTCTTTCTGGTTTGGAATCTCTGACCAATCCGGCACCAGCCTGAAGCCAACAGCGTCCTTTATGCTGATAGAAAGAACGTAATATCAGCGCGGCATCCAGTTTACCGGCACTATCCAGCAGCATAACACTACCGCTATAGAGTAGGCGTGGTTCACCTTCATAACGGGAAATGGCTTGTAAAGAGGGTTTTTTCGGTATCCCTGAAGCGGTGACTGCCGGAAATAGGGCGATGAACGCATCCCAGCGATTTTTGTCTGTTTGCAGTAATCCTTTTACCCTTGATGCCAAATGTTGTACTGAACCACGTTCACGAATAGCCATAAATTCTGACACACGAAGCGTATCAGCCTGACAAATCGGTTCTAATTCTTCCAGTGCCAGTTTGACAGAAACAGCATGTTCAGCGATTTCTTTCGGATCAGAAAGCAAATCAGACCGCAGCTTGTGATTCTGCGCCTTGTCATGTGTCAATGCTCTGGTGCCTGCCAGCGGCTGGCTGTTAACCCAACCAGAGCCATCTGCCTCAACTACGGTTTCCGGACTGAAACCGTAAGCAGAAAATTCTTCATCATGCAGAAAGAAAGAACGGGCAGGTGTGTTAGCCTGACGGCCCAGCCAGTAACTGTGAGTGGTATTAACATTGGTATTAAGTTCAACTTTGCGTGACAGGATCACTTTCTGGTAGTGGCCTGCGGCAATATCATTAACTGCATTAGTTACATTGTCCTGATAGCGTTTTGCTGCGCCAGTGGTGCTGATAATTTCCGGCTCTTTTGTCTCAGGGAAAGTTGGGATGCCCGCTTGATCAGCCTGCCTGACTTTCTCGCACAGAATAGGAATTTGGTTCTCTTCAAGAGTTCTTATCAGAACCTGCCCTTGAGTGATGCGTAATTCATGCTGTGGAACAGTGAGTTTTATCAGTGCCTGATTTGGTTGTTTTAATGATGGATCTAAGGGGATTCCATATGTCATATGGGAAAATTCAAATAATGATCTGCCATAAGCACGCCACTCTTTGATAGGCAGATCATTAAGCACCTGCTCCAGTTTTTGGCTAAGGGTATTGATATCATATGGATAACAATTACCTTTATAATCAATTAGTTGACCTGATGTATCTGCACTTATGGTAGCAGCATTGCCTATCCCCAGTGACCATTCCCCTTTGATTTCATAGAGTGTATAAGGTTGGGCATTATTATCAGCGAGGCCTGCAAGCAAATGGGTGACCAGATCTAACGGAGTGCTGGTAATAGCGATAGTGCATTCATGATATTGTTGCATTGGGCGGTTATTTTCTGAATTTGCTGTATGTTCTGCTTGCGCCATTTGTACCAATTTGCGTTTGTCGATTTTTCCCACGGTAGTTAATGGCCAAATCGGCACAAATAACCACTGATCAGGGGTCTTATGACGCTGAACGCCTTTCTGGTGCAAGAATTCTTGTATTTTCATCGGTTCTGGTTGGTTGATTTTTTTTGGAATGCACGCGCAGATACGTTCACCCAAGAGTTCGTCAGGAACAGAGATAACAACTGCATCATCAATATCAGGATGTTGCAGCAGCAATGTTTCAACTTCTTGGGTTGAAATTTTTTCGCCACTGCGGTTGATCTGTTCTTTAATTCGCCCTTCAACAATCAGGTTGCCATCTGATCTCATACGAACCAGATCGCCGGTACGATAGAATCCGTCAGGAGTAAAAGCGACGGTATTATGTTGTTCTGCACGATAATATCCCGTAATGGTGTAAGGGCCTCGTGTAATCAGTTCGCCTGTCTCACCAGATGCGACAGGTTGCAGATTGGCATCAACAATTTTGATCTCATCATCTTCTGACAATGGACGTCCTTGGGTGTTAATGATGACTTCATAGGGATCGTTCAGTCGGGTATAGCAAAGCAAGCCTTCCGCAGTACCAAATACTTGCTGCAAAGGTCCAAGACGTGTCATGACCTGTTCTGCCAGTTCGGGTGTCAGCCGGCCTCCACCGATTTGTAAACAACGCAGGGATGAAAGATCGCTCTGTTCCCAGTCACGAGCCTGCTCCCAGAGCCGGGCAAGCGCCGGAACTAACGCTACATGAGTTACCTGATGTTGTTCAATCAATGGCATGGCTTCATCACAACTGGCGGTGTCACTCAGAAGTACACATCCTCCCTGAGAAAGCGTGCCCAGAATACCGGGACTGCCTAAAGTGAAATTATGTGCAACAGGCAGTACCGCTAAATAAACACTTTCGGTATTAACTGAACACAGACGGGCTGAAAGCACAAAATCATAGGTATAGGCATCATGAGTACGCGGGATCAGTTTCGGTGTACCTGTTGTTCCCCCTGAAAGCAGGAGTACAGCAATGTCGCCATAACAGGGACCGGAGATATCAAGTGGCTCACCATCAATGGAAGATAAAGCAGTCAATTCTTCGGCTTCCCCGTCAACGATAATATGTTTCATTTCAGGGCAGGATGCTGCTACTTCCCGTGCCATTTCCCGATAATCAAAACCCTGGATGCAGTCAGGGATAATATAAGCTACCGGACGGGCTATCTGGCAAAGAGCATGAACATCATGTGCCCGCTGTGTCGGCATTAATAATATCGGTTGAGCGCCCAGCCTGAACAGGGCGAAACAGGTAACAACAAAGGAGGTGCTGTTAGGCAGTTGCACCATGACGTTATCACCACGACGGATTCCCCGTCGGAAAAGCCCGCTTGCCAGCCTTTCCGCAGATTGATGGAGTTCTTGATAAGTCAGGTGCTGTTCCTGATAGAGAAGAGCCGTTTTATCACCCCAGATTTTCGACCATCCGGCAAGCTGTTGGTCTATTGTTTTGCCATTCCAAAGATAGTCTGGCGTCATAGTCAGTTTTTTTTCTGGAATTGAATAAGGTGCCATTATGCGGACTCCTGTGGATAAACATATTGCATAAATTGAGTAACGTGACGAATAAAACTCTGCGGTTTTTGCGTGATATAAAAATGATCGCCGACAATCTCCTGACAGCAATGCGAAAGGTTTTGCCTGTCAATGGCAAGCCAGTGATGCCATTGTTGAACCTCCTGAGCGGAGGCCTCTTTGTCTTCGTTGCCATAAAGCAACAGAGTGGGCGTTTGCAGTTTGACTGAATCAGATTGAATCACATGGTGATAATGCTCCGTAGCCCAGAAATCAGCACGCAGCATGGGTAAAAACAGCGCCAGCAATCCGGGATCTTCCCGTAATACCGGGTTGCAACCGCCGATATCAATTAACTGTTCAATAAATTCATGATCAGGTAATCCGCTCAATTGGCGGCGGGATTGAAGATGGGGTGCATGACACCCCGAAAGTACCAGCGCCTTAGGGGAACAATCATGCTGTTCAAGGCGTAGGCAAGTTTCAAAAGCAACCTGGGCGCCCATACTGTGACCGGCCAGTATCAGGTTTTCTCTTTGTGCTGGTGTCAATGACACCAGCAGATCAGAAAGTGATTGCGCCAATGGTGCGATTCTGGTGATCGCAGGTTCATTCATGCGGCTATCACGTCCGGGGTAAAGCACCAGCGAAACCGCGATGTCTGGATTTTCCAGCGTGGACCATTGGCGAAATGCACTGCTGCTGCCCCCGGCAAAGGGGCAGATTAACAGGGTGTATCTGGGTTCACCACGGGGTGTCAGACACGGGCGAATCATCGGATGTGCAGGGAGTGCCCGGTTCATCAGCTTCTTTCCTTTGTCAGCATCAATTGAGCCGGATCAATCCAGATAGGGGGCAGCAAATCCTGAGTCACAGGTTCTCCCATCAGGCGCAAAATTTGTTGCCACACTTCCGCCAATCGTCGTTGATAGTCGTCACTCAAAGCAGGAGGACAGAGTGCGCCATTCAGTACAGAACTTAAGGTATTGAGCAAATGTGCCACGCCCTCGGCACCATCACATTCAAATGCCGTCATCCAGTCTTTGGTTGCCGGACAAAGAATTTGTGAGGTTGTCTGGTGCTGATAAGCACCATCCGGTTGACTGGCGGTCAGATAGAGACTCTGATCGTTATTCAGATGATTCGGGGCATGAAGAACCGGAGTCCAGATCACCGGCCCATAACTGGCTTCCTGAGTCAGATAACCCGTAGGCCAGAACAGTGTCATCTTGTGCATGGCAAGATTGTGCATGTCTGGATCTCTGGGATCGAGATAGGATTGAACGTTTAACGTTATGGTTGTTTCTGAAAGACGCAGTTCAAAGCAGTGAAACGCGTTACTTCGTTTCCCCGCATAGGCTATTTCTATTTGTTTCGGGCAGTGACAGGCTTGCAGCAAGAGATCAAGAGCGGAAAACAGCAACTGGCGACTGGTTGTCAGGCAGCCACTTACCGGATTCTGCTGTGACAGGTGGCTGATTTGATGCGCCGCATGTAACCAACTTTTGCCTGCATAACATTGGCTGTAAAAGCTGTTTACCCAGAATATAACGCCCTGTTTATCAGCGGCTGACTGGTGACTCCTGATGGCTTCTGCATCAAGGGGATGTTCCTGAATAACAGAAATACCCCGTGCCAATAATGCCTGAGTGAATTGATCGCCTTTACCACCAATAATATCTGCGCGTATCACCACGCAGGCAATATCAATGTCGTCCGGCAATTCATCCAATGAGCGGAACAGTGGCACATTGAAATCTCGTGCCAGTTGCTGTGAACGAGGGCTTCCCTGCGCCAGAATACCGGCCAGTTCCAGATCTGGCTGAGGTTGCAGGAAGGCATTCAGATACAGTTCGCCGAATTTGGCACCGACAATCAGTACCCGCCGTGGCTTTATCATATGTTCTCCTTAACAGGCTCAATAGTCGGAACTGAACCCAGAATATTTTTCAGGCACGTAACCAGAGAGCTGACATGTTTGTGCTGGAATAGGCTGTAGTGATCACCCTCAAGTTGCGTCATTGTGACAGGCCCGAAAGCCTGCCAGCCGAGATCAACGGAGGTGATTGTTGTTGGATCAAGGTAATCCATAAAATCAGGTAACGCCTGCGTAGCCCGGATAAGGCTGAAAGGCTGAGGGATCCGTGGTGGACAATAGTCGAGCAATGCACGCAGGTTATGGTGCCATACGTTATAAAGCTCAGTCAGTGAGCTATCAATTTGTGCAGATTTCGGCAGAGCTTCGTGCAGTGCCTGAAGGAATACCTCAGTATTGGCGGCGATTGCATTGTTATCTATTTCCAAATCAGGGAATTGCCCTTGTAAATCGAGCAGGAAATGACGGTGGCAGAATGTATCATCCAGCGTCAGATCGGTACGCACATTTGGCGCGAAACTATCAATCAGGATGCAATGAGAAACGCTTTCACCTCCAGCACGTAACTGATGAGCCATTTCATAAGCCACCAATCCACCGAAAGACCAGCCTGCCAGTGCATAAGGGCCTTCAGGCTGGAAGGTACGGATTTGATTGATATAATCAGCCGCCAATGTTGCAACGGAAGGCTTATCGGTATTCAGGCTGTCTGGTGTAAATGCCAACCCAATCAGACGTTGATTACCGAAATTGGCGGCAAGGTGCCGATATCCCAACAGATGCCCGCCAATAGGATGGACGATAAATAATGCCGGTTTTTCAGGGTTTCCTTCGTTTAAAATGACTCCCTGACAAGTGTTTTCCGGTTGATATTCAATAAATTCAGCCAATGAATGCACAGTATCGTAAGTTTGCAGCAGGCTGAGCGGGTATTGGCGGTTGAAAGTTTGATTAATTTTTACCATTAACCGTACTGCCGCCAGAGAATCTCCACCAAGGGTAAAGAAACTCTCGTGTACGTTGATACCTTGCTGCTCTAGCACGGATTCCCACAGGCTTAATACCGAGTGTCCTGTCGGACTGAGAATCGCTGAGGGTGCTGAATTAACTTCTTGCGCTTTTTCAACCAGAGTAATCAGTGTGCGTCTGTCGATTTTACCGTTGTCGGATACGGGTATCGTATCGAGAATGATAAATCGCTGCGGACACATCCAGATCGGCAGGGTCTGCTGCAACCAGTGAGGCAGTATTGGTAACAGTTCAGCAGGCATGGGTGCGTTGTCAGTTACACGTAATCCAGCGACCAGTTGCAATGCACCGGCTGAGGTTGTATGGGCAAACACTAACGCTTGTTGTATTGCCGGATGCTCACATAAACGATGTTCAATTTCGCCTAATTCAATCCGGTAACCACGAATTTTTATCTGGTGATCATTGCGCCCCAGAAATTCGATATTTCCGTTTGGGAGCCAGCGTCCTAAATCACCTGTACGGTAAAGCCGCTCACCAGTTTCAGGATGTGTGATAAATGCCTGTTCTGTTTTTTCAGTGTCAGCCCAGTAACCCAGTGCCAGCCCTTGCCCACCAATATACAACTCGCCGGTGACCCAGACAGGACAAGGTGAAAGTGTTGCATTAAGCACATAGAAAGTCTGATTAGCCAGAGGCTTGCCATATGGAATACTGCGCCAATTCGGATCGACCTGCGCGATAGGATAGGCAATAGACCAGATTGAGGCTTCAGTGGCACCGCCTAAACTGAGGAGATTCAGTTCAGGATGAAGCGCATACAATTTGGCTGGTAAGTTAGTGGGTATCCAGTCACCGCTCATCAATACCCACCGCAGACTGTGCAGGGAATGCGGATAGCTACGGGCATATTCCTCAAGCAGTTGTACAAATGCGGGAACCGAGTTCCAGACAGTCACCGATTCTTGTTGTAACCATGTCAGTAATTTGTCCGGCTGTCGGGTGTCACCGGGAGCCGGTATGACCAGTTTTGCTCCACGGCTCAGCGTGCCGAACAGGTCATAAACGGAGAGATCGAAGGTTAACTCTGAGATTGCCAGTACACTATCGTACTCATTGAGTGTAATACGTTGGTTAATATCGAGAATGGTATTGACCGCACCCTGATGATTGATCATGACGCCTTTAGGTTTTCCGGTAGAACCGGAGGTGAAAATAACATAAGCCAGATCTTCAGGACGTACAGATAAACCCGGTTCGTTGGTGACAGGCAAGTTGTTAAGTAATGTTTCATCCAGAGGGATAATTTGTACATGGTCAGGCCAGTTTATCTGTCGGGCGAACTCAGGCTGAGTCAGTACAATATCCACTTCCCCGGATGCCAATAATTGATGGATTCGTTGTTGAGGATAGCTGGCATCAATAGGCAGATATGCGCGTCCTGCCAACAAAATCGCAAGAACAGCAATAACCTGCTCCCAACCTTTTTCCATCACTACGCCAATCAGAGACGAAGAGTGGTTTTCCTGTGCTTGAAGATGAGCTGCCAGCGTCAGGCTTTGTGACCACAAAGTACGGTAGTCGATCTGGCGGCAGGCATCGACAATTGCAATGTGTTGGGGATAACGATTCACTGCCTGTTCAATCAGAGAGCAAAGCGTATGGGATGGAAAATCACTTTTTGTCGTATTACTGCTCAGGCACAGAGCACGATCATCTGTCGGGAGCCAGTCAGGAAGCGGGGTATTCCAGACGTAATCCGGCTCAAGCAGGGCAGTGATACAGGATTGATAATGGGCAAACATGTTTTCTGCTACTTGGGGCTGGAACAGTTGCGGCAAGATAGCCCACTGTAGGGTGACACCCCCTTCTGCGCCGGAAATGAGCATACAGTCGAGATAAACATGAGGCGTTTGGGCACCAAAGAGATTCAGCGATCCTAATCCTGATGGCCCTTTGCCCGCCGTACCGGTGGTATCGTTGAATACGATCGGCATACCGGCGTTCAGGTTGTGGCGATGCTGATTTTTTTCCCTGAGCACCAATTGCCCGTCAAACAGCGCGTGTTGAAGATCGGCGAGCCATTGTTTTTGAATCCGGTTTACGGCATCGCTGAATCCCAGAGTATTGCGCAAATCCACTTCCAATAAAGAAGTGGTGGAGAGATTACCGACCAGCATATCGCAATGTTGTGACATTAGCAGACGGTTGCCATGCAGGACATTGATAGTGAAATGCGCGTTGTTACTCCATACTGACAAAATATGGGCAAACAATGTGAGCATCACTTGTGATGGGGATACACGGTGTTCTGCCGCGCGTTGTTGCAGACGTTGCCACTGTTGCTGGCTGATATATCCGGTCAGGCACTGCTGATTAAGCTGTTGTGACTGGTGATCTTTCAGCGGCAGCACCGGCGCGTCAGGTAGCGAAGATAAACGATCAAGCCAGTATTGCCGGCTTTGTTGCCAGATTTCTCCGGTTTTCTCATCCTCCAGTGCCTGAATATAGTCAGCAATGGTTGCTGTTTGTGGCTCTGGTTGCCAGTCAGATTTTTGATACCAATGGTGTAAATCGCGCAAGATTAAGGTCAGACTTTTCCCATCTGCCACCAGCAGATCAATGGTCAGATGCAATAAATGTGTCCGGTCATCGGTATGATACAGCGTTAAATCAAACAGTGGCCAGCTGTCGCTGGGAACACCCTGAGTACGCAGAGTATCGCGGGCATTGTTCAGCTGTGTCTCGCGCTCATCCTGTGTCATGTCACGGCAATCAATGATTGTCGGCGTATAGCAGGGCACTTCTGGCAGAATATGATATTGTCCCTCTTTCACGTAACCGCGTAATTGCCCATGATGGTTTATCACGCGATTCCATGCGGTAGTGAAACGAGTCAGATCCAGTCCGTCGATAGACAGCTCAGCATAGAAGTGGGCAATGCCGTTACCAAACTGGAACAGTTGGCTTTCTCCCAACCAGTAAGCATATTGCAGGGCGGTAAGGGGCAGGATCTGCTCTGATGCCGGTTCTGCCTGATGTGGTGTAATTGGTGTCGCTGAATGTGTTTCGACGACCCGCAAGGTACGGCAAAATTCACTCAACTTAGGATGTTCAAACAGTTGTTGCAGATTGGCTTGTTCATACCCCTGACGACGTAGTTGCACCACCATGCGCGTGGCAATCAGGCTGTCGCCGCCACTCTGGAAAAAATCACTGTGACGCTGAATTGACTGGGGAAGAAGGGAATTCCAGAGTGCAATCACTTGTTGTTCAATATCATAAAATTGATCATCGGTTATTTCCGGCTGTCCGGTTGTCATGGCCAGAGGTTGCAGCATGTCCTCTTTTGCGGTCATTATCGGTAATGCCGCCAGCGGTAATTGCTCTTGCTGCAGGATATGCAATGAGTAAGGCAGGGCTGACAATTGTACCGCTATTTCGCTGATATTCAGTCGTGCCTGCTGTTCAGAACGTGCCAGAATCAACTGTTGATGCAGTTCCGGCCCGTCTTGTCCCGGCCATTCCAGTGAAACCCGATAACCGGATTTCTCCAGACATCTGCGCCAGTCTGCAAGTTCGAGCAATGCGCTATTACCCTGATCATCACCGCGATCGTCAGCCCAGGCGTTGATGCCTTCAATAAACCCGACGCTGGCGAGTTGCATGGCACTTTCGCGCTTGGTTGATTCAATAATCAGCAACCACCCGCCGGATTTTAGTAAACGGGACAGTCGTTTCAGGGTATTCCTGAGATGGATCGCATCATGCAAGACGTTTACTGCCATGATCAGGTCATAACCCGATTCAGGGTGCTGACTAAAATCAATACGCTGGTTAATATCGAACAAGGCAAATTTTACGGTTTCGCCATAATGACCGAGTAACTGTCGCGCATCATCCAAAAATAGCGGTGAGACATCCGTAAAATTGTAACTTTCAATGAACGGGGCATTATGTTTAAGGACTTTTTCTGATGTAGCCCCTGTTCCTGCACCCACTTCCAGCATAGTGAAATGTTCGGATGTCTGGCTCAATTGGCGGATAATTTCAGCGGCAGTCTGGTTCAGGCAACGTAGCGCAGGGTTTTCGCTGTAAAGGCTGGCGGTGGTTTGTTTATCGGCAAACAACAGTTCCAGTGCATTACCACGCCCGGCAAGCAGGGGATCATGCTGGTCAATACAGGTTGCAACATAACGGCTGATGGCCTGGCACCATACGGCATCATCCAGTTTCGCCGCAGGAGCAGGGATCTGGCTGAGTGGTTGCAGACAACGGTATCCGTCAGCGGTTTTTTCAATAAATCCTTGGTTGTTTAATAATGTCAGCCATTGGGTCAGAAGGCGTTGATACCTCGGTGCCAATTGCAAGCGTTGTTCAATTTCTTCACGAGAGTGGCATTCTTGCGCAGAGGTGAACAGGTGATGGCGCAGCAGAGTCTGGCCCAGCCCCCATAACGCCTGTTGCTCAATATATTGCCAGGAGCGTTCAAACGCTTGCTGTTCCGCTGATGTCGGTAGTGGCAGGATTTTGGTGTTTATTACCTGTGGTTCTGGTAATGATAAAGACGGATTATCTTCTGCCACCAGCCATACATTATAATGTTGGGTATTTTCCTGACGTGGCTGAATCTCCGCCAGTCGTATTTCAGGCTGAGAGCGCAGATACTGTTCGGCCTGATGCAATTCACAATGCTGTTGCCAGAAGTCATAACGTGTATGACCGACAGGCGGTGTATGAAGATCATAATGTTCAATGCGTTCAGGCGGGCGGCAAATCTGTACAACTTGCATCAACAGCGCGTTATAAGCAGCAAACAGGGCTTCAATAACCCCCGGTTCCAGCACATCGTCCATGCAATACCAGTTAAACAGCAGATCACCATCCACTTCCATCACCTGATGATCCAGCCAGACCTGCGGCGTTTGGCTCAGGACAAAGACCGGATCGCCCAGTAGCTGAGTAATGGATTGTTTGATTGCCACCCCTTCTTGCGCCATCCCTAGCATACTGGTGAAAACGACCGGTGTCAGCGGCTGCCTGTTCTGGGTTTCACCGGAGTGCTGGCGACCCAGTTCCCGCAGCACTTCAACCCCATTGACATGACTATGGCTCAGTCGTTGCCAGAGCAAGGCCTGGGTTTTTTCCATGCTGGCACGCAGGGAGGTTGTTTTACGTAAATCAAAATCCATCAGCATGACGGAGGTAAAGTCACCAATCAGTTCCTGAACCTCTGGATGGAAAGGCTGTCGGTTAAAGAAGGTCAGATTGAGGGTAAACAGCGGATGACGGCTGTACCATTCAAGTGTGTGGGCAAACAGTGTCAACAGGCCCGCAGAAGGCGTGACCCCCCATTTTTTCCAGCTTTGCTTGAGTATTCGCCAGTCAGATTGTGCCAGCCGGCCTTCATAAGTCGTGAATTGTGGCTGGCTGCGCTGAGGAAGCTGTGGATTCAGCGGTAACCTCGACGCAGGAGGCAGTGAAAGCAACTGTTCCTGCCAGTATGCCCATGATGCCCGCCACTCTTTACTCTCACGTTGTGCCTGTTCTGCCATCACATAATCACGGAAAGTAAATGCTTGTGGAGCCAGTGGTTGTTGCTGGTGATAAGCCCGTTGTAAATCGTTCATCATGATCCGGAAACTCTGTACGTCAAACTGCAACAGATCCAGATTCATATGTAAGCGGCAACGCGCATCCGGCAGCAGTGAAACAGAGACTTCAAACAACGGCCACTGTTCCGCAGGCGGTACTTGATAAGAGAGGGTGTGACGACGCTGAGCCAGTGCCTGTTCACGGGCGGCATCATGCAGGGTTCGCAGATCATCTTGCGATAAAACATACCAAGGCGTTTCAGGCAGAATTCTTTGTTGTCCATCTTCATCGACAATCATGCGCAACATACCATGACGCTGAATTAAAGCATTCCATGCCTTTTCAAAACGGGGAATATCAAAGCTATTCAGTGCCAGATCCCATTCAAACAGGACGTGGCAGGCTACGCCGCCAAAATCAATGGCCTGAGTACGACCAACCCAGTAAGCGTGCTGAATGGGTGTCAGAGGAAAGGGTTCATGATGTTGGGTACTGTTAATAACGATTTCAGGCTGAGGGGATGCAGGGGCCTGCTCAGGCAATGCGTCACCGATAAGCGCATTAAGCCCCTCCAGAGTCATATTTTGGTAAGCCAGCTCTGCGGTTAATCTGAAACCAAACTGTTGGTGGAGCACCGTATTAAGTTCAAGGAACAGTAAGGAATCCAGACCGCATTGTAATAAATCTTGTTGCGGCTCTAAACGTTCAGGCTGCTCTAAGCGCAATAACGTCGCAACCCTCTGACGCAGCCATTTAAGCCGTGGCTGGCTATCCTGATAGAGCAGATTATCAGCAGGCAGCAAAGAGGCAGATGCTGTAGTTATTGTATGAGTTGTTGTATGGGCAGCAATGCCAGACTGCAAACGTCGCAAAATATCAGGATGACGTTCATTTAACCGCATTGCCAGATAGCAGGGAGAGGTCGTACTCAGTGACTGATTGAGATGCCAGATACCCTCATTGGCACTGAATGGTAACATGCCATCCTGTGCCAGTTTTTCCACTAATCTCCGGTCGCTGGCCATGCCAATGCCACCCCAAACTCCCCAGACCCACGTCTTTACCACCAACGGGCTGGATGCGGTCAGTGCCAGCGCTTCCAGACAGGCGTTGGCAATTGCATAAGCACCTTGTCCCTGCGCACCTAACATTGAGGCAGCAGAAGCATGAAGCAGCAGATATTGAGCATTGTGTTGCTCAAGTGCAGTCTGCAAGGTTGCTGCACTGAATGCTTTTACGGATAGCATTTGCCCCAGATGCTGACGTTCAAGTTTTGCCAGCGGCGTGTGATCGGCAATACCGGTGGCATGGATCGCGCCAGCGATACCTTCTTCTTGTGCCAGTGTTTGCACCGCACTTAACAAGGCTGATGTGTCAGTAACATCAACATGAACCCAGCGGATTTCACATTCGCTACTCAGTGACAGCTTTTGGACAAAAGTATCCCAATCTGCATATTTACGGCGGGCAAACACCGCGATTTTACGTGCACCTTGAGCCAGCAACCAACGAATGGAAATTTGTCCGATACCGCCCATACCGCCGGTAACGATGTGCCAACCCTGATGGGGAATTAATATAGGTTGTTGCGATAATGGTAATGGCTGACGTTGTAAAACAGGCACAGAAAGTTGATTTCCGCGCACTTTCAGCCAGCGATGCTGCTCATCCAGATAATCCAGTGCCAATGACAAGGCGCCAGTATCCTTGATACCCGCTATATCAATCGCCTGAATGCGACAATGGGGATACTCTTCAACCGCGACACGCAGCAATGCCCAGACAGCGTATTGAGCGGGATTAATCTGCTCTTTTGATAAGGTGCTTTCAGGTTGGGCGCTGCAAGTGATAACGGTCAATGATGTTGCTGTATTGCGTTTTAATTCGCCAATAACCTGATCACATAATTCAACAACATCATGGCCCTGAAGCAGCAATAATGTATTTTCGCTTTCAGGCTGTAAATTAATACCTGCCTGACACCAATGTTGTGCAATCGCCTCACTTGCTGTTGACAAACGAAGGGTATATGCCGATGAAGATCTCTGTTTATCCGCAATACTGATTGTGCGCCAATGCAGGACATAGTGAGTATCAGGGCATGGCTGTGGTGCAGGGAACCATGCTTTTGTCGCTATGGAATTAGTCGCCGGAGATGCCACTAATTGGCGGGGTAGATCAACCCGATCACTCATCAGTGCGAATAAACGTTCGCCAGCATAGATCAATGCAGGGAAAGCAGTAAGTAAATTGGCTTCCAATGAGCGGCGCTTGGTATACGGCAACACACGGTGAGGACGATACATTTTATTTACAGTTGGCCCGGAAACTTCTTGGTAGTAGCCTTGCTGAACACAGTGGTTCAATAATTGTTCCAGCAAAAGATGCCAGCAAGGTTGCAGCCGGCCGGCCCGGATCGTGTCGGTGACACTGAAACCTTGTTCCGCTTCGTGCCCATGACATTGATATACCAGAGCATCGGTATACAGCGCACGAAGTATTACCGCATCGGAATTGTGTTCAATGGCAGGGTCGAGCAGGGAATTGACATCAAGCCCGGTATTGGTATTGACTGAGTGTTGCGCAGATTTGGCGGCAGCGAAGCTATAATGTTGTTTGTCAAATGGATAGAGCGGAGCATGACATTTGATTCCGGCAAGCGGGAAAAGACGCTGCCAGTCAAGATGGGCGCCGGCACAATAAAGTTGCATGAGTGCCGTTTGCTGGGCGGTTTCAGGAGTGCTTTGACGATGTGCACCAGCAATCCACGTCTCTTGTGGCAGGCTGACACGCCGGCCGATCCCTGTTAGCTGAGCATCAGCACCGAATTCTACAAATAACGCCACACCTTGCTGGCGGGCAAATTCAATGGCTTGATAATAACGTACCGTCTGGCGCATATGATTACGCCAGTAGTCTGGTGAACCTAATTGCTCAGTAGTCGCAATATCAGCTGTCAGGGTAGAAATCAGCGGAATTTCTCCCGATACAGGCTGTAACTGGCTACTGTACTGAGAAAAACGCTGGGAAAATTCCCCCAGAATAGGTTCAAGCATAGCGGAATGTGCTGCACAGGCAATATTAAGGTGCTGGCAACGGATCTGCTGCTGTTCCAGACGTTGTGCCAGTATAATAATTTCCGTTTCTGTACCTGCCCAGACCCAGTGTTGCGGGCCATTGCAAACCGCCAGATCCAATGCCAGTGAACGGGTAAAAGGCAGAATATCTTCGTCGTTGGCAAAAACAGCCAACATTGCACCTCCCCGGGCGCATTTTTGCATCAATTTCCCCCGTACCGCGACCAATGGCATCACTTGTTCCGGTGTGAAAATCCCGGCAACAACGGCTGCGGCAAACTCTCCGACAGAATGTCCCAGTACGTAATCGGATTTTAAGCCAAGTGAGCGCCAATGTGCAGCCAGCGCAATCTGGTGTGCGACAATGGCGGGTTGTGCATATTCGGTGGTGGCTAATGCCTCATCATGCTCTCCGAACATCACTGCTTTTAATGGCAGCACCAATTCGGATGCACAGGCGGCACAACAACGATCTAACATAGCAGAGAAAACAGAAGAACTGGCATACATGGCTTTTCCCATGCCAGACCATTGGCAGCCCTGACCGCTGAATTGCCATAATTGTTTGTTTTCATTCCTGGCCTGCCCGCTAAAAATGTCCGCTGTAGGGCCATTATCTGCAAAGGCCGCCAAGCTCGCCGCATTTTTGGCAGTATTTTGTGGCGTTAATGTCAGCGCTAAGCGCCAGGGCAATGTAAGATCACGCCCCTGTAATGCTGTTCGGGCCAGATCTGCATAGTTTTCTGGTGTATTAGCAAGTGCCGTCGCGTAACGTTGTGCCAATTGATGCAATGAAGATTCAGAAGCCGCAGAGAGCAATAAAGGCACAGTTTGTGCCTGAGCCTGCGTATCATTGACAGGGTGGTGGCGTAATTCCTCCGGTAATGATTGCACCACGATATGGCAGTTGGTGCCGCCAATGCCGAATGAAGAAACGCCAGCGGTGCGCAATGCCTGTGTCCAGTGCTGGCCTTGTGTTGCCAGTCTGAATGGGCTTTCTTCCAGTCGTAATGCCGGATTGGGTTGCTGTACATTGATGGTCGGAGGAATATACCCATGCCAGACAGACAGAACCGTTTTAATCAAGCTGGCAATCCCTGCGGCAGTATCGAGATGGCCTATATTGCTTTTCACTGAGCCAAGATAACAAGGCGGTACCGCTACGCGGCGATCGGAGAATATGTTGCGCAGCGCATCAACTTCTATCGGATCACCAAGCGGTGTACCGGTTCCGTGGGCTTCAATCATGCCAATATCATCAATGCTGACATCTGCCAGTTGCAATGCTTCGGTAATCACGCTGCGCTGCCCGTTCACCGAAGGGGCAGTAAACCCGACTTTCTCATTGCCATCGTTATTAATGGCACTGCCCCGCAATACAGCCATGATGGGATCGCCATCGCGCAATGCATCGCTCAGACGTTTCAGTGTGACAACACCAACACCATTACCGCCATAAGTGCCGTTTGCCTGACTGTCAAAGGGGCGGCAATGTCCATCAGGTGAAAAAATCATCCCCGGTTGATACAAGTAACCGCTTTCTTGCGGGAAAGATACTGCCACACCGCCAGCCAGTGCCATATCACATTCACCGGAACGCAGATTTTCACAAGCCATATGCACGGCAACCAGTGAACTGGAGCAAGCTGTTTGTACTGTCAGTGCAGGGCCTTTCAGATTTAATTTGTAGGCGGTACGCGTCGCAAGATAATCTTTATCATTACTCATTAACGCCTGCAGGCCTTTCACTTTGCCAACGTCTGTCATAGTGAACTGTGACCACGAAGGCCAGGTGCTGACCCGGCTGCTGGCGAAAACACCGGTTTTCAGGCGCACATGACGTGGTGAATAGCCGGCATGTTCAAGAGCATGCCATGCTGTTTGCAGGAACAGACGCTGCTGAGGATCAAGCATTTCTGCTTCCTGACGAGAATAGCCAAACAGTGTGGCATCAAATTGTTCTGCATCCTCTAATATTGCTGCCTGATTGACAAAGTTGTCACTATCAATGATTTCAGGTGGAATTCCTGCATCCAATAACGTTTGGCGGGAGAGTGTGGTTGTACACTCAACGCCATGTTGCAGGTTGTGCCAGAAAATATCGCTATCTGGTGCCTGTGGAAAACGGCAGGCAATGCCAATCACTGCGATAGGATCACAATTATCGTAGTGAGGCGTTAAATCAGTCATTATGCAGCTCCTTTATGACGTTTTTCCCGTTGTTGCAGACGCTTTTGTTGTTGGCGCTGACGAAGAGTCACTGACATCTGATTTGCGTCTTGAGTGTCTTTCCGGCAACGCAAGCTAAGCGCTTCTGGTGTTGGATAAGCGAATAGATCAGTAACAGCAAGATGATGGAAACCGGCGTGTTGTAATTTGCTGTGCAATTGAATTAGCTGTAGCGAACTGGCTCCTGCTTCAAAAAAGTTCTGTTGGACATGAACAGGCTGGTTGGTGACGGACAAAAACAGGCACTGAATTTCGCTGCATATCTGCGAATCGAATCCTTCCGTACGTGGTAATGACGTATTAACAACAGGCGTGTTATCTGTAACTATCAGGCATTGCTGGCGTGGCATCAGTTGCTCCAGTGCTGAATGCCAGCTCTCCGGCTGTGCGGCAAGGGTGCGCAGTAACGCCATATAGTGGTTGAACATGGTTTGTAATTGATGTGGTTCAAATAACGCTTCGACCGCATCCCAGTTCAGACAAAGTTCATCGTCAGATTCATAAACCTGATGATCCAGCCAGATTTGTGGCGTTTGTGAGATACCCCAAACGGGTTTCATCCATGATGAATGTGAAAGGAATTGTCCTTCATGCGTTCCCAGGGCGCTGGTGAAAACGATCGGCATACTGGCTGCATCCGGCCCACGGTCCCGGGACAGCTCACGCATCACTCTGATTGCTGAAATATGGCGGTGATCCAGATCCTGCCATAACTGTTGTTGTAACCGGCGTGCGCTTGATAGCCAGTTCTTCTCTGGATGCCACGCGAGCAGTGACAATGAAGTAAAATCTCCCAGAATATGCTTGATGTCCTCATGCCAGCATGGACGGTCGAAAAGGGTTAGATTAAGCGTCAATTCCGCTTTGGCACTGAATGCCGACAGAACAGCTGCATAAGCTGCCATTAACAGCGCGGAAGGGGTTATCTGATGAGGGGCAGCATGTTGTTTTAACTGTTTCCATTCATATGCGGATAAGCGATCGCTATAGCGTACAAAACGCGGGGATTGTATATTTTCCGGCGCAATACGTAAGGGGAGTTGCGGAGCAGGGGGCAACGTTTTCACCTGTTCCTGCCAATATTGCAGCGAACCCTGATGCACAGGCATTTTTTGCTGGCGTAACACACAATCCCGGAATGTGACGTTCAATGGTGGTAGTTCGTGTTGTTCGTCGAGATATAGCAGTTCTAATTCCGCCAGCAATATCTGCATGCTCAATCCGTCTAATAGCAGATTATCCAGACTGACAAATAGCCGTGAGACAGGGTTGTTGTCTTGCGCAAGCTGGAAATCGAACACCGGCCAGTGACCGGAATCCAATACCTGATGTGACAAACGTTCACGTAATGTATCTGCCTCAGTAATGTCAGCAAACTGGTGGTGTTTAACAGCGAAGATTGGGACATCTTTCAATACCTGCTGTTGCCCGTTAACAACAACCGTTCTGAGCACTGGATGGCGCTGGATAAGGCGGTTTAATACCCGATTCAGGCGCTGAACATCTAATTGTTCTATCCGGTATTCAATAAAGAAATGCGCGCCCACGCCACTCAGGGTAAAACCGGAATGGCGTCCAACCAGATAAGCCTGCTGAACTTCAGTCAGTGGGAAAGGCTGGTAGCTACTCTCATCTTGCCCTTTTGATATTGAGCAGGAGTCTGATGAAATGTCAGGCAGAGGTGCCGACAAAGGGGTGAGGGTCGCGGTGAACGCCGCCAATTGCGGGTGACGGAAAAGATGACTCAGTTCAGCTTTTAAGCCTTGTTGTGCCAGTTCACCAATCAGGCGTGTAGCCAGAAGGCTATCGCCGCCAAGTTGGAAAAAGTCGCTGTCTGGGCTTAATTGTTCTGTATTCAGGAGGCTTTGCCAGATGGCGGCAACAGTTTGTTCCTGCGCATTCAACAAGAGCATGTCATTCTGGTGCGGCTCAGTCTCGGCTTTTGGGGTGGGCTGCAAGCTTTGTGTCAGTGCCTGACGGTCGATTTTACCGTTGGGAGTCAGGGGCAGGCGGGGAATAACATGTAAGCGCTGTGGGATCATATATCCCGGCAAATATTGTGCCAGTACGGACTTAATTTTGCCCTGATCAGGGATCGTGACATTGTCACTTGATTGCATCAACAAGACATTCAAGTCGCCAAGATTAATCGGGGCTTCTGTCTGTATTGGAAGCTGTAACGGAAGAAGCGATAACCACTGTGATGCAGAACGTAGCTGAATACCGTGAGGTGAGAGCAATTCTGTGGTAATCAGCGAGATAGGTGAGGTGTGATGCAGCTCTATTGCTAATATCAACGCCCCGGGTTGTGTCAAAGGCATCAACGCCTTGATGCAGTTTGCCGGATCTTCTTCCCGATGTAATACATTGTTCAGTAAGATGATATCTGCCTGATACTGTAGCGACTCAGGAATTTGCTCAGACCAGCGTTTTACGGATGTGTGATGATGACCATTTAATCGGGTTTGCATCTGGTTAATCAGGGCCTGAGAACGTTCAAAGCCAATATAGGACAGATGTTGGTCAGTAATGTGTTCTGCCAGCCACTGGGCACAGAGACCACTGCGGGCGTCAAATTCCATCACGCTGACAGGGCGTTGTAACCGTTGGGAAAGAGCAATAATAGTTTGTTTTAACCCGGCCAGCCATTGCCGGGTTTCTGGCAGCATAAAGAGCTGTTGTTCCGGAGCAAATTGCAGATCATCAAGTAATGTCACTGCCGCCTGCTGTCCGGTAAGAATATTACGCAGCGTAGAATGCCAGCGTTCAGGTATGCCGCCAGCCTGATTACTGCCCGCCGGGGATGACAATCCGGCCTGATATACGTGATGTGCAGATTCAGACAATAAATTGCATTGGCAAAGGTACGCCAGCATACGGGCAAACCAGTTATGATACTCCGGTTGGGGCTGGTACTGTTTCAGGCAATCGGCGAGTGATTGGGGTGAAGTAAACGTGATACTGTAACGGGACAGATGTTCCAGCAAAAATAGGGCGACCTGAGATTCAGCAATATATCCGGATTGGTTTAGCGCATCGGTTGTTTGTATTGCGGAAAGCAGGTCACGGTAGGTGGTCGGCAACTGTGGGGAACGATTTATGCGCTGGCATAAAATATCACCTTCCAGTTCAAGGAATGCCACCAGCGACTTCTCTTTTTCGCCACGGGTTAAGGCAACGCCTTTACGGATACCGGTGACTTGATTAAGGGCGGCATCAATCTCCCCCAGTTCAATGCGGTAACCGCCAATTTTGACCTGACTATCGCGGCGCCCCATAAATTCAAGCCAGCCTTCGGGATGATAACAACCCAGATCGCCCGTACGATACCAGCGTTCTCCCTGATCGACGACGAACTGGGCCGCAGTGCGGTCTTCATCATTAAAATAGCCTAATGCAACACCGGCACCACCAATCCAAAGTTCACCAACAACCCAGTCAGGGCAATCCCGGCCATCTTCACCCACGACACGGTAACGCTGGTTAGCCAAAGGATAACCGTAAGGGATAGAGCGCCAGCGGGCATCAACGTCATTAACGATATATTCATTCGACCAGATAGCGGCTTCCGTTGCACCTCCCATAGCGCTCAATACACCCGCAGGATTAAAGGCACGGTAACGTTCAGGCAGTGATAAACCGATCCAATCACCGGACAGCATCACGGTACGAAGCGCTTTCGGTGCACCGGCTTCCATTCCTTCACAATAGGTCAGCAACATATCGAACAGTGCCGGCACACTGTTCCACAACGTAATGTTATGCTGCCCGATCAGCATTTCCCAGGTTGATGGATCACGGCGTTGGGCTTCGTTAATTAATACCAGTGTTCCTCCGGCACTGAGAATGCCAAAAATATCATAAACCGAGAGGTCGAAATGCAGTGCAGAAAGTGCCAGCAACCGATCACTGTTTTGAACCTGATGACGGTGATTGATGTCCAGACAGGTATTCAGTGCGCTTTGATGGCTGATCACCACACCTTTGGGCATACCCGTTGAACCGGAGGTATAAATGATATAGGCCGGATCGGTGACCGCACGCTGAGCCATGCTGGTTAAAGGTGATAATTGTTCATCCTGATGCCAGGAAATGCAGCATACATTTTGCGGCCAGTCAGGCTGTTGCTGTTCGGGATCAATGATAACGACGCTGATACCGGCACTTTCACAGATAGCACGGCGTCGGTTTAATGGTTGATCCACCGGAACCGGAACATAAACCCCTCCGGCATAAAGAATGGCTAAAACAGCAACGATTTGTCCGCTGCCTTTTTCCATGCTGATCGCCACCCGATCACCCGGCATGACGGACATTTTCTGTAACACAGTGGCTAATCGGCGGGCTGCCAGACTGAGTTCGCCATAACTGATTTTTTCATGATGGTGAGTCACCAACGCAACAGCATGGGGGGTGTGTTCTGCTTGTGCAAACACGCTTTCATGCAGCAAGGTGCTTGGTAGTGGTTCAGCCGTATTATTGATTTGATGTCGCAGATGATATTGCGATTGAGGCATCAAATCCGGGAGTTTCTCGCCCCATTGCTCCGCGTTTTCCGTCAGATTCTCAATAAGCCCCTGATAAGCCGTAAATAAGGTATCCATCAGGCCGTCAGGGAAGAGTTCATCATTACTGTCCCACTGAATGTTCAGCGTGTTTTCATGTTCAAAAGCAACAAAATCCAGCCAGACCTGTGGTGTCTGTGATATTCCCCAGCCTGGTTTCCCCAGAATATCGCCGGTATTTTCGCCATATAAAGGCCGGCCTAAATTGCTGGTAAACACGATGGGTGCGCCGTGTGGGTGGGTACCGCGTTTCTTCAGCTCCCGTAACACTTCCACACCAGACCAGTGACGATGTTCGTAGGCTTCGGCAAATGTTGCTTGTGCAGTATGGGCCAGCTGACAGAACGGTAAATCATCACCGGGGATATCCAATAACAGAATATTGGTAAAGTCCGCCAAAATATTGTCAACCGCAGGATGCAGAGAAGCTCTGTCAAATAGCGTCAGGTTAAACAATAAGCGCGTTGCGTGGCTCCAGCGACACAATAAGGCGGCGAATGCGGTCGCCAGTGCCATAGTTGGCGTTACCCCATTCTGCTGGGCGAGGTGTTTAAAACGTTCCCAATGCTCAGGCGCTAAACCGAAATGTCTGCGTTGAATACGGACATTTTTTATCAGGGCGGGATCTCTGACCAGAGGAAGTTGAGGAGCAAGTGGCAACGTATCTAACCGGTTACGCCAGAATATCTCTGCTTCTTGTCTGGCTTGTTTGAACTGAGTCTGATATTGCGTGAGATAACTGCAAAAATCGTAGTCAGAAGAAATAGCGGGCAGGCTGCGTTTGGCAATCAATGCAGCCAGCTCAGTAAAGAACAGACTGAAACTGGCCGCATCCATGATGAGCAGGTCGATATTCGTATGCAACCGATGTTGATTATCACCAAACAGGCTGAGTTGAATATCGAAAGTTTCCCCTTCTTCAACCCGCAATACCCGATGGCTTAATTGTTCCCGACTGTCAGCCAGCGCTTGTTGCTGTTCATTTGCTGTCAGGCGACGCAAATCGTGAACCGTTAATTTTTTCCAGTAAGCATTGTTCATTCCTTGCTGGCGTCCATCCGGTAAAAAACGTACCCGCAACATCGGATGTCGTTCAATCAGGGCATGAATAGCCGCCTCTAATTGTTCAGGCTCTGGTCGGGTGCCATCAAATTCCTGATACAAATGGCAACCCACTCCCCCCAACGTTTGCTCCGGTGTGCGTCCCACAAAATAAGCATGTTGTACAGCCGTCAATGGAAATGGACGGGCATCGGCAATACGCAGCAGTGGTGTTGTATCCTGAGATACGGCTTGAGAGACCGGTGCATGGCGTTGCAGAAGCTGGCTCCATGCATGCAGTGTTGGATTTTGGTAAAGCTCGCGCAGCGTGACGCGGTGTCCCTTACGTCTCAACTGGTTTAACAATGCCATTATTTGCATTGAATCCAGTCCATTGCGAATTAAATCGTCGTTATCACCCAGTAAAATGTTTTTTTGATTAAACAGACCAGAGATGAGCTGACGCAGCGAATCAGGGGAAAGAAAGTCCATGTGCATGAAGAAGTCCTTAAAGGTGACAATCAATCTACTTAATGAATCAAAAAACGGAGTTGCACTTTATTCAGGTGAATATTTTGTATTCAGATGAATGTTTAATTATTCAAATGATTATTTTGGTTATTCAGATAACTGCCTTGGGTGCAAATTTGGGTGCAAATGCCAATGCTCTTCTGAACCAAGATGATTTTTCCAAAGGGATTGATAAAGGGAACAACGCATCAGTAATTCGTCATGAGTTCCGCTATCACAAAGGGTTCCATGATCCATGACCAATATTTGATCGGCGCGGGTTATCGTGCTCAGCCGATGAGCGATAACAAAGACGGTTTTGTTCTGGATAAGAGAATCAAAGGCTTCCTGTATCAGCCGTTCATTTTCGGGGTCCAGTGAAGCTGTTGCTTCATCCAGAAATAACACGGGTGATTGTTTTAAAATCGCGCGGGCAATGGCAAGGCGCTGGCGTTCACCGCCGGATAATGTACCGCCATCCACACCTAACGGAGTGTCGTATCCTTGTGGCAGGGCCATAATTGTGTCGTGAATATTGGCCAGGCGGGCAGCCTGTTCCAGTTCCGGCTGAGTTGCGGCTGCATCTCCCAAACGAAGATTATTGGCGACAGTATCCTGAAACAGGGCAGTTTCCTGAAACATCATGGTGACAGTGTCGTACAGCGCCTGAGTTTGGTAATAATGGACAGGGTTTCCACCCAGACGAATTTCACCTTTGTCCAGTTGGTAGAAAGAGAGTAATAAATAAGCCAGCGTAGATTTACCACTGCCGCTAGGCCCGACAATAGCGGTCATGCTGCCTTGTGGCGCATAGAATGAAACGTTTTGGATAGCGGGTTGGTTAGTACCCGGATAGCTGAATGTGATGTTGTTAACTTCAACATCGTATCTAGCAGGGGTGGCTAATGATCCGGATACTTGCGTTTCAACCGCTTCTATCTCTGCAATATGCGTTTCACCCAATTGTGTCAATGCAGTCACATTGATCAGAGGAATGATCCCGCGCAAAGGGGTAATAGTGGCAAACAGGAGCAGGATGGTGATAAGCATTTCAGAAAGCGTGAGTACTTCTGGGGAATGAAAGCGCAGGGCTCCAGCCAGTATGCCCACAACAACGCTGGTATCAATAACGATGTAGAACAGACTCAATAGCGGTATGCTTCTGAATACTCCCCGGCGGAATGCGACACGCAATTGTTCGATTTCTTGTTCAAAACGTTGTTCTACCGTCGTGGTCGCTGATGCTGCTCGGATAAAGGCCATGCCCTGTGCATATTCTACAATTGCTTCAGATACGCCAGCCATCATAGCTGCTCGTCGGCGCAATATTTTATTGAGTCTTTGACGGATAGCGCCCAGAATGAGTAATCCAACCATCAAGACCAACAGCGCACTGCCAGCAACCACCCAATCAAACCAGAATAAGGCCAGATAAATCAGTGTGAGCATCATAACCTGGCAAAGGATTTGGGGTGTGGTATAGGCTGACTGATTTTCCTGCCACTGCACATCTTCGGACAATGTCAGTGCGATTTTTCCGGCGCTTAATCCCCGGATTGTGGCGACCGACATACTCACAAGCCGTTTTAGCAAGGAACGGCGGATCTCTATGCCCAATCCGTAAGCAGCAATGGTGAGTTTACGCAGTGCACGGGACATGAAAGCGAACCGCAACATCAACAGAACAACCAAGAGCGCCAGAGTGACAAGCGGTAGCATACCGTTGCCACTTGCTTTTATATGAGTATCTTCCAGATGAGTGATAGCCCAGGCTGCGATGGCAAGTTGAGCAATAATCGCAATGGTATCAAGTTGTTTATATAATACGCCCATAAACCAGACCCGTTGCAGCTTCGGGGACAGATGTTGCTGGAGACGATTAAATAATCCCATGTTAATTTACTCCTGTTCCGGTATTTTCTCCCCGCCAGGCCGCCCACTGCCTGGCATATGCGCCTTGCTGTGCACTCAGCTCATCGTGGGTTCCTTGTTCAATGATTTGCCCTTTATCCAGAACCACTATTTGATCAAGGTGGCGGATGGTTGGCAGGCGATGGGCAATGACAATCACTGTTTTATTGTGGCCCGTTTGGGTATGGCATAGTGCATTGAGGGCTTGTTGCATCTCTTTCTCACATTCAGGATCGGCATAGGCTGTTGCTTCATCCAAAACAAGAATTGGCGCGTTTTTCAGAATAGCTGCGGCAACGGCGATCCGCTGTTTTTCGCCGACCGACAAGCTGATACCGTTGTTGAGTCGCGTGTTGTAGCCCTGCGGCAATTGTTGGATAAATTGATGTGCTTGCGCGGCGGTGGCGGCGGCTTCAACTTCAGCCTGTGACGCATCAGGACGGGCCAACCGTATGTTATTGGCTACCGTATCGTTGAACAGAAAGACCCGCTGGAAAACAAAAGAGATATTATTACGCAGGGTGGGTTCATCCATATTGCGGATATCAACACCACCAACAGTAATTTTGCCCTGCTGCGGGTCCCACAAACGCGCGATCAGGCTGGCGACAGTAGATTTCCCAGAACCACTGGCTCCTACCAGAGCCAGTGAGCTTCCGGCGGGTACGGAGAACGAGATATTATTTAACGCATTATCCTGTTCATCTTGGTAGGAGAAGCTGACATTATGCAAAATCACACTGTGATCGGCAGGGGTTTGGCTTTGAGTGCAGGGCGCCAGTTCAGGTTGGTTCATTAACCAGTGGTAACGTGTGATTAATGCCTCTTGTTGTTGCAAACGGGTCATTACAGCAAACATGGAGGAGGCGATATTGCCGAATGCCATAGCAGCCAGAATAAAGAAGGTAAATTCAAATACAGCGATTTCCTGTCGGTTAAATAACCAGACCGCTAACGGAAGTACAAACAGCAGATTGGCACTGGCCAGCACGAAAAATCGACTGGATTTGACCTGCACTTTTTCAACCCAAATATCAATAATACGTGTCAGGGCAGTAAATGCTTCTTCGGCACGTTGTAGCGCAATATTGCCGCCTGAATAGGTTTTTACCACGGGGATTGCATTAATCACTTCTCCCATCGTCGAAGCAATGCGGTTTTGGGCTGCATAAAAACGCTGAGTTGTGGCCTGAACTTTCATCTGAATATAGATGAATAGCAGACAAGCGCCCAGAGTTGGAGCGAATGCAGCCAGTGCCAGCCGCCAGTCAATAGCCAGCATGACACTCAATGCGATAAGTGGGCCGAACAGGGTTGCTGACATTTCTGGGATGATGTGAGCAATACCATCTTCAAGCTGCTCGACATCATCTAACATCATCTTTTTGATTTCAGTACTGTCGGTCTGCACGAAGAAGCCCAGGGGAACGGACTTCAATTTATTACTGATATTGTGACGAACATCAGCCTGGACATCGGCTGCGATCAGATGGGAAACAAACGTTGAACCACTGAAAGTCAGCATAGCGGCGAAAGCGGAGCCTAATAACATGATGCCGTAACTCAGTAGTGTGGCATATTGCCCGTCATGGATGGACTGAGTAATCAGACCGGCAACCGCAGCCGGCAGAATTTGCAGGCCCGCAGAGACAATGGCAAGCGTAATCGCAACGTAACTCAGGGCGCGGTATGGGCACATCATATTCCATAATGCCTTAAGGACACCGGCATCAGCGGCACGTTGCTCCGGCGAATTCTGGGCAGAAGAGTCGTTACTGAACATAGGTGTTTTCCTTTTGGAAAGAGTGGTGTTTGCGTAATGTCCAGAACAGGCCAATGAGGACGAAGAGAGATGCGAGGGCGAAAAGGGAAGCATAACCAAATTGGGTAACAATCAGCCCGCCGAGCATTGAACAGATGATGGCAACACACATATCAGCGGATTGCATCAACGCAAAATCTACCCCGGATTGGGTGCCTGCTGCCAAGGACATCATTTGGGTATATAAGGCAACAAATTTAGCCGCAGTGATTAACGTGATGGAAACGTATGCTGCTGAAAGCAGGGATACGGAAGATTCTGGTTGTTGGGCAAGCCAGAAAATCCCCAACAGCATCGTGCACTCAACCAGCATAAGGCCCAATAATGTCTGAATGGCGCCTGATTTACGTACAAGGATACCGCCAAACAGGACTCCGGATAATCCGGCTAATGCACCACCGCTGGCGGCAATAATGCCAAGTTGAGTTAAATCTACGCCATGATCGACCAAAAACGGCGAGAACATACCGAGTGACAGACGTGTACTGGTCATACACAACAGTATTAAAACCAATGCCTGTTTAACCGGAGTACGGCGTAATGCATTTTTGAGAGATGGAGGAGAGACAACCTTTGAAACGTCCGCTTCTTTCTTCCCCTGCGTTTTGCGGATGAACAAGATAGGCAGAGACAGCAGGAGAACCATGATGGCTAATGCGACCGTACCAATGCGCCAGCCATACAGTGAGGTAAGGTATAAGAACAGGCCGCTGCCAACAATAGTACCCAGATAGCCGCCCCCAACCTGCATGACATTACCCCAGGGACGCTGCTGCGGTGGCAATCGGTCAATGGCATGACCATCTGTGGTGGTATCGACTATGGTCAGGCAAAGTGTAATCAGAAACAGGGCCGCGAGGATCAGCGGCATATGTTCGGCAGGTGTAGCCAATGATATTAAGCAAAAAAGAAGAAAAATTAAAAAATTACCGCATAACATGAGACGGCGGGAGGAGGCATCCCCCGATCCTGATTTACGATAACGCTCTATAATCGGTGCCCAAAGGACTTTGCATGCCCAGGGCAACATCAACAGATAAAGTAACCCGATCTTATCCGGAGTAACGCCGTGACTGCGCAGAAATGCGGGCATGCTCTGTAGTGTTAACATGCCAATGGTACTTTGAATGGTGTAAACACCAGCCAACGTCAGAAGCAGTAACGAGATATGGCGAGAATTTGAAATATTATGCGTCACAGTGCAATGCTCACATCCAGCCCAACATTCAAGCCCTTACTCACCATATTGAGCGTCTGGCCTTTCTCGAAACTAGAAACACGGTACTTTTTATTGCTCAGGTTTTCGCCGTAAAGTTTAATGTTGACACCATGAGCCATCTCTAAACTCAATGAAGCGTCATAGAGCGTATAGGCACCTTGTTCAAGGGTATTCGTTTCATTAAAGTAGCTTTTCGAATAGTGGCGGGCACCCATATTTACATAGAGATTTCCCGGTAAGAATGTCTGATTGATAAGATAATCAACACTTGCATTGAGCATGATATCGGGTGCATAAGGCAGACGTTTGCCGTTATAACTGATGCCAGTTGTAGTATCGGTCGCATTTGTAAAACTTGATTTACCCGCACTACCGCCAAGAGAGAACCGGAGTCCCTGCATTGGCTTAATTTGGCTACTCAGCTCGATACCTTTACTGTCTGCTTTTCCGGCGTTCCGAATGGACTGCATACCAATCATCGGGCCAACATAAATCTGTTTATCTTTGGAATGAATGTAATAAACAGCACTGCTTAATGTTATTGCGTCATTAAAGAACGCTGTATGCCAGCCAAACTCATAATTGTCTGAGGTTTCAGTATCGTAAGGTTTTCTATCACTGGCGGAGGAAACAATTTTATTGAATCCACCGGGTTTATAACCTTTGGTGGCAGAGACATAGAAGCGGGTTTCAGGTGTGAATTGCCAGCCTAAAGCCGCTTTAGGTGTAAACTCATTGTTAGAAACGTGATTATCAAAGGCGCTGATTGCCATCGTGCCAGAACGGCCTGCGTAGGCTATCTGTGATTTTTCATGTGACAAACGCCCGCCAAGGGTCAGATCCCATTGAGCAGCAACCGGTAATTTAACCTCACCAAACAGCGCCAGTGATTTTGTTTTAATTGTATTCAGGGAATCACTGTAGTAACCAGGATAAGTACCAACCAGATGTTTATTGCTTTCATCTGAGAACCAGCCGCCGAGAACACTGGATATTCCATTTGAGTAGTCAGAATTTAAACGCAGCTCTTGGGTTGTTGCGTGGTGATTCTCTTTCCATTTACCTCCGATGAAGTTACGGAAAATAGTGCGATCCTGATAGGACGTTACGCTGGTTAATGCACTGTTGTTGAAATCATATTCAGCTTTGAGTGCATAACTGTTAACGCGTCGTATCAGATCTGGGATAACACCATCGTATTCTTTCCGGCGGAATTGTTCGTCGGTTAAATAAAGTTCTTCATGTGAATTGAGGTCTTCATGAGCAAAGCTGAGTTCAGCACTGAAAGGGGAGTCTTCCGGCGCAAATGTCAGTTGTCCTTTACCCAGCCAGGTTTTGCTGGAATCAATATTTTTGTCACCGCGTTTCGGGATATCAATTTGTCCGGGTTCTTTTACCCAGCGCAGACTCGAACTGCCATAAAGTATGCCTTCGATAAGAGGCGTTGATCCGCTGAAAGACCCGCTTTGCTTCAGCTTGGAATAATTACCAGAAAGGTTAAGCCAAGGCCCTTCTTTTGGAGAGCGGGTGATAATGTTGATAACACCTGCCTGAGCGTTTCCGCCGTATAAGGTACCTTGAGGGCCACGTAATAATTCTACGCGTTCTACATTGATTAATTCTTGTGTCAGGAATTGATGGTCCTGAGGAACACCATCAACATAAATTCGGATAGAAGGAGAATAATAATCGGGTGAGCTGATCCCTCTGATTGTGGTTGCCGAATAGGTTCGGTTGCCACGAGAGCGAATTTGTAATCCCGGAAAGGCACGTTCAAGATCCTGTACTTTGGTAACACCCGCCTGCTCAAGCTCTTCGCCGGTTTTAACTAAAATGCTGCCGTTAATTTTATTTAATGCTTCTTCTCGTTTATTCGCCGTCACAATCAAAATGTCATCTGTGGTTTCAGGAACATGTTCCGCCCAAGCTATAGGTGAAATCAGGCAACATAAGACAGATGCTTTAGCATATCTTTTTTTCATATAAATACTCTTTGGTGCTCTTTCAAAGATTGTTTTACAGGAAGTAAAACAAAAACTGAAAAGAAGACTAGCGAGGCTTAAAAAGAATAACTAACGGGATAGGAACAAAAATAGCGAGATGCGCACTATTGATAATGATTATCACTAATGATAAATTGCGTGATATTTACATTATTCATATATATATAAAATAAAAGAATAATCTTCATAATATGCTGTTTTTGCCGTGGAACTGGTTTGTAAGTCGTGTCTGAAGTTAATTTTACAGGGGATCTGATGAAAACGATTTATAGTGAGAGATTGGGAATTTTCACTACTGGCCATGATAATTGCATGAATTCACATGTGGATGAAAATAAAACGAATTTTCCTTTTCTAATTGAGGAGTTATCAGACGGAATTCATATAAACCGGGTTCGTTTCGAACTCAGCAAAGAATACACTGAATATTGTGAAGGGCCGCCAACTGTATCGATTGCTTTTATTCTGAGCGGAAAGGGGAAAATGGCGATTGAGAATGGCGATGTTTTAGATATTAGTCCGGGAACAATGATATTTTTTCATTCTCCTAAAATAACGCGTGGTATGAATTTATTCGGCAGTGGGGTATGGCATATTCTTGATATCCGTTTTTCTCTGAACGAAATTAAGTCTCAGGAGCTGCCATCGTTTAACAAGTTAACAGTCGGTTTTGAAAAAAATGCGAGCTATAACGATGTCCTGATGATGGCCAGTCCTATCTATCCGCCATTTATGCAGTTAGTTAATCAAATAGAGGAATGTCAATTAAATGGCAGTGTCAGAAAGATCTATTTAAAGGCAAAGTCGTTAGAAATACTCGCCTGTGTGGCTGCCCAAATTTATGATTATCAATATAATGCAATCAATGGCTTGCAGCGTCGGGCTGTTTACAATGCGATAAAAATAATTAATAGCGACTATCATTACCCTTGGACAATAAAATCATTATCAAAAGCGGTGGGGTTGAATGAACGGAAATTAAAAGAGGGATTTCGGGCGGTTGTTTTTCGTACTTTTCATCAATATCTGGAAAATGTTCGTATGACCACGGCAGAAGATTTGTTGAAAAAAGGGATGAGTGTCATTGAGGTTGCTGTTGCAGTAGGCTATTCCAGCCCAAGTCACTTTTCTAAACGCTTCCGGCAACATTATTTGATCAATCCTAAAGCATGGCAGGTGAAATATGCCGTGAATCACACATTCAGGTCAGAATCGATTGCCGCAGAAAGTCAGTAGATAATGTCGTCATAAATTATTTTGTGCGATAATAAGATTTGCATTCCATAAACAGAGTGAACTAACCATGAGCACGCCTGCATACCGCCGCC
>NZ_FPBJ01000091.1 GCF_900116635.1 Xenorhabdus koppenhoeferi | reverse complement strand
GGCGGCGGTATGCAGGCGTGCTCATGGTTAGTTCACTCTGTTTATGGAATGCAAATCTTATTATCGCACAAAATAATTTATGACGACATTATCTAGTACTACAGTCGTAAGTGCTCTGTAATCATAAGGTTATCCCGGCTCTGATAATGACATTGTTGTGCGGAGTATTGATGTCGCCGCCGCCAGTCTGACCAATGTAAAATCTGTTCGACGGTGTTTCCCGTTTTTTCTATCAATCTTGACAGCAGCTTACGCAGTTCCACCACACTAAGGGCGATCAGTCCCGTCGGCGTTTTTTTTCTCCTGTATTCGCAAAATTGCCAGCACTGCATGGGCCAGGAGCGATAAGGTGATGTGTCGATACTCACTGTGCCATTGCCGCACTTCATAATGATCCAGGCCGCATTCTCCCTTCGTTTCCTCAAAACCACATTCAATTTCCCAGCGGCAACCTGCCACCTGAGCCAGAGTTTTCAGATCCGCCTGGTCTCTGCGCGCATACACGATATAGTAAGCCCGTTCCCGTTTTTCATCTCGGCTGCGACGAACCAGCAGATAATGGCCATATTCCCGTTCTTTCTCACTGAGTTGTAAACCCGAACCCAGTCATACTGGCGTTCGCCTTTCGCTCCCCGCCCCGCCGAATGGGTTTCCCATCGCTGAGGTGTCAGACTGTCCACAATCTTGTCCGCTCTGACAAAAGTCGGCTCTTGCCACCACAACGGTTCATTTTTGGGGATCGCCAGCAAAAACGGTTGATACCGGGATTCCAGCCAGCAACGCTGGCGGCGATCCTGACCATAAACGGCATCTGCCGTCACCCAGCGACAGGGCACGCCGGCCTCGAATGCGCGTTCCAGCATCTGCCGGGCGAGTTGGGGCTTGGTGGCAAAGGGGACTGCGTCAGGAATACCGGCGGCTTCACAGCGGGGCCGGTCATCCGTCCATTGTTTGGGTAGGTATAACGCCCGGTCAATAAAGGCATGGCCGCCCTGACCGGCATAACAGAGAAAGACGCCTATTTGACTGTTTTCGACGCACCCGGCGGTGCCACTGTATTGACGTTGCACACCGGCAGAATGCGTGCCTTTTTTGATAAAGCCGGTTTCATCCACCGGTTTCATCCACAATGAGC
>NZ_FPBJ01000042.1 GCF_900116635.1 Xenorhabdus koppenhoeferi | reverse complement strand
AACACGAGATTACAAAACACCGAATGAGTTATTTAAAGGAATACCCACTCATTTACTTCGTCCATTACGGTGTTGCGCTTAATATGTGAATCCAAGTGCATCATCTATTGTATAGAATGAGTTGCTAACACCATATAATGGTGCTACAACAATACGAGAAACTTGTCTATCTAGTGATGCTTCAAGTATTCTTTTGAATTTCTCCACTTTGCCTTTACTGAGAAAAATAATCTCATCGAAAACTGTTTGATATTCAAGCTCAGTGAGTTTCTGTAGAGATGTAATTTTAGTACCAGCTACTTCATCAGGTGTTTTTTCGTCAAAACTAGCGTCAATACCAACTTTTTGAAAAGCTTTAACAATGTCAGAATATTCAAAATAGAGTGTTTCGAATCCACATGATTTTAGTTGTTCAATTGATGGAGCAGTAAAAATACCTGCGATAACCGCACCAAGAAATGGCTTATGGAACTTATATTTTTCAGCTATAGGTAAAATAGCACCTTGTATTTCCTGAGCTTTATTTTTTGAGTGTTTGGTATAGCGTCTCCATGCACATTCAATTAATGCGGCAGGTACTCCAAGATCTTGTTCTGTTCCATTCCTCTCTATTACAAAATCTAAATCATGATAGCTGCCGTATATATCAATCCAGCTTACTTTTTTTCCTCGCCTAGCCTTACGAACTTTACCTACGACATCTAAATAAAGTCCACGTTCTTCACATATAGAAAGAAGTTCTCCTTCGAAATGCTTTTCAATAAACTCTCCTATCATTTGCCCTAATTTATGGGCTTTTGCATCTGCCATTTTTTGTCACCCTCTGACCCAAAGTCTTCCCTCATGCAGAGGAACAGTATGAGTTCTATTTTTCCATTTAACATTTCTATCTCGAATTTTTTCAAATTCATATGATTCAAATCCTGAGGCAATAGCTAAATCACCAAGCCATTTTTCTGCAGGGACATGTACTCCATATGGAGCTGAATCACCAATGACAAAACAGATTCGAGAATTATTAGCCATAATTGTTCGACAATTTTTCCAAATTTTGGCTAAATCAAAAAAATATGCGGCAATCATAGTATGGTATGTCTTTTTTCCACCTTTACTTAAGCGAATTTCTTCCAAATTTCTGACTATAGGTTCTAATTCGTCTACTATTGGTGAAAGAAGTGGTTCATTTAATATTTCATCCAAAATGATTTTGTCTGAAGCAGAATGTTGTGAGCATGACCGGATAATTGTTGGCCGAACGACTGTTTTTAGATCACCCCATCCCTCAATTTCCTCCCAAAACATCATTTCTAACCTTGTGGCATCAGCATAATCATAATTATTGGGGTATGGTGGAGATGTAATGAGCAGATTACATTTTGGCGCTTCAAATGGTTCTCTTACATCCCTTTCTAAAATTGTTGCAGTATTTAACCAGTTGACAGATTTAACGTATTTCATATCGGTTGCCATAAGTGTTGCTTTTCCTAGAAAAGCATCATAGGCATCTAATACTTTGGATTTTGTTTTATTTGGCAAGATATATTGCCATTGAGCCGTTCCGACTTTACTACATACGCGCAATATTGATGTAATGTTTAGCCTCACAAGCTCCCAAATCGGATTATCATCAGAAAGACTCTCATACGCGAATCGTAAGTTATCCAATTTTGACAGTGCATCTAAATCGTAACATTTACCTAGAAGATTTGATTCATTATGCCTTGCTGTTTTTTTATTCATCTCTTTTGCAAGAGAGAGTACTTTTTGGCATGCTGCATTAAACACGTTTTCATCTAAATGCCACAGGTTTTTTGCTTTTGCTATCCTTGCAACAAAAGGATGCCCTTCAAATCCACAGGCAACATTTCCCATTGAACTGCTTGCAAATACAGTTGTACCAGAGCCTACAAACGGATCAAGTACTATAGCCTTTTCCTCATTTTCAGCTTCAAATTTTTGGATTTCTGACTGAACCCATTCCGCAGAAAACCCTGCTGAGTATCGAAACCACCGATGAATTGGTAATTTCATATTATCGGTGAATGTTCCTGATCTAGCTTTGATCTTACTCACTAACTAATCTCTCTTCAAAAAAGTAATTCATTGTTTAAATTGGCGGGTTATTCCCCTGGTTCAAGGTGAACTAGGGGAACATGTATATGAAGTTTTGGATCATGAACGATCCAATAAAAATATTAAATATCTATATTCGCCGCTTTCAGGGCATTTTCTTCAATAAATGCACGGCGGGGTTCAACAGCATCCCCCATCAGGGTTGTAAACAGCAGGTCAGTAGCAATTGCATCTTTTACTGTTACACGCATCATGCGGCGGGTTTCTGGGTTCATGGTGGTTTCCCACAACTGATCAGGGTTCATTTCTCCCAGACCTTTATAACGTTGAATGGAAAGACCACGACGTGACTCTTTGCTCAGCCACTCCAGCGCCTGTTCAAAGCCGCTTATTGTCTGACGGCGTTCACCACGTTCAATATACGCATCTTCTTCAATCAGGTTTCCGATCAAATCACCCAGTTTGGTGATACGGCGGTATTCGCCACCGTGGATGAAATCGAAATCCAGACTGTAGTTGGTATCAACACCATGGGTACGAATACACAGAATCGGTTCGAAAATCTGACGCTCACGGTTTTCATGGATTTGGTAGCTGTAAGTGCTGCCATGCTGTTCTTTGTCATTCAAACGAATAGTGAGAGCGCTTACCCATTCTTCCACTTTTGCCTGATCGTTCAGGGTATCTTCGGTCAGTTTCGTATGGTAAATCAGGTTGTTCAGCAGAGCCAATGGATACAGGCGTTCCATACGACGGATGAGTTTCTGGGTAGCATTGAACTCAGTCACCAGATTTTCCAGTGCTTCACCTTTCAGACCCGGTGCATGTGGATTGGTATACAGTGCTGCACCATCCAATGCGATGGACATCTGGTACTTTTCCATCGCATCATCATCTTTGATGTATTGCTCTTGTTTGCCTTTCTTCACTTTGTACAGCGGTGGTTGGGCGATATAAACATAGCCACGCTCAATGATTTCCGGCATCTGGCGATAGAAAAATGTTAGCAAAAGAGTGCGGATATGAGAACCATCAACATCGGCATCGGTCATGATGATGATGCTGTGATAACGCAGCTTGTCAGGGTTGTACTCATCACGACCAATTCCACAGCCCAAAGCGGTGATCAAGGTTGCGACTTCTTGTGATGAGAGCATTTTGTCAAAGCGCGCTTTCTCAACGTTCAGGATCTTACCTTTCAGTGGCAGAATTGCCTGACTTTTACGGTTACGCCCCTGTTTTGCTGAACCTCCCGCAGAATCACCCTCCACTAAGTAGAGTTCGGACAGAGCCGGATCACGCTCTTGGCAGTCAGCCAGTTTGCCCGGCAATCCTGCCAGATCCAGTGCACCTTTGCGGCGGGTCATTTCACGGGCTTTACGCGCAGCTTCACGGGCGCGAGCCGCATCAATGATCTTGCCGACAACGGTTTTGGCGTCGTTCGGGTTTTCCAGCAGATATTCCACCAGTTTCTCATTCATCAGTGTTTCGACGGCGGTTTTCACTTCGGAAGAAACCAGTTTGTCTTTCGTCTGGGAAGAGAATTTAGGATCAGGCACTTTAACCGAGATAACTGCAATCAGGCCTTCACGGGCATCATCACCGGTGGCGCTGACTTTGGATTTTTTGTTGTAACCCTCTTTATCCATGTAGCTATTGAGGGTACGGGTCATCGCAGTACGGAAACCAACTAAGTGGGTTCCTCCATCGCGCTGAGGAATGTTGTTGGTAAAACAGTAAATATTTTCCTGAAAGCCATCATTCCATTGCATGGAAATTTCCACACCAATACCGTCTTTTTCTGTGGAGAAATAAAAAACATTTGGGTGAATCGGGTTTTTATTGCGGCTGAGGAACTCAACAAACGCCTTGATCCCACCTTTATAGTGGAAAAGATCTTCTGCATTAGTGCGTTTATCGACTAAACGAATAGAAACACCAGAATTCAGGAATGATAATTCACGCAGGCGCTTAGCCAGAATATCGTATTCAAATTCAGTGTTAATCTTGAACGTATCCATGCTTGGCCAGAAACGAACCGTGGTTCCTGTCTGTTCGGTATCACCGACAATGTTCAGCGGAGACTGTGGAACCCCATGATGATAAGTCTGTTCGTGAACTTTCCCGTCACGACGGATAGTCAGTTCCAGTTTTTCCGATAAGGCGTTAACAACAGAAACTCCCACTCCATGCAGACCGCCGGAAACTTTATAGGAGTTGTCATCGAATTTACCCCCCGCATGCAGCACGGTCATGATAACTTCCGCTGCTGAAACACCTTCTTCTTCGTGTATGCCGGTAGGAATACCGCGGCCATCATCCTGTACAGACACTGAATTATCTGCATGGATGGTGACAACTATTTTGTCACAATGACCTGCGAGGGCTTCGTCGATAGCGTTGTCAACAACCTCGAAGACCATGTGGTGCAGACCAGTACCATCATCGGTATCACCGATATACATGCCTGGACGCTTACGAACAGCATCCAGCCCTTTTAATACCTTGATACTTGAGGAGTCATATGTATTCGACATCAACGTTTCTCGCTCATCTTAATCCTGTGGTTGAACCTTTATTTTGCCATGTTCTACGCGAAACATCCTGCTATTTGCATCAATCATGTCTGTAACTTGCTTATGAGTGATTGCACTGACAAACACCTGGGCTTGCGTAGATTTTAGACGCTCGGCTAATAACTGACGACGGCCGGCATCCAGTTCCGAGGCAAAATCATCAAGCAGATACAGGCATTTTTGCCCGCTCTGTCGGGTGAAATATTCACCCTGCGCTAACCTCAACGCGCACATCAGTAATTTTAACTGACCCCGGGAAAGCATATCCTCTACCGATGTACCGTCCGCCCTGATCCGCAGATCGGCTTTATGGGGGCCGAAAGCGGTATAGGTTAGCGCTCTGTCGCGCTCAAATTGCCGCGCGAGCAATTCTGCATATTCACTCTCTTTGTCCCAGCCTTGTTGAAAGCTGACACTCAGAGCAAATTCAGGTAAAAATTGTTTGCAGGTTTTTTCAATATCTTCGGAAATTCCCGCAATGTACTCAGCCCGCCATTGACTGATTTCAGTCGCCAGCGGAGCAAGTTCACGATCCCAATGTTGGATCTGGCTGTAGTGAGTGACTTGTCGCAATGCCGCGTTTCGTTGTTTGAGCAGCCTTTTCAGGTTACCCCAAGCTGTAAAAAAACGCGGTTCATTGTGAAAGCAGCCCCAATCAATAAAGGCCCGACGATATTTCGGGCCGCCATTTAACAAGGTAAAACCTTCTGGTGTGATAAGCTGCATCGGTAACATTTTTGCTAGTTCAGCAATTTTATGCCCATCACTGCCATCAATTCTCACCTTACTGTCGCCTTGGCGGTTTTTACTTAAGCCCACCGACAAAGAACGTTCATGGAATTGTTGAGCAAGTCGCCCATGAAGAATGAATTCCTCGCAATCATGGCGGATCACTCTTCCTGCCTGAATACTGCGAAAAGCCCGACCATGACCCAATGTATAAATGGCTTCAAGTATACTTGTTTTGCCGCTACCGTTTGGCCCAACCAGAAAATTAAAACCTGTTGCCAACGGTAAATCAGCATTCGCGATATTACGAAAATCGCGGATCAGCAAACGCGAGAGAATCATATGTATGAGTTAATATTGTTACAGGTGCATTTTTTACAGACGCATCGGCATCACAACATAAGCTGCGGCCTGACTGGCTGAATTCTCAATTTTCACACTGGATGTTGCATCTGTCAGCAGAAGGCTAACCTGCTCGCATTTCAGTGCATTCAGCACATCCAGTACATAGCTGACATTAAAACCAATTTCCATTTCAGTGCCTTGGTAACTGACATCAACTATTTCTTCCGCTTCTTCCTGCTCTGGGTTGTTGGCTGTAATTTTGAGCTGGTTTTCGCTTAAATAGATGCGAACTCCACGGAATTTTTCGTTGGATAAAATCGCTGCCCGTGAAAATGCTTGTTTAAGCGTGTCACAATTTGCTTCCAGCGTTTTATCGGGATTTTTCGGCAGTACTCGGCGGTAATCAGGAAAGCGACCGTCAACCAGCTTTGAAGTGAAGATAAAATCACCAACGTGGGCACGAATGTTATTGCTGCCAATCTGTAATTGCAGTGGATTATCACCGCCATCCAGCAGACGCATCAATTCAATGACTCCTTTACGGGGAACGATCACCGAATGGGATGGCAGATTTTGTCCGATATTCATGGAACAGACTGCCAGTCGGTGGCCGTCTGTTGCCACGGTACGCAGTTCTTCCCCTTCGGTTTCAAACAACATACCATTCAAATAATAGCGAACATCCTGATGCGCCATGGAAAATTGAGTGGATTCAATCAGACGTTTCAGTGTGGCTTGCGGCAGCGAAAATTCGACTTCGCTTTGCCAGTGGTCAAGATTGGGAAAATCAGAAGCAGGCAGGGTTGAGAGTGAAAAGCGACTGCGGCCGGAGCGGACGAGAATGCGATCACCATCCAGTTCCACGCTGATTTCTGCGCCGTCAGGCAGCCCCCGCCAGATATCAAAGAATTTACGCGCGGGAACAGTGGTTGCACCCTGTTCATGCGGCTGGGTAAGTGTGACCCGGGCCATCATTTCCATTTCTAAGTCGGTACCTGTCAGCAGCAGGGAGCCTTCTGTTACCTGCAATAATAAGTTGCCTAAAATGGGCAGCGTGGGGCGGCCTCCCAAGGGGCTGCTAACCTGTTGCAAAGGTTTTAATAATTGCTCACGTTCAATGATAAATTTCATAGCGCTAGGAAGATAGTGTTCTGATTAAGTTAGAAAAATCTTCTTTGATGTCGTGACTTTCTTCTCGCAATTGTTCGATTTTACGACAAGCGTGAAGCACAGTTGTATGGTCACGTCCACCAAAGGCATCCCCAATTTCAGGCAAGCTGTGATTTGTCAGCTCTTTTGCCAGCGCCATTGCCATTTGTCTAGGACGGGCAACGGAGCGAGAGCGGCGCTTGGAAAGCAGGTCTGCAACCTTGATTTTGTAATATTCAGCGACAGTTTTCTGTATATTATCAATAGTTACCAGCTTTTCCTGTAGAGCTAATAAGTCACGTAATGCTTCGCGTACAAAATCAATAGTAATCGCCCGTCCAGTAAAATTGGCATTGGCGATAACCCGGTTCAAAGCGCCTTCGAGTTCACGAACGTTGGATCGCAGGCGTTTGGCAATAAAGAAAGCGACTTCGCCCGGCAACTGGATTTGGTTCTCGTCAGCCTTCTTCATCAGAATGGCTACACGGGTTTCCAGCTCCGGTGGTTCGATGGCAACGGTTAATCCCCAACCAAAACGAGACTTTAACCGATCTTCGACGCCATTGATCTCTTTCGGATAGCGGTCTGATGTCAGAATAATCTGTTGATTACCTTCCAGCAGGGCATTGAACGTGTGAAAGAATTCTTCCTGGGATCGTTCTTTATTTGCAAAAAACTGAATATCATCAATAAGCAGAGCATCTACGGAACGATAATAACGTTTAAACTCTTCTATCGCATTGTTCTGCAATGCTTTAACCATGTCCTGAACGAAACGTTCAGAATGCATGTAAACCACTTTTGCATTGGCTTTGCGTGCCATGATGCTATTGCCGACAGCATGCAAAAGGTGGGTTTTACCCAATCCGGTTCCGCCATAAAGGAACAAGGGATTGTATGCCCCCCCCGGATTATCGGCTACTTGTCTGGCGGCGGCTCTGGCCAGTTGGTTGGATTTACCTTCGACAAAGTTATCGAAGGTATGTTTGGGATTAACATTGGAACGATAGGATAACTCTGGCTGGGCTTTTACGTTGTCCCAGCTTGGGCGTACAGATGAGCTGGACTGCACCGCAGCCACTGGCATATCGGCAATGATTTTCTGAGATGGAGACTGGTTTGGTGAAACAGGCTTATTCCCTACTTCAAAACGAAGCAACGGTACTTCAGGACCACAGAAATCATTCAATAACAAATTGATATTATTAATATACTTCTCTCTTACCCAATCCAGCACAAAGCGGTTGGGGGCATAGAGAGCCAAAGTGTTATTACTCAGTTCTGCCTGAAGGGGTCGTATCCACATACTGAATTCTGTGGCAGGTAACTCATCCTGCAATCGGGCAAGACATTGCTGCCAAAGCGAAAGTGACACGGCGAACTCCCCTAAAACGAGACCAATAAAAGAAACCGGAATAATAGATGCGTTATACTGGGCACAAGGCATCACTCCCCAATGGTAAGGAAGATAGCACGTACCTTGTGGCGATTTTTAATATCATCGCTCCCCAACGATCCGCATAATAGAAAGACCGGGATCGTGATCAGCGATCATAACGCAAAAGACGACATAGATCCTCATTCTTTTACACAGCTTTGACGCTTTTTATCCACAGGGAGATAGCCACACTTTGGTACTTGCAGGATATAAAGGCCCGTAAGAGATAATGTAGTGTAATCATGATATATAGCAAACTCCATTTAGCTACTGTTTAAAATTTAACAAAAAAACAATACTCCGATCGCATATTCATGTGCGACGATCTGTGTATGATCCTTGCGCTTTATTGTGCAGTCCGTATAATCTTGCACCCTGCGTGTTATACCAACGATTTTTCCGGTTATGTCTGGTGAGGATTTGGGATAAGCGCTTCGGGTAGCAAAAAGTCTGGTCATGTCTGATTGTGAAGTTAATAATCTGGCAGGAAAGCGATAAGGCTCGCGTCATCTTGGATTGACTAAGGGTAGTACATTTTATTACAATCCTGCCTCTTTCTATATATTGATGTTGCGATTGAGGCATCGGTGTCTGTTTATTTCTCACTGGTTGCCAACGCATTTGCTGAATCAGTAACAAATTTTAAGTTAGGTAGAAATCGCTATGAAACGCACTTTTCAACCATCCGTACTGAAACGTAACCGTACTCACGGCTTCCGCTCACGTATGGCCACTAAAAATGGTCGTCAGGTTCTGGCTCGCCGTCGTGCGAAAGGCCGTACTCGTCTGACCGTTTCTAAGTAATAAAGCTAACCATACCTCGTGGTTAAGCTCGCTTTTCCGAGGGAGTTACGTTTGTTAACTCCCGAGCATTTCACTTATGTTTTCCAGCAGCCACAACGGGCAAGCTCCGCAGAGATAACTATCCTTGGGCGCTTGAATGAGCTGGGGCATCCCCGCATCGGTTTAACCATCGCCAAAAAAAATGTTAAACGCGCCCATGAGCGTAATCGTATCAAACGATTGGCTCGTGAAAGTTTTCGTTTAAACCAACATAAATTTCCATCAATGGATTTTATTATTTTGGTGAGGAAAGGGGTCGCTGAGCTTGATAACCGTGAGCTAACGGAAGCTTTAGGCAAATTATGGCGTCGTCACTGTCGCTTGGCTCGCGCCTGCTGATTGTTTTGATCAGGGGTTACCAGTTGGTGATTAGTCCACTGCTGGGGCCCCGTTGTCGTTTCAACCCCACCTGTTCTCATTATGGCATTGAGGCATTGCGTAGGTTTGGAATGATAAAAGGCAGTTGGTTAACAGTGAAACGCATACTAAAATGCCACCCCTTACATAAAGGTGGTGATGATCCTGTCCCACCTAAAAATGACGATAACAGAGAACATTAACGATGGATTCGCAACGCAATCTTCTTCTAATCGCTTTGCTGTTTGTTTCGTTCTTGGTCTGGCAAGCGTGGGAGAGTGATAAGAACCCACAACCAGCGACCCAGATCACGCAGCAAACAAGCCCTAAGCTGACTAGCGAAGCAAGCAATGAGCAAGGTAAACTGATCACCGTGAAAACGGATGTGCTTTCATTGCATATCAATACCCGTGGCGGTGATATTGAGGAGGCTGATTTGCTAGCCTATCCTGATACCCTGGGTTCCAATATGCCGTTCAAACTGTTGGAAACAACACCTGAGTTTACTTATCAGGCTCAAAGTGGTTTAACAGGCCTTAATGGTCCTGATAACCAGGCTGAACGCCCATTTTATCACGCCACCCAGAATAGCTTTGTTTTGGCTGATGGTCAGGATGAATTACGTATTCCGATGACTTACACTGCGCCAGATGGCGTTGTTTATGTCAAAACCTTCATTTTGAAACGCGGTAATTACGCTGTTTCTATTGACTACAGCATCAATAACGTTACTGATAAACCACTGCAAATGGCGTTTTTTGGTCAGTTGAAGCAGAGCGTTGATTTGCCAAAACACCGCGATACTGGCAGTAGCAACTTTGCTCTGCATACTTATCGTGGTGCGGCTTATTCTTCTGATGAAGCAAAATACGAAAAATACAAATTTGATGAAATTGAAAGTAAGGCGCTTTCCGTAACCACCAAAGGTGGCTGGGTAGCAATGCTTCAGCAATATTTCGCCACTGCTTGGGTGCCGGGTGAAGACAAAACCAGCAATTTCTACACCATTGACCTGAAAAACCAAAAAATGGTGATCATCGGGTACAAGGGTGAAAACATCAATATCGCACCAAACAGCCAGCAGAATATCTCTTCTACCCTGTGGGTTGGTCCTGAAATTCAGGACAAAATGGCAGCGGTTGCACCACATCTGGATCTGACTGTCGATTACGGTTGGTTGTGGTTTATTTCCCAGCCACTGTTCAAATTGCTGAAATTCCTGCACGAATATATCGGTAACTGGGGCTTCTCCATCATTGCGATCACCTTCATCGTGCGCGGTATTATGTATCCGCTGACTAAGGCACAATACACCTCAATGGCGAAAATGCGTCTGTTGCAGCCAAAAATCACGGCGATGCGTGAGCGTTTTGGTGATGACCGCCAGCGCATGAGTCAGGAAATGATGGCGCTGTACAAAACAGAGAAAGTAAACCCGCTGGGCGGCTGTTTGCCTCTGGTGATTCAGATGCCAATCTTCCTTGCGTTGTACTACATGCTGATGGGTTCTGTTGAACTGCGCCACGCACCATTTATCGGCTGGATTAATGACTTGTCTGCGCAAGATCCATATTACATACTGCCATTGCTGATGGGTGTGACCATGTTTGTTATCCAGAAACTGTCACCCACTACCGTGACTGATCCGATGCAGCAGAAGATCATGACCTACATGCCAGTCGTGTTTACCGTCTTCTTCCTGTGGTTCCCATCTGGACTAGTGCTGTACTACATCGTGAGTAACTTGGTTACGATTATCCAGCAGCAGGTAATTTTCCGTAGTCTGGAAAAACGCGGTTTGCATTCCCGTGAAAAGAAAGTCGATCTGAATAAAAAATAAGTCTTTCAAAAAGCAAGTTTTTTAAAAATATAAGTGGAAGGCGGTCATTGGCCGCCTTTATTATTTCCGTTACATAAGTAAAAAGAAAAAGAGAGAGTTTTATGAATATCACCGATACGATAGTCGCTCAGGCCACCCCTCCGGGACGGGGCGGTGTAGGCATCCTGCGTATTTCTGGCCGGAAGGCGGCAGAAGTTGCTGAGGTGGTATTGGGGAAACTCCCGAAACCCCGTTATGCCGATTACCTGCCTTTCCGTGATGTAGATGGTTCCGTGCTTGATCAAGGCATTGCACTTTATTTTCCTGGTCCTAACTCTTTTACGGGAGAAGATGTGCTGGAACTGCAAGGGCACGGTGGGCCGGTTATTCTCGACTTATTGTTAAAACGTATTCTGACGATTTCTGGTGTGCGCATTGCTAATCCGGGGGAATTCTCGGAGCGTGCATTTCTGAACGATAAACTGGATTTGGCACAGGCTGAAGCCATTGCGGATTTGATTGATGCCAGTTCTGAACAGGCTGCGCGTTCGGCGATAAATTCCCTGCAAGGAACATTCTCCAATCAAGTCCACCAAATGGTGGAAGCACTCACTAATTTGCGGATTTATGTTGAAGCGGCGATTGATTTTCCCGATGAAGAAATTGATTTCCTCTCTGATGGCAAGATTGAAACTAAACTGGATGAGGTGATTGCTGAACTGGAGAGCGTCCGTTCACAGGCGCGTCAGGGCAGCTTGTTGCGGGAAGGTATGAAAGTGGTGATTGCCGGTCGCCCGAATGCGGGTAAATCCAGTTTGCTCAATGCACTTGCGGGTCGTGAGGCTGCGATTGTTACTGATATTGCGGGAACAACGCGCGATGTTCTGCGTGAACACATTCATATCGATGGAATGCCGCTGCATGTGATTGATACAGCAGGGTTGCGTGAAGCGAGTGATGAAGTGGAACGTATTGGCATCGAGCGGGCGTGGCAGGAAATCGAACAGGCGGATCGGGTGTTGTTTATGGTGGACAGCACGACGACGAATGCAGTTGAACCCGCCCAAATCTGGCCTGAATTTATGGCTAAGTTGTCAGCTTCCCTGCCGGTTACTGTTATTCGCAATAAAACAGATATGACAGGGGAAGAAACGGGTGTATCGGAAATCAGTGGTTACACATTAGTTCGCCTTTCTGCCCGTGACGGAAAAGGTATTGATTTGTTGCGCGATCATCTGAAAGAAACGATGGGTTTCAACAGTAATACTGAGGGCGGTTTTCTTGCCCGTCGTCGTCACTTGCAGGCATTGAATACAGCGGCAGAGCATTTGCAGGCAGGCCACCAGCAGTTGATTTTTGCCCGTTCAGGGGAATTATTGGCAGAAGAACTGCGTCTGGCACAGCAGGTATTGAGTGAAATCACGGGTGAATTTACCTCTGATGATTTGCTCGGCCGGATTTTTTCGAGTTTTTGTATTGGAAAATAAGAAAACTTATTTTTCCAGAGACAAATCCCCAAAAACATATTTATCTATGTTTCTGGGGATTTGTGCGTAACTGGCAAGGAACGCGATTAAATCTGCGATAATTGACAGATACCTAATTTTTATGGAGGCTGATTTAACCCGTGTTATTCAATGTAAAATCGAGTGCCACTGTCATTTCTGGTTTCATGCTTGAAGGTCTGGCACCAACCGAACGGGCGCGATTAATGGCATTCAGTGCTTCATTATCCAATGCGTTGTTGCCAGATGATTGAGCGATTCTGGCCGCAGTGATTGAACCATCATTTAGCAGGGTAAAATGGACAGTAACCGTACCTTCTTGTCTCATTCTCTTTGCCTTGCGGGGATAACGTTTATGGCGTTCAATTTCCTGCCGTAATCTTGCATTATAATTATCTACTTCACTCTTTCCTTGTCCCACCAAAGGCTGTGAAGTTGCTGCTCGGCTCATACTTCCTTGTGAATTAATCTGATTGCTACCGTTGGTTTCCTTTTCTGTATGACTGTCTTTCTGTACCTGCGGTGATGGCGCGGATTTCTTTTCTGCCATCTCCTGTGGTTTTTCTTTCTGCTGTTTTTTATGTTTTTTGGGTTTGCTGGATTCCAGCGGCTTTTCTACCTTGTTTTCAGGATGAACCGCTTTATCCAGCACGATCTTGGGTGTTGTCAGTGATTCAGGTACCATTAAAAGCGGTGGTGGTGGAGAGACAGGCTCCGGTTCACTCTCCCATGATGGGGCTGCGATCATCGTTATGGATAGCCCCGTGGCTGGAGCGTTGTTGGTGATGTGATGGGCAGCATCATTATCATACGAAGTATGTCGGTTAAACAGCCATATCAGACTGATATGCAATAAAATGGCAATCAGAATACCTGCCAGCAAGCCCTTTTGTGATGTCAGGGGGAGATGTGAAGCTGGATTATCGAATATGGCTGTGTTGGTCATTCTATTCTCCTTTTATTCTCCTTGCCTCTAAAATTGGCTGATCAGGCTGAGTTTAAAGGTTTTGCCCGGCGCTGGCATCATCGAACGTGTCAGAGGGTCGAGATAGTAGCGATTGGTTAAGTTTGTGCCAGTTAGCTCCACCGATGTGTCTGGGGTGATTTGGTAGCTGATATAGGCATCAACCGTAAACACCGGATTCCAGCGCATCGGGTTGTTGGACTGGCCTTTATAAACATCCGGTAAAGCATTCATCAGCCATTTTTCATCTTTGTTTTCTGCCTTGCTGTGATAGAGCATCCGGCTGCCCAGCTCCAATTTTTCATCAAACAGGCGACCGCCGATGGTCAGGTTAGCAGAGTATTTGGGCTGGATGGAGGTACGCAGATAACCGCCGGGAAAACCACCATCAATACATTCAGGGATGCCATAGCGATTCTGGGAATCCATCCTTGAGACAGAGTTATTGTCGCACACCTTGTTTTTCATATTGTAGGTTAGCCCCATATCGGTAAAGAAACTGCCAGTGTCATAACGCGCCTGTAGCTCCAGACCCGCAAGTTTCTGTTTATCCAGTTGGGAGAAATGATAAGTGTTGTCCCTGTCGAATACATTTTCAATAACGGTGTTGTAGTAAGATATTTTGATATCAGCATGGCGTTCAGCATCAACCAACTGGCTGAAATCATAAACAAAGCCGGTTTCAATGGTTTTGGCACGCTCAGGCTTAAGTTGTTGACCGACCTGGTTATTCTGGGTTCCTGAAAAACCGACGGTATCTTCAAAAAGGCTGGGCATTCTTACCGCTTCGACATAACGGGCATAGAGACGGAGATCGTCCGTGACATAAGCGGTAGCAGAAAATGCAGGTGCCCAAGCATGATCCTTACGTTTTGAAGGTGTTTCCCAAGGATCGTTAACGTCAGGGCCTAATATACCGTTGGCATCAACGGCCATCCCATATTCATATTTATAGCCTTCCTTGCCACTTATTGGATCGATAACCCTTTTATTCATATCCAGTTGACCATTGAAATAGGGGTTATCGCTTTTATTGAGCTTGCCTGTGCTGGGATCGTAGTTCCATTCGAGTTCTTCGCGGATCATCTTACGTTTTTGCCCATCACGTGAAGTGATGCTCACGGTCTTTATTTTAAAGTATTCATTTCGTTCAGCTACACTCATTTGTGAGAGTTTCTTTCGTTTTATATGAGCCTCTTTTTCGGTCATTGTTCGGAGATAACTCATGTTATGCCCGAGAGTTTCCTTCTGCTTTTCATAACGAGAGTCTTTTGCTGCACGTCGTTCATTGAGTAAATCATCTTGAGACCAGTAGGAGACACGTTTAGCTCCGGCTTTCAGTTCCAGCCATGAAGTTGGCCGCCAGTCAAAGTTAAAGGCGAGATTGATTTCCTGACGCTGTCCTTTTCGCGATGGTGACTGGAAAAAGTACATATTTGTGGAATTGTAGTCATCATTCGAGTCAAGGCGTTCCCGTTGGAAATTTCCCATCAAGGTCAGATCCAGAGAGGGGTGTAAGGTAAATTTATTGGAGAGATCGACCCCCCAACGATTATTCTGGGAGTGGGTCGTGGCGGCATTGATCAACGTACCATCAATATTGCTGTCTCTTTTACTACTACCGTTTTCCCAAGACCAGTCTCTATTGACGGGAGTGCGTGGATATCCTCCGGAGGAGTTAGTATTGCTGGTGGTACGGGTTGTCCACAGGTTCATGTCGAAATCAGCATAAGGGTTATCGGTGGGTTGCCATTTGTAGTGCAGGTTGGCCGCTTGCTGGTGGATATTAGCCAGTGGCCACTGGGGAACATTATTATCTGCGGGATTAACCCAACCCAAGCGTGAAGGCATAATATCGCCAAATTCCATACGGGTATCGCGAAGACCCAATAGCAGTGCCTGATCATCGGTGAAACGCCAACTGTTCTTGATTAACACAGAACGCATCTCACTGGAGGTATTGGGAACTTCATTGCCGGGGCGATAGATACGGGCAGCAAACGGCAGATACGGATCCAGGGTTGTTCGGGCACCTTTCATCAGTTCCCTGTCGGCTTTCGTAATGGATTCATCATAGCGATGGGCACCCCCTTTGCCGGCAAAATAGTTACCCTGACGGCGGTAAGCATAAGCCAGCATCAGGTCAAAATATTCCTGTCGTGTTCCCACAGCGATGCGGAAGGCATTATCTTTAAAGCCAAAAAGTTTATTGTCTTTCGATGAGTGGGGAGTGATCTGTAAAGCGGAATCAGTCTCAACACCATTTTGGATAAAATTCGGAATATCGCGGTAGTCCTGTCCCAATGACAGGGAAGGCGTGTGCTCTCTCACTGAATTACTGCTGGTTTCCAGTCTGGTATTGATGCCGAAGGTTTCCCCTTTTGGTACTACATCATCAATGCCTAATGTTTTGATGGATACTGCACCGCCGACAGAACCTTTGATTCCACGACTCAGAGAAGGGCCTTTTTCAATTTCGATACTACTGATTAAGTTTGGATCGATGTAGTTGCGGTTATTGGCACCATTGTAACCACGCCCCACGGTAATAGCCTGTTCTGTGCCGTCAATGGTGACAGGAATGCGTCCCTGTCCCTGAACACCGCGGATATTGATATCCAGGGCACCGCTATTACGGGAATCACCGCTGTATACGCCAATGGCACCTTTAATTAAATCGGCGGGGGAAGTGCCTTTGTAGCGTTCTATCTCCTTTTTGCCGATATAAATATTGGAGATATCCTTGTCATAGACTGCATCATAACCCTCTTCATCTTTATCACGGCTATCCGTGACGCGAATCTTACCTAAATCTGTCTTGCTCTTTGAGGTGGTGACGGCAGGCTTGGTTTCGGCAAACAGAGGCTGTGCCACCAGTGAAAATGCCAATGACAATGCAATTGTGATAGGGGTTAGTTGTGCTTTAACTCGATATACCATTGTTGTCCTTGCCTCGACTTTTCAATTATCATGATATAAAGAAAAAATATAACATTTTGATTAAAAATACTTTTCCAGCCTTAGCAGCACTTCATTTTTGTTATAGCTGTACAGCCAATTCACATTACTGTGATTGTGTCGGTGACGGAAAGTAAGGGAAGGAATCATGCCTAATATTTCAGCGGCAGGCACTTTAATCACTGCCGTGTAAATTTGTTCTGTATCCTGCCGTCTGGTTTCCAGTATGGGGCTGTATGCACCGAAGCGGCGTTCTTTCAGTGTGGCAAACAATGAGCCATTAATACCGGGATAGAGTTGTCCGGCTATCCCTGCCCGAATTCCCAATTGCTGATAGCGATCCAATGGATGCTTGTCGTTGTTTCGGTATACCCAGTCACCGCCACCAAACAGGACGAAGTCTTTGTTAATGGCATGGGATAAGGTGAGGTAGGTTGAGGACAATTCGCTATCTTTCCTGTGGTAACGTTGCTGCTGATGTCGCAGTTGTTTATGTTCAAGCTCAACATTAAGGGCTGTTTGAGCGGTGAAAGCCCATCTCCATTCTGTTTTGGCACCTGTGGCACGGTAATTGGTGTCATCCGTACGTTGTTTATATTCAAACAGGGGACCAAAAGAGAAATCGTGATTTCTGTTTTTAAAATTGTATCCACCGACCAGCAGGAACGTATTTTCATCCCCATCATGGTAATCACGGTAATTTTCGCCATAAATCAGGCCACGACCAAAAATGCCATGATGACCGGCAAGTTGATAGCGTCGGCTTAATGTTGCATCATAAGACATACCCCACGCTTTGATGGCTTTTGGTATTCGCCGTTCAATTTCACATTTATCTCCCAGGAATTTTTGACAGACTGGTCCCTGATCAGGAGACATATTTACGTTATCGTTATAGGCGTAACCCGCTGAGAAAGAACCGCGCCAGCCATTCCTCAGGTCTATCGCTTCCAGATAGCTGTTAATGTTCTTCAAGACAACTTCTGGTAACTGTTGCGCTTCACTCAATCCTGAAAACAGTTGCTTGGCTTCCCGATTTTTATGATCCTCAAAATAGATACGGGCCAGTTCCAGTTTGATACGGGAGAAGTCGGGTTGTTGATTCAGGATTTGTTGATAATGATAAGCGGCGAGATCTAAATCCCCCTCAAGACGAGCCAATCCCCCCAAGGCAAAATTCACCAGCATAATGTCATGTTCCGGCAATTTTTGGTAAGCTGCGAGAAAGCGTCTGACATCCGGCCACTGTCTATGGTTAATGGCAAGGTATAGCGCTTGGCCGATATCATTAATATTATTTTCGACTTGAAATGTTTGCCCGTTAAGCACAATGAATGAAGAGTTATATTCAACAAAAATGGGTTCAGGCGTAATCAGGTTGGTTTCGTTCTCCTGTTGGTTATGTTGTGCTTCCTGCCAGATTTTGCGGGAAGTGTCTTCATCGGTATAAGCAGGCAGGGAGAGGCATAGGGTCATCAGTGCCGCTGATAATATTGGCGTTGTTCTATTGTCAGACATCGGGAAACCGGATCACAAAACTCTCGTTATTAGAAATAAAAACAGAGAACAGTGCCAAAAACGGCACTGTTCTCTGAAAAATTAATGATTACTGTTTAGGACCACCAAAGGCGGTATCTTTGGATCTGTCATCTTCAAATGTGGCATATCCGGCCAGACTGGAAGCACTGTTACCAAAGAAGTGGCCTTGGGTTTCTCCCTCAAGGTCACCAGTTGTGGCAAGACCCGTAAATTGAGCATCAGATTGGATATTAGCATCGATGCCGATTTCCATAGCTGTATTTGACATAGAACCACGCAGAGTTTGTTCACCGAAGTCTGCGGTCAATGTACCGGACAGAGCATTGCTACCGCTGTACTGGTTAATACCCTTCACCTCATAAGTCGCTGTACCATCGGTTGGCATATTGGTGGTGATATCCTTGCCTGCATAATAAACGGTGTGGGTACTATCCGATGCCTGACCCGTCTGTGACCATTCACCAAAATAAACGTCAGCATTGGCAACTTTACTGAAATGGAATACCCCCATACTGCCGTGAGAGCCGGGCGTACCTGCCATTGAGATATTGTGGACACCATTACTGTCAGCAGGAGCCATACGAGTTAAGCCAGTAAAACCAGTGATTTGACCGCCATAAACGGAACTAACTCCAATACCAGGTTCGCCACTTTTACCACCGTGTGGGCCTGAACCCGGTTGGGTTGCACCAACCTTAATACGTGGTGTTGTTTCTTCCTGACTCTGACCAGATCCTACTGCTGCCTGAGCTTGTGCCATAAACCCCAACGCTGCTACAGCGGCGACTAATACATTTAACTTTTTCATCATTATCCTCGTTTGGAATGGGGGGATCCCTCGTTACCCAGTCTTAAAACGGCCTGAATTTATTGCGCGAAAAAAAAGTACACCTTTCAAATGATAGTGTAAATGATAATTGTTACCATTTATTATGGAAATTGTGGGTTTATTGGGAGGGTTTTGTCTTTAATTTGTTGAATAATTTGGTTTTTATATTATTTTTGAAAAGTGAAGGTTAATCTACATTTTTGTTAAAAATGTGATGCAAGTAGATTTAACCACCCAATATTATTGGGTTATCAGAGGCTGTGTTATCAATCCCGAAATGCCTAATATAGTAATTAATATGTTAATTTTTTTCATTGTTAGCCTCACGGAATTAAAGCGTGTTTTATTTCCTTATCGGGAATGCGATCCTGACTTTTTGGGTAAAAAACGAGTCTGTAGGTGCTTCAGCGCTTCAATTAATCGGTTATCCGTTGAGAGTGAGTATATATTGTTGCCCGCCCCGGTTTGCAAAATCCGATAAGTGTCAGGTTACATTTTTGTGCGACTTCGATGGCAAGTGAGGTGGCAGCGGAAACAGCAAACAAAATTTCCACGCCACAATTGGCCGATTTTTGCACCATTTCGTAACTGGCCCGGCTGGAAACCAAAACCGCACCTTGTTGCCAGCCGGTTTTTGCCCGCATTCCCAGCAACTTATCCAGCGCCACGTGGCGGCCTACATCCTCGCATCCGCCGAGTAAATTTCCTTCAGGGGAGATCCAGCCAGCCGCATGAGTACAACCAGTCAGCGCCCCGATTTCTTGCAGGCGAGATAATTGGACAAGAGCTGAATCAAGGTTAGAAAGTGAAAATATCTGGGTGAAAGGCAGGGGAGTAATCGGACGAAAGACTTCTGCCAGTTGTTCGGTGCCACAGATACCGCAGCCAGTTCTTCCCGCCATATTGCGTCGGTGCTCTTTCAATGCAACAAAACGGCGGCTCGACAGTTCAATGTGCAGCTCAATTCCGCTGTGGCAGCTGATCATTGAATCAATGCCACGAATTTCCTGCGGGGAAGTGATAATTCCTTCTGATAATGAAAAACCGATGGCGAAATGTTCTAAATCTTTCGGGCTGGTCATCATCACGACATGGGAAATACCGTTATAAACTAGGGCAACAGGCACTTCCTCGGCTACCCAGTCCGGTTTGGAACTACTCAGGTGATTTTTTTGTTTTACATTGATGCGGAAAGTACCACAAATACCTTCAATGGCTAACTCATTTTCTGGCTTAGTATCATCCATTAGTGAATTCCCCGACAGATTAATTCATAATGCTGTTTGTGTGGACTATTTGTGTGGGTATATAGGATAAGTAACCTGAGTACACAGTGGATAATGTTTATAACAGACAGTACCCAAAATCAAAAACCATTCAAAAGATCTTTTTTATAAAAAGCGAGCACACCCACGGGAATCGCTGTTAGAAGGTGTGTAGATAAGCAATGTGAGTGAGGAGATCCCCATGCAAGTCAGCAGAAGGCAGTTCTTTAAGATCTGTGCTGGCGGTATGGCGGGTACGACGGCAGCTGCGCTGGGATTTTCCCCAACCGCAGCGATTGCACAAACACGTAACTACAAATTGCTGCGTGCGCGTGAAACCCGAAATACCTGTACGTACTGCTCTGTCGGCTGTGGATTGTTGATGTACAGCCTTGGTGATGGTGCCAAAAATGCCAAATCTACTATTTTTCATATCGAAGGGGACCCGGATCATCCTGTAAACCGGGGCGCCTTGTGCCCTAAAGGGGCCGGGTTGGTCGATTTTATTCACAGTAAAAATCGGCTGCATTACCCGGAATATCGTGCGCCAGGCTCCAATCAATGGCAGCGCATAAGCTGGGATGACGCCTTCGATCGTATCGCGAAATTGATGAAACAAGACCGTGATGCCAATTTTATCAAAACCAACCAAGATGGCGTTACGGTTAACCGCTGGCTGACAACGGGCATGTTGTGTGCCTCCGCTGCCAGCAATGAAACCGGTTATTTATCGCAAAAATTTACTCGTGCTCTCGGCATGCTTGCCGTAGACAACCAGGCGCGTGTCTGACACGGACCAACGGTAGCAAGTCTTGCTCCAACATTTGGTCGCGGTGCGATGACCAACCACTGGGTGGATATTAAGAACGCGAATCTGATTATCGTTATGGGCGGGAATGCCGCAGAGGCTCATCCGGTCGGTTTCCGCTGGGCGATGGAAGCCAAGATTCACAACAACGCCAAACTGATTGTTATCGATCCCCGTTTTACCCGTACGGCATCCGTGGCGGATTTTTACACGCCTATTCGTTCCGGTACGGATATTGTTTTCCTGTCAGGTGTGATTTTATACCTGATGACCAATGAAAAGATTAACCGTGAATATGTCGAGGCTTATACCAACGCCAGTTTGATTGTGCGGGCAGATTTCTCGTTCGATGATGGCCTGTTCAGCGGCTATGATGCGGAAAATCGCCAATACGATAAAACAACATGGAATTATGAGCTGGATGAAAACGGTTTCGCCAAACGTGACAAGACCCTGAGTCATCCTCGTTGTGTCTGGAATCTGCTGAAAGAGCATGTCAGCCGCTATACGCCGGATGTGGTCACCGATATTTGCGGGACGCCGAAGGAAGATTTTCTCAGGGTGTGTGAATATCTGGCTGAAACCAGTGTGAAAGATAAAACAACTTCTTTCTTGTATGCATTGGGCTGGACTCAACACTCCACAGGTGCCCAGAACATCCGAACTATGGCGATGATCCAATTGCTGCTCGGCAATATGGGGATGGCGGGCGGTGGTATTAATGCGCTGCGTGGTCACTCAAATATTCAGGGGCTGACAGATTTAGGGCTGCTGTCCCAGAGCCTGCCGGGTTATCTCTCCTTGCCGTCGGAAAAACAGGAAGATTTGCAAACCTATCTGCAAGCCAACACACCAAAAGCCACGGTTCCGGGGCAGGTTAACTATTGGGGCAATTATCCGAAGTTCTTTGTCAGCCTGATGAAGAGTTTCTACGGCGATCATGCTCGTAAAGAGAATGACTGGGGTTTTGATCTGCTTCCTAAGTGGGATAAATCTTACGACGTACTGCAATATTTCGAGATGATGTCGAAAGGGGAAGTCAATGGCTATATTTGTCAGGGCTTCAACCCCGTAGCATCATTTCCGAATAAAAACAAAGTCGTCGCTGCTTTATCAAAACTGAAGTTTCTGGTGACGGTTGATCCGCTCAGTACCGAAACAGCTTCATTCTGGCAAAATCACGGCGAGTTCAATGATGTTGATCCGGCTTCCATTCAAACAGAAGTGTTTCGTCTGCCCTGTTGCTGTTTTGCTGAAGAGAATGGCTCGATAGTCAATTCAGCACGCTGGCTGCAATGGCACTGGAAAGCGGCTGATGCGCCCGGAGAAGCGATCGGGGATGGTGAAATTCTGTCAGGTATCTATAAGCGCCTGCGTGACCTGTACCGTGAAGAAGGTGGTGCGGCACCGGAACAAGTCCTGAGCATGACATGGGATTATCTCGATTCTGATAATCCGACACCGGAAGAAATCGCACAGGAAAATAACGGTCGTGCTCTGGCTGATGTGCTGGATGCCAACGGCAATGTACTGATGAAAAAAGGTCAGCAATTGTCATCTTTCGCGCAATTGCGTGATGACGGAACAACCGCCAGCGGCTGCTGGATTTTTGCCGGAAGCTGGACACCGGAAGGCAACCAGATGGCACGCCGTGATAATGCTGATCCTTCTGGTATCGGCAATACGCTGGGTTGGGCATGGGCGTGGCCGTTGAACCGCCGCATCTTGTATAACCGTGCGTCTGCCGATCCACAGGGCAATCCGTGGGATCCTGAACGTCAGTTGATCGCGTGGGATGGCGATAAATGGAGCGGGGTGGATATTGCCGATTACAGCAATGCCGCGCCCGGAACAGATGTCGGGCCATTTATCATGCAGCCGGAAGGCATGGGACGCCTGTTTGCCATCGACAAAATGGCAGAAGGGCCATTTCCTGAGCATTATGAGCCGTTCGAAACGCCGCTGGGCACCAATCCCTTGCATCCGAATGTGGTTTCCAACCCGGCGGCTCGCGTGTTCAAGAGTGATTTTGCAGCAATGGGCAAAGCCGATAAATTCCCTTACGTGGGAACCACTTACCGCCTGACCGAACATTTCCATTTCTGGACAAAGCATGCGTTGCTGAACGCCATTGCCCAGCCGGAACAGTTTGTGGAAATTGGTGAACGGTTGGCGGCAGAGAAAGGCATCAAACAGGGCGATACCGTTAAAGTCAGCTCCAATCGTGGTTATATCAAGGCCAAAGCGGTGGTGACGAAGCGTATTCGTACCTTGAATGTTCACGGTCGTGAAGTGGACACCATTGGCATTCCGATTCATTGGGGATTTGAAGGGGCAGCGAAAAAAGGTTTCCTTGCTAATACCCTGACACCGTTTGTCGGTGATGCCAATACGCAGACACCGGAATTCAAAGCATTTCTGGTTAATGTAGAAAAGGTGTAGGGGGAAAACATGTCATTGCAATCTCAGGACATTATTCGTCGCTCTGCCACCAATTCACTGACTCCCGCACCTCGTGTGCGGGATCACCAGCAAGAAGTGGCAAAACTAATCGACGTGACAACCTGTATCGGCTGTAAAGCGTGTCAGGTGGCATGTTCAGAATGGAACGATATTCGTGATGAAATTGGTCACAATGTGGGGGTTTATGATAATCCGGCTGATCTGACGGCGAAGTCATGGACAGTCATGCGGTTTTCCGAAGTTGAGGAAAATGGAAAGCTGGAATGGCTGATCCGTAAGGACGGCTGTATGCACTGTGCCGATCCGGGCTGCCTGAAAGCGTGCCCTGCGGAAGGTGCGATTATTCAGTATGCTAACGGTATTGTCGATTTTCAGTCAGAGCACTGCATTGGTTGCGGCTATTGTATTGCGGGCTGTCCATTCAACGTCCCGCGCATTAACAAAGAAGATAACCGTGCTTACAAATGTACTCTGTGTGTTGATCGTGTTGGTGTGGGTCAGGAACCGGCATGTGTGAAAATCTGCCCGACAGGGGCGATTCATTTCGGCAGTAAACAGGATATGAAAGCGCTGGCGGCAGAACGGGTTGAAGAACTTAAGGGACGTGGTTATGACAACGCTGGTCTGTACGATCCCGAAGGTGTGGGTGGAACGCATGTGATGTATGTGCTGCATCATGCCAATAAACCTCAGCTCTATCACGGTCTGCCGGATAACCCGACTATCAGTCCGACAATCACATTCTGGAAAGGTATCTGGAAGCCATTGGCGGTCATCGGTTTTGCCGCGACTTTTGCCGCTTCCATTTTCCATTACGTGGGAATTGGCCCTAACCGTGTTTCCAGGGAAGAGGAAGAGAGCGCCCTTGAGGACATTGATTCGGGCAATTCAGATTGTGGGGAGACGAAGAAATGAAAAAACGTAACGATGTCATCATTCGCCATTCTCCGATTGAACGGGTCAATCATTGGGCGGTTGTTATCTGCTTCCTGTTCACCGCCATCAGTGGGTTGGGTTTTTTCTTTCCCTCCCTGAACTGGATGATGAATATCTTCGGTACGCCGCAGTTATCACGGATACTGCATCCTTTTGCGGGTTCGGTGATGTTCTTCTTGTTTGTTTTTATGTTTTTCAGGTACTTCAAACATAACATGATCGACAAGGGTGACATTGAATGGGCGAAGAATATTCACAACGTACTGCGTAATGAAGAAGCGGGGGATATTGGGCAGTACAATCTCGGCCAGAAAGGCATTTACTGGTCGGCGAGTGTCTGCCTGTTCCTGTTGCTGGTCAGCGGCATCATTATCTGGCGTCCTTATTTTGCGGAATATTTCCCGATTCCCTTAATCCGAATTGCTTTGCTGGTTCACTCACTGTCGGCGATTGGACTGATCCTGACGATTATTGTTCATGCTTACGCGGCGTTTTGGGTGAAGGGATCAGTGCGGGCGATGGTGGAAGGCTGGGTCACGCGCGGCTGGGCGAAGAAACACCATCCACGCTGGTATCGTGAAATCGTGAAGCAAGAGCAACGAAACGGGCAACAAAAAGAGAAAGAGTGAATTTGGGGCAGGGTGTTTTTGATATATCCCGCTTTTTTATATTTGTTGTGTGGCTACAAAATGGCTACAATGTTCATTAATTAAACACACGATGTGAGGGTGTCTGTATGGCTGATACTGTTGTAAGAGCCAGAGTATCTTCAGCTTCTAAAGAAGCTGCGATGGCAAATGCCAAAGCTTTGGGATTGGATCTGTCCACTGTGATCCGTATGCTTGTTAATCGGTTGGCTGTTGAAGGACAATTACCTGATGGTTTTTTCCAGCCGAATAGTGAAACGTTGCAAGCAATTCGTGATCTGGAAAATGGTAAGGAAGTGCACAGGGTCAACACAATTGATGAATTAAAGCATGATCTAGGTTGGTAGATAATGTTGAGCATTGTTTACCAGAGTCGGTTTAAAAAGGACACCAAGAAGTATGCTAACAATAAGAAAGCGCAAGAGGTTATTATTGAAATTCTTGCGCTTTTACAGACAGGCCTGCCATTGCCACCCAAATATAAAGAACACCGACTGATTGGTAATTATATTGGTTATTTGGAATGTCACGGCGCTCCGGATCTACTCTTGATTTATCAACGCACTGGCACCGAATTAATATTGTACCGTGTTGGTAGTCATGCGGATTTATTCAAGTAGTTGATTGAAGAAACACCATCCACGCTGGTATCGTGAAATCGTGAAATCGTGAAGCAAGAGCAACGAAACGGGCAACAAAAAGAGAAAGAGTGAATTTGGGGCAGGGTGTTTTTGATTAATTAGTGTTGCCTGCTATTATGACACGCGTACTTACGCGCGTCATTTACGGGAATGAGATGAACGCATCCCAACTATTTGCTCCGGAGCAGGACTGATGAAGGGAGAGGTGTGGAGTCTCTCAGATTTCCGGCATCATAGTGCC
>NZ_FPBJ01000015.1 GCF_900116635.1 Xenorhabdus koppenhoeferi | reverse complement strand
AGATTTTGGCAGGGGATGACATGTGACACCGCCTTTTATTTAAGGAAGAAGAGCCCCATCATGGCACAATATGGATTACGGCTGTAGTACTAGAGAGTATTATAAAAACCTCTATAACCTTTATGGATTACTCTATGATTTATGCTTATATTCGTATCAGCTCTGCTGAACAAAATTCTGCGCGACAAAAAATTGCGATTCAAAATTCAGGTTATGAGATCAAAAGTAAGCGGCTCATTTGAACCGTATTGACGATTAGATGTTGGTAAGGTTGAGTTTCCAGGGAAGCAGCTCATGTACCTTGTTTGATGGCCAGTCAGCTATATGGCTGATGACGTACCGCAACCACGCTTCCGGGTCTACACCATTAAGCCGGCAGGTGCCGATTAATGAGTACAGGATGGCCGCCCGCTCACCTCCGCTGTCAGAACCCGCGAACAACCAGTTTTTTCGCCCAACAGCGACGCAACGCAGGGCGTTTTCCGCGATATTATTGTCGATCTCCACCCAGCCGTTACGGCAGTACTCGTTCAGACTGTCCCATAACTTCAGCATGTAGGCGAACGCCTTCGCTGTCTCCGAGTGCCGCGACAGCGTTGCCATCTGCTGCTGTATCCAGTCGAACAACAACTGCATCAGCGGAGCGCTGCGCTCTTTTCTTAATGCCAGTCGTTCTTCTGCCGGGCTACCCCGGATTTCTGCTTCTATGGCATATAACTCACCTATCCGCTTCAGGGCTTCCGTCGTTATTGCTGTTGGCGAACGAACGTGAACGTCATGGATTTTACGTCGGGCATGCGCCATGCAGGCGGCCTCAGTGATATTCCCTGTTTCATACAACGCCCGGTACCCGCCGTAAGCATCTGCCTGGAGAACGCCGCTGTAGCCTGCCAGATGCTGTTGCGGGTGAACGCCTTTGCGATCGGCTGAGTATGCGAACCACACGGCCGGCGGCATGACCGAGCCTGCATTTCTGTCATCGCGGACGTATACCCACAGGCGGCCGGTCCGGGTTTTACCGCTGCCTGGCTCCTGAACGGGCACGGGGATATCATCGCCATGGACTTTGCCCGGCATCAGGACATACTGGCGTAACGCCTCGTACAGGGGTTCAAGAAGTTCACTCACCGCCCCGGACCAGCGACCCAGCGTGGCACGGCTTAACGCCACGCCCTGTCGGTTGTATATCTCCGACTGACGGTACAGCGGCGTATGCTCTGCGAACTTTGCGGTCACGATCCGCGCCAGCAGACCAGGGCCGGCATAACTGCGTTCAATGGGTTTGGACGGCATGGGTGACTGGACTATGCCGTCACACCGACCGCAGGCCAGCTTGGGGCGTTGTGTTTCGATCACTTTAAAGGCGCTGCTGATGATCTCGAGTTGTTCTGAGATATCGCAACCCAGCGCATGCAGTTCCCCGCCACATTCAGGGCAGCTTTTTTCTGCCGGAGGGAGCGACTGTATTTCGCGGGGCAGCGTGGCGGGTAACGGTTTTCGTGACGAGGACTGCCGCAGCGCAGGAGGCAGTACCGGGTCGGGCTGTTCACCCTGGATGTCAGCCATTTCTTCCTGAAGGTGACTGATGTGCTCCTGCACTTCGCGTATCTGTCGTTCAGTCTTCTGCCGTATTTTTTCTGAACGCTGGCCGAACTGCATACGCTGCAGTTTTACCACCCGGGCTTTCAGGCGGCTAATTTCGCTGGCATAAGAGGCCACCCGCTGGGACAGCAGGCGATTGTTTTCTGCCAGTATTTTGTTAGCGGCCATCTGCTCACGCAGCCGCACTTTCAGCCGGGCGATATCATCAGGGAATGAGGTATCCATTCCCTCACTTTACCGCAAGTTATATCCGTATACCAGGTCGTTCCATCCGCTGCGGGTGTTTCCAGTTGATGCCTTCAAGCAGCATGGACAGTTGGGCGGGCGTCAGATGGACTTTACCCTCACGGGTCACCGGCCAGACGAAGCATCCACGCTCAAGCCGTTTGGTAAACAGGCACAACCCATCGGCATCAGCCCACAGTACCTTAAGCCTATCACCCCGGCGACCACGGAAGATGAAGACCTGCCCGGAGAACGGATTATCTTTCAGTGCGTTCTGCACCTTTGAGGCCAGGCCGTTGAACCCGTTGCGCATATCAGTGACGCCTGCCACGATCCAGATACGCGTGCCTGCTGGCAATATGTTCATTAGACACCCCCCTTCATTTCACTGATCAGCATACGCAGCAGTTCGGAAGTCAGTTCACCCCGGATGCGCAGTATGCCGGAGGGAAGCTCCAGTTCACAGCAAGGCTCCCTGTCTGCGGGTTGCTGCATAGCGGGGAGCGGCGGTTTAACAGGCACAGTGATTTCAGACAGGGTAACGGGCAGGAGCAATGAACGGTCATCCCGGGGACACAGAAGTCCGCGTTTATAAAGGTGACGCCAGTTAAACAACAGGTTGTCGTTGATGCCGTGTTCACGCGCCAGTTGTGCGACATTGGCGCCAGGTTGCAGTGATTTTTCGGCCAGGGCGATTTTAAACGCAAGTGGAAAATTTGGGCGGCGTGACCGCTTGCGTACAACGGGTTCATCCGCTAAAACCGGCTCAGGGATATCAAGCCTGACGGCATGGGTACGTCCGGGGTAAAGCTGCGATTCGAGCTTATCGGCGGTCATGTTATCAGGCAACGGCCAGCTAATTCCCTGCTTTTTGAAGCGAACAAAGAGATCGCAAAGGGTACTTTTGGGGATCCCAGGCCGACGGCCAACATCGAGCCTGGATAGGTGTTCATCAAAATGTAAGCGCAGTGCATCGAGGAGCAGTGTCCGATATTTCATAGCGATAGTGTCCATTAGAAATGATGGACATTATTTTCCCCGAATCAGGGAAATACCGATAGACGGTCTAAATGAGCCGCTTACTTTAGATCTGATTCAATCGCTTCAATACGGATATCTAACAACCAGTGGCGGAAAAAATTATACTCATAAGTAAACTTATCGCGATTTTCAAACTGAAATGAGGCAAGCGAAATTGTCCAAGGATTATCATAGAAAACCAGTCCGCCTTCATAGCGAATACCATAGTCTTTACCGTGAATATGAAAGGTATGAAGATGGTCGTTATCCCATCCAAAAGCAAACTGCAGCAGAAAATGGAAAGCCCCAAGTGACATGTTACTGTGAAGACGAAAACGTCGCCAAACCATCGGACTAATATCTCGAATAGCCACTTTGATCTTATAGACAGGCATTGTTTTCTCCCTTTGTCACAATGATGATGAGGACGATCATATTAATTGATTAAAGGGATACCCCACAGTATTTCATGCTCTCCAAGTAACTCTGCCAATAGTTTTACGCCTGCTTTGCTAACAAGCGGGCGTTCTGATAGGTTCTCAATAAGAGAACCAAATCCAACTAAACATCCACAAAAAAGCCACCATAACGGTGGCAAAAATTGGAACAATGTTTTTTCGTTATTTACGTTTTTATTAATTAGCGACAGCGGCTTTCTGGCGAGGTTGTCTCTTAGTGCTTGCCTTTGGATGAGGCGTGACATTTTGGACTTCACCTGGCTTAGAAATGAAACGTACAAAGGTTTCATGGCTGACGAACGTTGCTCCACAATTGATGTTCTGACATTGGTTATAACGCTCCTTTGTTTCGCTTGAATGCTCAAAGCTGCTACGAGTATGCGCTGACTGACCACACAGAGGACACTTAATCATATTTTTCACCTTTCTTGAAATCATTGTCTTGAAATAACATTATCTCGTTTGGTGAACAATATACTAAAGATCTCATATTGAGATCAATAGTTCATTTAAACTTCATTGATTTTTATTTCGAGATCTAATGCCGTTGTAAAACCACTGTCATTGAGATTGTGGGTTACTTTAACCAACGTCCAATGTGTGCCATCAATTTGTGGCTTAAACCCTTTAAGCAAGATAGGCGTTTCCGGATAAATATCAGCACGCCCCACCGCTAGTATGATAGAAAACTGCGCAGCCCCTCGTTGCATTTTTTCCCAAACGGCTTTAGCAGCACGTTCTGCCTCTTCCTGGTTGAGATAATTGCGCGAAAGAGTCAGAATATTCTCTTGAGTTCCCATCAAATAGTCTGAGGATTCTTGCTGTACCGTTGTTGTTTGATGATGTTCCGTCTTTGACTCACTCTTTTCCTCATGAGATAAACTAGCCTCAATATTGAGACTAGTTTCTCTATTTTCGCTGCTTTTATATTCAACGATAATTTTGGCTTTTCCTTCCTTTGATTCCAACCGCCTCAATTGCACTATCTGCTTCTTGGTCGTACGTGTATCCATCCACTGAGCCACGACACCAGTATAAGCTTCGCGATCTGATAGAGAAAAACGATGGCTGTCCCCTGATTTACGAGTAATCAGTACAGGTGTAATAACCTGACCACTTGCCGTTTTATTCAGTCCTTGTCTAATAAACAACAATTCACCATTTTTTACTGAGGCAATCGCCCCTTCCTGCTTTGCCACCCGTGTCAGAAAACTTACGTCAGATTCATTAGTCTGATCAATATGCATGGAGATGCTTTTCAATTCCTGACTGATTTTAAAGGTCAGCTGATTTCTCGCAGCAATAGTACTCACAATGTTCTCTAACGTTTGTTTATGATAAGACTGCTCACGTTTGACATTCAGATCACCACGAAAATCTGCGCTGCGGGCACGAATAGTCAGCTGATCGGGTGCTCCGCTATGTTCAATCTCATCAACAACAAATTTTCCCTTTGGCGTTAAGGGGTGGCCATGCCACCCCAGTTCCAATGTGAGAATATCCCCTCGGCGAGGTAGCACCAGCTGACCATCCGCATCATCCAACTCAAGATCGAGCTGGTCTGATTCTAAACCGCGGTTATCCGTCAGTGTTAACGACATTAAGCGTGATTGAATTTTCCCGCTGATATCCTCATTATTAATTTCCAGACGGAAAGCAGGCTTACTGGTCTTTCCGGTGATCAAATCAAATTGAGGAACCCAAGCAGTATTCTGTATCCATTTTTCAGCATCAATCATGAGAGTGCCCCCTTGAATTTATCAACAACTTCATCGCTGAAAGCAGAAATTTTCTTGGGAAAATTAGGTAAATCTTTCTTGAGATCAGAAAGTTGATCCTGTAAATCTCCAAGCATTTCAGACAAATTGTTGTCAACACGCCGTAAAGTCAGTGTAAAACTGATTTTTCGCGCTACCCCACCAGACATAAATTCCGTTTTTGTTTCATCAATACTTTCGATAACGAACATGCCATAAATCGCACCACTACCATCAATGAAAGACCATGCTTTGCCACTGTCTGCCATTAACGTCAATGCAGCCAGAGAAAGAGATCCGCCCGTTAATTCAGGATAAAGTTCACCTGACAGCGTTATCGTATCGTTATCCGAACCAACAAACTGCCATGTAGGCCGTGCTCCCACACGGCTATTGAAGGCATGTCTCCAACTTTGTTTATGCTGGAAACTTTGATAAGGCGTTGTTTTCAACATAAAAACAAATAAACCAAGTGCAGCCATCATGAGAAGAATTCCTCCTTATCAGAATATGAGCTACGCATACGGGCTTGCTGTGCGCGTTCCCGTTGTTCCAGTTCCTGTCTGACTATACGGGCGATATCCTGAGCGGATTGTCCCTGAGATCCATAGACATAAATGTTGTATTGCGGTGTTTCACCACCAAATAGCTGTGGCTGACTCCGCTCTCTCTTCGTTTGAACTTCCTTATAAGCGTGGGCAGGCAAACTTTGCAACTGCAACGGTGCATCCTGCGCCGCAACAGGCAATGACATTGAGCCAACAGCAAGCCGCACGGCAGCAAGTCTGGCCGTATTTTTCCGACTGGTTACATTAGCTGGGCCATTAATAAGTTCAGGGTCATATTCACCGACAATTCTTATTTTTCCTGCGGGAATAAAACCACCGTCATTATAAAGGCCGCTAATTTGCTTCGCTTTTTCAGCGAATTCACTCTTGGTTATTTCCTGAGAAGTTTTTACCGTTATTTCCTTTTTATCATCGCCAGACCACCACGATGTAAATACGTCAGTAATAGAGGAAATTTTATCTTTCAAGGATCCCCATTTTTCTTGAATACCTGTTAACAGACTGTCGATTATTTCTGAACCGACAGATTTTAATTTTTCTGGAATAGCTTGAATATCGGCAACAATTTCATTCCATTTATCTGGAATTGATTTTTTGATGTTTCCCCATATTTCTAATGTATTCTGTTTTACAGATTCCCAGACTCCACTTATTGTCGCTTTAACTAATTCCCAAGCCTCTAAGACACTTTGTTTAATTGTTTCCCAATTTTGGTAGATAATTCCGATTAATCCACCATTCATGAAATAACTCTTAATACCCTCCCATGTAGTATTAACAAGGTTTTTGATTCCTTCCCAAGCACCGCTGAAGATATTTTTAATGCTTTCCCATAAAGCTGTAAATAAAGATAATCTTTTTGCGCCAATGCTTGCCAGAATATTTATTCCACTACCCAAAACACCAAAAACTTTTTGACCTATATTGCCTGGTAACCCCAAGCTTTTTCTTTGGTTTCCAAAAGTATCTCTATCTCCTTTATTAGATAACAAATCAGCACCATCATTAAGTGAGCCAAAAACTTGGCTTCCGGTTTTACCAAAAAAGTCCATGACGGCTCTTGGCGCTTCCAAAGCCTCGGTTCCTAATTGCGCGAACGCCTTCAAACTGATGTTTAAATTTTCCAGTGTCTGATTGCCCAACAGTGCGAATATATTTAAATTAATTCTTAACGAGTCAAATACCTTGATACCAATACTGCTAAAGATTTGTATATGACCAAGCAGAGTTTGAAATACGGCTTTTACTGAACTCGTAGTTAACTTCAAAGTTGTATTGATTTTATTCAGAATGCCAAATAAAACTGTTATCTTTGGGTTAATATTAATGACCAGTTTATCTAACAATGGAAAATTGTTAGTCATATTTCCAGTTACACCAAGATTAAATTCATTTTTCTTACTGGATGAATTTTCCTGTTTAATAATCCGGGTGGTTTGAATAATATTGGCTGATTGATTGGCGGCACTAACCTGTATTACTTGTGGGGAATTTGGCCGCGTAGAGAAAGATTGTTTAATTGTTTGAGTATAAGCTTTAAGATCGGTGCGTATATGCGCAGTTTCCTGCGCATAACCCACAATAGGCTTTAAGTTCTCAACGGGTTTTAAGTTCTCAACAGTCTTATTAAGCATTTTAAACAGGCTATGTATTTTATCAACTGAACCTACCAGCTTTTTTTGATGCTGTTGAAAATTTTTAAAGGAACTGGTCAGCTTTCCTACGGTACTCAGTACCTTATTTAACTGTGACTGTATATTACTCATTTTCTGCACCACTTCTTAAAATGGCCCGATGCCGCCAGTCCAACAGTTCCGGCAATGGCATTTCATCTGTGACTGCCGGTGACCAGTGAAAAACGGTGGCGATATCTGCCACCAATTCATCAACGGTTAATCGTTCTGGGAATCGGACTTGACCGACTTCGGCAACAAAAAATTGACCACCTCCACACTGAGATTAATCAGATCACCAGGTGACATCATCATCAGGTCATTTTTGGTCAATACAGGGGTGGTAACACGCGGCAGGATAAGCAGCATAGAATCCACATCCATTTCCAGCAGTGCCTGTAAACGTGCACCGCGCAATGCTCCGCTGTTCGGTTTACGTATCATCACTTCCGTGATTTCACCGTTGCCCCGCGCCAGTGGCGCTTCCAATTCGATGGTGCGCAGATCGTCATTTTGAGTGTTCAGTGTTTCTGTCATGGTTCAACCTTGTTTATCCGATTAGATAACCTGTCTCAACAGACACGAAGAGACAGGAAATAAGTTTTATTAAAAAAAGCGATTAAAAAAGGCCGATAGCGCGGCGATGCTGCTCCAGTCGATCGACTCCGCCGACTTTCTCAACCATGTTGACGGTGTCGATTTCAATCAGTTCTTCGCCATCCCATGTCAGTTTGAAGTAAGTGTTTTTGGCGGTGATCTTGGTCTGTGTGTTATCACCTTGTTTATAAGTGCCGTGATCGAATTCCTGGAAGCGACCACGTATCACAACTTCAACTGCAATGATGTCACCGGTATCTTCGCGCTCAAAAGAGCCAGCGAAACGCAGCATAACGCCATCGGCTTTTGCGATGCCCCACTGTTTGTACAGTTGAGCTTCAACGCCGCCCAGAGTGAATTCCGCATCCAGTGCGCCTTCATCCAGCCCCAGATCCACCATTGCGCTGCCGTTCATGCCGGCTCCGCGATAGGCTTCCAGCTTGCGGCTTAACTTAGGAAGCGTCAGTTCTTCTACGATGCCCTGATAGTTGTTGCCGTCATTGAACAAGTTCAGGTATTTAAGTTTGCGAGGTAATGCCATCAGTTAGCCCCTTAGTTATTGATACTTTTAGCGAAATCCATCAGGTAACTATCTGTAATGCGCTGGCGTAACATCATGTTTTCCAGTGGCGGTACAGGTGTATAGTCGTAATCGATGGTCAGTTTGCCCGCTTTCAGGGTATCTTTGTCGTTGGCTTTATCGTCGTACCAGCAACGGCCATCAATGATGTAGCCACCGGCTTTCAGTTCACGGAACTTAGCATTAATACCTTCGATAATGTCGCGCACCAGTGATGGAGTCAGCGGTTTATCGATAGCCCACATGTGTGATTCAGCCATTGTGTCGGCCAGAACCTGAGCGGTACGGGTGTAACTTTCAAACTGGAACAGTGGATCATCAGCACAAGTGCGGGAGCCCCAGAAACGGAAGCCATTTTTGCGGATCAGCGTGGTAATGCCACTTTTGTTCAACAAATCAGCGTCAGTCGCAGTATCTTGAAGATCCCAGAAAACATCAGCGGACAGACCAGTCACACCGTTGACACCAACGTTGGACAGTGTTTTATGCCAGCCAGTTTCTTGGTCTATCTTAGCGCGCAGACCCAGAGCACGTGCAGTCGCATAAGCGGTAGCTTCGCTATTGGTAACAGTATCCCAGCTCAAAAAATCAGGCCAAATCAGCATCAGCTCGCGCTGACTGAAGTTGTCGCGATACTTGATCACTTCAGAGATATTTTTGCTGCCATAAGCACTGACATAAGCCATTGCTTTCAGCTTCTGAGCGATGCTTGCCAGTTCAATAGCCACTGCTTTTGAATCCAGACCCGGAACTCCCAGAATGCGAGGCTTAACACCGAGCTGGCTTTGCGCCGCCAACAGTGCCTGCATACCGGTTTTCTTACCTGCATCAGTGACACCACCGATGATATTGGAAATGGTGGCTTCTTCGGACTCGCCCTCAGCAACACGCACAACGACAGTGACAGGTTGAGCCTGAGCTGCGATTGCTTTCAGTGATGCAGACAAAGTCCCTTTTTCCCCTGCTTTGCCACTGGCGCTCATAACGTCAGTAAGCAGAACTGGAGTATTTAATGGAAATGTATTTTCGTCTGCGTCAGAGGCAGTACAAACCATACCTACGATAGCGGTGCTAACGGTAGTGATGGTACGAGTACCTTCATTGATTTCCTGTACACGGACGCCGTGATGATAGTCTTGTGCCATATTAGCGGTTCTCCTGTTAAGGTGTCCCGCTATATTGACGTACCGGACGGGTGAAATCATTCGATAGGAAATGTGTGGTGGTGGATACAAATACAGTTAGACATTTTCCTTTTAAATCAATCAATTCATTGAATTAATAAATATTAATTATCAGGATGTTTTTGAGGATATTTACAGGTGTTATTGGATGGTTATTGGGGTTGATTGAATAAAATACCAGGTTGAGTTATTTATTAATCAATAATTAGTTCATTATTTATACTTATCTGCGTTTTTATATGTGATTAGCTATTTTGGTTATTTTTTAATAGCCAAAAGTGGCTTATTTGAGACTTTGTTTATTGATTTTCAGAGTATATGGGAGGTGATTTGAGCGTCGGATCGCCGGGATCAAAGGATTATAGAAAACCTCGGTTTAATGGAAACTGTGGAGCAAGCACAAAAAGCATTGCCTAAATCATCTATTGTGCAAGTTACAGGAAACTCGGCTGAGCAGGTTATGAGCCAAAAAGCGATAACTGATGCTTTGGCTAACGCTGTATCTATAGATATGTTGTATCCCATAGGGATTGTTGTATGGTTTGCGCAGAATAAAAACCCAAACAGTTTGTTTCCCAATACATCATGGAAATATATTGGTGAAAATAAAACTATCCGGTTAGCAACTTCAACTGGCTCAGATCTTTTATTAACGGGTGGTAGTGATTCTATTACACTGACTACTGAACAAATGCCTGTTCATAATCATAAATTCTCAGGTAATACCAATAATGCGGGGGAGCACGCTCATACCCGTGGTACGATGAATATCGTAGGTAATATGGTATTCCGCGAAATGGTAGGAGGAGTTCCGTCTACTGGAGCATTTACAGAAACAAGACAAATTGTGGAAAGAACACATCGTAGCCGTGGACAGGGCTTTACTTCAACAGTAAATTTTGAGGCTGCTAAAATGTGGACTGGTACAACGTCTGTGAATGGGGTTCATAACCACTCATTTAATGGTACGACCAATAATATTGGTGAAAGCTCTGCAATTAATATTATGAACTCATACGTGATGCTTATGGGATGGTATCGTACGGCATGAATTAATAATGGCTTATTTCATTAAGCTAACCTCCAGAAGGAAAAATACGTATTGTTGGTGATGATGGACTTCCTGTATGGGCTAATATACCAGCCTTAACTGTTGATGAATTGCAAAAAAAAGCAGAACAGAAAAATAGGTATTATTGAATGAAACTAATACTCAAACTGGAACGTGCTGTCAAACGTAATATGAGGTACAGCTACTGAATAAATTGGAATTATATAGTATTGCATTAACTCTCATTGATATTTCTACCGTCCTAACATTCATTGGCCTAAGAAACTGGATTAGTTAATCAGGGGCATCAAGCCCCTGTATTTACTTCGGCTGTTCAGGCCATTGGATATCGGGGGTGGTAGAGCAGTCGACCCGATTGATTAGCACCCTGTAATGCCGCCATTGGGCTAGTGCTGATTTTTCCTCGTCAGTGGCAATATTCAAATCAACGGCATCGTTTAATGGAGCGATTTTATTTGCAGCCTGTGACAGGCGGTGCAGTTTTTCCCGCTCTGCCCGGCGTTGGAATTCCTCCGGTGTGGGCGGAGGGATATTTATCAGTTTAGGGTGTCCGTCGTTTCCCGACACCCGTTGTTTTCCCACAGGCGGTTGGAGGCACCAATTATAATCTTCATCACTGATTGCTATTCCGTCTTCAGGCCAGTGCCCAGCGTCAATATAATCTTGTTTTAGGGCTATGGCATAGAATGAATTTGTTTTTGCACTATAGACATAATGCATATCAATACCCCACTGCCCACCAAAAAAGTTTTGATTCCTCATATGTGTTTTGCGCTTGGTCAATCACCACCCACGCCCCTAAACGATCAGCACCTGCAAAATAAGCACCAACTAATCCATTAGTACGGTTTAACATGACAGGGGTTGCCAGTCCGCCAAAACAAATTGCCGGGAATGTTATGGGAAATGTTATCCATTCTCTGCTTTCTCCCAGAAGGCCTTTAGAATAACCCCACTGGAAAATGATCCCAGTATCCCCGCATTTCCACCACCCATTTTGTGCTTTAAGCTCGGTATTCTTACTCCCAATATTCTGGATTTTATTATCCACTTCCGTTTTCGTATAGGCCTCTACATCACCGGCAATTAATGTGACATCTCGCGATAATGGTTTCCCGTTAATGGTCCTGCTCTCAGGCACCGCCTTTTGTGCTTGCTCCACAGTTTCCATTAAACCGAGGTTTTTCACAAACTCATTTTTATTTGGAATATCTGCACCATTCTTGTTTTTCTCCAGACGAGTATCCGCATTCTCATACGCTACTTTTATCGCTTTCGAAGTTGCTGCATGGGTTTCGCTGTTGCTATCTATTGCATTGCTCAGGATGACGAATCCCTTCTCTTTCAACGTTGCGTCAGGATGATTGTGGCTTTTAGCGTGGGCTTCAATCGCCCCATCCACATATTCTCTAGTCGCCAGAATCACAGATGGATCAACTTTCAAAGTGACCGCCCCTGTACTACTGACAATCAAAATCATGCGGATGGTCTGGGTACGGCCGGAACCTTCCTGTAATTGTGGTTTATAGCTTTCTGCACAGTTCCCGACGGCAATCAAAATACCATCTTTGTCAAACAGGCCGATTTCACGGATCCACCAGCCGCCTTCTTCTTCAGGAATAATCTGCTCGGCGATGATCTGGTTCTTGTTTTTTGAATCTATGCTCAACGTATTGATTGCCGCACGACGCTTTTCATTAATCAGTTTGGTCTGCCTGGTATCCGGTATCGGCAGGCTGCCACCACCATCACCGACGGCCATATGGGTGATTTCAATTTTTGTACCCAATGCCGTAGCATTCGCCAACTTATCTGCGCCTAGCTGCGTCAACACCGCAAAATATTTGGTACTCATGGTCTAATCCTCATGTCATCAATAATATGTATTCCTGCACCCACAACATCTAAGCCGGATATCGTCACTTGTTCTGGGAAATAGGGGTAAACCACCAGCTCGTCACCGTCGTAACTGGCTGCCGCGTAGTAATACTCACCGCTTGTATCCAGATTGATATCCAACCCAATCAAATGCCGGCTGACTGGCTTGGCATCAGAAATCAGTTTTTCCAGTTCTTCGAACATCTCATTGGTGATACCGTTTTCCAGTACACCGATATCCAGCCGGAAGGTGCCCGGCTTATCGTTGGTCTGCCACCATTCCTTTACGCGAATGAGATACCCCAGCGGTTCAACTACCCGTCGAACCGCGCCAATCGTTCCTTTATGCTTGTGCAGGAACATCGAGCTTTTGATCACTTCTCTTTTGGTGCTTTCAGACCAGTGTTCATCCCAGCGATCCACTGACCACGCCCATGCCAGATAAGGCAACAACGATGCCGGACAGGTGTCTGGATTCCATAGTTCACGCAGCGGCACGTTGATCTTCTGCAATTCGGCACAGGCTTTGGCCGCAGCCAGTTCTAGCTGGGTAGAGCCCATCGGCAGAAGGCGATCATTCATCTGAGCCTCCCATCGTCAATGTAGTTTTGGTGCAGTAAGAAGCCTGGGTTTTATCCAGTACCACATCTTTCAGCGGGTTTTTCAGTTCCACGCGCTGGATGCCTTCCACATGCAATGCGGCATAAATTGCCGACAAGCAAATATCACGCCCCAGGCGATGTTGTGCTCCAACGTATTCTTTCAGCCTCTGCTCAGCCGCTTTGCGGATCGGTTCTGATTCCGGTGCCGGGAAGGTGTACAGCACCGCATCAATTTCATATTCCACAATGCTCGCTGACTGGACTTTCAGACGATCCGCCACTGGACGCACGTCTTCGTCATTCAGTGCTTTTTCGACTTTTTCCAGCAATTCTTTCGATGCCACCCCTTTGTCTTCACGAGACATGATGGTCACAGTGACGTTGGCAGGCGATGGGCTGATAGCCGAAGCATCTGCGACACGGCCGTCCGCACTGCGGGCATGGTATTCATAGGCACCTACAGGCCCCGCAACACTCAAGCCTTCAAAAGCCTGCGGAATGCGTACGCGGTAATCGTTGTCAGATTCCATCACTGCTGGAGTCGGTGGCATGGTTGAGTTGTCCGCAGGGCTTAGAACCATGCGGGATACGTTGTTGTTCGCACCCAATTGATCCAGATCGCTGCCTGTCGAATAGGCCACCATCACTGCACGGGCGGCTTCGTTAACGCGTTGACGTAAGAGCAGTTCACGATAAACATTCTCTTCCAGCAACTTGACCAAAGGTTCTGATTCCAGTTGCAGGGTTCGTGTAATAGCATCTTGCTGTTCTGCTGGATAAAGCGATATCAATCCTTTTTTACGCTCTTCCAGCAGTTGTTCATAATTCAGCGGCTCAATTACATCCGGCGGTGGCAACTGGCTTAAATCGATTGTTGGCATGCTTTACCTCTCAGGAATAGTCTTATCGGGAATAGTCTTACCGGGAATAGCTCACCGGAATAGAGAGTGAAAATTCCTTGACGGATTGATGATAAGTACCCGTGATATCCACCACCATTTTGCCGTCCTGTCCGGTTTCCATCGTGATGGATGTTAGCGTCACACGGGGTTCCCAGCGGCTGATTGCGGTATAACTGGCCGCCATAACCTGAAGCCGGAGCGCTGAGTTCTGTGGCCAGTCGATCAGTTCAGGTAATAAAGAGCCGTAGGTACGACGTGCAATACGGCTTCCCACGGGAGTTAATAAAATATCGCTGACGGATTGCCGGACGTGTGCTAGATCTGTCAACTCCCGGCCTGTTTGTCGGTTCATTCCTAAGTACATCATAATGGAGTTCCTGACATTCCAAGTGCTGGCACAGGGTGTGTATGGGTATGCACCACCACACCATTAGACTTGAATGTTCCTCCAGAGTGTGTAATATCACCCTCGATTTCTCCTTTCTTCGCTTTCAGCTCAACCGCACTTCCCTCCATCTTGAGTTCACCAGCTTTTAATCCAATTTCACCAGCCTTTAATCCGATCCCTTGACCAGCCTTTAATCCGATCTCTCTTCCCGCTTTTACTCCGAACTCCAGACCAGAATCCATTCCGATCTTTACACCAGCCTTTAATCCGATCTCTACAAGAGCTTCTAACCCGATTTTCGGGGCTTTCAGCTTGATTTCCTTACCAGCGTGTATTTCAATAGACTCTAAAGCTTCAATTTTTGCAGTTTTGATGTGGCGAACAGTCAATGCTCCTGACAGTGGTTCATACTCCATCATTGCTCCATCTGGAAACTGGATATGGGTCGCTTCAGGAGAAGTTGATGGTACCGGAAACTCATTTGAGAAAATTGCAGGCAATACAAAGGCGGTGGTCAGTTCACCACCTATGGACAATAATAAAACCTGCTCGCCGATACTGGGTGCCCACCATGTACGGGAGTGCCCTGCTCTGGATGTCAACCAATGTATCCAATTAGTTTTAAGCCCACCTGATGTAACTCGGCACATACCTTTTGTCGTATCTACTTCTGATACAACTCCTATTCGAATCAGATTACGTAATAAGCGCGTTATTTCAGTAAGTTGTGCATTCATAATATAAGCCTTAGCAGTATGTTCATGGCGTAAGAATGCCATGAAAAAACAGATGCAACATTAAATTGGGCTTGTAGGAACAGGCATACAAAAAAGAATAAAAATCAAATTAAATCAGTAAAATAAAAGCCTTCTTTCATTACAGAAGAAGGCTTTCTTGATGGGATACAATCACTCTGCTTTACACTGCCGGACAACGTCACGCACGTACTGTTGCAGGTAATCTAATTTGGTTTGATCGCGGATGATTCCGGCTCGGATATCGTAAATAGCGCGTCCAGCTTCTGCAGTGAGTTCGATTTGGGCTCCATCGCCCACGCTGCGGGTGCTGGTATTTCGGTCTTGGGTGAGCTGACAGGTAGCAAGGTTGGCGGCGGCGATTTGCACCCGCCGATAACCAGCAGCAATGTCAGTGCGCAAAGCAGCATTTTCTTCGGTAACATGAGTTAATTTTCCTGAATAGTATTCATTCAGTTTCGCAGCCCGATTTTGTGCTTCTTTCATTTGTTGGATGGCTGCCAGAGTTTCTGAACGCGCTTGTTGGTTGATAGCAACAAGCTGCGCAGCATGCTGTTGTTTCAATCCTGCCAATTCACTGATAAATAAGGAACAATGTCCCCACCAACCAGAAATCCCACCAATCACCAGACTGACAATTAAAGACGTTTTTTTCATCGTTCCAATTCCGACAAGCCAGTTAACCTGCATACTACAAATCTTTCGGTGCTTGTTTGATCAGCTCGCTGACAATCTTGGTCGATTTAGATGCGGGTTCTAATTTCAAATTTTCCAGAATATTTTTCAAAATTAGGGTTCGTTTCATCTGTTCTCTACGATTGAGCAGATAGGTCAGAATACCGAGGGTGATACTGGCAAACGCCCCAAGAATAAAGCTCCATTCATATAAAGACAGGCCGGAAAAAATAGCACTGATACTGGCACAGGTATAAGTAGCATGGCTGTATTTATCCATACATGCCTCTTAATCCCAAAGCTGGATAATGGGCTTGCTGGCTGCTGGCATGAACTCCGGCAATTCAATTTTTGTTCCATGAGGCAACACCGCGCCAAAATCAGCCAATCCTGGGTTTGCCTGTAACACGCGTTCTGTCATTCCCAGCGTACGTCCATAATAACGCCAGCATATGGAATCAACCGTTTCATTTTGTTGTGCGATAATTTGCATATACTCTCCTTTTTTTTGCAGAAAACAGTCTGTAAATCGAAGAGTTATGATCGAATAATCAGGAATATGCCTCAATAAGAGAAATTTGTTAGGCTGGTGGCACAAAAATAGACAACAGTTTCGTTTACTTGTTCTATTTATTTCACTTTCAAGTGCAGACATGGTTACTTCAGAAATATTAGCTTGCCTATCGAAAAGTATATCCACTCGCATTCTTTTCTCCCGCCAAATCTATTCTTCTATTGAACCCGAACTTCCCAACACATCGTTATCTAATAAGTTGTTTTTTAATGAATTTTGATAACTACTGAGTCTTTTTTCATAATGTGCGGATAATTCCGCTATCCAAACCAAAGCCAGTTCTTTGTCTTCCGCATGATTGCATTCGCAACTTGTTGCCATTCTGGCAATAAAATTAATACGTTGTGCTACCAATGATTCCATAAGAGATTCCACTGATATACCCGCCCCCATATAAAACTGTATATATATACAGTGCACTTAATTGGAAAAAAATTAAAGTGGTTTTTTTCTTTTATAAGGATAAAATTTAATAGTAAGTAACTATCATTTATTACTTTTATGGAAATATTTACTAATAACACCCTGCTACTTTTGTTATACCACTCCTTTTCATCTCTAGAGTTATTTAGTTTATATGTACAACGTCTATTATATTATTGATGTAAATAATATTAACTCAGTCACTGTTTTTATATATCCAATAGATTTCAAAATGCAGCGTGACGGCAAGGGAGTGAGTTCTCAGGAGCGTAGCAGACTATGTGACTGGGGTGAGTGAGTACAGCTAACAAAGCTGCGACTTGAAAGACGATGGGTATAATACGTTTATCTATGCTCCCTGTCTTTTTAGACGGGAGCATAGATCGGAAACGATGAAACAACTTAATTAATATAAAGCGTCAGTGCTATACCGGGTTTCATTTCTTTGATTTTAATGTTTTTATTCCAGTTTATCAGATCATTGAGATTGACATTATGGCGTTTGGCGATGCTGGAAAAAGAGTCGCCTCTACGTACCCGATAAGTGACAGGGCCACTATTATCGATTTTCAGTACTTGCCCGATTTTGAGCCGATCCGCTGTTTTCAGGCTATTCAATCGTTGTAAATCCCTATGAGTGGTATTGAAGCGCTTGGCTATCGCTGACAATGTATCTCCGGCACGAACTGTATATTGGCCTTGTTGTTGTAGTTTACGGGCGTTATGCGTAACAGACAGGCGGATATCCTTCAGAACGTTTTCATCAGTCAATGAGGTTTTAAACTGGCTGACGTTCTGTTTTGGCAGCATGATGTAATGCGGCCCATGAGGGGAAGTCATACCTTGTTTATAACCCGGATTATATGCTCTGACGGATGTTAACGATAGTCCAGATAGTTTAGCCGCTTGGGATAACATGATTGGTTGTCCTACCTCAACTTTGGTCAACGCTTGCTGATTGTTGGATTCTGGTAGTTTGAAACCGAATTCTTTGCTATGGCGAATAATGTTGCTTAATGCCAATATCTTGGGAACATAATACATCGTTTCCCGTGGCAGTGATAACGACCAGAAATCTGTCGGCTTTCCTTTCGCTGCATTGTTCCTGATTGCACGTATTACCCGGCCTTCACCGCTATTGTAAGCGGCGATGGTTAATAACCAGTCTCCATTGAACCGCTTGTTCAGCTGTTCAAACATATCCAGTGCGGCAGTCGTTGATGCCGCAACATCACGTCGGGCATCGTACCATTTGTCTTGTGTCAAACCATAATGGCGGCCTGTACTTGGGATAATCTGCCATAAACCTGCAGCCTTAGCGTAAGAGGTAGCATGGGGGTTAAAAGCACTCTCCACTATGGGCAGCAATACCAATTCCATTGGCATTTTTCGTTTATCAAGCTGCTCAACTATCCAATAGATGTACGGGCCTGCCCGCAACGTCACATTTTGGAGATAGCTCTTGTGTTTCAGGTAGTAATTTTGTTGCTTTAGCACTCTGCTATTACTAGGAATTTCCATCTTCAACTCATCACGGATATGTCCCCATAAATCTTGTTGGGTTGTCGGACTCTCCTTCCAGTTTGCAGAATCTTCTTGCCCTGCAATACTGTCTATTTTCTGATTCGTCGAAGACATCTTCTGTGTATGCTGCTGAGATGGAGCCTTTGGTTGCAGACTCGATTGACACCCAGCAAGCAAAACAGAAGCGAATAAGATCGCTTTTGTCTTCATGTTCTCTTTTGATGTTTGTCTAAAAGGTGAGCGATCATACTGACCTATTACGCAGAAGACAACCCAACAAAATCAAAATTGATCTTTATAAGCCCTTAATTGCTGAAAAACAGAAGAAAGTGATATTGAATTAGGTTTGATACCGATATTTTTTTGTAAATCAATATTGTGACAATTTAAGAAAACATTAATTTTTTTCTCTGTCTGTAAAGTTGTGGGTACTGTTGCTTGTCTATTTTCACGCCGCTCAATAATTTTTTGGTAATAATTGTGAATGGTTTGATTATCAGGCAATACTGCTTTTGCAAATGCCATATTTGCCGCTGTATATTCATGTGCACAGCAAATTAATGTGTCATCAGGTAGTGATGAAATTTTTCCAAGAGAAGAGAACATTTGTTCAGCGGTGCCTTCAAATAATCGCCCACAGCCGCCAGAAAATAACGTGTCCCCGCAAAATAAGTGGGGAGCTTGATAGAACGCGATGTGGCCGAGTGTATGGCCCGGCAATTCCATGACACGGAAAGAGAAGTGGGCGATTTCAATGGTTTCATGTTCGTGAACAATTTGGGTTGCGCCTTTTCTTCGGGTCTCTTCAGGTCCGTACACTGGTAATTCCGGGTGTTTTATGAGTAATCCGGGTACACCACCAACATGATCGTGATGGTGGTGTGTCAGGAAGATTGCCACAGGAATAAGTTGATTTGCTGCTAAAATGTCAATGACAGGCTGAGATTCTGCGGGATCGATAATGACACAACGTTTGTCTTCATCACAAAGTAACCAAATGTAGTTATCTAAAAGGGCTGAGATCCTGATAAGCTCCATCATATGCCTCATTTTCGTAGTAGATTTATAGTAGGTTGAAAGGAAGATGACATGCAAACAGCACGTTCAGTTAAGCAAATAACCCCTCCCGTTTCTTGGGCTGAGTTACCGTGGGGAGAATATTACCGCGTCGCTCTGGAACGTCAATTGGAACCTTGGTGGCCAAAGATTTTTGGTTTTCATTTATTGAAAATCGGTAGCTTAAGTACAGAAATTGATAGCCGTTCTTGTCTGGTCAGACATCAAGTCAACATCGGTTTGCAGGGGCAGAATATGGATGTAATGGCTGATCCCCACTATCTTCCTTTTGCCACTAAATCTGCTGATGCTTGCCTGTTGGCGCATATGTTGACTTATAGCATTAATCCTCATTGGTTGTTAAGAGAGGTGGATAGAATAATCATTGATGATGGCTGGTTGATTATCAGTGGTTTTAATCCAATAAGTGTATTGGGATTAAGGAAAGCGATTTCACCAATATATCGCCGACTGGTTTGTCGGGCACAAATGTTTTCTATGCTTCGTCAATTGGATTGGCTCCGTCTGCTAAACTACGAGGTGATTCATCACACGAACTTCCATGTTTTACCTTGGCAAAGCGGGGATAGTCGTTATGATGCTGCTGCATCAATATTTGGTTGCCTGAATGTGATTATTGCCCGCAAGCGGACAATACCTTTGACACTGAACCCTGCGCGGGCGACATTGTTAAAACCGAAGTTCAGTAATGCGTTGGGGACAGTGAAAAATTTCCACCGTCGTTAATGTTTTCACCGCCATAATTTGAGAGATAAAGGCGATAATTACAGGCTAATTTTCACTTTCGATATAACCATCATCTGATTGAGCGGGGTTGTTGGCGGCTGCCCGGGCCAGTTCATCGCAGATTTCGTTTTCCCGGTGTCCGGTATGACCCTTGACCCAACGCCAATCAATCTCATGTCGTGAGATAGCTTGATCAAGTCGTTGCCAGAGATCGATATTAATCACAGGTGATTTATCGGCTTTTTTCCAGCCGCGTTTTTTCCAATTGTGGATCCATTGAGTAATTCCTTGGCGGACATATTGGCTGTCAGTTGTCAGGATCACGGTGCAAGGGTGTTTCAGCGTCTCCAACCCGATAATCGCAGCCATTAACTCCATGCGATTGTTGGTCGTGAGAAAATAACCCCCGCTCATTTTTCTTTCATGTTGTTGGTAACGGAGTAAAATGCCATATCCGCCGGGGCCGGGATTGCCCAGGCAAGAACCATCGGTGAAAATTTCTACCTGTTTGTTCATCTTTGGTAGACTCTTCCTATATCATCTTTAATCAAAACTCTAAGTCTGACACAAAAAAACACTATGAGCACTGCAATTACCCGCCAAATTGTCCTTGATACCGAAACAACCGGTATGAACAAGTTAGGTGTTCACTATGAGGGACACAACATCATTGAAATTGGTGCGGTGGAAGTCATCAACCGTCGTTTGACGGGGCGCCATTTTCATATTTATATCAAACCTGAACGCTTGGTCGATCCTGAAGCGTTTGAAGTTCACGGCATCAGCGATGAATTTTTGCAAGATAAACTGTTATTTGCTGATATCGCCGATGAATTCATTGAATTTATTCGTGGAGCTGAATTGATTATCCATAATGCAACGTTCGATATCGGCTTTATGGATTATGAGTTTAGTAAGCTGAATCGTGATATTCCCCCAACGGCTGATTTTTGTACTATTACAGACAGCCTGATGCTGGCAAGGAGACTTTTCCCCGGCAAGCGTAATAACCTTGATGCGTTATGTGACCGTTATCAACTTGATAATTCGAAACGTACTCTCCACGGGGCATTGCTCGATGCCGAGATTCTGGCTGATGTCTATTTAGCGATGACTGGTGGCCAAACAGCACTGGCTTTTTCTATGGAAGGAGAAATTTCAAGCAATGCTTTGATTGCAGAAATTCAGAAAGTTACTCGCCCTCAGTCTGGATTAAAAGTTATTCATGCATCTGATGAAGAATTAATTCAGCATGAATCCCGCTTAGACTTGGTGGAAAAGAAAGGGGGAAGTTGTCTCTGGCGGTCAAAACCCGATCAGATACATTGACAAATCAGATACATTGACAAAATAGTGCAAAATGGAAGGAAATATATTGTTAAGGCTAAAAACTGTGCAAGTGAACCATTTTTTTATAAAAAGCGATTGACGGATTTTATCGTAGCCCGTACTATTCGTTCCGTTCTTAACCAGAACCCCCCGCGGTGCGGTAGTTCAGTTGGTTAGAATACCGGCCTGTCACGCCGGGGGTCGCGGGTTCGAGTCCCGTCCGCACCGCCAGAATTTAGAAGCCCTGAGTTTTAACTCGGGGCTTTTTAATTTTCGGTCAATAAAATAGTTTATTATAAACCTCAAATATTTTAACTATCTTGCCCCGTTTTTCATATTTATCAATAAAGTCATGATGTTATGTAAAGAATAATATCTTTACTATTTTCTCAAAAAACTGGCGGCTGAAATCGTTCTGGATACTGTTCATTCTAGTTTGTCTAGTAATTAAAATACATTACAAGTGAATTTTGTTTGTTTTGATGATGAAAATGATGAAATTTACCGTTATTGAAATCGATAACTTTTTTAAGCCAGAAGTCGTTCGCGTGTTCAGATCATGATTCTAATGTGGCAGAAACACTCGCGTTTTTAGCCTTGATTAAACTCTTGAGTATCGTGTTTAATACGTGGTTTTTATTGCGCAAATATTAGGGATATTATTCCTTTTTGCGCAATATCGCCTCCGGTTGTCTGTGTCAGCCTGAAAACTCGGCAAAACAACGGGGTAAATCAAAGAATTGTTGCAAATTGGAAATTAAGATAGTTTCCATTATCTGGCATTAATGATTGCGGTTTGTATGCTGCACTGCGAAAATTGGTTCTTAAGTTCACTAACGCTTTTATCCGACTTGGAGTAAAGAATGACCACTCGTAAAACCCTTGCTAATGCTATCCGCTTTTTGAGCATGGATGCTGTGCAGAAAGCAAAATCAGGGCATCCTGGCGCACCGATGGGAATGGCTGACATTGCTGAAGTACTGTGGCGCGACTATCTTAATCATAACCCTACTAACCCTAATTGGGCTGATCGTGACCGCTTTGTGTTATCTAATGGCCACGGTTCCATGCTGATTTATAGCTTACTGCACCTGACGGGTTATGATGTTTCCATCGACGATTTAAAGAATTTCCGCCAACTGCATTCCAAAACCCCGGGCCATCCAGAATATGGCTATACTTCAGGCGTTGAAACTACTACCGGCCCACTGGGGCAAGGTATCGCCAACGCGGTAGGCTTTGCGATTGCAGAACGGACGCTGGCAGCACAGTTCAACCGTTCTGGTCATGACATTGTCGATCACTACACTTATGTATTTATGGGTGATGGCTGCATGATGGAAGGTATCTCCCACGAAGTGTGCTCTTTGGCAGGTACTCTGAAACTGGGCAAACTAATTGCTTTCTATGATGACAACGGTATTTCTATTGATGGTGAAGTAGAAGGTTGGTTCACTGATGATACCGCAGCGCGCTTTGAAGCCTATGGCTGGCATGTTATCCGTGGTATCGACGGACATGATTCAGACGCTATTGCAGCAGCCATTGAATCAGCACGCAAAGAGATCGGTAAACCATCTTTGTTAATGTGTAAAACCACCATCGGCTTTGGTTCACCAAATAAAGCAGGTAAAGAAGAGTGCCACGGTGCCCCACTGGGTGATGCAGAAATCGAAGCCACCCGCAAGGCGCTGGGCTGGGAGCATCCTGCATTCGAAATTCCTCAGGATATTTACGCTGGTTGGAATGCACAAGATGCAGGTAAAGCCAAAGAAGCCGCATGGGCCGAAAAATTTGCAGCTTACGCAAAAGCGCATCCAGAGCTGGCAGCAGAGTTTACCCGCCGTGTCAGTGGTGAACTGCCAGAAAATTGGGAAGCAGAAGCTAACGCATTCATTGAGAACCTGCAACAGAATCCTGCTTCCATTGCCAGTCGTAAGGCATCACAAAATGCACTGGAAGCCTTCGGTAAAATTCTGCCAGAATTTATGGGTGGTTCCGCTGACTTAGCACCAAGTAACCTGACCATGTGGTCTGGTTCCAAGCCTTTGAATGAAGTTCAGGATGGTAATTACATCCACTACGGTGTACGTGAATTCGGTATGTCTGCCATCATGAACGGTATTGCCCTGCATGGCGGTTTTGTGCCTTATGGCGCAACATTCCTGATGTTTGTCGAATATGCCCGTAATGCTGTACGCATGGCGGCGTTGATGAAAATCCGCAGCATCTTTGTATATACCCATGATTCTATCGGCTTGGGTGAAGATGGCCCGACTCACCAGCCAGTTGAGCAAATCGCTAGCCTGCGTGTAACCCCGAATATGATCACATGGCGTCCATGTGATCAGGTTGAATCTGCAATTGCGTGGAAATATGCAATTGAGCGCAAAGATGGCCCGACTGCTCTGATCTTCTCCCGCCAAAATCTGGCACAGCAGGCGCGTACTGCTGAACAATTGGCGAATATCGAGAAAGGTGCTTATATCCTGAAAGATTGCGCGGGTCAGCCTGAATTGATCCTGATCTCGACTGGCTCTGAAGTTGAACTGGCAGTGAAAGCGGCTGAGCAATTAAGTGCAGAAGGTCGTCAGGTTCGCGTGGTATCCATGCCATCCACAGAGGTTTTCGACAAGCAAGATGCAGCATACCGTGAGGCAGTACTACCAGCGGCAGTATCTGCCCGTATTGCTGTAGAAGCGGGTATTGCTGATTACTGGTACAAATATGTTGGTATTAACGGCGCTATCGTCGGCATGAATACCTTCGGTGAATCTGCCCCTGCTGATGCTCTGTTTAAAGAGTTTGGTTTTACCGTTGAAAACGTAGTAGCCAAAGCGACATCCCTGCTCAAATAATTAGCAAACGAGACAGTAAGCGCATTCGCATCAAATTTTGTGTGAATGCGCTCTTTTTTTATTCAATTTTTACTTCATGATGCGATTAGTGGTGCTTGCCATCACGCTTTTTTTCTCGTAATCTGCCCCTTTATTAGCTGAACCGTTTCAGTTAAGTATATAAATCGATGTGTAAAATGTCTTGTCCATCACAGTCTAACTAATTTTGTGATGAATCATCCGTACAAGGCGCAGTTGCTCAGTTATTCTAAACGGTTGCATGACAACAGAGAAATTCAGGGAGTAACATGACAATCAGGATTGCGATTAACGGGTTTGGCAGAATAGGGCGGAGTATCTTGCGTGCTCTCTACGAATCCGGGCGTCGGGCTGAAATTTCGGTGATCGCTATCAATGAGCTGGCAGATGCAGAAGGTGTTGCTCACTTATTGAAATACGATTCCAGTCATGGGCGTTTTGCATGGGATGTACGCCTGAATAATGATTTATTGCAAGTAGGAGATGACAGTATCCGGCTGTTTCATCAGCCGGATATCTCAGCTTTACCGTGGAAAGAGCTGGGCATTGATATCGTACTTGATTGTACGGGTAAGTATGGTGAACGGGTGGATGGGGAATCCCATATCGCAAGTGGTGCCAAAAAAGTTCTGTTTGCACATCCGGGAGGAAATAATCTGGATGCAACGGTGGTATATGGTGTCAACCACCATTCATTAGTTGCAGAAGATCGAATTGTTTCCAATGCCTCCTGTACGACAAACTGCATCATTCCAATCATCAAAGTATTGGATGATGAATTCAATATTGAGTCTGGTACGGTGACAACCATTCATGCATCTATGAATGATCAGCCGGTGATTGATGCTTATCACCCTGATTTGCGTCGAACCCGGGCAGCCAGTCAATCTATTATTCCTGTCGATACAAAACTGGCGGCGGGGATCACTCGTATCTTCCCCAAATTCAGTGATCGGTTTGAAGCAATTTCTGTGCGGGTGCCCACCATCAATGTGACCGCGATTGATTTAAGCGTAACAGTTCACGCCACAGTGAATGTTGAAGATGTGAACCAACTCCTGCAAAAATCAGCGACCAGAAAGTTTCGTGGTATAGTGGATTATACTGATTTGCCGTTAGTTTCCACGGATTTTAACCACGATCCCCACAGTGCCATTGTGGATGGCACACAAACGAGAGTCAGCGGACACCATCTGATCAAAACTCTCGTGTGGTGTGATAATGAGTGGGGCTTTGCCAACCGGATGCTTGATACAACGCTGGCAATGGCTGCAACTGGTTTTAAATAATCATCTGTTGTATTGAGTTGTATTGAGTTGTATTGAACGCATTGACAAACAGCACACAGCAGAAGATTGAGTAATTTTATAGAGAATCAATGAGAGGATTCACCATGTCTGTAATTAAGATGGCTGATTTAGAGTTGGCAGGTAAACGTGTATTAATCCGCGCTGATCTGAATGTGCCTGTAAAAGATGGCAAAGTTACCTCTGATGCACGTATCCGTGCGTCTTTGCCGACGATCGAGGCCGCGTTGAATCAGGGAGCCAAGGTCATGGTTACTTCTCACCTGGGGCGCCCGACTGAGGGAGAATACAACGAAGAGTTCTCATTGAAACCTGTCGTTGATTACCTGAAAGGAAAACTGTCTTCTCCTGTTCGTCTGGAAAAAAATTATCTGGATGGTGTTGAAGTGGCGGAAGGCGAGTTAGTTGTACTGGAGAATGTCCGCTTCAACAAAGGTGAGAAAAAAGACGATGAAACATTATCGAGGCAATATGCAGCCCTGTGTGATGTGTACGTAATGGATGCTTTTGGTACAGCACACCGTGCTCAGGCATCAACCCACGGCGTTGCCAAATTTGCAACAATTGCGTGTGCGGGGCCGCTGCTGTCAGGTGAACTGGAAGCTCTGGGCAAAGCGTTGCGCAATCCGGTTCGTCCAATGGTGGCGATTGTCGGTGGTTCTAAAGTCTCAACTAAACTGACAGTTCTTGATTCACTGTCCAAAATTGCCGATCAGCTTATTGTCGGTGGTGGGATTGCCAATACTTTTGTTGCGGCAGAAGGGCATAATGTTGGTCGCTCCTTGTACGAAGACGATTTGATTCCAGAAGCGAAAAAATTGCTGGAAAGTTGTGATATCCCGGTTCCGACTGATGTTCGTGTTGCAACTGAATTTTCTGAAACTGCGGAAGCAACGCTGAAATCCACCAGCGAAATTAAAGATGAAGAACAGATCCTTGATTTGGGTGATGCTTCTGCTGAGCGTCTGGCTGAAATCCTGAAACACGCAAAAACCATTCTGTGGAATGGGCCAGTGGGTGTTTTTGAATTCCCTAACTTCCGTAAAGGAACCGAAATTGTTGCCCGCGCGATTGCTGAAAGTGATGCTTTCTCTATCGCAGGTGGCGGTGATACTTTAGCGGCAATCGACTTGTTCGAAATTGCTGACAAGATCTCTTATATCTCTACCGGTGGTGGTGCTTTCCTTGAGTTCGTTGAAGGTAAAAAACTGCCAGCCGTTGTGATGCTGGAAGAACGTGCTAACAGTAACTAAGTTTTGTGATAACAGGCAGCGTTGGCTGCCTGTTCAATGTCAATACAGGGCCACGTAACATGTCTAAAATTTTTGATTTCGTAAAACCGGGTGTCATCACTGGTGATGATGTTCAAAAAGTCTTTGCTGTCGCTAAAGAGAACAACTTCGCGTTACCAGCGGTTAACTGCGTCGGCACTGATTCCATCAATGCAGTGTTGGAAACAGCGGCAAAAGTACGTGCTCCGGTTATTATCCAGTTTTCTAACGGCGGTGCATCTTTCGTTGCTGGTAAGGGCTTGAAAGCAGAAGGCCAGCAGGCAGCGATTATCGGTGCTATTTCTGGTGCCCACCACGTTCATCAGATGGCAGAACATTACGGCGTTCCTGTGATCCTGCATACTGACCACTGCGCACGCAAACTGTTGCCATGGATAGACGGCCTTCTGGATGCAGGTGAAAAACACTACGCGCAAACCGGCAAGCCACTGTTCTCTTCCCACATGATTGACCTGTCAGAAGAATCTCTGGAAGAAAACATCGAGATTTGCAGCCAATATCTTGCCCGCATGGCGAAACTCGACATGACTCTGGAAATCGAACTGGGTTGTACGGGTGGTGAAGAAGATGGCGTTGATAACAGCCATCTCGATAGTTCTTCCCTGTATACTCAGCCAGAAGATGTGGCTTACGCATATGAAAAACTGAACGCGATCAGCCCACGTTTCACCATCGCAGCCTCTTTCGGTAACGTTCACGGTGTATACAAACCGGGTAACGTTAAACTGACACCGAAAATCCTGCGTAATTCACAGGACTACGTTTCTGAGAAATTCAACCTGCCACACAACAGCCTGGACTTTGTTTTCCACGGTGGTTCCGGGTCTACCGCAGAAGAAATTCAGGAAGCAGTTAGCTACGGCGTAGTTAAAATGAATATCGATACCGATACCCAGTGGGCGACTTGGGAAGGTATTCTGAACTACTACAAAAAGAATGAAGGCTACCTGCAAGGCCAACTGGGTAACCCAGAAGGTGCGGATAAACCTAACAAGAAATATTATGATCCACGTGTTTGGCTGCGTGCTGGCCAATCCTCCATGATTGTTCGTCTGGAGCAGGCTTTTAAAGAACTGAATGCGGTTGATGTGCTGTAATTGCGATAATTAATTGCGTAGATAGCAGATTCTTAGATTGCACTCCGTTAGGGAGTGCAATCTGATCTAGGGCTTAATCAGGTCAATAAATTTGCGGGCTAATTCCTCTTGTTACTAGCAATTACCTATTTTTATCACGCTTATCATGTAACTAATTTATTTACTTTAACTCCTGAGTGAAATAACTGCTATTTTGTGATTTCATTAACAAATTTATATAAATTAACTGTTTCTGGATTTTAATCTGGCTTATAGTATCTTAATAATGTGAATAGATATTCATGCTTTTGTTTATATATTACTTTTCATATATTATAATAAATTAAAATAGAACTAACAAAGTTTAAAATATTTCCTTCTTGACTTAGCAACATCGATCAATTTTTGTGAATTCTACAAAAAATTATCAGTTCAATCGATTTTTTAATATCCAATAAATAATATTTATAATATGGATTTTTATAATTCCATACATAAAATATAACTTATTTATATAGTAGGAAATTATGAATCTAAATGAATTAAAAGTTTGTAGCTATGTGAGTGAGAATGGTCATGGGCTTATTGTTGAGTTTGGCGATGCTGAATTTTTGAAGATGCAAAATGAAAGCGCTTTATATTGCCAAGAGTTGAAACCCTACATTGTTACTAGTATTGCTGAAGACAAAATGAAAGGTTTTCTCTCAAAAAATAAAGAATTATTTAGTGAAATATCTTGGTTTAGAGAAAAGGAAAAATTCAATTATCTAGTTTTTAAAAATTGTTTTTCAACAAAAAATATACCACCAACCCCGACAAATGATTGTCCGCCAGATACAATTTTGTGGAGGACACCAGCATCTTCTTTGCTCGCTGCGATATCGATCACTGGTCATAAAGTTGCCAGCTATGAGGGGGAGATGTCGGGTAGGTTGGCTCACATGGTAATGCCTGCTAAAAATTCGGAAGCCTCACAATTGCGCTCAACGAAGCAGCTAAGTCCACACACTGAGGTTGTTAATGGTCAATGGGCAGAAATGCTCCCTCAAAATATAGGTAATAATCTTATTTCACCTGAGATTTTTGGATTGTGTTGTCTCAGAAACCCTAACGGAGCGGGTACAACGATTTGGTATTTATCTGATATTCTAGATCACTTACCGTACTCAATAATCCAACAACTTTGTAAGCCTGAATACTCAGCAAAAAGCCAATCTAGTTTTGACTACAACTTCGATTTAGAGAATATCAGCGTTATATCTGAGATCAATAGTAAGCTGTGTATAAGATATAGTTCTTCTAAATTGGTGGGATTAACAGATAGAGCATCTAATGCGTTATCAGAGCTAGAGAAACACCTTAATAATCCTAAATTTACAGATAAGGTTGTTTTAGAGCCTGGTGACATATTTATCGTTAACAATAGGATTACTCTTCATGGAAGAGAATCTCTTACGCACGAGGCAAAATATGACGGGACTGACCGATGGCTTCTACGTATGTATGGGTTTAGTCAAGACGCATGGCGCAAGCTAAATAGAAATCCACAAATGGGCCATGTTGCAATCGTTTAATAATAAAGGAAAAATAAATGTCTCCATTAGTTGGAAGTGATCGCTATTTTGACCTAAATGGTCATCCTATTCTCTTTACATCAGGTGTTGGCCATAAAATTTATGATCAAAATTCAAAAGAGTACATGGATTTTATCTTAGGTATTGGCCCAGTAATTTTGGGTCATGCTAATAGAACATTCAATGAAGTACTAATGGCTGCACTTAATAAAGGGCTTTCATTTCCTGGATTTGGTGCTATTCATTCACAATTGGCTGAAGTTTTCGAAACTATATACCCAGCTCATAAGGTAGTATCAATTTTTAAAACAAGTTCAGAAGCTGTCACGGGAGCATTTCGTTGTGCAATGCTTGACACTAAGAGAACTAAGATTCTTCGTTGTGGTTTTCTTGGATGGCATGACTCTCAGTTATATAAATCTCCTAGCTGGCATGAGCGAATTGGCAGTGAAAAGAGAAATGAACTGAGATACCTAAACGGTATGCGCGGTGTTGAAGGTGAAGAAAAAGTATTGAACTGGATCGATTTTTCAATGGATTCACTTGAGGATACACTTAAAGCTCATGGTAACGAGATTGCTATCTTTGCAATTGATGTATACCAATTAGCATTCTGCGAAATTAAAGTACTAGAAAAAGCGATTTCACTTTGTAAAGCCTATGGTATCAAAATTTTGTTGGACGAAACAAAAACTGCTGGTAGAACTAATGCAGGTGGTTTTTTATCTAACTATAATATTGACAGTGATTATATTGTGATGGGTAAAGCCATTGGTAATGGTTTGCCAATTTCTATATTGATGGGAAAGCCAGAAGCCATTGATATTTATAAAGAGTCACGCATTGGTGGAACTCATACAAAAGAAACACTTTCAGCAACAGCAGTTATTACTGTTGCTGATATTATGTCTAAGGAAGATGGATATAGCATAATTTCTTCAACCGGATATGATCTTGTAAATACAATAAATAATGCATTTTCGCAAGCTGGTGTTAACCATCTTCTAGAAGCAAAGACATTATTTAATAGCGCTCTTTTTGATATTATTTTTTCAGATGAGATTGTTAATGATTTCAGTGTGCGAAATTCCCTTAAAATGCAATTGGTTGATAATGGGATTTTAATCATGCTTGGTCATAATTCATTTATTAGCTTGGCGCATCAGAGTGTGAATAAAGATAAGTTTGGGCAATTAATTTTCGATTCCGTCATACAGTGGAAAAGTACAATTTAATATGAAAATAATATGGAGAACATAATGAAGCAAGAGATAAAAAAACTATTAGCCAACTATTCCACTGAATATGTAATTGAATTATTGTACATTAATGAAATGATGGCTCTGCTTGAAGTCAGTCAGCCATTTGATAGTAAAAATGTTGCCGGTCATTTTACAGCATCAGCTTGGATTCTATCGCATGACAAGAGCAAAGTTTTATTGACTAAGCATGCGAAATTAGGAAAGTGGTTCCAACTAGGTGGACATATTGAGCCTACTGACAGAACTTTTTTAGACGCATGTGTGCGTGAGGCTACTGAGGAAAGTGGTATTGTTGGTTTGTCTAAAGCAGATGCTTTCATAATCGATGTTGATATGCACCCAATTCCCGAAAACTGTTTAATGCCAGAGCACCCTCATTATGATATTTCTATGTGTTTCGTTGCACCTAAAGATGCTGAAATTGTTTGCTCTCCTGAATCATTGCAGCTTTCATGGGTGCCTGTATCTGAGGTAAGCGGCATCACTGATGATGCCGCAATTTTACGAATGGTGAGTAAAACGAATTTATTGTTTAAGAGCGCTGCTTAATGCCACATTTAAAATTATTGGCAGCAAATCTAATATGGGGTGGACTGCCTTTATACTTCTATTTTTTTACTAATGTCTCTCCTCTATTTATGCTATCTATGCAGATAATTACAACATGGACGATTCTATTTATTTTTACAAAAAGAGAGATAATCACTAAGAAGAAGCTATTGTCATATATTCCATCAGCTCTGTTCCTTTCTGCAAACTGGGGGATTTACGCTATTACGGTACAGAATGGTTTTATTTTAGAGGCAAGTTATGCCTATTTGATAATGCCAGTTTTGTTTTTAATTGTAGATAGCATTACCAACAAGAGTAAAATGACTTTCCTTGCAAGAGCCTGTGCGATCGTAGCTGTATCTATCATAGCTATTGATGCAATGATGAATGAGGTACTACCTATCTCAGGTTTGATGATCGCATCAGCTTTTACGTTATATGCTCTTTGGCATCGAAAAAAGAGGTTTGAACCGCTATCAGCTTTGAAGAATGAAACATTCTTAATGATGCCGTTGGCATTTTTATTCCTTTTATTCGAGGGAAATCTAGAGGTTAGTTCAACTCAAGTGCTATTACTCCCTATTCTGGGCGTTTTGACATGTCTACCACTTGTGCTGTTTATTACAGGTAGTAAGTTAGTTGAATTTAGATACATTTCTTTGTACCAGTTCGTATCTCCGATAACTGGCAGCATTTTAGCAATAATTTTATTTAATCAATCGCTTTCGAATGGAAGAATGTTCATCTATGCATCACTGATTTTCGTGCTTTGTTTAAACATATTTTTGAACTGGTCAACGGTGGAACATGAAAAGCGAACTTAACTTAGCAGAACTATTATCATTAGTTAAAAATGTAGCAACATCAGCATCTAATTTGATTGAAAAAAACAAATCAGAGGCACAGTTCAGTGAAAAATTGGATCATAGCGTTATTAGTAATATTGACATATTAGCGGAGGAGTATATTCGAGACTCTTTGATGCAGCTTACTCCAGACATTTCTGTTTATGGAGAAGAATTGAGTCCAGAAGGTTTTGACGATGTTGATCGTTTTTGGTTAATAGATCCGATAGATGGAACCTCATGGTTTAAACTGGATATCCCTGTATACGGCTCTTTAATTGCTCTAATTGAAAATAATGAACCGATATTAGGAACGGTTGCAATTCCTGGTTTAAATCAACTGATGTATGCAGCCAAAGGAGAAGGATGCTTTTACACAGATAGCTATAATGATGTAAAGTTACTCAATTCAGAGTCATCTAAATCTATAAGTGCAGCTACTATTACCTCATCTGGCATACATGGAACGTCAACGTGGCTGGAGAATGGTGCTACCCCTTGGGAGTTAATTGAGATAATAAAAATTGCTAAATCATTCAAGTTTTCGGGCGACTGTATTCAGCATTTAAGTGTTGCCCGAGGTAAGGTTGATTTAGCGATTGATACGATTATGAAACCATGGGATAGCGCAGCTTTGATAGTTTGTCTCAAAGAAGCAGGAATGACAGTTATGGATCTATACGGTAACACAGACAATTTGATTCAAAGCAATTGCTTATTATCAGCAAATTCTCTGGAATTGGCGCATTCTGTGATTGAAAAATTAAAAAGTTGAGAGCCAAACAGGATGAATGTTCATTTTATGGATATTTTCTATTCAAACGAGGCAGCTAAACTACCTGAAAAGAAATGATTCCCGCCCATTATTTTTATTATCAACGAGCGGAGAATGTGTTCAGGCAAGCAGAATTAGGTCAATTATGCCTTCATTTCCTCTTTCATAATACGGTTCAGCCATGGCACCATAAAGGCCATAATCACGGCGATAATCAGTGTGGCGACCCCGATTTTACCAAACACACCCATATAAATTGGCAGGGTTTGCAGGGGATCAGTTACGCCGATTGGTGTAGCAGTCAATGCCGCCACATGACTTGCTAACATTGATGCCACCGCTTGTGACAGGAACCACATCCCCAGAATAAAGCCAGTCAGATAACTGGGAACAAATGCTGCCACCATTGCCAGACCTAAGGCGCTAATCATCAATTCTCCCACGCTCTGGAACAGATACACCAGCACGATAAATCACGGGGAAGTAATGCCTTGGGCATCAGCAAACAAACCCGAAGCGGCGGCTGTCAGAAAGCCCAGAGAACATAGGAACATACCGAAGGTAAATTTTGTTGGCATCGAAAAATCTTTGCTTTTGGTACCTAGCTTGGTGTATACCACGGCCAGTATTGGACTGATGATGATGATCCAAAATGGATTTAATGCCTAGAAACTGATGGGATTGATATTAAAACCAAGGATCTGGTGATGAACGTTATTGATGGCGAAGAAATTAAGAGAAGTGGGCATTTGGTTATACAGGATGAAGAATACAACCGCCTGAAGCATCAGAATAAAAGCCACAAACATTTTATTACGGCTTACTTTATTCTGCTTGAACGCTTGCCAGAAGAAAATAATTATTACAATAGTAGTAATGGCGAACAAGGCAAGATTGGCAATTACCGGTTGTGCAATAGCCATGCGCAAGCGCCAATCGTGGCTACACTACCCACCAGAACGACCAGCAGGTTGAGTGGTTTGAGCGGCTGATGATCTGGCTTAGAGCCGACGTTATGGACTATACGGCGGCAGGCGAAATACACCAGCAGAGCGATAATCAGGCCGATACCGCAGATATTGTAAGTGACGGTATAGCCATGTTTTTCAGCAATCACAGGGGCGAGGGAAAGGGATACCAGGGAACCGATATTGATCGACATATAAAACAGTGTAAATGCGCCATCCAGACGAGGATCTTGTGGTTGGTAACATTTAGCCAGCAGGCTGGCAGGATTGGCCTTGAAAAGACCGTTACCGACGGCAACCGTACCCAATGCATAAAAAATCAGTTCTGGCTTCATGATAGACAGGCCAATCATAAAATAGCCGATTGCCATGATAATCGCGCCCAAAACGATGGTTCGTTTAGTCCCGAGTATGTGATCGCCAACATAACCACCAAGAGAAATCAGGCCGTAAACCAGTGCAGTAAATGCACCAAAGGTAATAAACGCTTGTGCTTCGGAAAATCCGAGTTGTTGGACGAAGTATACGGCAAGAATTCCTTGAACGCCGTAGTAACCAAATCGTTCCCATAGTTCCACAAAAAAGATCATGAAAAAGGGCTTCGGTTGATCCCATAAACCGACCGGGGTGGTTTTACTCATAATGAATGCCTTTGTTAGCTACCATTCCAATTGGCAATACATCCAGATTATTATACTGCTGTTAACATATTTGTAACGTAATGTATCGCACGGGTTGTGATTTCGTTTATTTATTCAGGGTGATCGTGAAGAGGGGGAGGTTAATATACTGATATGATATCTTCTCAACGGTAGATCACATTAACGTAAAAGAGTAATACCAGATCTGGCAGAATATTCACTAAATTACTATCAAAAATTATTAATATGGAGTTTATGTGTTCGTAAATGAATCAATTTGAGTGTGATTTGACCTTTGTTGTTTATTAGTTATCGAAAAAATGACAGATGAAAAGCGTGATAGTATAGATATGAATTACTAATATATATATTAAATCTTTATTATATATTGGCTATTTTCCTAATTTTGAAATTGAAGCCGTGATTCTTTATGAAGGCTCTTGGAGAAAGAACCTTCATATTAAGAAACTACAGGAATGAGTTTTGAGAGAAATTATGTTGAGTGCAATGCTGTTTCAAATATGGTGTTGTTTAACTTAAACAACTGCTTCCATACTTTTATCCATCACAGGATGAAAATCACGTTTAAAGTAGAGCAATCCATGACCTTCTTGACGCACAATAATTTGCTTTATCTCGATTAGATATACATAGTGAGTTCCGATTTCCTGTATTTTCTCAATACTCCCTTCCAAATTGGCGAGTGTTTCTTTTAGCAGGGGTTGCCCCAGCATACCGGTTTGCCAAATGTCCCAATTAAAGCGTTCTTCCATACTCATTTTGGTCATGCCTGCGAAGTGACGCGCTATCAACTCCTGTTTATGATTCAGGATATTGACACACATATGCCTATTTTCCTGAAGTGCAGAATTCACGACGCTATTGCGATTAATACATACCATCAGAGTTGGAGGTGTATCAGTTACAGAGCATACCGCTGTCGCAGTTATTCCCCGGCGCCCGGCGGGACCATCAGTGGTGATGATATTCACCGCAGCGGAAAGGCTTGCCATCGCATCCCTGAAACGCAGACGATGTTCATTTTCTATAGACATAATAGGCCTCCTGCTACCGATTTATTTCAGTAGCTTATCCAGCAGGTTAATATCACAATTATTGTGTAAATGGGGTTTGGTCCAACCATTCAAATCATAATCAGAGAGGCAGCGATCTACCAATTCCATCATTTTATTCATGTTGCCGGAACCATAGGCATGACGCAGACATTGCAGGCGAATTTCATCCTGGCTACCAGCATAATTGATTTCATATAATTCATGACGACCGCCGAATTCACTGCCAATGGCATCCCACATTAATTTCAAAATTTTAATTCGTTCTACATGATCAATTCCATTCGAGCCACGAACATATTTTTCAAGATACTTATTGATTTCAGGATTATTTATATCACGTACGCTGGATGGTAAATAAATCAAACCACTGGTGACATTGCTTTCAATAATATTCTTGATTTTGGTATAGGCCATTGGTGCCATTACGCGATAAGTTTGAATTGCCTGGGTATCTGGCAGATAAGCACCATTTTCCCATGGTTTCGCTTCTGCCCACATAGCATCCGTCAGTGACCAGAACAGATTGCGCCATGCGACGACTTCACCCAAATCGGCCTGAACACCACGAAAATCCACCACACCTGTGCATTCAAGGCTCTTTTGCAAAAGTGCAGTGATGAAATCCAGTTTCACAGCAAAACGCACACAGGCCTGAATGGGAAACAGGCTGGCAAACCCACTTTGTACCGCCCAATTACGGGCACGATCAAAATCGCGATAAATTAACACGTTTTCCCACGGAATTAATACCTTATCCATGACTAAAATCGCGTCATTTTCATCAAACCGGCTGGAGAGAGGATAATCAAACGGCGTACCTGTTGCGCCAGCCATTAATTCATAAGAGGCACGAGAGATTAATTTCACACCATCGACATCCATTGGTGCAACAAACATCAGGGCAAAATCAGGGTTATCCCCGATAACCTGCGCAGAACCAAAACCGATAAAATTATAGTGGGTCAGTGCAGAATTGGTTGCGACAACTTTAGCACCACTGACAATAATTCCGGCATCCGTTTCTTTTTCTATCTGGATAAAAACATCTTTGACCTGATCCGCGGGTTTATGGCGATCAATCGGCGGGTTAACAATCGCATGGTTAAAATAGATGCAACTTTCCTGAATGCGTTTATACCAGAGGCGGGCGTTATCAGCGAATGGCCCATAATATTCAGGGTAAGCACCTAATGAACAGCAAAATGCGGCTTTATAATCGGGTGAGCGTCCCATCCAGCCGTAATTCAGACGTGACCATTCCGCAATGGCATCGCGCTGTTGACGGATATCATCAGAGCTGGTGGCAAAACGGAAAAATTTGTGTGTATAGCCTCCAGTTCCGGTATCGGTATTCCAACACAGAGCATCATGGGTTTCGGGGGAGTGCAGGGCATCATATAACTGTCCAATAGAGGCAGCCGCATTACGGAAAGCCGGATGTGTTGTTACATCCTTAACACGTTCCCCGTAAATATAAATTTCACGGCTATCCTGAAGGGAATTCAGATATTCTTCGCTAGTAAACGGACGTTTATGATCGGCACGAAAATCTTCAAGTCTCATGGCTACCTCATTATTGTCACAATCCCCTTATTTGACCTTGTTATTTATATGGGGAATAAATGTTAATTTTATGTTTGATTTATCTTGACTAATTGAAGCGGTTAAAGATCTTTTATTGAAGAGACTTTAGGAGGATTTGTGGGTACTTTTCGTTGGAAATTGATAGATTATGGTGTAAATGTGATCGTCTTAGTGTTTTGAAGATAAAGAATCTGTAACGTTATAATTTTTGTACTGAATAGGCTTTATCAATCTTTTTCCCTCCAGGCACTCGGTGAACATCCCACCAATCGATTAAAAAACCGGGCAAAGTAAGCCGGGTCTTTAAATCCGAGTTGATAGGCTATTTCAAATACCGGGCTATCACTGAACAGCAGCAATCGTTTTGCTTCCCGCAATTGCCGATCAAAGATCAACCGCTTAGGCGGGCGATTGGCAAATCGGCGACACATATCTTTCAGACGTGATTCTGTAATCCCCAGTTTTTCCGCATATTCCGGCACGGCAATATGCTCATGATAATGATGATCCACCAACTGGTTAAAGCGCTGAAACAGTTTTAATTCTCCTCTAACACCACTAGGGCGATGATCATCAAGGGGAATACTGCGCAGCAGAAAGGTAAACAGAGATTGAGCCAGAAATGCCAACGATTGTTCTCGCCCAGCAAATTGATTGGCAGATTCACGCCCTATCAGTGCCCAATAATGGTTGAATGTTTCCAATTCATCGTATTTATCTGCGACAGAAAGACAGATAGCTGGAATATCCACCACCTCCCGATGAGTGGGATAAAGCGAACTGAGCAACGGGGTGATCAATTCCTGACGGACGGTCAGTACATAACCGTCGGTGTCTTCCTGAGTAAAAAAGGCATGGGGGACGGAAGGTGGAGTCAGGATAAACAGCGGAGCCTGTACAGAATAACGTTGTTCGTCCAATTGCAGTTCAATCCGTCCTGTCACCAGATAATGCAGTTGGAAAAAACTATCATGACGATGCGCCTGCATATCACGACCAAAAAATGCAGCCATGCGACCAAAAGTTTGATAGTGAACATCATCCGATCCCTGAGTTTCATCATAATCTTTGCTGATATCGATATTGGTAATGATAGGCTTGGTCATATTGGATGCAGACATCAGTTTTTTCCTTCCGTACCCAGCTGTTGTTTAATTTATTGTGTGCTTCGTTATTTATGGTGTTGTTCGTGGCTTTGAGTGTTCCATTGGGATCAATAAAACCATCAAGGCTCCAATGAGTAGCAAGCCTGCGACAAAATACAGCCCTGAGTTGAAACTGCCAGTTTGATCTTTCAGCCAGCCGATCAAGAGGGGACTGACAGCAGACCCTACATTTCCCGTGGCATTGATCACGGCGATCCCGACTGCACGGGCGCGTAAGCTGATTGATTGATCCGGTGTTGTCCAGAAGACCGCCATAGCCGTGAACGATCCGGTGGAAGCCATGATAATCCCCAGTAGCTGCACCATGCTGTTATCAGTCGATGACGTTAAAATCCAGCCCGCCGCGGCGAACAGATAAGGCAGTGCGGTGTGTATTTTGCGTTCTTGCAGGCGATCTGAGCGCCGGCTCCAGTAAATCATGCCCAAGATTGTGCAAAATTGTGGAATCGCTGTCAGAATGCCGATGACTACATGGCTGCTGCTTTGATTGAAACTCTGCATGATTTGCGGTGTCCAGATATTAATGGCGCTCAGCGTATTGGTCAGACAGAAGTAAGCAAAGGTATACATCAGGATAATCGGAGTAAAAATCTCACGCCATAAGCTTATGTTTTCTTTCTGGGGATCTTGCGGAGGATGTTCATTGGATTTTTCTGGCGAAAGCTTATCGTCCTCTATCATCTCTTGAAGGCATTGTTTATCTTCACGGGTGAGCCATTTGGCTTTTTCCGGTGAATCATCCAGATAAAACCAGACAACAACACCAAGCAAAACAGAAGGAAAACCTTCCAGCAAAAATAACCACTGCCAGCCACGCAGATTCCAGATGCCGTCCATTTCCAGAATATAGCCGGAAATCAGTGAGCCAAATGCCATTGTTACAGGCATGGCTATCATAAACAGCGCATTGGCTCGGGCGCGATAGTAGGTGGGAAACCAATAAGTCAGATAGACTAAAATACCCGGTAAAAAACCCGCTTCTGCAATGCCTACCAGCATACGCAGGATGTACAGGCTGGTCGGGCCGGTGGCAAACATCGTCGCAGTAGAGGCAATTCCCCATAACACCATAATAGTGGCAATCCAGCGGCGAGCGCCCACAATACTGAGCATCACATTACTGGGAATGCCGAAAATGACATAAGTGGCGTAAAAAAACGTGGCTGCCAGCCCGAACATGGTGGAAGTTAATCCCAAATCTTTTCCCATCGTCAAACCCGCAAAGCCGATATTGATGCGATCCAGAAAAGAAAATACAAACAGAACAAAGAGAAAAAGGATTAAACGTCGGAATAATTTATTGATGACGTTTTGTTGTTGAGCAGTGAGCTTGTTATGTTGACCGGAAGGATGATCCGCTTGGCGTGTGGCGCGAGGTGAAATGCTCATTGTCGTTTCCTTTCTTATTGTTCTTAAAGAATTATTATCAGGAACTTCAACTGCAATGGCAGATGCTGCTATCAACATCTGCCTGTATGGCTTATTGTTAGTGTCGGGTGTTTAATAAACGTTCGATGATGATATGGTTTGTTTATCCTGAATGTTGTTAAACTGTGCTGCCAGAGCGTTAGCCGCACCTGTCAGCAAAGTTGTATCAACACCTACGGCGACGAAAAGAGCACCTAGCTCAAGATAATGTTTAGCTGCATCGACATGAGTCATCAAAATACCAGCCGCCTTACCTGAGGCTTTGATTTGCATAATGGCTTGTTCAATCGCGGTTTTGACTTCAGGATGTTGCGGGTTGTTGATGTGTCCCATATCTGCGCTGAGATCTGCCGGGCCGATAAATATACCATCGATACCTTCGACAGCGGCTATTTCCGGTATATTTCTCAACGCCTCACACGTTTCTACCTGCACCAACACGCACATTTCATCATTTGCACGGGAGAGATAATCAGGAATACGGTTCCAGCGTGAAGCACGCGCCAGTGCACTGCCAACACCTCGAATACCCGCAGGTGGATAGCGAGTAGCCTGAACCGCTTGGCGCGCTTGCCCGGCATTCTGGATCATCGGAATCAATAGCGTCTGAGCACCGATATCCAATAGTTGCTTGATGATCACCAGATCATTCCACGGTGGACGAACAACAGGCTGGCTGGAATAAGGGGCAATACTCTGTAATTGCGAAAGAATGGTAGAAATATTGTTGGGGGCATGTTCACCATCAATCAGCAACCAATCGAATCCCGTTCCTGCCAGAATTTCTGCGCTATATCCACTGCATAAGCCAAGCCACAATCCAATTTGTGGATGCCCTGTTTTTAGGGCTTGTTTAAACCTATTTGTTAGCTGATCCATGATTTCACCTCTGGAGATCTTAAAACAGGAAACGTTAAACAAAATGACAGCTAATTGAGCCTAACACACCATAATCCACATGAAAGGTATCGCCTTTACGGGCTGGAATAGGCCGGGTAAAGGAGCCAGAAAGAATGATCTGGCCCGCTTCAAGTTGCACACCATGTGGAGCCAGTTTATTGGCAAGCCATGCCACACCATTGGCGGGGTGATTGAGAACTGCCGCTGCCACACCGGATTCTTCAATCACACCATTGCGATAGAGCAGGGCACTGACCCAGCGCAGATCCAGCTCATCCGGCCTGATCGGACGCCCTCCCATGATGACACCGCCATTGGCGGCATTGTCAGAAATCGTATCGAACACCTTACGCGGGCGCTGAGTTACGGGATCGATGTTGTGACAGCGGGCATCAATCAGCTCCAGTGCCGGAATAACGTAATCTGTCGCGTTATAAACATCAAATAACGTACAGTTTGGGCCGCTCAACGGTTTGGCCAGCACAAATGCCAGTTCAACCTCAATGCGTGGCACAATAAAACGTTCGCAGGGAATGTCACCGCCGTCTTGAAAAAACATATCATCCAGCAAAGCACCGTAATCCGGTTCATCAATTTGTGAACTGGCTTGCATGGCCCTGGAAGTCAGGCCAATTTTATGTCCTTTGAGAGTCCGGCCTTCCATGATTTTCAAATCCACCCATTCGCGTTGAATGGCGTAAGCATCCTCAATCGTCATTTCTGGATAGTCCAGTGAGATTTGACGGATCTGTTCACGATCTTTCTCTGCCTGATGTAAACGGCGTGCAATCTGTGATACGACTTCTTGCTGTAGCATAGCGTATTAAGCTCCTTTAGTTTCTAATCCTCCAAAACAGAGGTATTTCACTTCCAGATAATCTTCGATACCGTAACGTGAACCTTCACGACCCAATCCCGATTGTTTGATGCCGCCAAATGGTGCAATTTCGTTAGAAATCAGACCTTCATTGATGCCAACCATACCGCTTTCCAGTGCTTCCGCCACGCGGTAAATCCGTCCAATATCGCGGGAATAAAAATAAGCCGCTAAACCAAATTCCGTATTGTTGGCTATACGAACAGCTTCGTCTTCATTACGGAATTTGAACAGGGGTGCCAGTGGGCCGAACGTTTCTTCGTGAGCGACCTGCATGGATTCAGTAACATCTGCCAGTACCGTTGGTTCAAAGAACAGTCCACCCAGTGCATGGGATTTACCACCAGCCAGAATGCGTGCACCATTGGAAACAGCATCGCTGATATGCGCCTGTACTTTTTCTACTGCCGCCTGATTAATCAGTGGCCCTTGTTGTGATGTTTTGTCAGTAGCCGGCCCGACATTAAGTTGTTTTACTGCGTGTGCCAGACGTTCTGCGAAAGCATCGTAAATGCCTTCTTGTACCAAAATACGGTTGGCACAGACGCAGGTTTGCCCGCTGTTACGGAATTTTGCTGCCAATGCACCCTCTACAGCGGCATCAAGGTCTGCATCATCAAAGACGATAAATGGCGCATTGCCTCCCAATTCGAGAGAGAGTTTTTTCACCGTGTCGGCGCTTTGTGCCATCAGTAATTTGCCGACACGGGTGGAACCCGTAAATGAGAGTTTGCGCACGATAGGGCTTGAGGTCAGAACTTCGCCAATGGTTTTGGCGTCCGTTCCTGTCACAATATTCAAAACCCCTGCCGGAATACCTGCCCGCTCTGACAAAACTGCCAGTGCAAGGGCAGAGAGAGGCGTTTCAGCCGCAGGTTTCAGTACCACAGTGCAGCCAGCAGCCAGTGCCGGGCCAACTTTACGGGTGATCATCGCATTGGGAAAGTTCCACGGTGTAATCGCAGCAACAACACCAATCGGTTGTTTGATAGTGGCAAGACGATGCCCCGGCATCGGAGAGGGGATCGTTTCACCGTAAATACGCTTACCTTCTTCAGCAAACCATTCGATAAAACTGGCACCGTAAGCAATTTCACCCATTGCTTCGGCATGGGATTTACCTTGCTCCATGCTCAGTATTTCAGCCAAGTCAGTTTGGCTTTCCATTATCAGATGGAACCATTGCCTGAGTTTTTGGCTGCGCTGCTTTGCAGTCAGTGCCTGCCATGCAGGGAGCGCATTCTTGGCAGCTTCAATAGCAGATTGTGTCTCTGTGGCACCCATATCACTGATATTGACAAGCACTTCCCCAGTGGCAGGATTGGTGACTTTAAATGTCGCTTTATTGTCTGCATCAATCCACTGACCGTTGATATAAGCCTGTTGGCGCAGCAATGATGTATCCAGGTGACCTGTCATGATTTCCTCTTTAACTTAACAAAAGGTGAACTTAGTGTGCTTAATTATGTCATCTATACCCAATGGATTTCGAGTTGCAGCGCGACGGGGATATCGTCGTTACTCTTTTGTTTTAAACAGGTGATGAACGTTATTGGATTTATAATTCAGCACAGGATCGAGTTCTTCCATCGTGAAAGAGAGACCAAGATAACGTTGTGCCACCAGGTCGGCAAAATGGGTTTTGATTAAGGCAAACAGCCTCTCCCCGACTTTTTGCCGCTCTTCAAGGCTGCGCCCTGAGCCAATTTTCAATGTCATGTGAACAAATGCGTAATCTTGTTTACCATCCGCCATTTGCCACGTATCTAACCAAATAGCACGGCTACGAATGCCACCCAGCGGGAAAATTCCCGTATCTGCCAGCATTTGGTTCACCTTGGCAAACAATTCCGGCAAATTGGCAGCTTCACGGATATTCTCTGTACATTCAGCGTAAAAATGTGGCACGGTTTTCTCCTGCCAGATATGTAGTTAATAAATAGAAAATGTATTAACAGCAAATTCTATTGGTCGTTTAGTTCGGCAATGGAAAAACTGCATTAACTTGCCCTGTTCCTGAACTGGCAAACAGTTCCGTCAAGAATTCCACTTTGCCGTCATAACTATCCCAGCCGAGCAGACCAAGCAGCATCACCGTATCGTGCATATTGCCTTCACCGCGGCAATATTGCGCATATTCCGGCAACATCTTACAGAATTCTTTGAACTTACCTTCTTTCCAAAGCTGCACGACCCGGCGATCCATTTGTTCATCAAATTCACGGGTGTAACTGTTCATGCCTGTTTCGGCGCGTTGATCCTCAATGAAACTGTGTGACATTGAGCCGCTTGCCAGTACGGCAACGGTGCCATCGTATTTCTCAATCGCCCGTAAAATGGCTTGCCCCAACTTGCGGCTGTCCTCAAACGCATGGACAGTACAAAAGGCAGAAATTGAAATCACCTTAAAATGGCGGTCGCTGTTCATATAGCGCATCGGCACCAGAGTGCCATATTCCAGTGTCAGGCTCGGGATCTCATGTGACTGCGCTCTGACACCCATCTGGCGCGCTTCTTCCGCAATCATCCGGCCCAGCTCAGGATTGCCGTCATATTCGTAGGTCATATCACGGATGAAATGGGGCAGTTCATTACTGGTATAGATACCGGAAAAATGGTCAGAACAGTTAATATGATAGGCGCTATTCACCAGCCAGTGGGTATCAAATACAATCATGGTATCCACGCCCATTTCACGGCAACGGCGGCTGATTTCTTTGTGCCCGTCAATGGCTCCTTGCCGGCAACCGTGATGCTTGCCCGGTAATTCGGACAGGTACATCGAAGGCACGTGTGTAATCTTTGCTGCTAACGCTAACTTTCCCATAAATCCTCACTCGATATCAGGCTGGTATCTGTGGTCAACGCTGAAATTTATGATTTATTTGCCGCTCAAACGCCCCAACGGGGAATTGAATGTTCTCCCATTGAAATACAGACATTTTTCACTTCAGCAAATACGTCGAAACTGTATTCCCCGCCTTCACGTCCTACACCGGAGGCTTTTATGCCGCCGAATGGCTGACGCAGGTCGCGGACATTCTGAGAATTGACGAACACCATGCCCGCTTCAATGCTACGAGCCAGACGCAGCACTTTGCTGACATCTTGTGTCCAGATATAAGATGCCAGACCGTACTCCACATCATTGGCCATGCGCAGCCCATCCTCTTCGCTTTCAAACGGCAGCAAGCAGGCAACAGGGCCGAAAATCTCTTCCTGTGCGATACGCATACGGTTATCGACATCAGCTAAAACAGTTGGACGCAGGAAATGGCCATTTTTCAGATGATCGGGGAGATCACTGGGTTTATCAGGGCCACCTGCCAGCAGAGTTGCACCTTCTTCGACTCCTAAGCGAATATAGCCGGAGACTTTTTCCCAGTGTTGCTGGCTGATCAGGCTGCCAACCTGAGTATTCGGATCCAGGGGATCGCCGACCCGCAGGCGATTGGCCCGTTCAGCAAAGCGTTTGACGAATTCGGGATAGATGCTTTCCTGAATGAAAATACGCGAGCCTGCCGTACAACGCTCGCCATTGAGGGAGAAAACGGTGAACAGGGCGGCATCCAGTGCACGTTCAATATCTGCATCTTCAAAAATCAGAACAGGCGATTTTCCACCCAGCTCCATGGAATATTTTTTCAGCCCGGCATTCTGCATAATCAGCCGTCCGGTTGCTGTTCCGCCAGTAAAAGAAATAGCGCGCACATCATGGTGTTTCACCAGCGCATCGCCGGCGGTGTTACCGTAACCCTGTACCACGTTCAGTACACCAGCCGGAATACCGGCTTCAAGTGCAAGCTCTCCCAGCCGATTGGCCGTGAGTGGGGAAAGTTCGGACATTTTCAAAACCGCCGTATTTCCTAAAGCCAGACAAGGTGCGACTTTCCATGTGGCCGTCATGAAAGGCACATTCCACGGCGAAATTAACGCACAAACACCGACAGGCTGAATCAGCGTATAATTGAGCATTTTGTCATCAACCGGATAGGTGCGCCCATTCATCTGTTGGCAAGTTTCAGCGAAGAAATTGAAATTCTGCGAAGCCCGTGGGATCAATACATTCTGTGTCTGGTGGATGGGCAGACCCGTATCTTTAGTTTCCGTCGCAGAAATATCGGGAACATTCTGGTCAATTAATTCACCCAAACGGCGCATCAGACGGGCGCGCTCATTCATGGGTGTATTTGCCCACTTTGGAAAGGCATCTTTGGCGGCGGTAACGGCCAGGTCGATCTCTTCTTGTCCTCCCGAAGCCACTTCAGCCAGTACTTCACCTGTTGCCGGATTCGTAGTTTCGAAATAGGTTTTACTGCCCATGCTTTTACCGTTGATCCAATGATTAATCGTACTCATGATAAACGTTCCTCATAATCTTGCTGGCTGACAATGTGATTCACCAGACATCCCACGCCTTCGACTTCTACGATGACTTCATCACCTGGCACAACATCGGACAATCCTTTTGGCGTACCCGTGGCGATCATGTCTCCTGGCTGTAATGTCATAAAATCACTGAGATAGGCGATCAGGAAGGGAATATCGAAAATCAAATCGGCGGTTGTACCCTGTTGACGTAATTCACCATTTACCCACGTTCTCAGGGCCAGATTATGAGGATCGGCGATTTGGTCTTTATCGACGATCCACGGGCCAATAGGTGTCAGAGTATCGCGGCTTTTTACACGCAGATTGGGGCGATAGTAATTCTCCAGATAATCGCGGATGGCGTAATCATTGCAAACGGTATAGCCGGCAACATAATCCATCGCATTTCCTTTGGCGACTTTATGAGCAGTCTTGCCGATAACGACAACTAATTCTGCTTCATAATGCATATATTCCACATGGTCGGGACGGACGGAAACCTGACGGTGCCCGGTTAAGCTGTTGGCAGCTTTGATAAATACCAGAGGTTCCTCCGGCGGTTTAAACTCCAGCTCTGTTGCGTGGTCGGCATAATTTAGCCCCAATGCAAACAGCGTCCCGTTAGCGGGAGGAAGCCATAAAACATCTTCACCGCTTATCCTGCTTCCATCAGGTAAAAGAACATTTTCCTGCTCGTCAACGGTGACATTCAGATCCTGCCCCTGATAATGAATTTTTGCGTGTTTCATTCCTGACCTCCAGCCAATGCGACGGTATTTTCTAAGCCAGGGAAGCCTTCGGCCTTGACTGTAATTTTGTCAGCAGGCTGGAGGGTTACACGCTGGTGAGGAGTGCCCAGCAGAATAATATCTCCGGTTTTTAATGTGGCAAATTCGCTCAACGCCGCCAATAATTCTGATGCTGAACGCACCAAATCTTTGGTTGACCAGCGATCAACTTCCTGACCATTGATTTCTGTCACGATATCGAGTGATTCCACTGTACTTGATTTAATCATTTGACCTATTGGACAAAAACCATCACGACACTTTGCCTTAATGGCCGGACGATAAAATGAGGTTTCTGGTAAGCTGATTTCATTTGCCAATGCGTAACCTGCAATGTGCTGATTGGCATCCTGTACAGAAATGTTGCGTGAGGTCTGCCCAATGAACAAAGCCAGAGTTGCGCCGCTTTGTACGGTTTCCCCGATGGGATGAGGGATCACATCACCAAATCCGATCACTGTATTGCGGGGTTTGATAAACCAAATTGGAGTTTTTGGTGGTGTTTTATAAGGAGCTTTGTGAAACTCCCCCCGCCAGAAATCTATCTGGCTACGATGATTGAGGGCAACGGCAAAAACAGTACCTATCATTGACAACTCCTTTAAATCTGGACGATGCTTAATAGAGATATTATTAATATATTAATAAACTATATATTCCGAATCTTCAATATGTTAATCTGATTGTTAATTTTAATTGTGATCTATATAACAGCACCTGTTTGCACTTGTTTTTAACACATAAGATCAGACTGTTATATTTTAATAATGGTCATTTGAGATTAATTTTAACTTTATGTTAACTTTTTTTTGCCGAGATAATTTTATTTATTTGTTAACATTGAAGTCTTTTCCCTTTGTGGATAAATATGGGCGTGTTAGTCTTTTTGATGTTTATATTATCTATAATAAATAGCGTGCGCGTTAAACTTATAGAGAATGACTAACAATTAACTAAAGAGTCCCCCTTACTTATGCATGAATCCCTGACTATTGCATTACTTCAAGCGCGGGAAACCGCAATGGGTTTTTTTCGCCCTATTTTGAAGAGCTATAATTTAACTGAGCAGCAATGGCGTATTATTCGCGTACTTGCGAATAGCCGTTCGATTGATTTTCATGATTTGGCTTGTCTTACTTGTATCTTGCGCCCAAGCCTGACGGGTATTTTGACACGCATGGAACGTGATGGTCTTATTTTTCGCCTGAAACCGATGAACGACCAGCGTAAGCTATATGTTTCTTTGACCCCGGAAGGCCAGGAGCTTTACGAACAGGCAAAAGGAGAGATTGAAGAGGGTTATCAGGCGATTGAGGCAGCTTTTTCTCCAGAAAGAATGGCTCAATTCTTGGAATTACTGGATGAATTTATTGCTATTGGAAACCATTCTCAAGAAGATATGAGTGAAGAAGACGAGTAGTTAATTCAAGGTTTTATTAATATATTAACCAGCTAATTAATCGATAGTGGTATAAAGACCGCCGTAATGAATTGCATATGGTCATTATGCAGTATATTTCGGCGGTTTTTCTATTCTGGCAAAAAAATTAGGGTTTAAAATAATCTAAATAAATAAAGTATTATTAGTAGAAAAATTAAAGTATTTAAAACTGCTTATAAATAGATATCCTGAGAGATTTTGTGTTTAAGGGGATATTTAATCGCATATTATGATCTGAATTTAGCTTAATGATAAAAATAAATTAGGTCTATTTTGCCATAACTCAGAAAATAGAAATGGAGCGGTGACGCTATGTTACAGTCATTTTTTAAATAGTTATTTAAATATTGAAGCCATTGGTGGCGTAAATCATTTTGGAAATGGACACACATAAATCCCCAGTCACATAGCTAACTATGTGACTGGGATGAGTGAGCGCAGCCAACAAAGCTGCAACTTGAAAGACGACGGGTATATAAAGTATTAATGACCTAATAGAGAGTCATTTATTTACTCAGTGACTGAGAGCGATAACGTTTCGCGACTTGAGCAGAAAAATTACTGCCTGCACTGTCAACTGTTCCCGTAATCACATTAGCGGGTGATTGAATGATCCCTGAACAATTATGACAAGCCGGAAAATCTTGTCCTGCATTTGCCGTGGTCAATCGTTTGGTGAAAATTGATGATTGAAGCATTGTTTTGGCATAGCGTGCTGGATTGAGAGGCTCATCCTGATCTGCTGTCATAAATATCTGGTTCAATGCCTGTACTTCTGCATGCAGGCCAGCAATGCCTGCCATTGTCGGCAAAATGCCTCCATTATATTCAATATGTTTTTCAACCAGTCGTTGAGTCATTGGGTGTAACGTTTGTTTATTTTTTTCATACATATCTCGTAATCCTTTAATAAAGGCAGGAATACTTGTTACCCGATATTCATTTGCCATGTTATTTCTGAACGTATCTTCGATATTATAGGCAAGTTTATTTCTCCGTGGCCCTATCGGTCTGTTTATCTCGATGGTTTCTTGAGGTATTAATTCCACGCCGGGGAACAATTTTCCGGGGGCTAGGTTTTGATTATTATCCTTAAAGTTAACAAACTCATCTTGATAAGATTCGTTATGCACATAGCCGGCATGGGCTGCAAAGTTTAGTAATGCCTTTTTGGAATATTTTTTGGGCGTTGTTGACTTTTTCTTGGGTGTAGAGGGTTGTTTGGATTCTTCAAGAATTGAGTCCGTTTTATTCTGGAATCTCATCATGACATGAGGCAATTGGCGCTGATAGGCAGCAGAGACTTCTGCTGTATAAGGTGTATCGAGATGCAAAGTTTCCAATGTCGTATTCGATTCTGGCTTTTTTCTGTAAATCATTTTGTTGTCATAACTGTATGTCATATTTTTTCCTGAAAATATATCTTTTATATCTGTATCTATGGTGGCATCAGAGGAAATATCACTCAGCAAAACATAGATATTTCTGCCATTTTGTTTGATTGATGGGGGATTAAATAACTTATTCTGTTTGACAATGAATTCGATTGAAATCTATCTATTGTAAAATTGATAAATTCATTTCATTCTGGATGGAGCCGTGAAACATGTCATCATTTTTTTCATGTCACCTTACCCGAAAAAGGACAGGAATTGGCTACCCGGCTGACCGATAATTTCCCGACTTTAATTCCTGCATCTTCAAGTTAATTGCGTATATATGTCTTTTTGATAAAGTGTATGAGAAGGGAATTTATGACTTTTATAGTCATTTTCCATATTCTTTAGCTGCTCATAAATTAAAAAGACTTTATTGTATAGATACTCCCCTTCTTCCGTTAAAACTAATCCTTGGCTCTTTCTAACAAAGAGTTTTACTCCCAATGAAAACTCTAGTTTTTTTAAGCTTCGGCTAATTGGCGACTGTGTGATAAAAAGCTCCTTTGTTGCCTTATTTATCGATTTGTTTTTAGCTACAATGATAAAATTTTCTAATTCTTTTGAAATAAACACTTAAGTTCCTTTTTTAAATGCAATAGAGTTTATTCACTGTTTTATAAATATTTTAATAAAATTGTTACATTTTTTATTTTAAATGCCTAATTTGATGTAGTAGCTTATCATATTTAAATGATTAATTACGCAATAATAATATATAAACGTTGGTATTTGTCAATAATACTCCATGTGAATTAATATACAAATAAAAACGAAAATTCAAATAACAAAAGTTAATGAAATAATAAAGAGTCATTAACCAAATGATGTGGAAGTGTAATCGTTTCATCAGAGAAACGAGACGATGAAAGTGTTTCATGGATATTATGATTTCTCTGTTTAGATGTTCTCTGGTAATCAGAATGTATTGGCATGTTTATCATATCCTTAATTATGGTCTCAGATTTTATCTTTTATAAGGTTTTAAATTGCTCATTGGAATAGTTGTCAAAAAGGATATTTCAGTATCATTAACGGTCCATGATTCAGGGCGATAATTGTTGCGTCTTCGAGATTCGGTATATCAAGAAGAATGGAAGGTTTCATCTTCCCGGTTCTTCCATTTGGTAATGGAATCAATTTTCCTTTCTCTACTCCAATCTCATAAAGCTCCATTGATATTTCATAAAGTGGTGCTCCTGAGCTTTGCCCTCCTGCTTCAGTATTGACTGCGGTAGAAACCCAAACGGTTGAGCGATCTTTGGTATATTTTATAAATGTGGAAAGGTCATTTAGTTTAGGTGTTCCTGCTTTTTTCCATTTATTAATCTCATCAATAATATACCTGGGCAAACTCTCAACATTGTCATTACCCAAAAATACACTGGCAAATTTTCTCGCTTTTTCACTGTCAAGATTCACCCAGGACTTAAATCCCTCAGGACTACTTTTTTGTAACTCTTCAAAGCTCCGGTTATCTGCCCGATATAATGTAAATGGTTTTTTATGTTGTTTGTTGGTGCTGGTATCGGTGCTACTTTTGGATTTTGTGTATCAACGGTCGTTGCGCTGGTAGAAGTTATTACCTCAGAGGTTGTTGGTGCCTGTTGAAAGTTTTTCTTTAATTCCGCTATTCTTGATGTTGTTGCATGACTATCATTGGCAGTATCTTGATTAGGACGGCAGGATTGATTTTTCTTTTCTTCTTTATGTTTAAAACTATACATGATAATATTCCGATTTAAATAATTTGTTATAAATATTAATAATTTCTGTTTACACTTCTTAGTTTTGAATAATCGAATGCCACGACATCATGATTTAAATCTCTTATTTCATTAGAAATAATTTTTTTATAGATGACACTCCTTGTGATTCTTCTTTCTTCATAAATATATGATACGAAAAAAGGTTTTCACTATCTTCGGCAGCAATATTTTTACATTTAAATATAATTTGATTACCTTTTTTTATTCCAAGAGATTCAAGATCTCTCCTTATTGTTAATAATTCGTACATTTTAACTCCTTTATTTAGTGAAAAATAACAAGGATGATATCTATTTTGTTGGCTGCGCTCGCTCACCCCGGTCACATAGTTATCTATGCTCCCGGGGATTTGCTCTCTTGCCGTCGCGATGCAACTTAAAATCCATTGTGTATAGCTACTGATCAAAAATTTTATTTCTGACTAAGTGATGTGATTTGTGTCATTTGTTCCACTGTAGAAGAAAGCGTGCTCACTGGAGTCACTTCATCTTCAGCATCAGTGAGGCTAATTGGTACTGTCACTGAGTAATTCAGAGAAAGTCGTGGGCGATTCCCCAGTGACTGCCAGAAATTCCCTAAGCTGTTTAAACTTTCTTTCGGCGGCACAACTTGCGTATAAGCACCGGGAATTCCCGTTAATTGGCGGTTATTAATTAAGGCGTTCAAGACTTGCGACATGACCTTTATTGCCTGATTATCAGGTTGACTGTCAGGACTGCTGAGATCGATTTCGGATCTGGTCGATTCCCAGTAAGTAATCAGATAATTGCATTTAATATTGACCCGACCTGGCAATAATTTCCCTGAAGAGGTATTAAACGCTCTGGATTCTGTTGTTCTGAGCTGTAAATCTTCATGAATATCATAAAGAAAGACACTCACCATCTCATTTGATGGCCGCGTATCTAATTCAGGTAAAACAAAACTAATCACAAATTTGTTACCCAAATATTTTTCCAGCATAGTTTTCATTGCGTTATTGACATCAATAATGGTTTGCGTTTTTAACATAAATAATCCTCTTAATTTATTATTGTGATAACGATTAAATTATCAGTACATTTAATATATAAATAGACTTTCATAATAGTGATACACACAAATTATGAGGTACCCTTACTCCTCGCGGCGCGAGGAGTAAGGAAGTGATCTACAATTTTAAATTGTTACTTAGGTATTTTGATTGATATGAATTTTAAAAAGTTAACCGTCCCACTTTGGCTAATTCGCGTTCCAATGCTATTTGGATATTTTCATTACTGACTTCGTTATGACTATTTTCTGCGGCAAAAAATGAAGACAGTAAAGCAATATTGCGAATATTTGCGCCAGTCACACTGGTTTGTTGGGCTAATTTATCGAAATCCACATCTTGGGAAATTTTTATATTTTTAGGCCAGATTGCCTGCCACATTTTCTTGCGAATGGTTTCATTCGGATAAGTAAAGCGAGTAATAAAAGTAAAACGTCGATTAAAAGCACTGTCTAAATGGCTGCGGTTATTGGTGGATAAAATAACCAGCCCCGGAAAATTTTCCAGCCGTTGCAGTAAATAAGAGACTTCAATATTGGCATGTCTGTCTTGCGCATCTTTGGTTTCGCTACGTTTGCCAAACAGGGCATCCGCTTCATCAAAGAATAAAACCCCGGTATCCTGCTCTGCCAAATCGAAAATACGGGATAAATTTTTCTCTGTTTCGCCGATATATTTATTCACGACGGTGGATAGATCCACTTTAATTAAATCAACGCCAATATGGTTGGCAATCACTTCTGCTGCCATCGTTTTTCCGGTGCCGGAATCACCATAAAACAAGGCACTGATACCGGTGCCATAACCAATTTTATCTTTAAACTCTCCTGTCAGAACATGTTCCCGGTATTTAATTGCCGTGAGTATTTCTTGTATCTGCCGGGCAATTTCGTCGGAGACTAACAAATCTTTTAACGAACGTTTAGGGATAATTCTCTGTGCCAATTGCCCAAAATTTTGCTGGACCCGTAAATTGAGGGCCTTGCGGATATCGCATTGCTGCAAGATACCTAAAGGATCCCGCTGCTGTTGGTAAAGTTGCGCCTCTTGCAAAATCAATGGCAGGGTTTCGGGATTAAACGCGTAACGTTGGCTTAAAGCGATGGCATCAATATCATTTGAACAGTTATTGGGTAAGCGTGCAGTCAATAATCTGGCTTTTTCCACTGCGGTAAAAATGGGCATTTCGATCAGTAGTGTTGCTATATTTTTCAGCCATACTAACGGTGAATAGGGTTCGACCAGGCAAATAATCCTTAATTCTGGTTGATTTAATAAGGCCGACAGGGAATCCAGTAGCTGTTTGTTCTGTTCTGCAAATAAGCAAAAATTTCGCAACAATAAACAGGCACCACGTATGAGAGTCTCTCGCAAAATAGACTTTATTTGGGAGAATAGGGTCTTATCATCGTTATCAGCCAGTTTAGCCATATCCACCAACAGCGTTTGTCGCTGTTCTGATGCCATCATATTGGCAACCGCATAGGCTCTGGCACTGCCAGCCATTCCCTGTAACAAAGTAACAGGTCGAATATTATCATGCTCAGATAACAGAACATGACTCAATGCTTGTTTTAAGCCTGTGGGATAACTGCCAATTTCTGTGGGCGTTATCCACTCAGCACAATATTCTAAAGCTGGCGTAATATGGTGATGTCCAAGTAAAAAATGATATACGCTGCTGTCAGTGATAAAGGATGTCTGGAGCCAGGATAATGTTTTTGGGTGGCTATCAATGAATAATAGCTGGCAGCCAATCAAGGGGGAACGGTGCAGGAAACTGGCCTGCTGTGCCTGTTTCTCCGGCACTGAGCGGCAAAACAATTCCAGCGTCAGCGCAAAAGAGGGAAGACAGGGTTGTTGTTCTTTCTGAATCAGTGCAAACAGTTGATAATAGCGATTATCAAAATGGGGCAGTAAACCTAGCAGCAAAACATCTCTTTCAAAATCAGTCAGTTCAAAACGTGCAATCAGGTCAGTTAATCGGGATGCCACGGGTGTGACGGTTTGCGGTATTACCAGACAATCATCGCTGAGCCAATGAGGTTTACCCAGTGGATTATCCAGTCTGGCTATAACATCTTCTTCGCTTAGCAGGAACTCATCAAGGAGGTCAACTTTCTGATCTGATCTGCAATGGAAATGATATTGAAGAACCAGATCGATACGTTCTAGTTGGCTAAATAAAAATACCAGATTAGGGTCATTATTTTGCTTAAATAAATCAGAAAAAACAGGCGCTGTATTCATAAATTTCTACTCAAACTAAATGATTGTGATCGAGGGTTATAACCACGTGATGGTGATGGGGTGTTTCAACCAGCTAAAACTCGCTATGTTCATGGGCCACGGCCATTCGCTTATCAGTGCATCGTAAACTTCGGGTTGAATATGGATGTTTGTTACACCGTTCAGTTCGCTCAACTCCCCGGATCGTTGCAGAAATAAGTGACGCACATCGCTTGCGCCCATTTTTTCCCAGGCCGGAAGCTGTATGAGGGTTTTTTCCAGCCATTGGTTGATGGCCGCTCGCTGTCCTGGTTCTGGTGAATGCCATAGCGAGTTGTCATTTATGGGAAGACCGCAGATCACTTTGTTTAGTGCCAGCCTCCATGCAGGTATTCCCTCTTCGGCCCAAATCAACCAGTCAAGTAAACAGACGGCTTCTCTTTGCACTTCAAGGCTGATAAATCGGTTTGTATCCAATAAATCAAAGGCACGGAAAAATGTTGGCAATAACGGCCATAAAATCATGCAACCGGCATTGCTGATGGGTAAAATCGACTGTGCTGATGGGGTTTGAATTCCATTATCAGGTTGTATGGAGGATATCTGCGCTGATAAAGCGGTTTTCAGTAATTCCTTGTGTTGTTGCCTGTTTTGTAAAGTTGCAGGGTTTTGTTTTACCGTCTTCTTTATCAAACTATGATGCTGTTGTGTGGCCGCTGATTGAGCGGATATTTGCATGGGCTGGAGTGCAAATGGCGGTACTGCATCCATTGGCATGTCAGTTTTATTGTGATGCTGTTTTAATAGATGGCTATCATTTTGAGTAATATTTACCCTCGATGTTTGCTTATTTTGAGTTTGCAACCCAAGTGCTTGTTGCGTGGCATGGGTATGCTTCACCTGATGTTGCAGGTAATATTCAGCCGCTAAACTCAATTTTTCTGGTGTCACTTTTTTATCTGTGATTATCTGTGCTGGATAATTAACAAATTCGGAAGTGGTTGTTTTAGTAAATAACTGGCAAAGCATACTAAGAACATCTGGCTGGCAGATTTTAATTAAGCGGCTTAGCCCCGCAGGTTGTAAGCAGTGTTTGGCTAACATAGGTAACCATTGTTGTGGATGATAATTAATCTGTTGCCAATGTTCTCTGTCAATATTCAACGTATTTGTTGCAGGATGCTTATTGTTATCAGATAACCAGTTTCCCTTATGTAAGTAATAATCCACTTTTTTTATTAATGGAGATCCAGCAAAAGTACGATGGGGAACACTCTTTTCTGATCGTGGAAAGTATTTTTGTGGCAAGTGTTTTTTCTCTTTCCACGGAGTATCTTCGTGAGAGTGAAAATATTTTCGTAAAATTTTTTTTAATTCAGATTCCAGCTTTATAGGAATTTCCGTTTCAAAAAAATCAGTCTCAATATTACCTAAATCCACGACTATTTTTTCTAATAATAATTTGTTATTACTGGTTGATTCTAATTTTTTAATATTTTCTTTAATGATTGTTTCTAGCTTTTCATTAAAGAGATACGAGCATTTATCCATTATTTTTTCACCATTGTAATCTGCGGATTCAATAGTGATAATGGTTTTTAATATAATGCCGCTTGTTTCTTCAGCCAATAAAGTCATTAGATAACTTAACTCCATAAATAAAATGAATTATGTAAGTTAGCAATGGGTGTTTACTAATGCCCATTGCTACTATACACTTCGTCTTTCAAACTGCCTCTTTGTTGGCTGCGCTCGCTCACCCCGGTCACATAGTTATCTATGCTCCCGGGGATTTACTCTCTTGCCGTCGCGATGCAACTTGAAATCCATTGTGTATAATATAAATCAGGAAAATTTCATTAGAGTTTAATTATAAAGGCTAGGATATAATACGGTACGGTGACATTATTATTATGACTATGTTGACCGCTGGTTAGGCTAATATTATGGGAATGTTCTTTTCCTTCACCACTTTCAAATGTATATGGTCTGTACCTGGTTATAGTTGAATCACGACCAGAGCTTCCACCATTAACCCAGTCACGATTACTTATATCATCTGTGGAGCCATTATGACACATCGCCTCTAGGTTTAGGATTTCGCCTTGTTCATGTTTGTGTGGGCCATTTTGCTCAGCAGTTAGTGCATGTCCTTCTGTTCTTCCTGATATATGAACAGTCTGGTTTTCTGATATGAACGTAAATTTCTTATCGTTTTCGCTACCGGAAAACGTATTTAAAGACTGACCATGAATATTCTGTGTTGTACCTCCCATAATAAATCTATCGATAAGATCAGGTGTTCCATTTTTACCATCACACAGTGCCCATCCTGTCGGAATGTTACTTCCAGAAAACATCACAATTATTCCTGTGGGAAGTACAGTATTGGGATCAATACTGACACCATTTGAATCAACCGTGATACCATTACCCTGACTAACACATATTTCATTGGTTTTATTAATCAGGCCACTGCCCAGCTTAACAGATAAAATGTCATTCTCCAGTGTTAATGGAGAAAAGCCCTTATTCTCAATAGAGCCTATTTTTAAATTAAGTTTACCGTCATCGCCCAGCTTTAATCCTGTTCCCGGGCCATCTTGTTGTGGCGACTGACCACAGGCTTTGCGACCAACATCTGCAATATCAATTAACTGATTAAAATCTGTTTGTAAAGGAATACTGCCCTCTTTAAATTTATCTTTTAATTTAACAGTCTCAGGCCCAACACCTTTTTTATTAGGCAAAGTGTGTTGGTTTTGTGTTGTTGTAGAATGATTAATATCTTTCATGGCTAACTCCATAAATTATTTTTAATATAAAATTGTGACTGGTAGGTGCTTATTTTCTTATTCGTTCTTTTTCGGAACATAGAATAATTCATTCTGGATTATTTTATCGGTATTCCAGTGATCGTTGTTTTCACCGACAACTTCCTTTCTTTGGGGTAGAGTCGCAACACGCATTGTCCCTATTCCTTTTAAAGAGGAAGGTAATTTACCTAATGTCAGGCTTTCCAGAATCGAATAGGCAGCATCACCCAAAGGTGCACCATTATTTTGCCAACGTTGGTAAGTAGTGCCGAAATTTGAAAATGCTTCCTGATCCATCCAGTGAATAATCATAGAAATATGGGCAGGAAACTCGGTAAGAATGGTTTCTTTTACCCACTCTTCTAATTTATAGGGATCAACATCGGAGTCTTGAATTAAATCACTGTTTACCACCACACTGATAACAAATGAAAAACGATCGGTTTTTTCATACTCTTCACCTGAAAAATGCCAATTGTATCGCCATGCTTCTTTCTCGTCAGGGAACTCCAATGTCGAACTAGCCTGACGTTCAATAATCAAGGTGCCCTTGATGCGATCAAAGCTGACAACTTTTGCATTTAACTTTTCTGATTTATCAGCATATTCCTGTGTGACTCCGGCTATCCCTAAAGATTTGGTCAGAGTAATTTCATTATCTACCGCAATCAGGGACGGGAAGGGGGTTTGTGCTGTGCGGGTCAGCCGTTTTTGGCTTTGAGGTAAATTGTTGCCATCCAGGGTTTGATCTTCGGCATAGGCTAAACGGTAATTCATATCTTCCATCCAGACCACGCTGTTTTGCCAGAACAGTTTTTCCGCGTTGGCAGCGGCTATTACCCGTTCCAGATTGTATTCCAGTTGCGTACTATTACCCGCGTCCAGCCAAAACTGATTTTCCTCGGCTTTGACTATCATCTGACCACGTATCGTAAATCGGTTTTTGTTCTGTTCACCTTCATTGAGAATTAAATTGATTATTTGCCCTTGTTTCAGCTCGCCATTAATACTGGCTTGCTTAATCACCAGATAATGCTGATCAGTCTGGCTCTCTTTCTCTTTTGTTACTGAATCTGGTTTCTGCTCTTTATCAAACTGGCTATTGGGCTTGATTGGCAGCAATGCCCGGTGTTCCACCAGATAAAAAGGCAGTTTTCTCAGGTTTGGCTTCGATTTAAACAGCTCACCACCTAACCCCAGACGGGCAGCAATGCGCTTTTGCAGCGACGATACCTGATCAATTTGAATATTGGCACGGTGGTAAGTCAATGTCGGTTGTTGAGCCAGATAGCCCTGTTGCACTGCGCGAAAATCATTAATGTCGGTGGTAAAGGTACGCAGTGCTCTCTGGGTGCCAAAGTATCCAAGCAGATAATTGACGATATCCAATTCGTGATTGCTATCGAGCGCGATCTGTTTTAACCACTCCTTTAATTGAGGAGCGTAATCGTGATGGGCTTTCTCATTGACAGAACCCGGCTTAAACGGCCACTGATCACCCCATACTTCATATCCCTTGCGCTGAAAAGCCAACAATTGTGGCAGCATGGCAATTTGCTGGCAGCCGCCAGCCAGCAGTTGTTCAAATGGCAGTATAAACTGATGAAGTGACAACAAACGTTGAGCATGTTCACTTTCAGATAAAGGCTGCTGCATTTCATAGCAAGCAGGTAACGTATCGCTGATGGGATAATAACTAGCTACATCGCGATGCCGACCGTAAGCCAATACCACAGGTTCATTCTGAATCAAAGGTGGATTAGGTAAACTTTTCCGAATTTTTTGTTCATCAACCGTAACGCTGATCCCGCCTTTGGCGATCACCCTGAGCGGGCCATCCTGTTGTGCCAGTTGATGGATGGGATCTTTACCCCACAAGCGAGGGTAGTAGCCTTCTTTAATTGACCATGACCAGCTATCCTCTTTGATCGGTTTAATCAAGGTCTTGTTAAAGCTATCGTCCAACTGAAGGCGATTCACATTCTGAATGCCCTTAATCTCAAGCAGTTTATTAACCAGCCGGCTAAGATTTAGGGTGATCGGTTTCGTATAGTCACGGGCTGTCGGCAATTCAGGGATCCAGCCATGTTTTAACTGTGGCCCTTCAAAGATTTCATCATTGTGCATTCCAGCATCTTGCAGCGTTTCAGTGCGGTAACGCTGTGCCTCAGGCATCAAATACTGCTCTGCGGTACTATAGACGGCAGCGAAAATACCGGCGACATCCTGTACATCGTCATCCAGTTCGATATCCAGTGATAGCGGAAAATCAACCGGTTCTGCCCAGATAATCTGACTGACTGACTCCCCGATATTGCGGTTTTGGGTCAAAAAGTCTGTTAATTGCTGGGTAGCTGCGGTCCTGTTCTCCTGTGTACGGCGGGTGGGTTCCAGATAGAGCCAGTAATTGCCCCTCAGCGTAAATTTTTCTGCCTTTTCCTCTTCACTACTGACAAAGCTATATTCCCTTTTGGTGGCATCATACCAATAGGTATAGCGCGGTTTTTCTGGTTCATGAACCAGTTGTACGTTACGGAACAGAAAATCTTCTTTATCCTGTAGAGTAGTTTTCCCTGCCCAGTCGCTGCTATGCAGGTCCAGCAACGCTCTCCGATAATCATCGGTAGTGATTGGCCCACAAGTCAGCGTCTTATGGGGACCAAAGTCTGTGGGGAAAATCCCTCCATCCTTATCCTGTTTTTCTGGTACAGGAGTCAGTAAATCTGCCAGGGGCAGGGTATGACGGTAAGCCAAATCTGACACACCGTAACTGAGTCCTTCCAGAAAGGTGATGCCGGGATCGTGTTCCGCCGTGTCGCTCCACAGTTTTCCGGCCTGCTGGTCAACCACCTGATGGGCTTGTTCCAGTAAGGTATCAAAGTGAATATCGTCTTTCACTTTATGAAACAGTGCATCTTGATTATTCATCGTTATTTCCTCGGCCTTGTATCTTACCGTCTGCGTTCCAGACTAAAATCAGCACCTCATTATCTTTGGCTTCCACTGATGCGGTGATATCACAGCCTTGAGCTGCACTCTTCCGGCATAGCGTCAGACAGGTGACCCGCTCAACCAGCGGGTGCTGTTGAATGGTCGCCAGTAGCTGGTAATAGTTAATGCTGTTATTCAACATGACAGGTCGCTGCTCATTGACGCTCCAGGGCATATACGTTGCACTGAGTTGCTGCCGTAGCTGGCGATAGCCAAAATCGTTGTTAACATCCGGCTTAAAAGCTACCGTGTAATTGATGTTCACATTAATGTATTCGGGATTTTTGATCTCAATCGCAGCCCAGGAAGAGGCTTTTTGCTGTAACCACGCGGCCATTTCTTGCAGACGTGCCGGGTTTAGTACCGGACGCAAAGGGTCATCGCTGTCGTTGTATCGGTTAGCGGGAATGATTGTCAGTTTCTGTTTATCCAATGTCGGTACTCGGGTGAGTTCATCATTGCCGGGATATTTGACATCAAAGATGCTGACATAACGCTCTTTTAACAAAGTCGCCATATTGCCCCAGGTTAAGGCTCGGTTACGGTGGGACAAACGCTGGGCTCCCCGTTCAAAAAAAGCGCTGTCAGTTTCCGGTACACGTCCATTCCATGACGCCCAAGGCTGGTTGACTGATGACACTACAATGATGGGTTCAACCGGACGCTGAATGCTGCCTGCCGGTAATGGCGTTAAAAAATGGCTGTGACTGATGTTATCGGCATTGACCAATGTTGCTGTCAGGGCGTTATAGATCAGGCCGTATAACCAAGGGTTTTCCCCCAATGAACCTTCAGGTTTGAGGATAACCACGATTGCCTTTAACCAATAGCGTCCCGCTGGCATTTTTGTTGCCTGACTGGAGGCATCAGCGGGCAGAACAACCTGCCATGTGCCATCCTGATACAGACGTTTGGTTTCATCATTGACCCATGCATCCAATGCAACCCATTGATTCTGTTTATTCAGGTAATACCAGGAAACTTGTTTGGGTTGCTGCGGTGATTTTAATTTCCAGTATAGCGACAGGGTTTGTCCCGGTTCGACATCAGTGATACCGAGGTATAACGCGGGGTTTGCTTCCAATGATTCAATCTCATCACTATAGCCAAAGGGGGTGATGTGATACGTCTCGAACGAGTTTTCATTTATGGTCTTTTCTTGCACTTTGAGTTTGGTCACCTTGGGCAATGCCGTGCTGTCTTTTCCCTGTTCCTGGGGTACTGGCTTATTATCCGCATTCTCTGGGGTATTTGCTTGAGTCTGGGTTTCAGTTGTCGCAGACAGTGCCTGGCTGTCTTTTCCCTGTAGCCGGAGTACTGGCTGGGTGAAAACCAGATTATCCAGATCCTCTGGGGCATTGATTGCCGGCTCTTTATCCGAAAGCGTCAGGATGACTTCTTTTTTATTCCCTTCAACCCCTTCAACTTGTAAAGTTAGCCATTGATTGCCACTGCTGATTTGTGCCAGCAAACTTAGGTCACCAATGTCTTTCTCAAAGGTAACCGTTATCTTTCTGGTCCCTTCTTCCATCGCCAACTGTGCAGAAGTGATCAACACGCCGCCCAGCACGGATTTATCCTGATCCGTTTCGCTAAATAACCGTATCCCACCAGATGGCAATGATAACTGTGCTTGTGAATCCCAAGGAGCAGCGCTAACCCATTGATGTTGTTCTTTATTCCGTAACCAGTACAAATCACTGATATAACCACGGTTCGCCAACAAACTGGCATCTAGCGCATATTGCAGGGCATTGCCTTGTGCATCTTGTCCCGCTTCAAACAAGGTGCCTTTAGTGAGCAGTTGCTCTGTCACGGTTGAATTCAGTTCCACCGATAAGGCAACCTGATCGGGTTGCGCTGAACGAGGGGACAGCCCCAGAAGTGCCCGATAATAGAGATTGCGATGAGCCGCAGGTAAGGTATTCAATAAGGATATGGGTGTTTCCAATAATCGCAATACGGCTAATAGAAAAGCTTGATGAGGTAATAATTCCCCATTGGCTTCGATTCCTCCTTGATATAATTCAGCCAGTTTCTCTGGCGTATTATTCGCCATAAAGAAAAAGTCATTCCATTTGTTATTACCCTGATTGAAGGGAATTCTTTTTGTGTACTCTTCAATATATTGGAGTAATTGCAAACTGGTTCGATTATCTAATTTAAAATCGCTCGTCGGCACCAAGTCTGACAATTTATTATTTAACTCAGTTGATTCCATAATATCACCTGTGTGGCACAGAGATTCCTCTTTGAATAAAGGATTATTCACGCCATTTAAATTCGATTTGTTTCAGCCAAGGCCTTAATTCACGGTGGCAAAGTTTTGTTGAGTGATAAAACTTCCTTTGCCCGATGAAGGCGTTATAACATCCGGTTGCGGCGGGTTCACGGTATTATTCATGGCTGGTAATTGAGGCGTAAACATGGCTGTAAACTTCTGCCCCTTGATAATTAAGGCCTTGCCACTGGTACATTGAAGGGCTTGCTGATTGGAATCCAACGCACTGATGGTAATGGTGCCGGTTCCCGATGTTGTATGCGTTGCTGTGATATAGGTTGCAGAAACCCTGACTTGTTGCTCATCCCCCAGTATGCAGACTTTCTTACCGTTTACCTGCGCATGTCCTGTGCCACTGATCTTGGCTGGACTGGAAGGTGTCACCTGTCGATTTCCAAAGTTGAAATCAAACTGGAGCATGTCTCCGTCTGTCACAATGGACTCACTCATACCACCTCCAATACCTTACTACCTTCACTCAGTGCCAGTATTCCCTGAATTTGCTGATTGATATCGCTCCCCCGCAGGCGATACATGACCTGCACTTGCAGAGTATTTTTGCTATTTGGCGACTGAAGGACCTGAATATTCGTAATATCCGCCCGTGATTCATAACGCAATACACTGTCATGGATATGGGATTCAATGTCAGCAAACAGTTCGTTGCGGATATTTTCAAACATAAAATCATTTAATCCGCAGCCATAATTTTCGCGCATCAGGCGTTCCCCTGGCTCAGTGCTAAACAGAATGTGCAAACTCTGGCGCACATCTTCTGCCCCCTCAGCCATTTCCACTCCCTTTTCAAGGGAAAAGGCGGGAGGGAACGCCCAACCACGACCATAGAGTTGTGTCAGTATTTGGTTTTCCATTGTTCACCTTTCACTGGGTAAGATTAATTTTGGCACCTTTGATTTCAACACTGTTTTTGCCGGACATATTGAGCGATTTATCCATTTGGGCATTCATTGTCTGCGCTTTCAGTATTAATTCTTTTTTTGTTGACAGAGAAATATCTTTATCCTGCTGGAGCGTTATTTGATTATCTCCCGCATTGATTCGGATGATTTTCTCTTTGCCATTGATGACAATTTGCTGTTGGTTTTCACCTTGCTTAACCACCAAGACTTTTTCCTGATTATCTTGAGTGGGTTCTAAAGGTGCCTGATTTTTCGGATTGTGCATTGCCCCCAGAATCACCGGATAGCGTGGATCATTTTCAAAGAACCCGACAATCACTTCGTCACCGGGTTCCGGGTAAAAACAAAAACCGCTTTGGTGGCTGGCGTAAGGTTTTCCCAGCCTTGCCCACAGAGATTCATTCGGGCGATTCAGCACAGGCAAAATAATCGGAATGCGGTTCAAGGCTGCCTTGTCCTGCTGGTACTTCGCTACCGTCGCAATATGCAGTTCAGGGGCATCGGGCAATACGGGCATATATTCCTGCTGTAAGCCCATGCTCAGGGTAGTTTCCCAATCAATTCGCCGGTTAAAACGATGGCGAACCGCAGTAATGCTAGCTGTACCATCCAGTTGTGAACCAAATCCCGTTAGTTGAATGTTATCCCCTAACTGATAACGTCCATCGCCTTTAAGCAGGAATTCGCCTGTGATGCCAGAAATGCGCTGATTCAACAATAGTCCCTGTGCCAGAGAACCACTTTCTTGGGTGGTTAACGGGCTGCTGTAGCGGATGTCCCAACTTGTTTTATTCAAAGACACCAGCCTGTCAAGGGAGAGGGCTGCTTTTCCCACGGCAACACTGCCGTAGCGGCCGCCGGATAATTCCTGTTGTTTACTGATATCCCAGCCACTGACTACCAATGAAGCGGGGTTAAGATGATTGTCAAACTGCCAGCTTGCATCTTTGACGACGATATCTTTTTTCTCATCCCCCCGGCTTTTCAGGGTATAGGTTGAATTCGATTTCAGGGATTCAGGCTGGGTAAGCCGAACGCCTTCTGTCGTGGGTAACAGCCATACGCCAGTGGCTGATAGCCGACACAGCAGAAAACGCCAGTCTGAACAGCGAAATTGCACCATCTGCTCATGCTTTTGCTCTAACGCGGCTATCTGTTCAAAGTGAGCCTTGATGCCAGCCTGATTCAGTAGGGTGTTTAAGACGGATTTTTCGTTGCTGTCTTTAAACAGTTGTGAATGTTGGGTATCCACCATCAGTTGCAAGCGATGCTTGACGAGCAACGTGAGCAATAATTGCTTATTTTTGATCTTCAAAGTGTTACGGGTAATCAGGCCGTTAAACAACACCGATTTCCGGCTGCCATCAGTTACTTCCAGACGCAGGGTTTTACCTACCTGACAATGGGCCAGTTCTGCCTGTACATCTGTCTGGCTGAAAGAGGAAAGTGGCCTGTCCGGCAGGCTGAATTTCAGCGTTGCCGAAGGGATGCTGTTAACACGGTAATAGGTATCCACATCGACGGCGGCCAAAAGAGACAATACCTTGCCATCTGCAATTATTTTCAGTTGATGGCTCATGGTGCGTCTTCTCCTTTGGTGGCCTGTAATATTTCACCCGGTACGAACCCGTTGAGGTTATCCAGCCCGTTTTGCCAGGCCAGTGTCAAATAATCGATGCCACCGGATAGAGTTGATGCCGTACCAGCTGCTATCAGCGCCAGCGATGCGCCATCTTGTACCCGTAAGGCGATTTTTGCCGGCGATTTCAGGTTTTGTTCTGTCTCCTGCAAGACCAGACTTTCATCCGCCACCAGTGTCAGAATGACCCGCGCCCGTAAGGGAGTGGCATCACGATCAAACAAGGTGTAATTCACAGACAGACCTTTCGCCCTGCCAGAAAAATAACCGCGGTTTTCCCAACGCATTTTTCCCCATTTAATTTGCAGGAATCGCGTTTCATTACTGGTGGCATCCACGCTGCACAGTTGTTTGAGCTGCATTAGCTGAGCTTCAACGGGGGTTTTGTTACCCGGCATCGTGGCATCAAAAATCAACTCAAGGGATAACCCAGCGGGCCTGGCCTGTACATAAATACTGCTTTGTTTCTCACTATTAATAGCCTGAGATTGTTGATAATCCGTTTGGTAATCCAGTTGCAGGGAATCGGGGTTATACATGGCTTGCACAGTGCCTGCCCGTATTTTCCCTTCCCTGTCTTTATAAGCATTAATGGTCAGCTTCGCTAAACCACGTTCAATCAGACTCATGGACGCCACCCTTCCTCATCGCGTAATGCGGCCAACACTTCGCGTTTAATTTTTTCAATCAGGATTGCTTCATCCAGACTTTCCTGAATCAACGAATGGCCTTGTCGGTCTGATTCAGTTGCTTGTGTTGGTCGTATTGGCGCTGATGGCACCACTTTTGCCTGAATGATTAATTCTCTGATTTCTACGGTCATACTTTGACTCCCAGCCAGCATATATCCTGATAGCGCAGCTCAAGGGTATTCACCAAAATAGCGTTGCTGTTCGCGTCAAAATCGCCGGTTTGCCAGCGAACCGGCAAGGCATTGCTCAGTGTCCAACTGGATACGGGCAGTAAATTTTCGTTTAACAGCATAATCACCACATCCGCATAGGCGATTTTTTCTCCGCGTAATACGCGGTCAAACATCCAGGTCAAAGGAGAAACCGTCATCACGCCACGTTCCAGCGTTAATGTGCCGTGTTGGATCTTCTCGGCCAGATAGTTATTGCGGGCGTTTTCGCCGCCTTGACTGTGCTGGGTCACTTGAAGCTCCCGACTCAGGCCGGAAATGCGCTGAAAGCGGATATCCAGCGGATCGGGAATGCCATTAAAAATAAAACTCGCCATAAAACGGTGGGATACCACTGGGGTGTAATAATCGTTCATTGTGCTCTTTCCTTCTTAAGACAAAAGCGCTCCCGTCTGGGTATCAAAAACCAAACTGATCTCGACAAATTCAGCGGGAGACAATACAGCCAGGGCAACTTTCATGACCATTTTTCCGGCACGGATATCCTCTTCGGTCATCGTCTCATTTACCCCTAACAGCACAGTAAATGCCTCATCTTCCCGTGAGCCGTACAAACCACCCTGTAACCACAATTGTCGTAACCAGTTGTAACTTTGCCCCCTGCATTTCATCCATGTCAGTTCGTTATTGGGTTCAAAGATGTACATACGGGCCAATTGCGCCAAATGCACGGTGACATAAGAAACCAGACGGCGGGTTTGCAGGTAACGCCAGGGTGTGCTGTCTGTGTTTTCCAGCGTGCGGCATCCCCATACGCGTATGCCTTTGCCGGGAAAACTGCGGATCACATTGAGCAAAATGCCATCGGCGTTAAACAGCACACTCCCCTGAAGATAGGATTTAACCGGCCGGATAACCTGAGACAGGGCAATATTGGCTGGCGCTTTCCACACACCGGTTTCGCTATCTGTGCGCTGAATAAGTGCTGCGATGGCGGCGGTGGGGGAGAGCACGATACCTTTTTTGCTGGCTGTATCTCCGCTGGATACGTCCTGATAAGTGGTTTCCAGACGAGGCCAATAGGCCGCCCCCCATTGGCGATACCCTGATGATAAATCCCTCAGACATTGTTGAGCCTGTTCAACCTTATCCGGCGCATCCAGCAGCACAAAAAGGTTGGAACGGATTTGGCTCAGTTGCAGCAGTGTCGTCCAACTTTCAGACCACAGATTGACTAAGGTGTTTTGATCCTCAATCACACTGTCATTCAGTCGGGCGATATCCGGTGTCAAAATCAGGGTAATTTGTGTTTCACCGCCAATGGCTTCGGTTACCGCATCAGAGCTTAATACTGCTATCAGGGTCTTGGCTTCCGCTTGGGTGATATTTGCTGAGGGCATATTGCCTTGCAGCGGTAAAACAAAAGCCCGTTGCCCGCCATTATCGAAATAGTGCCTGACTGCCAACGCCATCAGATGATTTTCACCAAATCGCCGGTGATATTCCGCCAGGTTATTGATATGGATCGCGGTTTTTACTGGCTGCGGATGACAGGCGGTATAGCCAATAAATACGGGCACTGCGCTGGGTATCTCTTGCTGGCCTGTGGTAATGATACTTTCTGTTAAGGTCACGCCCGGTTGAATTCTTTCCATCATCATCTCCTCCAAAGTGTTTAGATAGGCACTGTTAATACAGTGCCTGTGTTTAATCATGGAGATTACTGAGCGACATCCTGCGTAAATTGCAGAACGATAAATTCAGCCGGTCGTACTGCGGCCAGACCTACTTTCATGATCATTTTGCCTTGTTTGATATCAGCATCAGACATAGTGATATCCTGACCAATATGGACAAAATAGGCTTCTTCCGGGCTGTTCCCCATCAGGGCATTTTTTTGCCAAAGGGCATAAAGATATTGGTCAACGGCGGCCTTGGCACGCATCCAGGTCGGTTGATTATTGGGTTCAAATAACACGGCACGCAGTGCCTGGCGGATATCGCGTTCAACGGAATTGAACAGGCGACGGACAGGGACATAGCGCCAATCTTCTTTATTTTCCAGCGTTCTTGCTCCCCAAACGGTGGCACCGGTATTGCTGAAATTTCGGATCATATTGATGGCACGGCCGGAGTTGTATACGCCCTGCAATTCATCCGTGACCAAAAATTTAGGTTTCAGACCGCCTTTCAAGGCAACATTGGCTGGTGCTTTCCATACCCCACGGGATAAATCGACGGAGGCATAAACCCCTGCCATAACAGCACTCGGTGGAATGTCTTTCTCCGCCCAATCCGCTTTTAGCCACGGGTAATAAACTGCGGCAAACTCTGTGGCGGTATATTTTCCTTTCTCTGTTTGTTCGCCGTCAATCGTCAACTCGGTTTCAGAACCATCAAGAATGGCAAATAATCCTTTTTCTGGCTTACATAAAGTATCTACTAACGTTTTAATATCTTCGCCCGCAGCCACCAGTAATGTCACATCATCCAAAGTCGGAATGACTTTTACTAAATTATTCGTTTTGACCAAGTAGCAATATCCACCGCCATTGGTAAAATACGCCCGCAGAGAAATAGCTAAATTATCATCAGCAGAAAATTTACCTTTAACTAGATTAAGATAATCCATCCAGGAATTAATACGAGTTGCGGTATCTTCATTGACAAGTTTATTGTCTTTATTCACCGCAAAAACAGGAACGGCTGTGGCACTATTTGATACGGATAAAGCCAGGCTATTTAATTCTTCAATATAAACGCCGGGATAACTGGTAGTGGTTGTCATAAAAATTCCTTTATACAAAATGATTAACTATGTAATGCCTTAAACAGCCTGCATGGTTACACGATCAGCTATCAGACTAATTTCCTGAACGGCAATATCATTGCTGGTGGCATCAAAGGAAGGCGAAGTCAATGAGGTAGGGAAAGCATTAGCAACACTCCAGGTCATCAATAATTCGGTGCCTGCGTCATTGGTTAAGCTAATGATAATATCTTTTTTCTCGACTTGATTAAGCTGGATAGAATTAATCCAATCAAACAGTTCAGTTTTGCCGGGGAAAACACCTTTACGCAGGGTAATATTGATTGGCTGACGTTGGCCGGGCATTTTGAACCAATTACCCACACCATCGCGGTACTCAATGGTTTCATAGCCAATATCCAGTCCTGAAACACTGTTAAATGGAATTTGTTCATCCCCAACAGAAACAATGAAACGATAAGAGGGAATAGGATATTCAACCGCAATTTGAGACGTACTTGTAGACATAATAGCCTCTTTAAAAATAAGAATGGTTATGATTAATATCAATTAAAATAGGGTGTAAAAAATATATTTAGATAAAGCTACCGCCACAAAATGACAGGTATATCATTCTGAAAATATTTTTGTAGGGCTATATCATGCTTATATCGAGAGTCATCGTGCCGAAAAAGCGATAATGAGTATATTGCCAATAATGCAATTTGCTTTTTACGCAACTTTATTTACATGTAAACGAAGATAAAGATATTATGTCTTGCTTGTTAAATCTTATTATTTTTTAAAACTTATGCGGTGAATTAACCCAATGATTTTTCCATTTCATTATGACCGGGAATATCGGAATTTAGCGTGGTTGTTATATGATGATTCTGCCCTTGGAAGATGGGAAAAAATATTCAAATAAAAAATATGTTCTGCTCAAGAAAAATCGGACACGTTTACGAAGGCCATTTCATATTCCACGGGTGTTAAATCATTATTGGCCGTGTGCAATCGTGTTAAATT
>NZ_FPBJ01000086.1 GCF_900116635.1 Xenorhabdus koppenhoeferi | reverse complement strand
TACTACAGCCGTAATTGTTCTGTAAGCCGATGATCTTCCCGGCGACGATAATGACATTGTTGTGCCCGGTATTGATGCCGTCGTCGCCAGTCTGACCAATGTAAAACCTGCTCGACGGTGTTTCCCGTTTTTTCCATCAATCTTGACAGCAGCTTACGCAGTTCCGCTACACTGAGCGGAACCCGACCTACCGGTGTTTTTTTTCTCCTGTACTCGCAGAACCGCGAGGACTGCATGAGCCAGTAGCGACAAGGTAATATGCCGGTGCCAACTCTGCCATCGCCGCACTTCGTAGTGATCCAGACCACATTCCCCTTTGGTTTCCTCAAAGCCACTTTCGATTTCCCAGCGACAACCCGCTACCTGAACCAGCGTATTAATATCCGCCTGTTCTCGCAGGGCATACACCACATAGTAAGCCCGTTCCTGTCTGCTATCCCGGCTGCGCCGAATCAACAAATAATGACCATAACGCCGGTCCTCTTCACTGAGCTGTAAACGCCATAACGGCACGACAGCCCAGTCATACTCACGCTCACCTTTTGTTCCCGTTCCCGCTGACCGTGTTTTCCAGTCAGCGGCAGTCAACGTATCGGCAATCCTGTCAGCACGCATATACTCTGGCCCTCGCCACCATAAGGGGGTATTGCAGGGAATGGCTAACACGAAGGGCTGGTATCGGGACTCCAGCCAGACCCTCAGACGACGGTCACGGCCATACACTTCATCCGCGGTCACCCAGCGACAGGGCACGCCGGCATCCCATGTTCGTTCCAGCATCTGCCGGGCTAACTGGGGTTTCGTTGCGAACGTGACACTGGCCGGGATACCCGCAGCTTCACAGCGGGCACGGTCATCGATCCATTGGCGAGGCAAGTATAAGGCCCGGTCAATAAAGGCATGCCCGCCATTGCCAGCGTAACACAGAAATACGCCTATCTGGCTGTTTTCTACCCGTCCGGCGGTCCCACTATACTGACGCTGTACCCCGGCAGAATGGGTCCCTTTTTTGATAAAACCGGTTTCATCAAGGATGAGAATCCCCTGTTCATCGCCCAAATGTTCAGTGACATAATCCCGCAGGATATCGCGGGCCATCTCGACATCCCAATCAGCGCGTTCCAGCAAATATTGAATGCCATCGGGGGAACGTTCCCCCATCCATTCAGCCAGTTGCCAGCTATTTTTACGTTCAACATCACTGAGCAATCCCCGAAGATAGGCGAGGCTGCGTTGTCGTGGGCCGGTAGAGTGAAATAAGGGAGCCAGACGGGCATGTAATGCCTGTAGCGCCTGTTCCCAGATTTTGGCAGGGGATGACATGTGACACCGCCTTTTATTTAAGGAAGAAGAGCCCCATCATGGCACAATATGGATTACGGCTGTAGTA
>NZ_FPBJ01000014.1 GCF_900116635.1 Xenorhabdus koppenhoeferi | reverse complement strand
TCGTCTCTGCTTATGGAAGCTGCGTCAGTCTCGATACTATCGAGCAACGGCTAACGAAATAAGAAGCATCGCCCGATAGGGCGGTGAGAAGTCACCTACCATTCCCTGTTGCTTTTCCATTTTGCCTGTTACTCTTTTTCCTCATACATATATAGCGAACGAATTTCAAAGCTACTCAACATAATGTTTATAGTAAGTAACATTAAGCCCGACCAGATTTGAGGGGGATGTCATGCCAAATGACCATAAAAAAAGGGAACAACCCGATACGGGTAAGATCCCCACACCATTAGAGAAAGGGCTACATAGCAGTAAAAATGTGCTTTTTGTGACGATCCGTATCAGTAATGCCATTCGCCGCATTCCTTTTATTGCCCATTTGATTCGGGCTGCACAGCGTTTCAATGACCGGATGGGAAGCCAGTTTGGTGCTGCAATCACCTATTTCTCATTTTTGTCTCTTATCCCAATCCTTATGCTCTCTTTTGCCACCGCAGGTTTTGTACTGGCATCTAATCCTGACTTACTAACACGTTTAATTAATGGCATCGCCAATAGTATCAGTGATCCCGCTCTCGCCAATACGCTGAAAAACAGTGTCGACACTGCGGTCAATCAAAGAACAACAGTAGGGCTAACGGGCCTGGCCATTGCCCTTTATTCAGGCGTGAACTGGGTGGGCAACTTACGTGAAGCGATCCTCGCTCAATCCCGGGACATCTGGGAACGTACCCACGAAGATAAGGAAAAGATCTACTTTCAGTACATCCGCGATTTTTTCTCCTTATTCGGGATGCTATTTGCATTGGTCATGACACTTTCGCTGACCTCCATCGCAGGCTCAGCCCAGGCGACCATTGTCCATGCTCTCGGATTAGAAGGCATAGAATGGCTTCGCCCTGTATGGACATCAATTGGCATGACGATTTCCATTTCGGCCAATTATCTGTTATTTCTGTGGATATTGTGGATATTGCCGCGCCATCGGCCTGAAAGAAAATCGCTGCTTAAAGGCACTTTGATAGCGGCCATTGGATTTGAGATTATCAAATATATTATGACCATGATGCTGCCGCGCCTTGCCAGCTCCCCTTCTGGTGCTGCCTTTGGTTCAGTGATTGGCTTAATGGCATTTTTCTATTTCTTTGCCCGGCTGACACTGTTTTGCGCCGCGTGGATTGCCACCGCAGAAGAGAAAAAGCCAGAGTAGCTATCCATATATTGAGTAACTATCCACATATTGAGTAACTATTCACATATTAATGTATACCCGATGGGTTTCAAATTGCAGCCAACAAGGCTGTAATTTGAAAGACGAAAAGGTATTAAGACTGTTTTTTTGCTGTACCCACACTCCCGCGCCAAAGCGGAATACTTCATCAGAAGCATTTCATAACAAACCAAAAAAAGAGTCATTCCCATGCCATTTGTGAACATCAAAATTACCCGTGAAGGCGCAACCTAACCTAATTTCTAAGCTTCTCCGGCACTGGTCCTGGTCTCATTATCTGATTAAAGCTGTTTTTGATTTGGTTAACATCAACCGATGCCTCGCCTTTCGGTTGTACTAAAATAAAAGAGATTTCCTGAGATAGCATCTCTTTCAGTTTTTTATTCAGAAGTTGGGAAGTCAGAGAGGATAAAAACGTCTGTCTCAAGCGCTGGAATTGTTCTGGGGCGATATCTATCACGTTATTTTGCTGTGACAGCAGACGCTGGTTAATCAAGATATCGGTATCTGTGTGGGCATACATGGCAAATAGTTGCTGGAGCTGAGTCCGCTTCTGGTTATAAAGCTCATCAAATTGTTCCTGTGGTAGCCCATTTTCACGCAATGATGACAACCGGGAAGCCAGATAAAGTGTCGATTCCATCAGCTTATCTGTGGGAACATCAAGATTCAGTGAACAGTTCGCTCGCTGATATAATACCTGACAATCCAGACCTAACTGCATGCCATCCCGTTTTTCTTTAAGCCCCAATTGCAGATAACGGTAAAGTGCCTCACGCGTCAGGTCATTCTGCCAGTACTGAATCAATGTCTGTGAATCTTTAATCGGCAGCCAATTCAAGTTCCAGGTTAAAGATAAGCGATCTTGCCTGGCCTGTTCACTCTCTACGCCAATCGTTGCCGCTTTTAGCGGTAGCAATCTAGGAACGGGAACCGGTGTCTGCCTTTTTCCTTTCAGTGATGAGAATGCCTGATTAATCCGCTCTGACAGAAACCGATTGTCAACATGCCCCGCGATATAGAGTGTCATCGCATCCGGCGTGTACCATTGGTGATAAAAGTTTTCGACTTTCTTTGCATCCACAGACCCAGATACTGGCATTCCCGGGTCGTGACCTATCAAAGTCGAGCCTTGCAAACGCGTACGCCATACCGGATCTTGGACATCAGAGGGAAAAGTGGTGACATGTTCACCCTCTTTCATGGCATGTGCCAATGTCTCAGGATTAAATACTGCTCCACCAGCAATATCTGACAACCATATCAATGCGTCTTTCAATAGGTCAGAACGGTTATTTGGTAAGCTGAGGCTATAAAGCGTAAAATCGTAGGAAACAATAGCGGGTGGGAAAGGATTTTTGGTATCTATCGCGTTGTTCCACAGGTTTTCTAGTTTTTTCGATGATAAATCTTTACTGCTGGATAAAACGACTTTAGGGATAAGGTAAGTATAGCCACGTTGTTGGTTTTTCTCGGCCAATGACCCTGTTTTTACCAATAAACGCAGCTGAATTTTGTCATTGGGTCTCTGTGGTGTTTGCAGGAATTGCCAACTAAATCCGTTTTCCAGTGTGCCTTGTTGCCAAGCCGGATCGGGGTGCAAAGTTTCTGCCTGTGCCAGGCAAGTTGTCGCCAGAATCGCACCACCAATAAGATATCCGATTTTATTGCCCTGCATGCTTACTTACCCCTACCTGTTTAGTTTTATCCCTCAAAAACCTGAGACGATCAGATAAACCCAGATATTATCATTAAGGATTAGACCATTATTCATCTTTTAAGGTTTCATTTTAATGACTTTTTCGGCTTATTAACCTGACGATTATAACCTTTTACCAGTAACCCTAACTCATCATCTTGATGGCCTTTAGGGCAAGGCATTGGTAATGGCGATGATTCTTCTTTATTCAGTTCGCGTGCAATATCGCGCAGTGGATGGATAATAATGCGATTTATGCACCAACTTATCGATACCGCAAGAATAAGCACAAGCAATAAATAAGTGGTTAACATTAATGCTAGCGTATTTAAAGCAAAACGGTACACTCGATTAGAGTCAACCTGCAGGATAAGGTGCCCCTGTGACTCTATAGTTTTCGGCGAAACGCCATAAATGTAGAGAGGAATATTTACCTCAACCGGAATGCCAAAAAAATGGTTTGCCACTTCAGGGATAGGCCGGTGAGTCGCAAAATCCAGACTCATCACCCGAATATTATCAGGCAATACTATATCAGCTCTCCCTAAAATGCCGGAGGTCTTTAGCCCAATCAACAGTGATTTCGCTTTATTGAGATCTGAACTCAGCAATGCTTCTGTCAAAGGGGTTTGGATCTGTACTGCCGCATTCTGTAGTTGGCTGATATAGTCATCTTTTCGCTGCTGTAATAAGTGCGATAATTGGATAGTAATGAAAATAGCAATGGTTACCAAAGTGACTCCTGTCACTGCGGCCATTTGTTTAATAGTTAATGAACGTTTGACACGCAATTTCATCTTATCCAAACCGATAATTGTAAAAAGACTGACTATCAAACCTTAACAATGCGACTGAGTATACTTGATTTTCTTTATGGTCGTCTTATTTTGATAAGTTCAATACAGAAAATGACCGAGATTATACTCAATGGATTTCGAGTGCGGCTTGAAAAACGAGGGTATAACGGTTGCATTCAATAGCACAACAACATAACAGTTTTCACTGGCCATATTTACCGTTATACCACGATCAGATCCGATTAGATGGATTGATTTTCGTCCTGTTCAACTGCGAAACACGCAATCAGCTGTTCGCTATATTGCTTTAACTGAGGCTGAAACTGAGTACACGGGCTGAATGCACGACGACAACGGGCAGCAAAAGCGCATCCAGAAGGCGGGTTCATCGGGCTGGGCAATTCTCCCGTCAGCTTTATGCGTTCACGCCGTAATTCGGGATTCAGGCGAGGAGTCGCAGACAACAACGCCTGTGTATAAGGATGGCGCGGATTATTGAAAATCATTTCCTTATTACCTTTTTCAACACAGCGCCCCAAATACATGACCATCACTTCATCAGCAATATGTTCAACAACCGAAAGGTCATGGGATATAAAGACATAAGAAAGCCCTAAATCCTGCTGTAAGTCCATCATCAAATTCAAAACTTGCGCCCTCACTGATACATCCAGTGCAGAAACAGGTTCATCCGCAATCACTACATCTGGATTTAACATCAACCCACGGGCAATGGCTATCCGTTGTCGCTGACCACCCGAAAACATATGCGGATAACGCACATAATGTTCCGGTTTTAACCCCACTTTATCCATCATCTGCAAAACTTTATCTTTGCGTTCAGCCACCGTGAGCGAGGTATTAATCAGCAATGGCTCTTCCAGAATCTGCCCTACTTTTTTACGGGGATTCAAGGAAGCGTAGGGATTCTGAAATACGATCTGGATTCTTTGGCGACGCAGTTTTTCTGCTTCTTTATTCGGCACCAATAGATCTTGCCCAAAATAATAAAGTTCTCCATCGGTCGGCTTTTCAATCATGGTCAGCAGACGGCCCAATGTGGATTTTCCGCAGCCGGATTCCCCCACAACCGCCAACGTCTTGCCTTTTTCCAGCTCAAATGAAATACCATCTAACGCCTTCACGATGCGCTCTGGTGAAAATATACCTGTTTTCACCGGATAGTATTTCTTTAACTCCGTGGCTTTCAGTAAAGGAGCCGTGACCTTTTTCTGTTCATATTCCTGTTCATATTCCTGTTCATAATTTTGTTGAGTGTTCATACTGTCGGCCTCCCCTCATCATCCAGCGGCATGTGACATTTAACCTGACGCCCTCCCACTGATTTCAATGGAGGCTCCTCCTGACGGCAGCGCTCATTAGCATAAGGACAGCGGGGATTGAGCAAGCATCCTGTAGGACGATCATATTTTCCGGGAACAACACCCGGCAATGATGCCAGACGGGATTTGTCTACAGCAAACTCTGGCAAGGCCCGCAATAACGCTTGGGTATAAGGATGGCGTGGCGCACGGAAGATTTCTGTTGCTTTGCCAATTTCCACTACCTGACCGGCATACATCACAATAATATGGTGCGCCGCTTCCGCTACCAGCGCCAAGTCATGAGTAATTAAGAGTAATGCCATGTTTTCCTGCTGCTGCAATTCCAACAGCAATTCGATGATTTGCGCCTGAATAGTCACGTCCAGCGCTGTCGTAGGTTCATCAGCAATCAGGAGTTTCGGCCGACAAGCGATAGCCATAGCGATCATCACACGCTGGCTCATTCCTCCCGACAACTGATGCGGATAGACATCCAGACGAGAGGGAGGATCAGGAATACCCACCAGAGTCAGTAAGTCGATCGCCCGCTGATGCCGGGTTTTCCGATTTCCGCCCTGATGTACTTTCAGGGCCTCCATGATCTGATAACCGACGGTATAACACGGGTTGAGGCTGGTCATGGGATCTTGGAAAATCATCGCCACTTCCGCACCAACCAACTGACGACGCTCTTTTTCTGAAATCTTCGTCAGGTCACGACCATTAAATTCCAGCTTTTCTGCCATCACCCGACCCGGATAATCAATCAGCCCCATAATCGCCAATGAGCTGACTGATTTACCTGAACCGGATTCCCCAACGATCCCGACGACCTCCCCCTGTTCAACACGGTAGCTGATACGGTCAACGGCGCGAAATGGTGTATCTTCCTCTCCGAAGTGCACCGATAATTGATCTACATTCAACAATGCCATTTCACAATACCCCTACTGCTTGAGCTTAGGATCGAGTGCGTCACGCAACCCGTCTCCCATCAGGTTAAACGCCAATACCGTCAACAAGATAGCCACGCCGGGGAAGGTAACGATCCACCATGCACTCTGGGCAAATTGCAAAACATCCGCCAGCATAGTTCCCCATTCCGGGGTCGGTGGCTGTGCCCCCATGCCCAGAAATCCTAAAGCTGCCATATCGAGAATGGCATTCGAAAATCCTAATGATGCCTGCACAATTAACGGAGCAAGACAGTTTGGCAGAATATTGATGAACATTTGACGAACGGCTCCCGAGCCAGCCACTTGGGAAGCCGTCACATAATCGCGGTGAATTTCAACCAGCACGGCTGCCCTTGTCAGACGGATATAGTGAGGCAAGGCAACGAAAGTCAGTGCCAATGATGCATTGACAATGGATGGACCAAAGATAGCCACCAGCACCAATGCCAATAGCAAGCTTGGCAATGCCAGCATGATATCGACAACACGCATGATGATGGCATCGACAACACCGCCGAAATAACCCGCCAGCACACCCAGAATAATGCCCATTATCAGTGACATCACCACAACCAGACAGCCGACTAGCAGCGAAAGGCGCGAGCCATACATCAGACGGGACAAAATATCGCGCCCGACATCATCTGTACCGAGGATAAACTGCCAGCTTCCTCCTTCCTGCCACACCGGAGGTGTCAGCAAGGCATCACGGAACTGTTCGGCTGGCCCATGTGGTGCCAATACTCCGGCCAATAAGGCGACCAACAGCATCAGAACAATATAAACAAGGCCAATTACCGCTCCTTTATTGCGTTTAAAATAGTGCCAGAATTCCTGTAGCGGCGTCATCAATTTTGGCGCACCCGATACTACTGGCTCAGTTGTTTGAGTCATCCTGTGCTCCTTATTTCTTATGACGAATACGCGGATTGACGATGCCGTACAGCAAATCAACCACCACATTAACCAGAATGATCATGGTTGCTACCAGTAATACACCACCCTGCACTACCGGATAGTCACGACGTTGCAGAGCATCAATCAACCAGCGCCCCAACCCCGGCCATGAAAAAATAGTTTCTGTCAGAATCGCACCCGCCAGCATAACGCCCACTTGCAGGCCAATGACTGTGACAACAGGTAATAAAGCGTTACGTAAAGCATGAACGATAATGACACGTATACGGCTCAACCCCTTGGCACGGGCAGTACGGATGTAATCTTCCCCCAACACTTCTAACATGGCGGAGCGGGTCATTCGCACAATGACCGCTAACGGAATGGTTCCCAGAACAACAGCAGGCAGGAGCATATGCATCACTGCATCAATGAAATCACCGTCTTCCCCCCAAATCAGTGTATCGAACAACATAAATCCCGTCAGGGGATGACTATCATCAAGAAATACGCTATCACTGATTCGACCGGAAACAGGCGTAAGATCCCACTGGACGGAAACCAGCATGATCAACATAATTCCCCACCAAAAAATCGGCATGGAATAACCGGTTAATGACAGACCTATTGCTGTGTGATCAAAAACAGAGCCACGCTTAACCGCGGCTAATACGCCAACCGGAATACCGACAGAAATTGCGAATAGCATGGCACAGATACCCAATTCCAGTGTTGCTTTGAAACGCGGAACAAACTCATCCCACACCGGAATGCGACTTTTCAGGGAAATACCCAAATCACCATGCATAACCCCGTTGATATAATGAAGGTACTGTTCCCAAAGAGGTTTATCCAACCCCATTTCAGCTAATAATTGAGCATGACGTTCAGCAGTAATACCGCGTTCTCCCGCCAGAATCAGCACCGGATCACCCGGTATCATATGTACAAAAGCGAAAGTCAGTAGCGTAATACCAATAAACGTCGGGATGACTAATCCCAGACGTCGGAGGATAAATTGCAGCATATCCTGAATTCTCTTTTTGAGTACCAGTTACAGCTCTTCAGGCCGTTTGGTGTCACAGGGTTCGACTTGCCCATCAAAGAAGCGAAACCATCCCCACAGAAAAATCCGGGGGATGGTGAATCACAACAGCTCAACAGCAAGCGTTATTTAAGATCAACCTGATAGAAAATGTGTTTGCCAAGCGGATCAACCACATATCCTTTCACTTCTTTACGGATTGGCTCATAAACTGTGGAGTGAGCAATGATCAATGCAGGTATTTGTTCATTCATGACAACCTGAGCCTGTTTATAAAGCTCGGTACGCTTATTGATATCAGCGGATTCACGGGCTGGCTGGATAACATCCTCAAAAGGTTTATAGCACCATTTGGAATAGTTGGAGCCTCTTTCTTTGGCAGCACAGCTAAATAAAGTACCGAAAAAGTTATCAGGGTCAGCGTTATCCCCTGTCCATCCCATCATGACAGTCTTAGGCTCACCATCTTTGGCACGTTTCAGATATTCGCCCCATTCATAACTGACAATCTTGGCCTTGACACCAATTTTCGCCCAGTCAGCCTGAATCATTTCCGCCATACGACGGGCATTCGGATTGTACGGACGCTGCACCGGCATTGCCCACAGATCTGTTTCGAAACCATTTTCAAAACCAGCCTCTTTCAGCAATTCCTTCGCCTTGGCAGGATCATAGGCATAATCTTTAATGTCATCGTTATAACTCCACATAGTTGGAGGGATCAGGTTTTTCGCTTTTTGTCCGGCTCCCTGATAAACAGCATCAATAATGGCACCTTTATTGACTGCCATCGCCAGCGCCTGACGAACTTTCTGATTATCCATTGGTGGTTTTGTAACATTGAATGCGAGATAACCCACGTTCATACCGGCCTGTTCTTTCAGGACAATATCTTTATCCTGTTTCATACGGGAAATATCAGCCGGGTTCGGGTATGGCATCACCTGACATTCGTTTTTCTGTAATTTTGCATAGCGGACAGAGGCATCGGGGGTAATAGAGAACACTAAGCGGTCAATTTTCGATGGCCCTTCCCAGTAATCCTTGAATGATTTATAGAGAATGCGGGAATCTTTCTGGTATTGCTGTAATTGGAACGGGCCTGTACCAACCGGATTAAGGTCAACCTTTTCCGGCGTACCCGCTTTCATCATTACATCAGCGTACTCTTGAGATAGAACCGAAGCAAAATCCATTGCCAAATTAGCAATGAAAGGAGCCTCAGAGCGCGACAATATAAAACGAACAGTATAATCATCAATTTTTTCTATTTTGCTGATGATGCTACCCATATCCATACCAATGAAATATTCGTAGCTGCCACCCGAAACACGATGATATGGATGATTTTTATCTTTCTGACGCATAAAAGTAAAAATCACATCTTCAGCATTAAAGTCACGGGTAGGTTTGAACTCCTTACTGCTGTGCCACTTCACACCTTTACGCAAATGGAAAGTATAAACCTTACCATCGTCACCCACATCCCAGCTTTCAGCCAGACTTGGAATGATATCGGTTGTACCTGCTTTAAAATCCACCAGACGGTTATAAATTTGTCTGGAAGTCGCATCATAAGTCGTACCGGAAGTGAATAACTGTGGGTTAAAACCTTCAGGAGAACCTTCGGAACAGTAAACCAGCGTTTTGGCCTGAATACTGGCTGTTATGACTAACGCAACAAAACCGACACTCAGTTTCAACAAACTAGATTGTTTTTTCTTGGAGATTATCATTACTCGAACTCCGTTTGTGATGTTTATTGTTTCTTAGCCAGCCCAGAGTTTTCTTCCTAAATGTCACTGTCCCAGCTTGTTTTATTGTTTTTCGTTTATCAATTAACCAATTGTTATGCCCGACGTCAACATAACTACACATAACAATAGAAACACCATAGAAACATAAAAGAAAATTTTCATTAACAAATCTGGTTAAAAAATATGACATTCAGCACATTAAATAGTCAAATTCACTAAAAACTCAAATATCTTAAAGCATTAATCTCTATTGATTATAATTTTGAATTTGTGACTAGTTGCTTAAATAATATGCAAATTAACTTATGAAAAAAGGCGGAGGACATTAGATGTAGGCAAGATAAATATAGATGAAATAATTAGAATATAAACAGTTAAGGAAAGATTAATCACATCCCTTGTTAAAGTCACAGTTTTGCCATTAATTTAGCTTATTGATACAGGATGTATGGATAGGTTGAGATGATGATATTTTACTCAATTCTGATTATAATATAATCTTAGATAGTTTAGCTAAAGGAGAAAAGTATGACTATTCAAGCAAATATGCAGGAAGCGAAAACACACTTAAGCCAACTTGCCGATAAAGCTGTTGATGGTGAAGTTGTTATTATTGCTAAATCGGGAAAACCTTATGTTCAACTAGTTCCTGTTAATCAATCAGATAGGACTCCGGGGGGGGATTCGAAAATGATGTCAATATAGATGAAAGATTTTATGCAGCCGACCGTGATATACAGAAAATGTTTGAAGGATCTTTATGAAACGGCTTTTATTGGATACTCATACCCTGATTTGGTGGATAACGGATGATCCATCTTTGGGGAAAAGAAAAAACCCCGCTCATAAGAGCAGGGTTTCAGAATGCTGGTCGGCGAGAGAGGATTCGAACCTCCGACCCACTGGTCCCAAACCAGTTGCGCTACCAAGCTGCGCTACTCGCCGAAAACGAGGCGCATCTTACTGCCAGCGCTGCAAACCGTCAATACCTTTTGAACGATAAGTGTTTATTTGATGATAATCCAGCCAAAATACACGTTATGCAATAGATTACTGACACAAAAAACCTCACGCTAATGGTGAGGTTTTATATTAAATCAGCAAATCAGAGATTACTGGAGCAGTGAAATATCCGCTACACGCAAGAACAGATCGCGCAGTTCACTCAACAGTGTCAGACGGTTTACTCTGACCTGACTGTCTTCATCCATCACCATCACATTATCGAAGAACGCATCCACCACTTCACGCAGAGAAGCCAGTTCAACCAGCGCATCCTGATAGTGACCTTCGGCAAACAGCGGGGTCAGTTTTTCCTTCAACACCACAAGATGTGTTGCCAGTTGAATCTCTTCTGCTGCTTTCAATACAGAAGCCTGAACGCTGTCATTCAACTTCTCTTCTGATTTCGCCAGAATATTGGAAACACGCTTATTGGCCGCCGCCAGAGAAACCGCCTCATCCAACGTGCGGAAATGCGTGACTGCTTTCATGCGGGCATCAAAGTCAGCAGGTTGGGTAGGACGGCGCGCCAGTACGGCCTGAATGGTATCGACGCTGTAACCCAGTTCCTGATACCAAGCGCGGAAACGACCGAGCATAAACTCAACCACGTCATCCACCGCTTTTTCATTGGTCAGTTTACCACCGTACAAACGTACCGCTTCTTCTGCCAGGGTCTGGAGATCAAGAGGCAGTTTTTTCTCAACAATAATACGCAGAACACCCAAGGCCGCCCGACGCAATGCAAACGGGTCTTTATCCCCTTTCGGGTGCTGACTGATACCGAAGATACCTGCCAGTGTATCCATTTTGTCTGCAATGGCGACAGCACAGGAAACGCCTGTTGATGGCAATTCATCACCAGAGAAACGTGGCTGGTACTGTTCGTTCAGCGCCAGTGCCACATCTTCAGCTTCACCGTCATGACGGGCATAGTGCATACCCATCACGCCTTGCGTATCGGTGAATTCGAACACCATATTGGTCATCAGGTCACATTTGGACAATAGACCCGCACGAGTCGCATGGTTCACATCTGCACCGATTTTTTCTGCAATCCAGCCAGCCAGCGCGTGAATGCGATCTGTTTTATCGCGCAGTGTACCCAGTTGTTTCTGGAACAATACCGTTTCCAGACGAGGCAGATTATCTTCCAGACGCTGTTTACGGTCTGTTTTGAAGAAGAATTCTGCATCCGCCAGACGTGGGCGTACAACTTTTTCGTTACCTGAAATAATTTGCTGAGGATCAGAGGATTCGATATTGGTAACAAAAATAAAGTTCGCCATCAATTTGCCAGACTTGTCGTAAACCGGAAAATACTTCTGGTCACCTTTCATGGTATAAACCAGCGCCTCAGCAGGCACTTCCAAGAATTTTTCTTCGAATTTCGCAGTCAGTACCACCGGCCATTCCACCAGAGAAGCCACTTCTTCCAGTAGGCTGTTACTCAGATCAGCCACACCACCAAGTTGTGTCGCGGCCTGTTCTGCACCACGTTTGATAATCGCTTTACGCGTCTCATAATCCGCGATAACACAGCCACGATCCTGCAAAATGGTCGGATACTGTTCTGCGTTTTCAATCGTAAATTCGGCTTCGCCCATAAAGCGATGCCCACGAATAATGCGATCTGATTTAATGCCCAGAATTTCGCCTTCAATCACTTCGCTGCCTAACAGCATAGTGACAGTATGAACCGGACGAACAAATTGAGTTTCTTTATCACCCCAACGCATTAATTTAGGGACAGGCAATTTGTCCAGAGACCTGCTCACCATCTCTGCCAGCAATTCTTTTGCTTCACGGCCTTTGACCTGAGCACGATAGAGCAGCCATTCCCCTTTGTCCGTCACCATGCGCTCAGCCTGATCAACGGTAATGCCACAACCACGTGCCCAACCTTCCGCTGCTTTAGTTGGTTTACCTTCGGCATCAAATGCCTGAGCAATCGCAGGACCACGTTTTTCAACTTCACGATCTGCCTGTGCAGCAGCCAGATTTGCCACTTTCAGTGCTAAACGACGGGGAGCCGCAAACCAGCTAACTTCACCATGACCCAGATTAGCGTTGTTCAGCTCTGCCTCAAAATTGGCTTTAAAAGATTCAGCCAGTGAACGCAGTGCTTTTGGTGGTAGCTCTTCTGTGCCGATTTCCACAAGGAAAGTCTGTTGAGTCATGATGGCCTCTCAGTTCTTATTACACATAGTCTTATTACACATAGGGAAGCCAAGCGCCTCGCGGGAGGCATAATAAGCTTCAGCCACTGCTTTGGTCAGGGTGCGGATGCGCAGGATATATCGCTGACGTTCAGTCACAGAAATCGCTTTGCGGGCATCCAGCAAGTTGAAAGTATGACCCGCTTTCAGAATGCGTTCATAAGCTGGCAGTGGCAGCGGAGTCTCCAGCGCCAGCAATTCCTGGGCTTCTTTTTCGTATTGCTCAAAGCAGGTAAACAGGAAATCCACATCAGCGTGCTCAAAGTTATAAGTAGACTGCTCAACTTCATTCTGGTGATAAATATCGCCATACGTGGTTTTACCCAGCGGGCCATCGCTCCATACCAGATTGTAAACGCTGTCCACGCCCTGAATGTACATCGCAAGGCGTTCTAAGCCGTAAGTAATTTCACCGGTCACAGGTTTGCACTCAAGGCCACCCACCTGCTGGAAGTAAGTAAACTGAGTCACCTCCATGCCATTCAGCCAGACTTCCCAGCCCAACCCCCAGGCACCCAATGTCGGGTTTTCCCAGTTATCTTCAACAAAGCGGATATCGTGGACAGTAGGATCAAGCCCCAAGGCTTTCAAAGAGCCAAGATACAGCTCCTGAATGTTAGCCGGGGATGGCTTGATGATAACTTGAAATTGGTAGTAGTGTTGGAGGCGGTTCGGGTTTTCACCATAACGTCCGTCAGTCGGGCGACGAGAAGGTTGCACATAAGCTGCTGCAATAGGCTCCGGTCCCAAAGCACGCAGACAAGTTATAGGATGAGAGGTTCCTGCGCCGACTTCCATATCCAGTGGTTGGACAATGGTACAGCCTTGATTAGCCCAGTAATCCTGCAATGTCAGGATTAGCCCCTGAAAGGTTTTGGTATCAAACTTTTGCATGTTGAATCCGCACGCGATACATATAAATTAAACGAAAGCGGTCAGTATACCCTCTGACCGTAAGATATACAGCTAAAATGAGTGTGATTATTCACCTTATCTGTAGGAGAGTTCGGTTCATGAGCAAGGAAATGACTCGTTGTGGTTGGGTAACTATGTGACTGGGGTGAGTGAGCGCAGCCAACAAAGCTGCAACTTGAAAGACGACGGGTATAAAACCAGATTAATCATAAATATCCAGTTTTTAAATTCAATCAATAACCACAATGCGCTATATAAAAACATAGAATACTTATTTTTCCCCATTGCACCCTAATAATAGGCGGAGTATGGTGTCTTTTTCTCATACAAAAACAGACGTAAAAACCGTTATGAAATTTTCGCAATTCGGCAACAAATTTACGCAAGATTCGGGAATTACCCGACTGATGACTGATCTTAACCAAGGTCTGAGAACACCCGGCGCAATTATGCTAGGTGGAGGAAATCCAGCATATATTCCTGAAATGGATGCGTATTTTCAGCAGATATTAATTGACTTAGCATCAAGTGGCCAATTAAGCGAAACCCTATGTAATTATGATGGGCCACAAGGAAAAAATTCGCTGATAACTGCTCTGGCCCGAGAATTGCGAGAAAAACTTGGCTGGGAAATCCATCCGCAAAATATTGCGTTGACCAATGGTAGCCAAAGTGCCTTTTTCTATCTGTTCAACTTATTGGCTGGTCGTGCAGAAGACGGTTCAATGAAGCGGGTTTTGTTTCCTCTTGCCCCAGAATATATCGGTTATTCGGATTCAGGTTTGGATGAAGGGTTATTTGTCGCCAATAAACCGAATATTGAATTACTGCCTGATGGCCAATTCAAGTATCGTGTCGATTTCGATCACTTGAATATTACTGAAGATATCAACCTGATTTGTGTCTCACGACCAACCAACCCAACAGGCAATGTCATCACCGACGAAGAGTTGCTGCGCTTGGATGGGCTGTCTCAACAGCACCAAATCCCGTTATTGATTGACAATGCCTACGGAGTGCCATTCCCCAGCATTATTTTCAGTGAAGCTACCCCGCTATGGAATCCTAATATTATTCTGTGCATGAGCCTGTCCAAACTTGGCCTGCCGGGTTCCCGCTGTGGGATAATCATCGCCAATGAAAAAATTATCAATGCTGTCAGCAATATGAATGGCATTATCAGCCTATCTCCGGGCGGTGTCGGGCCTGCTATCGCGCTGGAAATGATCAGACGCAATGATCTGTTCCGCTTATCACAGGATGTTATCCAGCCGTTTTATAAAAAGCGGGTAGATAATGTGATTGAGATTATTCGCCGCCATATGTCAGAAGAGCGCTGTCTGATCCATAAACCGGAAGGGGCAATATTCCTTTGGCTCTGGTTCAAAAATTTGCCAATCACAACAGAGGTGCTTTATCAGCGGTTGAAAAAACGGAAAGTGCTGATGGTCCCGGGTCATTTCTTCTTTCCGGGCTTGGAACATGACTGGCCTCATGCCCACCAGTGTATGCGTATGAATTATGTGCCTGATGTAGAGAAAATCGAAGAAGGCATCCGCATTCTGTCTGAAGAGATTGAGATCGCCCATAAAGAAGCTGGATACTGATCTGTAACAATAGTTATACAATAGTTATTGATTGTAGGCTCAATAACCTCATGTATTCAGCACATTATGTATCCATGAGAGTTACTCCCTATTTTTATTAAAGTTATCACGCTAATAAAGATAAGTAACTCTCACTAACATAATAAAAAACTATACACTTCGTCTTTCAAACTGTCTCTTTGTTGGCTGCGCTCGCTCACCCCGGTCACATAGTTATCTATGCTCCCGGGAATTTGCTCGCTTGCCGTCGCGATGCAACTTGAAATCCATTGTGTATATACCCATCATTTTTATAATATACGCATTATCTTTTATTCACATTATGAATCCAAAAACTCACCAAGTAATCAAACAACAAAGCAAAAATAATAATTTAATGACTATTATTTATTTTAGATTAAAAAAATATACGTAATGATATGGATTTTCATTTAATAAACACATTAAAATTCAAACTTAAATAATTCAATATTACATTCACAATGTAATTATTTATTAGTTTTATTAAAACTTAGGGGAAAGATATGTTCGGTTTATTTAATCGAAAGAAAGAAAAGAAAGGATTCAACATTACCAGTAGGTATGGTAATTTCATCCAAAAGGAAAACGAAACCGTACTGGAAGGTGCATTACGCCAGAATATTCTATTACCTCATAACTGTAGAGTTGGAACATGCAGACGTTGCGAAGTATTCATTAACGGTTCGACCGTGTTAGCCTGTCAATTTAGTAGCGATAGTGACATAACTTTAGAATATAATAAGCAATGGCATAAAGCGAATATTGATAATATTACCCAATTAGGTAATGACATTATTAAAGTCGGCCTTTTTGCTCCTTCTATTGAATTCGATGAAGAACAAGAAGGGCAATATATTGATCTTACTTTTGATAAACAAAAAAGTAGCCAACGTAAATATTCAATTGTCAATATTAATGAAAAACATTTAATATTACATGTCAAAAAACATCCCCGTGGTGAAGTATCAAATCTTTTAGCTGATTCTCGTCATGGCCAAGAAATTTTTATTTCTCAACCTCAAGGAGAATTTAGACTGCCTAATTTTAATACAACTCCTAGCACTGGTCTGGCTATTGCGACAGGAAGTGGGATGGGAGTGGCACTGACTCTTTTAGACAAATTATGTTCAAAATATTTAATAAACCCAACAATTATTTCTACAAGCAGAAAAAAAAGCCTCGGCAAATATCATGATCTATTGATCTCTGATTTTAAAAAAAAACATCCAATTACTAAAGACTATTGCATGAATATAGATGAAGTAAATAACTATTTAAAGAGTAGCCAAGAAAGTAATGCTACGTATATTGTTTGTGGTACACCTGAGTTAAATCAATTATTTTTTGATAATAGAGTGCTAATTGAAAAAAGCCGTTCGTCTATTGTTCAGGAGAGTTTCTAATGTCAAATGATAAAAATTATTTTTCAAGTCATATACGGGAAAGTATGCAAATACTTCCAAATATTTTCCAGAAACCATTAACTATAATAACGGGGAAACCAATAGCAGGACAGTCTCGTATAAAATTATCAGCAATAACAGAATTCATTTTAACAGTATTAATATTTATTACCTCTACACTCGGCGCTATTTTAGTATTACCTTATATTCCTGGTATATTATGGTTTATCATTATTCCTATTTGCTGGGTTATTACAGTAGGATGTTTAAGAAAAATACAGGTAACATATGCACATCATGCTGTACATCGTTGCCTGTTTAATAGTAATAAGTTACTTAACCGCGTAATGTTAGCACTTTGTACGATTATTCCGGTATCTCAGAATGGGCGTGATTATACAGTCGATCATTTAGGACACCATAACGAAAAAAACTTTACAACTGAAGAAGATAGCGATGCTGCTTTTTTAAAGAGTCTAGGGTTCATTCCTGGTATGCCAGTAAGTTATTACAAGAAGCTTTTATTTTTAACGATTATCAGCCCTATGTTTCACTTACGTTTCTTCTGGTCACGTATTAATAGTTTTATCTTTCGTGGATCACTGATAGAAAGCTTATTTGCCGTTATCTGGTTAGCGATATTAATTGTACCTGTATTCTTCGAACCTGTTCTGTCAATATTGTGTATCTATATTCCTTATTTTGTGATCTACCATATCAGCTCATTACTGCAGTTTTTAACCGAACATGCTTGGTTGATCACCAAACACTCGCCTAAAGATCTTGACGATTACGCCAGACGTTGTTGGGGGCGATTTACTGGAGAAATATATCCAACTAATAGCAATATACTGTCTAAAATAAGTTGGTGGCTTAAGATGCTGTTTTTTCATGCCCCATGCCGAATAATGATCCTGTGTGGCGACTTACCTGTACATGATTGGCATCATTTGGCAGGTGAATTAGGCCAGTCTTCAATCTATTGGCAAAATAGCATCTACCTAAGACAACAAGCCGTAATGACACAAAATGAAAAAATTGTTCTACAAGAAATTTGGGGGATACGTAATATGGTCATGAACAGTTTTATATCACTTTCAAAAGCAGAGGTTTGATATGTACGAAGATAATGATAAAAAAATTTACGTAATTTTAAATAATAATCATGAAAATAGCATACTATTCAATGCCGCTTGCCATTTGACGGCTGGTATTGTTGATTCTGTTCAAGGGATATCTTTTCATCGTTATTATAATGAAAGCAGTGAATTTGTAGCTAATATCAGTCACTATCCTATAGTGATATTAAAAGCTAAAAACAGTAACCAATTGAAAACATTAACAGAGAAATGCCATCAAGAAAAAATTCAGTATAATTTTTTCACAACGAGCATGATTTCTCATTCCGCCGAACAACAAGAAGAAGATACTTTAAATGCCCCTGTAGAAGAGTTAGATTTTGTAGCAGTAGCACTTTATGGGGATCGAGAAATTCTATCACCACTGACAAAAAAATTCTCATTATTTAAATAATGAAAATATAGAGTGATAGTTTCTCTAAAATATATTATGGAAAAAGTCGTTTTTATTGATTTTAATATAAAAGTAAAGATCCCTTAATAGTCCACTGCACCTAAAAAGTTATAGATTAACTGATTAAGGTGCAGATTCATATTATGTACTTAAAAATCATAACAGCCATAAAACATAGTGTTGAGCCAGCATCCTGCTTATTTAATCTTTAAAACTGTAGTATTAATTCTCTTCCACTATAGAAAAGCCAATAATATATAAAAAACCATCAAACTAAGAATAACGCAGACTACAAGATTACGAATAAAAAAAGAAAATAACGCAGTTAATAACGCTCCCCAAAGATAAGGGTTATTTGTAAACCCTCTTAACTCCCCATTCTCCATTAGAATAATGGGGCCACAAATGGCGATAAGTAAGCAAGGTGCTGAATACTTTAAAGCTTCGTTGATAAATTGAGGTAATTTAACTGGCATCTTAGGTTCCAGAAATATATATCGGTTTAAAAATATAATACCTCCCAATACAAAAATTAAAGTCCAACTCATACTGACTCCTTCATTAATTTAGCGATAAATACTGAAAAAAACATTCCACTAACACCGGCAATAATTATAGCACCCTCAATATGAAGGTATGATAACACCATCGATAAAATCAGTGAAAATAGTACTCCACCCAGCACACTAATTCTTTTTATCATCGGAACAATTATAGTTATAAATGTTGCGATGATGGAAAAATCAAGATGATAATCAGATAGATTTGGGATGGATGATGCCATAAATATCCCTATCAGGCTGAATAAATTCCAACATAAATAAAAACAAAGTCCTGCACCAATTAAATAGCCAGGCGTTAATTTTTCTTTATCACGCTGAGCACAACTTAAAGCAAATAGTTCATCAGTCAGTAAAAAACCTATTGATAGTCTATAGCGAATTTTTAAACTTGCTACATATTCACGCAATGTTAGTCCATAGAGAAAATGCTGAGAGGTAAGAAAAAAAATAGAAATAATAATAGTGAGAATACTGGCACCTGATGTCAATAATCCTAATGTGACTAGCTGGGCTGCACCAGCAAACAGGATTACAGACATACCGATACTCTGCCACAGTGTTAAACCCGATTCGACAGCCATTGATCCAGCTAATATTCCCCAAGGAATAACAGATAAACACAGTGGCAACATGTTATACATTCCAAGCCAAAATGCTCTGCAGGGCAAAGAGAGATATTTAATCTTTCTATTTTTTTCAACAAAGCTACTTTCCATTTTCTGTATATCATTTTCATTTTTCATATATCACAACCTAATAGTCAACCATAACATCAATTCCAATTATTTATTATGAAATTTTATTTATATAAGTATTGCATAGTATTAAATATTTCTGCATCTATGGTTTTTATGTGTACTACATAATATATTATTCACTCAACTTTATGAAACCGTTTTCTTATTATAAAAATATTTATTAGTTTTAATTTATTTAACTCTACATTTATTTAACCTTACATTGTGGCAAGGCGGGATTCTGCTTTGTGTAAAAGCAATCATTGTATGGGTATTGATAAAAATTCCGGGACAAAACATGTAAAATTCATCTGACATTTCATTACAAAACTTTCCAGTTTTGCTTAATAATACCCATATTGACACGGCAGAATGATTCGAAAAAGATCAGCGACTACTTGAAGATTGAAATCAAAAGTGAATGAAAATTTCCATCAAAAAAATTATTAAATTTAACGATAAGTGCTATACACAATGGATTTCAAGTTGCATCGCGACGGCAAGAGAGCAAATCCCCGGGAGCATAGATAACTATGTGACCGGGGTGAGCGAGCGCAGCCAACAAAGAGGCAGTTCGAAAGACAAAGTGTATACCCAATGGATTTCAAGATGCAGCGCGGCGGCAAGGGAATGAATCCCCAGGAGCATAGCTAACTATGTGACTGGGGTGAGTGAGCGCAGCCAACAAAGCTGCATCTTGAAAGACGACGGGTATATATAGCAAACTGAATACTACCTGACTATAGTAAATAGTATTAAAGAGTAAATGGTATTGAAGGTTTATCTTTACACTTTGGAAAAAGTAGCGTTAAAAAGTAAATAAAGTATTTGAACATTGGAAAATTAACTCAGTGAGATCATGGAAACGATGAAAAACCGTAAAGTACTTCTATTACTATGTATACTATGTACCACATTTGGATGGTTACTTGTCACGGGTTGCTCTGGCATCATGACGCATAGCGGCCCCCACCAAGGTTATTATTCTGGTGCCAAAACTAATATAGATATGCTGAAAGATGGCCGGACAGGATGGTTCATTAAACCCCTGCTTGCTGTTGACCTTCCACTCTCTGCCTTTCTGGATACACTCCTGATCCCTTATGATTATGTTCGCTCCAATCAAAATAAAGCGGAACAATCCCCTAAACATCGTATTGAACAGCTGGAAAAAACCAGTATTGTACTGTCTGAACCTGAGTCATAAACGACTAACAATGAAGCATGTACTTAATGGATCTCTGGATTCAGCCCGACGGCAAAGGAACGAATCCCGAGAACATAGCTAACCGTATGTTTATAAAAACGGTGACTAAGGTTAAGTGAGTGCCGCCGGCAAAGCTGCAACTTGAAAGACCAAGGATATAGCTGTTATTCATCTCTGCAATAGGCACTATCCATTCCTGTTTCAACCACAAATATCTGCCGATAACCCTCAATATCACGCATAAAAGCAACATAGCGATCATCCGGTGATATGACAATTGCATCCGCGGAAGGAGCATCTTCGGTACGCTGCGTCAAACGCCGAATTTCGCCATTTTGACTATCACAGAGTACAACACTGTTATCACAAACACAGGCAATAAACCGACCACAGCTATCCCAGCTAAATGCAGACTGAATATTGTCACTACGGTGAGTTATCTGTATTGGCTCACCACCATTTGGCGAGATATACCATATCTGGACAATCCCATTGTCATCTTTCATTAAAAAACAGATTTTGCTGCCATCAGGTGATGTTCTCAACCAATGTCGGGGTATATTCACTACACCCGGCCAACGTTTATCATGTGTAAACGTTAAACGCCTCTGTTTTACTCCCGCAGGTGGAGCCGGTAATGTTGTTTCAGTACCCGCCAAAGGCTGACTACTGGCAATAGAGTAATCGCTATCATTTTCAGGCAGGTCAACGAGAAAAATTTCCGGTATCTTTTTACCATTTTCAGCGCAGGTATCTCCTATAAAGGCCAGCGCCCAACGCTGCCATTGACCATTATCTTTTAAATATCCCCTTTTCCCTATCCAACCTTCTTCATAAGCCCGATTAATGTCATCACTTCCGGGACAGGGAGATGGAGTAGTTTGGCTGACCACAACCGAAAAATAACTGCCATCATATTCCCTCCGATGTTTTTTTGCTGACTCCACGGATTTCAACGGAACAGCCACAGCAACATTACGTAAATCAAATGCAGGATCTAACTCATGCATTACATGGTCGTTATAGGTAAAACTCAAGCGACTGCTGTCAGGACTGAAAACGTGAACATGTGTACCACCACGCAAGGCTCCAGCGGTATAGGGAGGAGTAATATCCAGTGCATCAATATTCACCGCTATGTGCGGCTGAGTATCGTAAACAATCACCCCACGACGGTGATGGAAATTATACTGCCATTGCGCATCTGGGTTTTCTGGGCCATGAATGAATGCATAACGAACGGGTTCCTGTTGGCTCACTGTCACCACTCCAACATGAGATCCCTTTCCTGCCAAATAAACAACTTCAGTCTGCCCATTATCAATATGAATTTTTTCTATCGTTAGGCCCGTAAAAGACGCTCCGTCAGGACGAACATCGTATACCAGCCACTGGCTGTCAGGTGTCCAAACATTTATATTGGTTATCTGATGGCTATGGCTATCAAATGTCATCTGGCGTTCTTTAAAGACCATTTTTACTACCTTAATATTGAGAGGTTTCGGATGAAAAAAACTAATTCTATTGAAATTTAACTAAAAAAATTCAGGCGAGGAGTTATTATTTCAACAGTACTCTTCACTTCTACGTTATTTATTTGACTAAAATTATGTTACTCAGTGTCCTTTATATCATTGGTATTACGGCTGAAGCCATGACAGGCGCTTTAGCCGCAGGGCGTCGAAAAATGGATGTGTTCGGCGTTATCATCATTGCTTCCGTGACGGCCATTGGTGGTGGCACCGTCCGAGATATGATCCTTGGTCACTACCCTCTCGGCTGGGTAAAAAATCCAGAGTATATCGTGACCGTTGCTTGTGCTGCCGTGGTCACCATCTGGGTTGCACCCATGATGAAGCACCTACGCCGTTTATTTCTCATTCTTGATGCAATCGGCTTAATTGTCTTTTCCATCATTGGCGCACAAATTGCGTTGGATATGCACTACAACCCGATCATTGCAGCCATTGCCGCTGTAATTACCGGTGTTTTTGGCGGGGTACTGCGCGATATGTTTTGCAATACCATCCCGCTGGTATTCCAAAAAGAAATTTATGCCGGGGTCTCTTTTGCCGCCGCCTGGCTCTATATCGCTTTATTACATACGCCATTGCATTCAAATGGCGTGATCCTGATTACGCTTATCGCAGGACTCACCGCACGGTTAATTGCTATCCGTTATCGCCTTGGATTACCTATCTTTAACTATGACAATGCAGACCATTAACCTTAATTATGCGCTTCGGGGTGGCTTGCCGCCCCATCTTTCCTACTTTTATCTATTGGCTCGACATCTTGCTTCTCTGCCGTGTTTATCTCCCCAATCCATTTCTCCTCCTTGATACCATGTACAGCCAGACTCTGAATTACCCTCTTTATCTCTGGATGCTGTAAAAAAGCTGAAATTTTTTCGGCTTGCTTTGCCGTTAATGATAGTGAATGTTTAGTATCAGCACCCTCTGGCTGCACATTCCATTGCCAACCCATATTTTCTGTAAACCGATTAGCATAAGGCAGGCCAATCGCTTCACGCCATGATGAAAACAATTGTGACTTCGCTTGCTGTAATTGGGCGAAAATCAACTCGGCACGCTTAGTTCCGATATTGGGTACTTTTTCAAGTTGTGCTTTATCCAACGCCAGCCAGTCCGTTAAATTCGTCACAAGCCCATGCCTTACCAGAACAGCCCATGTTCCTTGTCCAATGCCTTTCATTTTCAATTTTTCTCCAAGCCAGGTCAGGCGGGCAATGAACTGTTGCTGACAATAATGTTCATTCACATTACTCAAGTAATTGAAAGACAAACAACTAAGATAATGATAATCCTGTTCATCAGGTGGCTGGATATCAGGACGTTCAGCCATACGCCATACCACCTTATCGAGTTTAGGTATACCATGCCCCGCCAACGCGACTGTTATTTTATCTCCGGGATAAACATTCCATTGCTTCCATCGGTTGACAGAACCGATATTGACACGGCTAATTTGTCTATCATCCAACCTCACTTTTTCTAATCCCAAGACAACGGATATTTTCCCCGTCCGGCCTATTGTGAAGTTGACATCTTTTACCGTTGTCACTTGTTGGCGTAATGGATATTTCCATGCAATCGCCCAACTATTTGACCCGGAACGCCATTGTCGGCCAGCCGGTTCAATTTCCTGCCGTAAAACAACACCATCTGAGGCAAAAGGTAGTGGCAATTCAAAATAATCTTTCCATCTTTTTTCTGCATCTTCCGGGGTAGCAACGGGATGACTGTGTTGCTGTGCGAGAGGAAACCCCATAGATGCCAATCGTTCCAATTTAACTTCCATGTCATATGGCCCATCCGGCCAACCCCAAATAAAGACACCAATTTGCTTAAGCTCTGCAGCAGGCGTCTTGCGCATCATTAACCCTGCAACCTTGCTACGTGAGCCGTGGCTACCTGAGATGGATTGCCGATGCTCCTTCTGCTGCCAAAAAAGCTCACCTTGTAATACCGTATGTTCCGGTGCATTTTTTATCTGTTTCGGAATACTGGGAATAAACAGGCTCTTATCCATCCAGTCTGTTCCCTCTATTCCATCACCACGGCTAATAAACCTCACTAATTGACCTTTTTCATAGACCAAAGTAACCGCAACACCATCAATCTTAGGTTGCAACCAGACTTTCTCTCTTCCCTGCAACCACTGCCGAACTTTCCACACCTCTTTTAGCTTATTTAAACCGGTATGCTGGACAGGGTGAGGCTGTTTTCCCTCCTGCGATACCTTAATTTCGAAAGTGCTGTCTGGTATCTGGTTTGAGCAGCTTTGCCACAGCACCAAAGTTTCCAGTAATTGATCATAGATTTCATCATCTATTTCACTGTCACCCTGCTGGCGATAAAGATAATCCCATTGCACCATCTGTCGTTTCAGATGCTCTATTTCATGCTGAAGTTTTTCCTGTGACCACTTTTCCTGTATCCATGCAGAACAATGTCCCTTGTCAGCAAATGCCGCAGGCATTCCAAATAACGACACGCTGACTGCTATAAGAAAACCAATAAGAAAGTTAAGCATCCCTGCTCCGTTAGCTCCCTGAAACACGAGCAGAGAATAAAAAACCCGGTAATTTTTACCAAGGGGAAAAATGTGGGTTTGCGAAGTGTTTCGAAAAATAAATACTCAATTTCTGCAACCGTTTATTTTTCCTGAAAATGTTTCGCAAAGTTAAGCAGTAACGTCAGTTTGTTAAGAAAAAATTTGGTTGAAATGTCCGTTGGCATGTATTGTAACGCTGCATGGATTGACCTATCCGTGTATACTATGTGGGATTTTATATTCCTGCGCTTGCATTTGTTTATATCCAACCAGTCAAGAAATCATCATGAACCAAGGAACGTTATATATTGTTTCTGCGCCGAGTGGAGCAGGCAAATCAAGCCTTATTCAGGCTTTACTGAAAACTCAGCCTTTGTATGACACTCAGGTATCTGTTTCACATACAACACGTCAGACTCGCTCAGGCGAAAATCATGGTGAACATTATTTTTTCATCACAGTAGATGAATTCCAAAATATGATCAGCCATGATGAGTTTTTGGAATATGCCTGTGTCTTTGGTAACTATTACGGTACATCCCGGAAAGTCATTGAAGACACGCTCGTCAGCGGTGTTGATGTTTTTCTTGATATTGACTGGCAGGGAGCGCAGCAAATCCGTCAGAAAATGCCGGCAGCCCGCAGCATTTTCATTCTTCCGCCCTCCAGGGAAGAGTTGCTCCGCCGCCTGCGCGGACGTGGCCAGGACAGCAAAGAAGTTATTGCTAAACGAATGGCTCAGGCTGTTGCAGAGATGGAACATTACAACGAATACGATTACGTCATCATCAATGATGATTTCAATACGGCACTGGCCGATTTACAATCTATTATTCGTTCAGAGCGTCTACGATTAGATCGTCAGACTCAGCGGCATGATGCCTTAATCAGCAAATTATTGGCAGACTGAACCAAGTTTCAGTATTATGCCCAGTCATTTATTTATCTGTGGAGTAGCACACATATGGCACGCGTAACTGTTCAAGACGCAGTAGAAAAAATTGGTAACCGTTTTGACCTGGTGTTGGTCGCTGCTCGCCGAGCACGTCAATTGCAATCAGGTGGCAAAGATCCCCTCGTTCCAGAAGAAAACGATAAGATGACTGTTATCGCTCTGCGTGAAATCGAGCAAGGCCTTATCAACAATAAAATTCTTGATGTTCGTGAGCGTCAGGAACAGCAAGAACAAGAAGCCGCGGAAATCAAAGCTGTTTCTGCCATCGCTGAAGGTCGTCGTTAATTTTACGGTAGGTCTGCCTTGTACCTGTTTGAAAGCTTGAATCAGCTTGTTCTAAAATATTTGCCTGAAGATCAAATCGATCTACTTAAGCAGGCCTATGTGGTTGCGCGGGATGCCCACGAAGGGCAGACCCGTTCCAGTGGTGAACCATATATTACCCACCCTGTGGCCGTTTCCTGTATTTTGGCCGAAATGCGACTTGACCATGAAACACTTATGGCGGCACTTCTGCATGACGTAATTGAAGATACTCCAGCAACATTTCAGGACATAGAACAGTTATTTGGCACGGTCGTTGCCGGTTTGGTGGAAGGCGTATCCAAACTGGATAAGCTGAATTTCCGTGACAAGAAAGAAGCACAGGCTGAAAACTTCCGTAAAATGATCATGGCAATGGTGCAGGATATCCGCGTCATTCTGATCAAACTGGCAGACCGAACACACAACATGCGTACACTTGGCTCTCTGCGTCCCGATAAGCGGCGGCGCATTGCCAGGGAAACGCTGGAAATTTATAGCCCTCTGGCTCACCGTCTGGGTATTCATCACCTGAAAACAGAGCTGGAAGAGCTTGGGTTTGAAGCCCTGTATCCTAACCGTTACCGCGTGATTAAAGAGGTTGTTAAGGCCGCACGTGGTAACCGTAAAGAGATGATTCAGAAAATTCTGTCTGAAATTGAAGGCAGGTTAGCAGACGCTGGCATCCAATGTACCGTCAGTGGTCGCGAAAAACATCTCTACTCTATCTATCGCAAGATGCATTTGAAAGAACAGCGTTTCCATTCCATCATGGATATTTACGCTTTTCGTGTCATCGTCAATAATCTTGATACCTGCTATCGCGTATTGGGGCAAATGCACAGTTTATATAAACCGCGTCCCGGCAGAGTAAAAGATTATATTGCTATCCCCAAGGCTAACGGCTATCAATCCCTGCATACTTCCCTTATTGGCCCACATGGTGTACCCGTTGAGGTTCAGATCCGTACCGAAGATATGGATCAGATGGCAGAAATGGGGGTGGCGGCACACTGGGCTTATAAAGAACAGGGAGAGTCCGGCACAACCGCACAAGTCCGCGCCCAACGTTGGATGCAGAGTTTACTGGAGCTTCAGCAAAGCGCCGGAAGCTCTTTTGAGTTTATTGAGAGCGTCAAATCTGATTTGTTCCCCGATGAGATTTACGTTTTTACCCCTGAAGGACGAATTGTTGAGTTACCAGCTGGCGCGACCCCTGTCGATTTTGCCTACGCTGTCCATACGGATATCGGTCATGCTTGTGTCGGCGCACGCGTTGATCGCCTGCCTTATCCTCTCTCACAAACACTCAGCAGCGGGCAAACCGTCGAAATCATCACAGCGCCCGGCGCTCGCCCTAATGCAGCATGGCTAAACTTTGTCGTCAGCTCTAAGGCCCGAGCCAAAATCCGCCAGTTACTGAAAAACCTAAAACGGGATGATTCCATCGGATTAGGGCGACGCCTACTTAATCATGCACTGGGCAACGGTACGAAAGTTATCGATATTCCACAAGAGAATATCGATAAAGAACTGGCAAGGATGAAACTTGCTACGTTGGATGATTTACTGGCTGAAATCGGGCTAGGCAATGCCATGAGCGTGGTTGTCGCGCGTAATTTATTATTGGGCGCTGCGGAAAAAACACCAAATGGCAGTGGCAATTCAACGCGTAAGCTGCCTATCAAGGGCGCTGATGGTATTCTGATCACCTTTGCAAAATGTTGTCGTCCAATCCCAGGCGACCCGATTATTTCCCATATCAGTCCGGGGAAAGGCTTAGTGATCCACCACGAATCGTGCCGCAATATTCGTGGATATCAGAAAGAACCAGAAAAATTCATGCCTGTTGAGTGGGATAAAGATATCAATAGCGATTTTATTGCTGAAATTAAAGTTGATATGTTTAACCATCAGGGCGCACTGGCAAATCTCACCGCCGCTATCAATGATGCAAATTCCAGTATTCAAAGCATGAATACTGAGGAAAAAGATGGCCGCGTCTATTGTGCTTTCATCAGGCTGACGACCAAAGATCGTATCCAGCTGGCGAATATCATGCGTAAGATACGTGTTATGCCGGACGTGATGCGGGTCAGCCGTAATCGAAATTAGATGCAGTTGAGCGCATCCAACAAAGCAGCGACTTGAAAGACAACAGGTATACAAGGAAATAAATCACACCGACGGAGACATCGCATGAAAGGCCAACTACTTGATGCCATTCCCTTAACTACTCTGCATGGTGTTGGAGCCAGTCAGGTCGCTAAGCTCGCTAAATTAGGGTTGATCAATCTACAGGATTTGCTGCTGCACCTGCCTCTCCGCTATGAAGATCAAACCCGCCTGTATACCATCAATGAGTTGCTGCCTGGCATTTACGCGACGATAACGGGTGAAGTATTGCGTACCAATGTCATTTTTGGACGCCGACGCATCATGACCTGCCAAATCAGCGATGGAACAGGCGTATTGACCCTGCTTTTTTTCAACTTTACCGCTGCCATGAAAAACAATCTGGCCGAAGGGAAACATGTCGTTGCCTATGGCGAAATTCGTCCCGGAAATCAGGGGCCAGAGATTATTCATCCTGAATATAAAGTCCAGCAACACGCCAACCGTGTTCAACTGCAAGAGACATTGACTCCCATCTATCCCACAACCGAGGGAGTGCGCCAAACAACTCTGCGTAAGTTGATCGAACAAGCCTTGGAGATATTGGATACCTGTGCTGTTAACGAACTGCTACCTGAAGAATTCAGCCGGAAGATTATTAGCCTGCCCGATGCCCTTCATACATTGCATCGCCCTCCACCGGACATCTCTCTGACTGATTTAGATAACGGCAGACATCCGGCCCAGCGCAGATTGATTCTGGAAGAACTTCTGGCACACTATTTGAGTATGCTGGCAGTCAGGGCCGGAGCACAGCGCTTTCACGCCCAACCACTCATGGCGGATGACACCTTAAAGCAGCAGCTTCTCAATCAATTACCCTTCTCACCGACAGGGGCGCAAGCGCGTGTTGTTGCAGAAATCGAGCACGATTTGGAAAAGAACGTTCCCATGATGCGTTTAATACAAGGGGATGTCGGATCAGGTAAAACGCTGGTCGCGGCTTTGGCGGCAGTTCGCGCCATTGTTCACGGTAAGCAGGTTGCGTTGATGGCGCCAACTGAACTGCTGGCGGAACAGCATGCCAATACCTTCCGCCAATGGCTTGAACCACTCGGTATTCAAATCGGCTGGCTGGCTGGCAAGCAAAAAGGCAAGGCTCGTCAGGCACAACAAGAAGCGATTGCGAATGGTCAGGTAAGCATGGTCATCGGAACCCATGCGATGTTTCAGGAGCAGGTAAAATTTGCGGGACTGGCACTGATCATCATTGATGAACAACATCGGTTTGGTGTTCATCAACGCCTTGCTTTATGGGAAAAAGGCCGCGAACAGGGCTTCCATCCCCATCAGTTGATCATGACAGCGACCCCCATTCCACGCACGTTGGCAATGATCGCTTATGCCGATCTGGATACATCCATCATCGACGAGTTACCGCCGGGGCGAACACCAGTGACAACCGTCGCCATTCCTGATACCCGCCGGAACGATATTATCCAGCGTATCAAAAATGCCTGTCTGGATGAAGGCCGTCAGGCTTATTGGGTATGTACGTTGATCGAAGATTCTGAGGTGTTGGAAGCGCAAGCAGCACAAGCCACCAGCGAAGAACTGGCCCTTGCGTTGCCGGAACTGAAAATCGGTTTAGTGCATGGACGAATGAAGCCCACTGAAAAGCAAAGTATCATGGAGGCGTTCAAACAGGGTGAATTGCAATTGTTGGTCGCTACCACCGTGATTGAAGTCGGTGTTGATGTGCCCAACGCCAGCCTGATGATCATCGATAATCCCGAACGGCTCGGATTGGCTCAGCTGCATCAGCTTCGCGGGCGTGTCGGGCGTGGAGCCATTGCTTCCCACTGCGTCCTGCTCTATAAAACCCCGCTGACCCAAACGGCCAAAATTCGCCTGCAAGTTTTACGGGACAGCAACGATGGTTTTGTAATTGCCCAGAAAGATCTGGAAATTCGTGGGCCGGGTGAATTGCTTGGCACACGCCAAACCGGTAATGCAGAATTCAGGATCGCGGATTTATTGCGGGATCAAAGTATGCTGCCCGAAGCTCAACGCATCGCCCGCTATATCCACCAGCACTATCCTGAACATGCCAAGGCACTGATTGAACGATGGCTGCCGGATAGCTCGCAGTACAGTCATGCCTAAATTCCAACCGTAATAACGTAATAAATAAGCAAAAAAATGCCGCTGAGTATTTCAGCGGCATTTTAGCCAAGATATCAGGCCATATCACAAGCGTGTCAAATTAACCTGCAACAGATGGGAATACCGGTAACAACAGATATAACTTGATAACAGCAGCATTAACGATATCAATAAAGAATGCACCAACCATCGGCACTAAAAGGAATGCCACATGTGATGGTCCAAAACGATCAGTAATCGCCTGCATATTTGCAATGGCTGTTGGTGTTGCACCCAAACCAAAACCGCAGTGGCCGGCTGACAATATTGCTGCGTCATAATTCTTGCCCATTATACGGTAAGTCACGAAAATCGCGTATAACGCCATCACCACTGACTGCACAGTGAGGATCAGCAGCATTGGTAGTGCAAGGGAAGCCAACTGCCATAGTTTCAGGCTCATCAGTGCCATTGCAAGGAACAGTGACAAACTGACGTTACCCAATATAGAAACTGCTCGGTCAAATACCCGATAAAAACCAAGCATAGACAGACCATTACTGAGGATAACACCAACAAACAGCACACACACGAATGTCGGTAATTCATATAAAGTGCCTTGCAACAGTTTCTCAATAAATTTGCCCGCCAACAAACAGATGGAAATCATGGCAATGGTTTCCAGCATCACCAATGGCGTGATAAGGCGACCAGTATAAGGTTTCTCAAATGCAGTTGGGATTTCTGTATCATCTGTACCCAGGCCCGGTGTTTTGATGTTTTTCACCAAAAAACGAGCAACCGGGCCCCCGATCAAACCGCCCAAGACCAAACCGAATGTTGCACATGCCATTGCGACTTCCGTCGCATTCTCAAAACCGTAACGCTCAGTGAATAATTTGCCCCAAGCGGCTCCCGTTCCGTGCCCCCCGGAGAGTGTAATGGAACCCGCCAGCAGACCCATTAATGGGTCAAGGCCAAGCATTTTCGCCAATGCGATGCCTACGGTGTTTTGCACTAATAACAGGCCAACAACCACAAAGACAAAAATTATCAGAAGTTTTCCGCCCGCTTTCAGGCTGGCAAGGTTAGCGTTCAGGCCGATTGTGGCAAAGAACATCAACATAAGAGGTTCGGTGAGAGATGAATCAAAACTGATTTCCCAACCTACGGTTTGATTAACCGCTAATAAAACTAAAGCAACCAATAATCCACCGGCGACCGGCTCAGGGATTGTGTATTTCTCAAGAAATGGAACTGTTTTTACGAGTTTTCTTCCTAGTAGCAAAACAAGAGTGGCAGCAACGAGCGTGCCATAAATATCCAGATGATACATTTATGTACCCCATCCATTGTTAATATTATGTAAATTTAATGTGACGTTATAATCATCCTATAAAAACGCCAAGAGCAGACAGGGATCGGATTAGAAAGAAATTTATTAATAAATACAAGTTAAAACATTTAAAAATGTGACGGAATTAAGCCGTTTTGGATAAGCAAAACCAAAAGCAAACGATTGCCTTAACGTTGTGGTTCATTAAAATGCGTTGTTTTGTCCATCCGGAATTTCATAACATGGCCAATCCAGCCTGTGGCTCCATGCGCGCTTCAATAACGACCATTCTGCTGAATCTGATTTTTCCTCCGGAAAATAGCCGCTAGTTTTGGTTGACTTCCTCCCGGCGGAAGTTTTTTGCATTTTTATTTTGCGTATCTATTCGCAATATCTGAATTTACTTCCATAAAAATATACTAAATACTGTTTTATCTGCACCGGCTCTTGAGCGGGTGTACTTTTTACGGCATAAAAGAGTTTCTATCGGGAGGAAATATTGAGGTGAGAATCATGAAATGGTTAGGGAAAAGTGTTGCCATTCTTTTATTGTTGCTCGCTCTGGCAATGATCACTATCTATGTTGTTATCCAGACGCATTGGGGCGCAAAACAATTAAGCCAGTGGTTTAACCAACAAGGGCATTATCAGGTCAATATCGAAAGCATCAGCCATAGTTGGTTGCAACCATCCACCTTAACGTTTAGCCGTGTGGATATTCACGATAAACAAAGCCCTTTCTCACTACAAACCAATACCATCAATCTCGATTTCAAATGGCGACATCTACTGACACCACAAAATCTCCACCGCCTGACATTGCAACAAGGAACAGTAACGTTAGCCGATAGCCAATTACCGCTTCCTTTGAAAGCAGATATTTTACAATTGAATCAAATGAATGTTCAGTTGAACAACCCAAACATACCTATTCAGGGAGAAAACATCACTGGTGGAATTACCCCTTGGGCACTTACCGTAGAAAGCCCATTTGGTGATGGGCAATATCAATTCAGTGCCCATGTAATCCGCTTAAATGGCATTCCCGTTGAAAATGTCATGATGCAGGGGAGTTACCAGAATAAGGCTCTGAATATCGATTCTTTTGGGGCGACATTTCTGCAAGGTGCGGTTTCTGGAGATGGCCAACGGTTATCTGATGGCAGCTGGCAGTGGAATAATCTCCTGATCAGCGATATCCGCTGGCAATCACCGATGACATTGAATGCAATTAAGGAAAAAATCAGCCACCTTCCTGCCATTCATGTGAAAGACCTCAATATCACCAATGCCAAGTTACAAGGGCAAAACTGGTCTGTCGATTATCTGAACAGTACCATCAAAAACCTGGGGCTGGTCAATGGCAGTTGGGATGGCGAAGATGGGTTGATTGATTTTAATGTTATGAACATGTCCCTCAATAATGCCCAGCTCAGTGATACTCTTGGGAAATTCCGGTTTTCTGGCGATACTTTTGCCATTGCCAATCTGACAACCCACTATCAAAAGGGGTTGTTTAATATCCAGACTAAATGGGATCGCAAAAATCGGCTGCTGACCCTCAAAGATAGCTCAGTAACAGGGCTGTTTTATCGTTTGCCATCAACCTGGATTAACTATTTACAAAACCCGGCACCAGAATGGATTTCCGGGCTGAAACTCAATGACATTAGCATCAACAATACCCTGTTGGTTGATACTAATCCTCATTTTCCATTCCAGCTCACCACCCTTTCAGGCCATGTTGATACTCTGGATCTTTTGAAAGATGGCAAATGGGGATTATGGAATGGACAGGCATCGTTTCAGGCCGCAGCGGGAACATTCAATAAAATAGAGATAACCCGTCCTTATCTGCAATTTCACACGATTGATGACAAGATAACCATCGATAAATTAAATGCTTTTACAAGTGAGGGGTTACTGCAACTTACCGGCACAGCGGAACAACGAACGTCCCAAACTCCTTTTAACCTCAGTTTCAAAGGAATGAATGCGGATTTGAGCATTTTGCCTCAATGGGGTTGGGTGCCACTCAATATTCAAGGAGAAGGGAATTTCTCACTCGCGATTACTGGTGACCTCTCTGCTGATAATGTTAAAGGTACAATCAATGGTGCATTGGTTGCTGAAGATAAATCATCCAAAGAGTCACAGTCTGTTGAGCAAGGCCTGATTTCGACAAATCGTTGCACTACAGCAGCCCACTCTCCCGTAGATAACTCGGAAACCGAACATCCAACAACAGAGAGTGAAACCTGCACCAAAATCAGACTGTAGCAAAGCGTTCTGGAGGCATGACAATATAAGTACCGGTGAACACGCTACCGACACCATGTTCACCGCTAACCTCTACTTCCAGTTTTACGCGTGCTTTGTTGCCACGGGCAAGGCGGGCCAAATCGCCGCTCATATTATTGAAATCTGCGATTGCACTGGGACGCCCAGTAATAGGCTGCCGATAGCGAATACTGGCATCCACCAAAATAATATCTCCACCCAACTGGCGCTCCTGTAGCAATAACCAAATCAGCCCCCATGCCGTTAACGTAGCCTGGGAAAACAAGCTGCCCGCAAAAATAGTATTGTGTGGGTTTTGGTTCCCAGCTTCAGGCATCGTCGTGATAAAACGTTGCCCGGTATATTGCGTGATCCGCAGCCCCATCTTTTCACTCAGAGGAATATGTTTATGCCATGCTTGCTGTAATTCCTCACACCAATCAGGACGATGCAGAATATCATCAAGGCTCATGATAGGTTTTATCATTAGAAAATGGTTAATCGGTGATGTTCTGGCCCCACTGATTAAACCGCGGTTCTCAAAACCCAATTTATCAAAGAAATCGACGGCATCTTCCCGTGCGCTGCAAACAACCCGCTTTACCCCTTCTTGTCTGGCAACAGATTCCAACGCCATTGCAATCAGTGTGCCCAACCCTTTCCGCTGCACATTAGGGTGAACAGCCAGAAAACGGATTGCCCCTTCACTGTCCGCATTAATATATAAGCGCCCGACAGCAAGCGGGTTACCATGTTCATCCACCACCATTTGATGATGAGCCATCGAGTCGTAACCATCTTTCTCTGAACCAATGGGCTGATGAAGCGGTTTACGCAGCATCTCCCAACGAAATTGGTAATAGGTTTCCAACTCTTGTTCTGTTTGAGGTATTCTCAGGTGGTACATAGAAACAACCCCTCTCTTGTGTGTTGTCATGTGTAAGTCAGGGAAATGTATACAGCACACGGCGGATTACTTTACACCTGCAACCAGAAAGTCACGGGTCCGTCATTCGTTAAACTGACTTCCATATTTGCAGCAAATTTCCCCGTTTCTGTTTTTACACCAGTTATACGGCACTGTTCAATAAAATAGCGATAAAGTTCATCTGCTTTTTTAGGTTCAGCACCGCCAGAAAAACCTGGCCTCAACCCCTTCTGAGTATCCGCCGCCAATGTAAATTGGGACACAACCAGCAAGCCGCCATTAGCCTGCTGAACACTCAAATTCATTTTTCCCTGCTCATCGCTGAATACCCGATATCCCATCACTTTTTCGCATAAACGTTGTGCTTTTTGTGGGTTGTCATCTTTCTCAACTCCCAATAACACCAGTAATCCCTGTCCAATTTCCCCAATAGTTTCATTTTCAACAATAACTTTTGCCTGTGTCACACGCTGTATTAAAGCGATCATTTTTCTTACCTGTTGTCCTCACCCTATCCGGGCAAGGAGAGTAGAGGAAAATATTTTCCGCTGATTGCGGAAGATATTAATTTTTTGCGGGAAGTGAGAAATCATGTGTCTTGAAATAATCAGGAATGTCATTCCTGCCAGCCACATGAATTGCATTGATACCTGATTGTATTGCTGCTTCGACATGCTCTAAAACATCATCAAAAAATATGGCCCGATCCGCCGTTACACCTTCCGCCTCAAGTACATGTTTAAAAATGTCAGGTTCCGGTTTACGCATTCCCAGCTCTTGAGATAAATAAAGCAAATCGGCTGATGCTGCAATCTCAGGATAATGCACAGACAAGTAATCAAAGTGCAGGTGGTTAGTATTTGATAACACAACTACGCGATGCCCTTGTGTGCGTAATTTATTCATGAGTTCAATAATTTCTTGTCTGATACCAATAAAAACCGCATTCCAGCCTTCAGCAAATTGTTCAAAACTGAGTGAAATCTCCATTTCGTCACACACCATTTCTGCAAATTCATTGTCACTGACTTGTCCGCACTCATGTTTTCCGAAGATATCATTCAATGAAAATTTCGCGGTCAATGTTGCCAGTGGAGTTCCACTCAAATTACTCCAAACAGCCAGAACCCTTTTAAAATCAATATCAATAATCACATTACCCATATCGAAAATATACAGCATAATTCCTCCTGACTGATGTTAATCGTTTGGTACTTTTATCATATTTTTGTTCATAAAAAAGGATAAGAGACAAAAAAACAAACAAGCCACGCATTTAATGAACAGGTGTTGAATTTGATGAATGGTGATTAGAGTTATAACTAACTGTATTAACAGACAATCAGGAATAGATGAGCAGGGTAAAAATGATAAGAGATAATAGCTTAAAACTCAGGGTGCCGAAGCACCCTAAGCTATGCGTATCAATCTGTCACATGCAATGTACCAAAAAGTAATTAAACTTCTTTGCTACGACTTGCGCGACGACGATCGTTTTCAGTCAAATGACGCTTACGCAGGCGAATTGACTGTGGAGTCACTTCAACCAGTTCGTCGTCATCGATAAACTCCAGCGCTTGTTCCAGTGTTTTCTTGATATGCGGAGACAAGGTTGTCGCTTCATCCGTTCCTGATGCCCGTACGTTAGTCAGCTTCTTACCGGTCAGACAGTTAACCGTCAGATCATTAGAACGCGAGTGAATACCGATGATTTGGCCTTCATACACTTCAGTACCGTGACCAAGAAACAACTTACCACGTTCTTGCAGACCATACAGCGCGTAAGCAACCGCTTTACCCTGTCCGTTAGAAATCAGTACACCATTCAGACGACGACCAATCTCACCCGGACGGATATCATCATAGTGGCTGAATGTCGCGTACAGCAGACCCGTACCGGAAGTCATAGTCATGAATTCAGTACGGAAACCGATCAGACCACGGCTGGGGATAACGTAATCAAGACGAACACGACCTTTACCATCTGGCAGCATGTCACGCATTTCACCTTTACGCTCACCCAGCCCCTGCATCACATCACCCTGATGCTGCTCTTCGATATCCAGAGTTACCTGCTCGAAAGGTTCCTGCTTACGGCCATCAATTTCACGGAAAATAACTTTTGGACGAGAAACGCCCAGCTCAAAGCCTTCACGACGCATGTTCTCAATCAGAACAGACAGGTGCAATTCACCACGACCTGATACACGGAATGCATCCGGGTCTTCAGTTTCTTCAACACGCAATGCAACGTTGTGAACCAGCTCTTTTTTCAGACGATCCAGAATCTGGCGAGAAGTGACATGCTTACCTTCACGACCACAGAACGGGGAAGTATTTACGCAGAAATACATGCTCACGGTAGGCTCATCAACCGCCAGTGCCGGCAACGCTTCAACCGCATTGACTTCACACAGGGTATCGGAGATGTTCAGATCGCCCAGACCAGTGATCGCAATGATATCGCCCGCTTCAGCTTGTTCAGATTCAATACGATCCAGACCCAAATGGCTGAAAACCTTACCAACTTTACCGTTACGTGTTTTACCTTCACTATCGATAAGAGTGATGTTCTGGTTTGGTTTTACTTTACCGCGCTTGATGCGGCCAATACCGATAACGCCAACATAGTTGTTGTAATCCAGCTGAGAAATTTGCATCTGGAATGGGCCATCAAGGTCAACCTTAGGTGGCTCAACATGTTCAATGATTGCCTGATACAACGGAGTCATATCTTCAGCCATATCAGTGTGGTCATTACCTGCAATACCCATCAGCGCTGAAGCATAGATGATTGGGAAATCCAGTTGCTCATCAGTTGCACCGAGGTTTACGAACAGGTCGAATACCTGATCAACAACCCAATCCGGACGGGCACCAGGACGGTCAACCTTGTTGATAACCACGATAGGTTTCAGACCGTGGGCAAACGCTTTCTGGGTAACGAAACGGGTCTGTGGCATTGGGCCATCCATCGCATCAACCAGCAGCAGAACACTGTCTACCATCGACATAACACGCTCAACCTCACCACCAAAGTCGGCGTGGCCCGGGGTGTCTACGATATTGATACGATAATCATTCCATTTTATGGCGGTGTTTTTCGCAAGAATAGTGATACCACGTTCTTTTTCTAGATCATTGGAATCCATCACACGCTCAGTTGTTGCAGCGCGCTCACCGAAAGTACCGGACTGTTGCAGGAGTTTATCAACCAGCGTGGTTTTGCCATGGTCGACGTGAGCGATGATGGCGATATTTCTTAAATTATTAATTGACAAGTATTTTTACCGTTTTAGCTATTTGATGGATTATTAGATGGATACAACATGGCAGAACACTGCCACATTCGTCTAACACAAATATGCTGCTATTTTACACGTTATGACAACATAGTGAAATAAATGTGAGATATATCACCTTAGATAAGTTGGCTATGCCCTTCTTTTCACGCTACTCACGCTACAGCTTTGTTAGTGACACACGCTTTCTCAACCACATGGTCATCCATATATACACTTCGTCTTTCAAGCTGCCTCTTTGTTGGCTGCGCTCGCTCACCCCGGTCACATAGTTATCTATGCTCCCGGGGATTTGCTCTCTTGCCGTCGCGATGCAACTTGAAATCCATTGTGTATAGGATTTTTTCCTTTATTATTATTGTACTGTAATTTGACTTGAAATCGATGAATTATCTTAATAAAGATGAATTTGTTAGTTAAGCCTGCCTAATAAAAAGAAAAATATAAACCCTCTGATTACCGACAATATACAAGCTGTTTTTTTAGTTTTTTACTATCTTAGTTTTTATCTATCTTGATAACTAATTAAAATTAATTCAATAAGTTAAATACTGCCGAAAGAAATACACGATAAAGTGACAGGAACGATCATAGAGCGTGAATGTTTTCATTTATAGGGAAACTAACTATTTGATGCGTGACTGAATAACTATTGGTTATCAGCCGATAACTATTTTTCATAATAAAAACAACAATACATTCTAATATGTGAAATTAGGAAAGTCTCTTTTTCTTGATAAACATCAAAGAAAAAACAGTCAACGAATAAAATATCTTGAGGTACTTTTATATGTCATCATATATAAGTAAAATTATTGTTTATTTCATTGCTTTTTATACATTATTGATTCCGTCTACAATAACAACCGCTCTTGCGGAGAGTAATTTAACGGATAATGATATCTATTCACAGAAAATAAACACAGAAAATAATATAAATATTCCAGTAAGTGAGTTAAGTAATAAATTATTAATTTCGAACACGTATAAAGAAGCCAATGAAGCCAATGAAGCCAATATAGAAAAAAACAGTGACACCTCAAATTCTGACACACCAAATATTATCGCGAGAAATATTCACGCAGTCAGCAATATTCTTGCTTCGTCGCCTAAAGAGTTAACCGAACAAGCCAAATCCTACGCGTTGAGCAAACTTAACAGCACCGTTACCTCCGAAGTACAAAAATGGTTATCGCAATTTGGTACGACCAGAATTAATTTTGGGCTGGATAAAAAAGGGACTTTAGAGAATACCTCTCTCGATCTGTTGCTCCCCATTTACGACAATAAGGCCGATTGGTTATTCTTTTCTCAATTTGGCTACCGTAACAAAGACAGCAGGAATACCGTTAACGTGGGTTTGGGTGGCCGTTATTTTTACCAAAACTGGATGTATGGCCTGAATACCTTTTATGACCATGATCTGACGGGTAAAAACCAACGTTTGGGGATGGGAGGAGAAATCTGGGGAGACTATATTAAGCTCTCCGCCAATGCGTATTACGGCTTAAGTGATTGGAAAAAATCCCAACATTTGCACGATTATCATGAACGTCCTGCCAACGGTTATGACATTAATGGCGAATTTTTCCTGCCGGCTTATCCCAATCTGGGCGCCAAACTAGCCTATGAGCAATACTTCGGTGATAACGTTACTTTATTCAACCGTGATACCAAACAGAAAAACCCCAGCCGGGCGACGTTAGGCCTGAATTATACCCCTATCCCGCTCTTTACAATGGGAGTTGATTATAAACAGGGGGAAAGCGGACATACTGAAACCCAATTCCTGGCGAATTTAAATTATAAACTGGGTGTTCCACTTCATGTGCAGTTATCGCCAGACAGTGTGGCTTCCATGCGGACATTGGCGGGCAGCCGTTATGATTTGGTGGAAAGAAATAACCAAATCATCCTTGATCACCAAAAGCGCTCCATTTTACAATTTTCTTTGCCGGAAGTGATGACGGGATACAGCCATGAAGAACAGGTTGCTACCGTGACTAACAATCCCAGCGATAAAGTGGAGTGGCTGCAAAATAACGACTTTATCAAAAATGGCGGCAAAATCTCACTGAATGCCGGCAATAAAATGACCATTACCTTTCCTGAATACCAATTGAATACAGGGGGAATTAATACTTATCCGCTGAATTTTACCGTATCAGAAAGTAGCAATTTGCAACAGACTCATCATGCCTCCATGCAAGTGATTGTCAGGCCATTTTTGATAAAAGAAAAAGAAGTTCAACCTGACGGAGGCGTCATTGCCGACGGTAAAACTCCCTATATTTTCACCCCCGTCATGACTTACGACACAGTTAATCATATCCCGTTGCCGAAGGATGTCCCGTTAAACCATATTAAATGGACAACTGAACCGCCGATTGGTGAAGAATCAGGGCTGAGTTGGGGTAAACCGGAACCAACCTCGACAACCAACGAAAAAGGGCAATTACAAGCCGCATTAGTGAGTAGTAAACCGCAGAAAGAGGTGAACGTATTCCTGCAAATGGATGGTATGGCGAAAACCCAAGTCGGCACCGTGAGTTTTGATGATGATCCTGCGGGGTATCATATTAAGGGTGAGTTAACGGTGAATAAAAAAAGCCCTCTGATAGCCAATGGTCATGACGACTATACCTTCATCGGCACTGTCTTTGATGCGCAGAATAATCCTGTGAAGAAAACGAAAATTTCTCAGGTGAAATGGTTTATTAAACAAAACGGCACAGATGAGAGCCAGAACCAAAATCTTATTTTTAAGCCTCTGGGTGATACAACAAATGAATCAGGAGAATTAACGGCAACGCTCGCCAGCCATAAAGAGATAAAAGATTTACAGGTTTCACTTTCCATTAAAGATGACGCACCCACCATTAAAGCCCCCTATCCCGTTTCCTTTATTGCGGATATTGCCGGTTACCGTGTTAAGGATATCACCGTCACCCCAACCGGGACATTAACGGCTGACGGTCGCAGCCAATTCCATTACACGGCCACGATTGTGGATATCAATAATAACCATCGGGCCGTGACCGATGCAGAAATCAAAAATGCGGCATGGAGTACTAATCAGAAAGAGGATAACGGGCTGATTCTTGTGCCTATCAAAGAAGGAGATATCTTCAAAACAGATGGTAGCGGGCAATTAAAAGCAACGTTGGCAAGCAAAACGTTTATCGGCGATGTTCGGGTTTCACTCACTATTGAAAAGCAACCTCCCTTTAATACAGAACAGGTTTCCTTTACTGCAGATCCCTCAAAGTACAAGATAAAAGAGCTTATTGTCGATCCACAAAAGCCCATGACTGCTAATGGACTCGATACATTTACCTATACCGCAGTGGTTTTGGATGGTGATGGCAATGTGTTAAAGAATAAAGAAATTAACCAAGTAAAATGGAAAATCACATCCAATGGTAAGGATATGAGTGGCGATAAGCAGCTGGTTTTTCATCCCCAAACCGGAACCGTCAAAACAGATAAAGATGGAAAACTAACCGCACAGTTAGCGAGTCACGAACCCAGAGAAAATTTACTGGTTTCGCTCTCCATTGAAAACCACAAGAATGTTGATGCAAACCAGCTGGTTTCCTTCATTATAGATTCCTCAACTATCCGTATTAAAGGAGGAAAGCTGGATATGGAGCCTGGCAGTCCTTTACCCGCCAATGGTGAGGCTTCCTATACCTTTACAGCGACTGTCATCGATAGTATTGATAACAAGCCTCTTGGGAACCAGGACATTAAAAATGTGAAGTGGCACATCATGCAAAATGAAACTAAAGATGTCACGGATAATCATAAATTTACTTTTAGTAAACCTAGTGCACCGGATGACAAAGCAACAACAAAAGACGATGGAACATTACAAGCAACATTAAAAAGTACAGAGGCCTTGGATGGACTCACGGTACAACTTTCATTTGAAAATCAAATTAAGGCCAAATCACCTGCCTTTGCCTTTATTCCGGATCCCAAAACTTATCAGGTTAAGAAAATAGATATCTCTCCAGATAACCCCTTACCTTTAACAGCAACCGCTGACAGTAACCCAAAATTCACCTATAAGGCAGTGATTAAAGATGCCAACGACAATTTAGTCAAGGATACGGAACTTAGTAATGTGGAGTGGAAAATCACACAACATGGTCAAGATGTGAGTCATGATAATAGGTTGATTTTTAATCCCCAACACGGTTCGGTCAAAACAGGTAACGATGGTCAATTAACGGCACAGTTGGCAGCTCACAAGCCTATAAAAGATTTACTGGCTTCGCTCGCTATTGAGAAAAAACAACCCGTTGAGATAGATCAAAAATATGCCGTATCTTTTGAACCAGAAAAAATATCTGCGATAACTGTTGATCCTCCCAGCCCGATACTCGTGAATGAAATATATACTCTTTCAGTCAAAGTCAGTGATGCGACTGGTCAACCAGAGATAGGTAAAACCGTCAACTGGACAATAAAAGCGCCTAATCAGAATGCGATAAAAACTAATCCAACAAGTACAACAAATGGTCAGGGAGGAGCGACCACAACATTAACAAGCTCTCAGGCTCAGACGGTTACCGTAACAGCTTCTGTAGATGGAATAAAATCCCAACCTGTAGAAGTTGAATTCAAATGGCCGACCGTTAAGGAAATAAAATTAAATCCACCGAATGGCACAGTTCTTCCTGGTGGAGAGTATGATTTCACGGCGAAAATAGTCGGTGATGATGGTAAAAGCGACTATAGCGGCTCAGGATTTAAATTTAAGTGGGAAATCACTAAACCGACTGATCCAACAGCGGCAGGGCTTTCTTTGACCCCCGCTGAAGCAGATTCAGTCTCTGGCGGGGAATTAAAATCGACATTGAAAAGCGACGCGGGTAAACCTGCGGTTCAAGGTATCGAAGTTTGTTTAAATGTTGTTGGTGCACCTGCGGCTGGTGACCCTTCATCGCCAGGGAACTGTGCAACCCCAGTAAACTTTAAAGCTCCATTTGTCCCCTTTGAGATTCAAAATGTCGAAGTCTACGGTGTTGATAATAATGGTACCGAAGGCCCTTTTAATCCCTCACAAAAACTACTTGGTAATGGGGAAGGTAAATATCTATACAGAGCGAAAATTATTAACAAAAATACAGGCTCAGCCCTAATTCATCATTCATTCAGTGAAGTAAAGTGGAGCCATGATCATAACCAGATTGACACTAATGAACTTCCGGTACCTGAACCCAAGCTCAAAGATGGTTTATTTGAAACAGATGACAAAGGATATCTATATGCAACACTTAAGAGTCTTGTAGGCGTTAATGATGTGAAAGTTACCTTGACAATCCATACAACAGAAGAAGGAGATGTCACTGCTGAAACAAATACTAATAACTTAGTGAGTTTTGCACCTGTCTTACAACAAGCAGTAATGTATGCCTATAATATAAATAATGAAAGTCTAGGGAATAAAATATTTCACTCACCACATCCTTATAACTACTTTCTAACTTTAGTCGCAAAATTAAGGTCAGAAAAAAAACCAAATGAGGATTTATATACACCAGGACTCACTTATAAATTTATACCTATAAACGATCAAACTCCCATGAATATGGTTAGTTTAGGTGTAAATAATAAAGGCCCTATATCTTTTAATTCAAACGGCACAGGAATAATACAAGCATTTGTTAATAATTTAAATGGAGTCATTGAATTATACGAATACAAATTAACGACTGGAAGACCTATAATTTACGATAGATTTCCAAGAATAGGACCCTACTATTCGGCTGATGAATATAACTTGACATGTGAAAATCTTAATTTAGACCCTCGCCTATCTTATTCCGTAAGAGATTTTAAATCCAACCAGAGTAAAACCGCAGTGCATGATGAATTTAAAAACCTCTATAATTGGGGTTTATTTGGGGATGATGATGAAGTATCAAAGGATAACTTGAAAATTAAGCTTCATCCTGATGGTGACGGTCAAGCTGGTTTTGTAATATATAACTCACTTACAGATACAGTTGATAATTCACCTTCTGCAAAAGGGCTATTAGTATGCAGTAATATGTCTCCTCATTAATTAACCTGAATTCTGGATAAGGAATTGACGAAGTGCCTGTTCCAAGAGCAAAGTTTTGGTGCACACCAAAAACCGCTCTGGGGAGGAACAGGCAATGAATAAATTAGTTGAAATTTTCTGCGATGTCGATGACTTTTGTCGTTTTTTCATTCCTCAATGGGCGCGATTTTGTCTCGACAGCGGGTATCGCCTGCGGCTCAGGCAAGGTCACATGTATCACAGTGAAATTATGACTATTTTGATCCTCTTTCACATGTCGCATTACCGTAATTTTAAACATTTTTATCTGGATCATATTTGGAAATATCATCATGACGATTTTCCAACCTTGCTCAGTTATACCCGTTTTGTTAGTGTCGCGCCTTCCGTCTTGGTTCCCTTGTGCAGTTATCTGACTCAATTAAAAGGAAAACCCACGGGAATTGCTTTTATTGATTCCACGAGTTTACGCGTGTGTCATAACATCCGTATCCCCCAGCATAAGGTATTTGAGAGGGTAGCACAGCGAGGAAAAACCTCAATGGGCTGGTTTTACGGTTTCAAATTACACTTGATTGTTAACCATCAGGGTGAAATTTTGGTACTCAAAGTCACCGCCGGTAATGTGGATGATCGGGAACCTGTCCGCGAATTAGTAAAAGAATTAACGGGTTCTCTTTATGGTGACAAAGGCTATCTTAGCCGGGAACTGGCGGACGATTTAGCGCGAACGGGTGTCACTTTCATCACGAAAAAACGCCGTAACATGAAAGCGAAGGCGCAGGAAGAGTGGGATAGGGTGATGTTATTAAAGCGTTTTATCATTGAAACCATTAATGGTCAATTAAAAGAAATTTCTCAAATAGAGCATTCTCGCCACCGAAGTATAACAGGATTTCTGTTGACCGTTTTAGGCGGTGTGATTGCCTACTGCCTAAAATGGAAGAAACCATCACTGAAAATTTTCTACTCAGAAGAAGATGTTCCAGTGACGGTTTAAACGAAATTCGGGTTATTTATTGATCTGACTCTATTATTTTAAATGGTTATTATTTTGATAAAAATTTATCTAGATAGAATAAAAAAACCCATTGAAGCAACCTGTTTACTCACCTATGAACACTTGAATTAAATATTAACTTATTTATTTGGTTTAGTAAAAAACCAATGTAAAATTATCTAATTATTATTGATTTATTAGATAAATATTTATTATTTTCAATAAGCATACTTGATAATTACTTTTACATAATATTTTATTATGTGATTACTATTTTTCATTACCTTTCTTCGTTCAAAAACATTATCGTATAAATACAAATCAACTCTTATTAAAAACTTAAAGGAACACGAAATATATAATTTAATGAAATTACAATCACCTTGCTTTAATAAAGCCTATAAATAATTTATGCCAATCTACTTATAAAAAAATCAGGCACTTTACATATGAGGTTATAAATAATCATGGTAGATCACAAACCACCGACAACAGATAAACCAACCGTAGAATATTCTTTAAATCTAAAGGGGGATTTAATAATAGGTCAAGAATTTCCACTGACTATTAAAGTAACTAAACAAGATCCAATAGTTGATTTTGCATATATTACAATTGATGCTGTATCAAGCAACCTTACTATCTTAAACCCAGAAAAAACTAAGTTCGGACAATCTATTCATATACCTTTATCATCTGGTAATGACCAAAAAACATCTGCTGAAACTACTATTTTATTTCGGGTTAGCCAAAGCACAAAATATGATGAAGACATTACATTTACACTTAGTTCAAATATTACTAATTATCAATCTGTTACATATAAACGCAAAGCCAAAGATATTGATCCAACTTCATTAAAACTCATAGTTGATAATACGTATTTGCAGTCACCTTACCCTGACTCTATTCACGTTGCTACAACAACTGATGCTACTACTAAAGTTCATGGAATCATAACTGACAATACAAATAAATCTCCGTTATCTGATATACCAATATTTATAACATCAACGCAACCAGGCCAGCTAAAAATTTTTTCTTATTCTAATGACTCTGCAGGCTCTTCGACAATTCCCATTAATTTATTTAATGGTAGAGAGGGGTTAACAATAAAAACACTCCAAAATGGGGAAATAGATTTTTATGTTCATGCACAAGTATCATTATCAGGGAAAGTACAGCTACTTGCTTCAATTGTTGGCATTTTTACTCAAGGATATGCTCATCCCATTTATGCCATTTATGGCGGCCCTCCTTCTGATGACACTCACTCTACATGGGCACCAGGCATTTCTGGTTATGATCCTATCGGGAGTTTGACTTCTGATGATGGAGAAACAGATTTTCTCGTTACAATATATCCATATAGCAACCCTCTTCCAGGTGATACCGTATTCTTTCTTGTTGCGACAGGCAAAGGTCAACCACAATATTCAGGCCAAAATAGAACTATTAACAATCCCAAAACTGAATTAGGTATTCCTAATTTTTATGTACCTTATCAAATATTTACCTATGGAGTTGAATCTCAATTTTCTTATGTCATCGTTAGAACAACAGGAGACTCAATAACCTCTGTTTCCCTGCCACTCACTTATATGGGGGGAACACCCTATAGCCCTGGCGATAGTGTTTCGAGGACTTATCAACGCTGTATTGTTTATACAAGCCTAGGGATTTCTCAGGGTAAAGTTATAGACAACGACGGTATAGTTAACTTAGATGCTATAATTAATTATCCGGGTAATAAAAATGATGGATTGTTTATTCAGATCTTAGGCACTAAAAATCCTAGTGTTGATAAAGATCAAGTACCAATAGGTACGCAAGTAACCTTAACTTCATATATTAACTCATCGAATGTCAATGGAAAGAAACCATATAGTGGTACTATAAAAGAATACTCTGATGGTATTTATGGTGTGATTAATATTCGTAAAAAAGATCTCTATGATGTTGAACCATATGATAGAAGACTAGGAACTATTCAATTAACTTATGAATTCACATCTAACGGAAAAAAATCATATAGTAAAATTTGGTCAGCAGAAATTGGAACTGTTCCAGCAAATAATCCTAACAATGGTAATTAATATATTCAGATTATCACTTAAGCGATAACCCTGAATACCCATATTATATTAATAAAAATGAGGCTAACATGTCTAAAGAAAACATACCAAATATAAAATATTCTTTAAAAAAAGTTGGTGATTTAATAATAGGCCAATCATTTCCTCTTATTATTACTGTAACTACAAAAGATCCGATAGTTAAAGGCGCATATATTTCAATTGAAAATATATCAAAAAATATTAGCATTTCAAACCAAGAACAAAATCAAATAGATACATCTATTCATATCCCTTTTAAAGTACAACAGGATGGGTTATTTGCTGAAGTCACTATTATATTTTTCATTAACAAAAACACACAATATGGTGAAAATATTACATTTAATATTAATTCAAATATTGACAGTTTCGAGGTTCGAAACTACAAACGAACAGCTAAAGATATTAATCCAAATTCCTTAAAACTCATAGTTGACAATACGTATTTAAAATCACCCTATCCTAATCCAGATCATATTGCTTCGATAACTGATGACACCACTAAAGTACATGCAACTATCACGGATGAAACAAATAAATTACCGTTGTCTGATGTGCCAATATTTATATTTTCAATGCAACAAAGCCAAATAAAACTATTTTTTTATTCTTATGATAGTAAAGGAAAAATACCATTTCCTATTATTTCATTTGAGCATCGAAAAGGGTTTACTATGAATTCAGATTCAACTACTGGGAAAATCTCTTTTTATGTCCATGCGTTAGAATCATTATCAGGAAGAATACAGTTAGTTAATTATATTTCTGGCATTTTTGTTCAAGGATATGCTCCCCCAATTTATGCTATTTATGGCGGCCCTCCTTCTGACTCCACTCATTATACATCAGCACCATATATTTCAGGCTATTCCCCTCCCGGGTATTTTATTTCTAATGATGGAGAGACAGATTTTCTCGTTACAATATATCCCTATTACAAAGCACTTCCAGGCGATATGGTATTCTTTTTTGTTGCGACAGAAAAAGGTCAACCACAATATTCAGGCCAGAACAAAGTGATTCAAAATCCCCAACAAGAATTAGGAATTCCTAATTTCAATGTACCTTATCAAATATTTACTTATGGGATTGAATCTCAATTTTCTTATGTTATTGTTAGAATATCAGGAGATTCACTAACTTCAGCCCCCCTGCCACTCACTTATATGGGGGGAACACCCTATAGCCCTGACGATAATGTTCCAAGGGATCATCAAACCTGTATTGTTTATACAAGTCTCGGTATTCCGGGAAATCAGATAATAGACAATAATAGTCTAGTGAACTTAACTTCTATAGAATATTATCCTGGTAGCCCAGGAGATGGGTTATATATTCAAATTTTAGGAACTGATAACCCTAGTACAGATAAAGATAAGGTACCCGTAGGTACTCAAGTAACATTAACTGCTTACATTAACTCAAAAAATATTAATAGGATAAAATCATACGATCCTGTTGAAGTTAAGCTACAAAACGATAATAAAATATATGCGCTAATTAATATTCCTAAAGTAGATCTCTATAATATTAAACCAATCGATGATTGGACTGATGGAAATATCTCGCTTACATACGAGTTTAAACATAATGGAAAGAATTTTTATAGTAAGATTTGGTCAGCAAAAATTGAAACCATCCCTAGATAATGATCTTGGTAATTAGTCAATATAATATTATATGTTATTGATTTTTATATTCATAATAATATTTACATTATCAGACATTTTAGAAAAATTTAATTTTCATTCACCCTATAAAATGTAACATCGCTGATAACTTTTTTTCATTATACAAAAATAAATTATTAATTTAAATTGTGAAAATAAAATTAACATTACAATATTTACAAATTTTTTATTTTAAATATATAAACATATACCCAATGGATTTCAAGATGCAGCGAGGCGGCAAGGGAATGACAAATTCGTCGGGAACGAATTTGCCCAGCCAAAGGCTGACCCCCGGTGAAAGGCAGGAGCCTTTCATTAATCCCCGGGAGCATAGCTAACTATGTGACTGGGGTGAATGAGCGTAGCCAACAAAGCAGCAACTTGAAAGACGAAGGGTATAGATATAATTAACATTATATTTTATATGTCATAATTTATCTTTATCACTCCAAAATAATCGAGGTAATCTATGAATCAGTTTTCTAAAGAACCTATAAACCTAAGTTCATTAATTTTGAATGTTGAGACTCCTTTTTTGTCAGTCCCATCATTCTCTAGCACGTATCCAAAAAATATATATACCAAAGTTTCAACAATAGTGAGAGATATCTATGGAAAACCTTTAGTGGGGAGTAAAATTTTTGTTTCTACGCGTTTAGATGATACTTGGGAACAAGTTATAGTATATGAAAGTAATAATAATACAGAAATTAATATCACATCAGAAAATGGTGAAAAGGGGTTTTTTATTACATCAGCCCCAGGTGGTAATATTGTATTTTTCATACATCCTAATAAATCACGGGGACTTGTCTTCAAATTATTTGCAAAAGTGTTAGGCACTCAAGAAGAAATTCCCGCAAATCATGATATTTACATTGTCAATAAAACATTGGATGAGCTGATAGAAAAATATCCAGAACCCACTATACCTAATCTTTCTGAAATAAATTTGAAATCAGATGGGAAAAGCAAATTTCAAGTTAATGTCAATTATGATAACCCTCAACCCGATGATTCTATTTTATTCTTTGTGAATGACCACTATTCTACACATGCCATTCATATCATAAACAGCAGAGACACAAATGGTTATTTTAGTTTACCCTATGAGATTTTTGATGTCGGTAAATTATCAAATTTTTATTTCGTTGTTATTAATCGGTCAGGAGACATAAGTGATTATAAATCCAGATCATTAACTTTTACTTATCACGGAAACCCACACAATCAACCATGGACTGATGTAGATAGAATATATGACGCCTGCACAGTTTATAATTCCGGAGGTCCTTCACCTGAAAATATTGTTCGACAAAATGATTGGATCACTGACGCTACTATTTCTGGAAACAGCGGAAAATTTGGACAATATGGGGAATATGGATTATTTGTGAAAATAATAGGAGGATTAGATGATTCTACAAATACCTCTCTGGTACCATTTGGCTCCAAGATAACATTAAATTTATATATTAATTCACAAGAGAAAAAAACAACCAAGTATTTTAAAAATAAACAAATGCCAATTGGGACTAATAATACAGCAGAATTAATAATTCCAATTCCTAGTGAATATATAACAAATAATCCAAATGGTTTAATTTACTTAGATTATCAAATTGGTTCTGATAATGATGTTAATGTCTCATATGGAAACATTTGGTTCGCTAAAATAGATACCAAGTCTATATAGTTATCCGAATAAACATCCCATGTCAAGCCATGGGATATTATACACTTCGTCTTTCAAGCTGCCTCTTTGTTGGCTGCGCTCGCTCACCCCGGTCACATAGTTATCTATGCTCCCGGGGATTTGCTCTCTTGCCGTCGCGATGCAACTTGAAATCCATTGGGTATAAATCCCGAGAGATTGAAACATCTATTTTATAAAGGAAATATAATGTCTAATAGCGTATCCATTTCACTTGAACAAAACCCTAATGTTATTATAGGGCAGCAGCTTATATTTACTGTTACACTAAATTCTGATAGACAAATATCAGAAGATACAACTATTACCATAGCAAATAGTATAGGTGTATCACTTATAAGTTCTTCTCTTATAGACATAACAGCTGGTTTATTTACGTTAACAGTATATATTTCATCCAGCCTTAATAGTGGTGATAATATTTCTTTTGACTTAGTTATATCAAATGATACTGATTTTCATTATCCTACAATAAATTGTACAGCCAAAACATTAGATCCAAATTCATTGACAATCTATTTTGACAAAAATTATTTAGATGTTCCAATTGGTCCTAATAGTCCTCCTGGTGAAAATGATGGTAAATCACAAACTAAAGTGATGGCAAGAATCAAAGATAACCAAGGAATATTTTTGCCAAAAGTGTCTGTGTTTATATATACAGGCAACTCCTCAGATATAGAAAAATTGGATTTCTATAAATATGATAATAGTACCAAGATAGAATTATATAAATCTGATAATATGAAAGGAATTTTCTTAAACTCAGATGAAAGTGGTAGAATTATCTTTTATGTATATGCTCAGGAAAAAAACCTACTAACAACTAATTTCTATTCTAGCATTTTTGGTGTCGCCGAAGGAATTGATGCAAACAAATCATTAAATGTTGTTCCTACTAGACCTGATGATCCACATGACCTATTAGACCCTCCATCAATTGAAGGATTTAAGGATGAAGGACAATTAACCACACATGGAGCACAATCATTTTTGGTAAAGATCCCACAGTATAAAAATTCAGAACCTGGTGATGATATAAGTTTCTTTATAAATAATCAGCCTACTATTTACGATTATCCTCTTCAAGATACAAGTAAACTTGGAAATTATTTTATATCATTACCTTATGAGATGTTTGAAAACGAAACTGGTGTATCTTGTCAATTTACTTATAGGGTAACTTCCCAAAGTAGCTGGGTTTTATTTTCAAGGCCTCTGACCTTAACATATACCGGTAAACCATGGCCAGAACCAACTTATTATGATAAATGCGTTGTTTATTCTAGTTTTGGTACCGATAATTCCAGTAATATTATAGATGACTTTGGTAATACAGATTGTGTTGATATCAAAGATAATAATGTTGTTACCTGTAAAACTATATCCAATTATAAAAATAACAACGGTAATGGACTAACAGTTGAAATTACAGGAACTAATGATATAACTGACATAACAAAACCGCCATTGGGAGCAAATATAAGATTAGTAATAACGGTAAATGCAAAGCATAGAAATTTTACGAAGAACATAGACACGCATATGCCTACAAAACCGGGACCAGATGGTACAACAGCAGTTGCGACTATAGGCATTCCATATGACTTATTAACGGGTTGTTCCATGTATAAAAACTGTCATACTGGCTTACTTCAGTTTGATTATTACGTTCTGGACAATATTACTAGCCCTCATGCAACAAGTTGGAAAGGAAGGATTACCACTGCTCTTACAGGCTCTCTAATTGATTGTTCAGAAGTGTATAACGACAACTAAGCTATAATAGCTTAAATTATCTTTTTACTTGACGTTTTACTGATTTATTATCTATATGAATATGCTTTTTAATTTGTGTAAAAAAATTATTTGATCATATTATATTTTTCATTATCAATAAACTTTATCACTCATATTGATAGATTATTTTTATTAGTTTTTAAATTAATTAAACCATATTTCATGTAATAAACCATTATTAGAGGAATAAATTATGAGTGCCTTGTCAGCTCCCATCATTTTACAAGCATCAAATAGAGTATTAGATAAATCTAAAGTAAAAGATTCCGTTAAAATATACGTAAAAAAATATGAGGATATATCAAAAGGGGATACCATTACTTTACATTTCATGAACGATAAACATCCATTTCATATTGATGATGATCCGGATAATTTACCTGACCCGTTTCAAGTTGCTGAATATCCTATAGCACAAATTCCAGATAGCCCTGATGGCTCTCCCTATCAAGTGTTTTATACAGCTGATCATATTTTCCACGGTGGTACCAGACGCTCGGACTCTCTATCTCTCACAGTAATAAGTGGTAATGCTATCCAACCCCCTAAAAAAACAGAAAAACCTTTTATCGTCATGGGTGCACGCTCCATTCTTTACACTTCGGCTAACGGTCTCTTTGGGCCACAGTGCTTGACTGCGTGGGATGAGGAGGGGAATCCCATGTCAGTTATTTGGCAATATAGGGATACTCCAAAAGCCAACGTAAGTTGGCAATATAATGATAAAAATTATAACGCAACTATAAGTGATCATTTCTATGATAATGCACCAGATATACCAATAGTCGTTACTTCTCTTCCCAGTGGGAAATATATGCATATAATAAACCCCATTAATATTTTTGGTAATGGTGGTACAGCAGCCCGTGATAACCCTTTTGAAGAGACTCCTTCAGGTAAACCAGTCGGTGTTCCAGAATCTTTTGCATCTAGTTTCGCCGCATTAACTGATTCTGGAAAACTATACGCCTGGGGAGCAATAGAGAGGGAGCCACGAGTGACAACTGGTGGCCTGACCGACTCGAATGTGAAAAAAGTAGTAGCATCTGGATACGGTTATGGAGCCTTACATAACGATGGAAGCATAACACTCTGGTCTACAACAACGTCGATGCACATGTCACCACCACAACAATCTCAATCTAAAAAATACATTGATCTTACAATGGGCGGTCTGAATGTCCTGGCCATGACAGAGGATGGTAATATTGATATATGGGGCATGGGATTAGAGCAACAGCCGCTATTGAATCTGGGACCTGCTGAAAAGACTATCCTTGTCGGAAATGATGATGCTGTCTTTGGCTTTAATACTGAAACTCAGCATTCAGCATGGCTCAGAATGAATAATGAGGTTCCTAACGGTTGGTTAGAATATTCATATTCAATCATACTAGATCGAGACTACAGTTCCCCTCGTGCAATTGTACCTGCTGGGTGTTATTTCACGTTTATCCATAAGGATGGTACAGCAGAGCTTTTAACATTCGCAGCGCCTATTCCTCCTAAATTTGGTGCTATCTATCCAGTACCCGGAGATTCAGCCATTCAATCAGTTAATCCTTCTGAGTGGAATATCTTAGATGGTACAAGTGAGCTGAATATTATTGAGAACGTGCGAGGTAGATCAATTCTGGGTACTGACAATAAGTTGACGATGACTCTGAATGTACCACCACATCCACCTTTCGACTTCATCAAGACATACGATAATATCACAGATATATCTGGTAATTTCGAATGTGTCATGTTTAGGACACAATCCTATAAAGCCCAGATATCCCATAATTACAATATAAATACACCCCCTAAGTATACGCCACCCAGCGAATATAATGAGAATATTGTTCAGGTAACGTGTACAGCAAATGCATGTGCTGCATTACACAAAAATGGTACAGTAACCGCTTGGGGAGATAGCGATTTTGGTGGTGATTGTACAAATGTCAAAGATCAATTGATAAATGTAAGGGCTATCTACGCGACAGGAAGAGCATTTGCAGCCCTGACAGCGGATAAAAGGGTCGTTACCTGGGGATATGATTCAGGTGGCGGAAATAACAGCGAAGCAAATATCGATAATCAGATTAGCTATTCAACATATATTGCAAATTAATGCACTAATTCTCACTAATATTAGCTGATTATTCAATTTGTTCTTAAATGAATACCGCCTCTTATAGAGATGGTATTCATCATATGTTATTTAGTGAATTCATGGGGTATAGACAAATTACTTATTACCTTCTACCGCACCATTTAAGTGCGCGGCTCGTAGCTAAAAATCACCAATACAGTGCAAAATATTTAGAAACTGTGCCTTTATTCTATTCATTCTCTTATCCGCCAAAAAATCATACTCTGATATTAAAGACTTTTTAAAAGTTGGCACGCTTTTCGCATTAATCTTTGCATGAGTAATTTAGCAAAAATTGACTGTACAGAGATACACAATCGCCCTGGATAAAACAGCAGCTTTCTTGCACAGTTTTATCTGACCGATGCAAACCAGGAGAATTCAGTATGTCCGTTGAACATGTTTTGTCCATAATTGAAGAACATCAGGTGAAGTTTATTGACTTACGTTTTACTGATACCAGAGGTAAAGAACAACATATCACTATCCCTGCCCATCAAGTTGATAACGATTTCTTCGAAGATGGAAAAATGTTTGACGGTTCATCTATAGGTGGCTGGAAAGGTATCAATGAGTCCGATATGGTGTTAATGCCAGACCCGAGCACTGCAATGATGGATCCTTTCTTTAATGATGCCACGCTCATTATACGCTGCGATATTCTGGAACCGGGAACAATGCAAGGTTATGATCGCGATCCCCGTTCTATCGCCAAACGCGCGGAAAATTTCCTGCGTGCGAGCGGCATCGCAGACACCGTTTTATTTGGACCAGAACCCGAATTTTTCCTGTTCGATGATATCCGTTTCGGGAATTCCATCTCTGGTTCTTACTACCATATTGATGATACTGAGGCAGCATGGAACAGCGGCACACGTTATGAAAGCGGTAACAAAGGCCATCGTCCCGGCATAAAAGGTGGCTATTTCCCTGTTCCGCCAGTAGATTCCTCTCAAGACCTACGTTCATCCATGTGTCTGACAATGGAAAAAATGGGTTTGGTGGTTGAAGCACACCATCATGAAGTTGCAACAGCCGGACAAAACGAAGTTGCTACCCGTTTTAATACCATGACCAAAAAAGCAGATGAAACCCAAACTTATAAGTATGTGGTTCATAATGTTGCCCATAAATATGGTAAGACTGCCACATTTATGCCAAAACCATTAGTCGGTGATAACGGTTCTGGGATGCACTGCCATATGTCACTATCCAAAGATGGCACTAACCTGTTTGCAGGTGATAAATACGGTGGTCTGTCTGAGATGGCGCTGTACTATATCGGCGGTATTATCAAACATGCCCGCGCATTGAATGCCTTCACGAATCCAACCACTAACTCTTACAAACGCCTGGTACCCGGCTTTGAAGCTCCGGTTATGCTGGCTTATTCTGCCCGTAACCGCTCTGCTTCTATCCGTATTCCGGTTGTAGCCAGCACTAAAGCCCGCCGTATTGAAGTGCGTTTTCCTGATCCGGCAGCGAATCCTTACCTGGCTTTTTCCGCCCTGCTGATGGCTGGCCTTGATGGCATCATCAATAAAATCCATCCGGGTGATGCAATGGATAAAAACTTGTATGACCTGCCTGCGGAAGAAGCACAAGAAATCCCAACTGTGGCTTCTTCTTTAGAAGAGGCTTTAGCTGCATTGGATGCAGATCGCGAATTCCTGACGCGCAGTGGTGTTTTCACCAATGATGGAATTGATGCTTATCTCAATTTATTACAAGGTGAAATTGAACGCGTCCGTATGGCTCCACATCCTCTGGAGTTTGAACTGTATTACAGTGTGTAATGCTGAATATTGAGCTTGATAATATTATTGTGATTCATTTTTTGTTGCCGTAAAACTTTAGCCCATCTTCGGATGGGTTCTTTTCCGGTGCATATAAGCAGGTTCACATTGTGCGTAATGACTCTTGTTCCGAAGGAGCCAAAATACATTCTTAACAGAAGGCACATCGAGTTATGCCTAAATAGGCTACAATGCACCAAAAAAGTGCAGAGATTGAATGACAATGGTTGATTTGCCCGATGCAGAACAGATTCTCGACTCACAGATAAACAGTGTCTTAGTGCTGGATAATGATTTGATTATCCGTTACACCAATCATTCCGCAATGCAACTTCTGGCACAAAGTTCACGTAAGTTATTCGGCACGCCTCTTCCAATTCTGTTTAGCTATATCTCATTGGATACAGAATTGATGCGTTCTAGTTTGATAAGCGGCCATGGCTTTACCGATAACGAAGTTATGTTGGTGATTAATAATCACTCTCACGTGATGTCGCTCAGTGCCCAACCAATTTCCGAACAGTTTATTCTGCTGGAACTAGCACCTATGGATAGCCAGCGACGTTTAAGCCAAGAGCAGATTCAACAAGCACAGCAGGCAGCTGCGCGGGAATTGGTTCGGGGGCTGGCACATGAAATCAAAAATCCCCTTGGCGGGTTACGAGGAGCCGCACAACTGCTCGCCAAGGCACTGCCAGAACCATATTTGCGGGAATATACTCAAGTGATCATTGAACAGGCTGACAGACTACGTGTTCTTGTTGATAGGTTGCTGGGACCACAGCATCCCGGAACCCAAACCCGACAGAGCATCCATCAGGTGGTCGAGCGTGTTTATCAATTAGTTTCATTGGAAATGCCTGCCAATGTCACGCTGATCAAAGATTATGATCCCAGCCTGCCTGAGTTAGCCCACTATCCTGACCAAATTGAGCAGGTATTACTGAATATTACTCGCAATGCCCTGCAAGCTCTGGGCGAAAAAGCCGGTACGATTACTCTGAGGACAAGAACAGCATTTCAGGTTACCTTACAAAGTGAACGTTACCGTCTGGCTGCCAGAATTGATGTTGAAGACAATGGGCCTGGCATCCCACCCAATATTCAGGACACACTTTTTTACCCCATGATCAGTGGGCATGAAAGTGGAACTGGGCTTGGGTTATCCATCGCCCGTAATCTTATTACTCAGCATGCCGGAAAAATCGAATTCACCAGTTGGCCGGGGCATACGGAATTTTCCATTTACCTGCCTATCAAGAAATGACTGATCAAACTGATCAAAAAGTAGAGGGAGACAATGCAACGAGGTAAAGTCTGGATCGTTGATGATGACAGTTCTATCCGTTGGGTACTTGAACGGGCACTGGGTGGTGCAGGAATGGAATGCACCAGTTTTGAAGATGCTGATGCTGTACTGACTGGACTGTCACAGGGCAGCCCTGAAGTTCTGCTTTCAGATATCCGTATGCCCGGGCTGGATGGGCTGAGCCTACTCAATCAGATCAGACAGAGTCATCCACAACTTCCGGTCATCATTATGACCGCTCATTCTGATTTAGATGCCGCCGTTAGTGCTTATCAACACGGTGCATACGATTATCTGCCAAAACCCTTCGATATTGATGAAACCGTTGCACTGGTTGAGCGGGCACTGAGCCACTATCGCGAACAGCATCAATCTTCCTCCCATCCGCAAGTGGCTGGATCTGTTTCAGACATGATCGGTGAAGCACCAGCCATGCAGGACGTATACCGGATTATCGGTCGCCTCTCCCGTTCTTCTATCAGCGTATTGATTAATGGGGAGTCTGGCACGGGAAAAGAACTGGTCGCTCATGCTCTTCACCGTCATAGCCCACGCGCTTGTGCACCGTTTATTGCCTTGAATATGGCAGCAATTCCAAAAGATTTGATTGAATCTGAGCTGTTTGGTCATGAGAAAGGGGCTTTTACGGGAGCAAACCAGGTTCGTCAAGGGCGTTTTGAACAAGCCAATGGCGGCTCGCTGTTTTTGGATGAAATTGGCGATATGCCGCTGGATATCCAGACTCGCTTACTGCGGGTACTGGCGGAAGGGCAATTCTATCGAGTTGGGGGCTATGCTCCGGTGAAGGTGGATGTTCGTATCATTGCCGCCACTCACCAGAATCTTGAGCAACGGGTTGCAGAAGGCAGATTCCGGGAAGATCTCTACCATCGCCTGAATGTCATTCGTGTTCAGTTACCCCCATTGCGGGACAGAGTGGAAGATATTCCTCGTCTGACGCATCATTTTCTGCAACAAACAGCCAAAGAGTTAGGCGTTGAAGCCAAAGTGCTGCATCCTGCGACTGAAATCGCTTTGATGCGTCTACCGTGGTCAGGAAATGTCCGTCAATTGGAAAACGTCTGCCGTTGGCTGACGGTGATGGCTGCCAGCAAGGAAATACTGGTACAAGATCTTCCCTCGGACCTGATAGGCAATCAATCAACTGAGCAAGCAGGAAGCCTACCTATTTCACACTCAGTTTCCTCTGAAAGCTGGTCTCAACTGTTGGCAGAATGGGCAAAACATGCCTTAAAAGAGGGAAAAACAGATCTTCTCTCCGATGCGTTGCCATTACTGGAGCGGACACTGCTTAATTGTGCACTGGAATATACCAATGGTCATAAACAGGAAGCCGCCCGCTTATTGGGCTGGGGTAGAAATACGATAACGCGGAAATTGAAAGAATTGGAATAGGTTAGAATACAGGCGGAATTTAGCAAAATCCGCCTTGTATGTTTAGCGAGTAACCAGCTTGTTGCAGCCACAGAAATTGCACAGCTTACACCCATCAAAACGCAACTTTTTCATTGAATTGAAATGTCGTGTCATGATGATACTGCGCAATCAACGTTTACGTTGCGATAGCCGCCATAGTTTACCTATTCCCTAATAACCATAATAGATAACATACTAATACTATGGTTATTAGGATGAACCCGCCTTTTACAATCACAATTCATTGAAGCAGGAATTATTTACCCTTCAACAACGACATGATATCTTCCTGCCGCTCCTCTTCTTCGCTGTCATCGCTGTCATCATCTTCTGGATTGATACCCAATTCTTCCATCAGAACGTCAATCCGGTCGAGTGTATTATCAACATAGGCATTGTCTTCCTTAGACAGTTTCTCGCCCTGCTCAAGACGCTCTAACAAATCATCCAGACGCTCGTCATTTTCCAGCATTGCCAGTTCTTCCTGCGGGGACAAACGAAGCTCTTGTTTCTCCTCAACAGGCTTAGTGACTGGTTTCATCGGCGTTTCTTTTTCGCCAATGACCAGAGGAACCGGAACTTTACTGCCAATACGCGGATCTTTTTCCTGATTGCCTGCTGAACGTTTTTTATCTCTGCCATCACCGTTACTACGGCTGCCTGTCTGGTTACCACGGCGTTTTTTCTGGCGTTTACGTTCGCGCCCTTCTGCATCCAGCTCTGCGCGACTTTTTCTTTTTTGCTTGCCAGCGGAAGGCTTCGCTGGTGTTTTTTTCTTTAACGGACTCATCGCTTGTGACTCAACTCGCTTTTATCAAGATATTTTGGCGGAATCTAACAGAAACCACCTATAACATCCAATGTCATTCACTTATGACTTAAAGTTCGGCTAATATTCTAATTAACTTTAACTCAAATAATTGATCATTAACCACTATGCGTTTTTTTGATACTTCTTCTTACCGCATGCCATTGTATCTTTGGGTCACTGGTTATGCCGTGTTATGGATAATAGCAAGCTACTTTCTCGATCCCACCGTTCCTTATGATGCCGTAGAAGCCTTGAACTGGGGCACCAATGGCGAGTGGGGTTCCCCAAAAAACCCGTGGTTAGTCGGTGCTATAATGCTCCCTGCTATCCATATCAGCAATATATCGCTCAGCTTTTATTGGTATTTTGTCCACTTTGTTGCCATTGCCATCGGGATGCTTGGTGTCTGGCAGCTGGCTTTCCGACTGACAGCTAAAATCATTCTGGCATGGCTTGCCATGTTAACGCTGAATCTGTCCGGTATCATCAACTTTGATATCATCCCTTATAACGATAATTACCTTCTGGTTATGCTATGGCCGTGGTCGCTGCTGTTTTTCCTGCGTGCCATTGATGATCATCCTAAATGGTGGCTGGCTTTCGCACTCACAACCGGGCTGGCAACAATGGCGAAGTACTCTTCCCTTGCCATTATCGGCTCTGTCTTTTTGCTCTCCCTGTTCGTGCCAAAAGTGCGGCGCAATTATCGGGAGCCCCTGTTTTATCTCGCCATTATCCTGTGGCTCGCACTGGTTTTACCAAATCTCTGGTGGCTGGTGAATAACGACTTTGCCGCGTTTAAGTGGGTCGATTCCCAAATTAAGGAAGGATTCAATCTGCATACCACCCGTGCAATGCTTTCTGTGTTTTACCCACTGATTATTGTCAGTGTGATTACTTATATGCTGGGAGGCCGGATTGGCTGGCCTAAGAAACAATCCAACAAGCTGGTCAATATCATTATTCTGCTGCCTCTCCTGATTATTTACGGCTGGTTCTCTTTCAATCAGGGCGGGCGCATGACTGAGTGGTTGCAGCCTTTTATGATCGTTACGCCAGCTTTGTTGGTTGGGTCAATAACGGTATATCCTCATAAATCTCTGCAAGGCACATTACGGGGACTGGCCATGTTCGGCATATTGGTGTTAATTGGCTATTCCAGCGTAATGGTGGCAAATATCCGTGGAGCCGGTCAGAAACTTGTCGGGATAAAAGACTTTACCCGTCAGCTTGACCAGCGCTGGAGCAAACAGTATTCAACACCTTTGTATTACGTGGGTGGGAAATATTTACATGAATGGATGACGTTCTACAGCCACTATCGCCCGGAAACAATACAAACCTGGAAATTAGATGGTGACTCGCCACCGAATATCTACAATCGCCATATCAAAGAAAAAAATATTGTGGAACATGGCGCATTACTGGTGGGAAAGCGGGGGAAAACCTGCGCGGAGGAAAATTTCTGGCATACACTCAAGGAATGGCCGGCATTAATAATCAGTCATAAGGAAGAGTTTTCTTTTCAGCCCCAGCCAAACTCTGAAGTAGAACCAGTCTGTATTAGTTTTGTGGCACCTGAAAATATTCAGTCACATTAACCAAAAAAAGCCTGACATGGAAATATACTGTCAGGCTTTTATCACCATTTCAATTGTGCTCAGCGGGCATCAGCTAGCATCTTAGATCCTGATTGTTCATATTATTTTTCGAACCTATTTTCCCACCGACTGCCTTTCTCTTTTCTGATCCCTTATTTTTTTACGCCTTGCCAATTTCAGCGCTCTTGAATATTCTCTTAATTGTTTTTTATTAAGCCCTTGTATTTTATTCATCTCTTTTCTATCAATAATAATTGCTATTCTATAGCGCATATTAGCTAATATAAAGTCAGTATAATAACGACTGTTCAGTGTTATTTTTATCACAAAACAACATACTGCTATAAAGATAAAATAAATAGAGGAAACGTTAGATGTTTTATTAGAGAAAATAATAAGTAAACTAGAAAAAAACACAATATAATTTAAATAATTACGTATAACTGAACCATAATAATAGCCTTTTAAAGTAAATCCGACATGTAAAACTGAAACACAACCAGCAATAACTAAAGTTAAAATGAAGAAAGAGGCCATTATTTCATGGCTAGGATTTTGTATAAGTAATACAGGCAGGGCTGCTGCCACACCAGAGAAGAAAAACAGATAAACCATAGCAATAATAGATATCAAAAGCCTTATCTTATACTGACCCGAAGAACAAAAATATTTCTTATAATCTCTAACATCCAGTATAATATTTTCTAATGCCGGATCATTATTTTTTATCATCTTTTCTAACTCTTTCCCTTTATAAAAGAGCTCTCTTAAACCTGCATCAAAAATAAATTCTTTTATTTTCATATAATTTTCTAAACACCCAGAATATTTATACAACAAACCCGATTAACCATAAGGTTAAGTTCAATAACTTACTGATTATTCATAAGCAATAGAATAGATAGTACCAATGATATAATTTCCTGATTTTAATATATTATCTGGATTTCGAATTGAGCCTGTCATGCCACTTCCTACAAACCCACTACCTGCGATAAGTGAGTCTTTAAGATGCTTTCGTAACGTTTTTTGTATCTCTTCGGTAGGGTAACGTTTGATATATTTCCCTTGCTCTATAGCTCTTTTTATTACTTGGTTAGATATTCCTGGATTGTTATGTCGCATAATTTCTTCAGTTAAGCGTTTTCTTTCATGTCTTGGCATACTTTCCAACCACTCTGATGCCTTACGCGGAGAAGTGGCCTTCATTATCTTATAGGTTTGATAAGCTTCCTTTAATGCCGCAGATCCAGATGCAAGAGAGGTTATATCCAAAATTGTAGTCGTTGTAACATACCAATTCTGTGAATCTAACCACGCAATATGTTCTACTCCTTCATTTCCATTAGCAGTAAGCTGATAAACTCTGTATCCTCCATTTATGCATTGAACAGCCGTCGCAGTAAATCCGCTATAAGCTAAAATCACACCAGCCGTACTACCACCTCCAGTAAATGGTATCGCCGCACCTGATCCTAGTCCACCCAATACACTTAATACAGCCCCACCACACGAAAGTGCCGTAGAACCAATTTCCAACATCAAACTGGGTTCTGAAACCGTTTTTTTCAGCTCAACTTCTGGAGCTACACCTGAATCGAGATTAAATATAATAATATGCGTTAATTCAGAAGAAACTTGACTGCCGCGTCTTTTCGATGGTCTGATCAAATAGCGCTTATACAAACCATCTGAATAGATAATTCCGGCACCATAAAAATCACGGTGGCAATCCAATGCATCAGCTATCGCCTTAAAATCTATATCAGCAGCACCACGAGTCCCCAGAAGATTTGAATACTGTAAATTCGGCAGCTTACTTTCATCAAATTCATTCCTTAATTGTGACGTAAGACTTTCAAATCGCATTTTAATCACCACTCGTGATTGTTAATTAATAAACCGTTTCTTCCCAAGCACAATATCCAGATGTGCCTGCTGCATGATGCTGACAAACAATATCTTTATATTTTACTGAAACAACTTCTTCTGGTTGCTGATCATTATGATTAATCGAGTGCGGGTACTGAACATTCAAACTTATTAACTTTGCATTACGCAAATTAACCGAATAATAACGTTCCTGACCACCTGCTTGTGATGTTCGATAAAAGTCAAACATCAGGTCAAGCTCCTCATTATTTGAAATTGCCATCATTAATAACGGAGATGATTTATCCAGAGGCTTTATAAATTTAACCGGTTGATGGGCCACGTTCTGTGAACGAGAAATGCCATGATTAAATTGTAATACAAAAAGTTGATCTTCATGGCCTAACTGAAATTTATTACCGATAGAATCCAGTGTCGAGCATCCTTGAGAGATCAATCCCTGGAGTTTTCCTTTAACCGTTACATAAATCGAATTTGCCATATTATATTAATCCTTGAATATTGTTATCTTGTGGTTACTCCGTCGTTATAGCATAAAATTCAACCACAAAATATCAACCAAATCTTAAAAACCAGACCAGCAACATAAATAAAAACATTTCTCTTCAATAAGAAAAATATCAGCCTAGCAAAAGGAATAAAATTAGACTTTTTTAGATTAATATAAAGAAAGAAACGCCAGAGAAAAATTTCAGCGTTTCAAATGGTTAAAGTTACTCTTTTTTGGTTAATAGTTTTTCCAGTTTATCTCCACCTACGTGACGGAAGTCCTGCCCTTTAACGTAATAGAAGATAAATTCACAAATATTCTGGCAACGATCACCAATGCGCTCAATGGATCGGGCGCAGAAAAGTGCGGTCATTACATTCGGAATAGTTCTGGGATCTTCCATCATGTAAGTCATTAGCTGCCGGACAATGCCTTCGTATTCCTGATCAACTTTTTTATCTTCATGATAAATACGAACTGCTTCTCCCAGATCCATGCGGGCAAACGCATCCAAAACATCATGTAACATTTGGATAGTATGGTTACCCAACGATTCAAGGCTGACCAGCAGGGATTGCTGCTGATGTGAAAACTTTTCAAGGGCGGTCTGGCAGATTTTATTGGCTACATCGCCAATGCGTTCCAGTTCAGCAATGGTCTTTGAGATCACCATGATTAGACGCAGGTCGCTGGCGGTCGGTTGCCGTTTTGCAATGATGCGGACGCAGGCTTCGTCAATAGACACTTCCATCATGTTGACTTTCTGGTCATCTTCAATCACTTGCTGTGCCAGCGTTTCGTCCTGATTGTGCATTGCCAGAATGGCTTTTCTGAGCTGTTCTTCCACCAGCCCGCCCATTGTCATCAATTCCGTGCGTATATGCTCCAGTTCAGCGTTAAACTGACCGGAAATGTGTTTGCTGAGATTCAGATTATCCATAGTGTGCTATACCCCGTATCAACCGTAACGACCCGTAATGTAATCTTCGGTCTGTTTCATCTTCGGTGTGGTGAACAACCTGTCGGTGTTACTGAATTCAATCAGTTCACCGAGGTACATAAATGCCGTGTAATCGGAACAGCGAGCCGCTTGTTGCATATTGTGGGTAACAATCACAACGGTATATTCCGATTTCAGTTCACTGATCAGCTCTTCTATGCGACCGGTAGAGATTGGGTCAAGTGCCGAACAAGGCTCATCCAGCAACAAGACTTCAGGGCGGATCGCGATCCCGCGCGCTATGCACAGGCGCTGTTGCTGACCACCGGAAAGACTATATCCACTCTGGTGCAGTTTATCTTTGGTCTCATTCCACAATGCTGCCTTTGTCAGTGCCCACTGGACACGCTCATCCATCTCAGCCCTTGGCAACTTTTCAAATAAGCGCACGCCGAAAGCAATATTGTCATAAATGGACATCGGAAATGGCGTCGGTTTCTGGAATACCATCCCGACCTTAGCGCGCAACAAGGCAATATCCTGCTTATCCATCAGAATATCGGTGTCATCCAGAATGATTGCACCTTCAGCTCTCTGTTCACCGTACAGTTCATACATTTTGTTAAATGTGCGCAACAATGTGGATTTGCCACATCCTGACGGCCCGATAAATGCCGTTACTTTGTTCTGCGCGATATCTAGGGTGATATTTTTCAGCGCGTGAAATTTGCCGTAATAGAAGTTCAGATCACGTACCTGAATTTTGCTCCCTGCGATTTCGCTTACCGGAATGTCATTAGCCTTATTCATCAGAGTTCTCTTTACCTGTAACTTTATCTATAAGTAACTTTACCTATAATTTTCTCTATAGAAACGTTAGTGTTTCTTCTTCTTTGCAAACAGCACACGCGCCACAATATTAATCATCAGTACACACAGAGTAATCAGCAATATGCCCGCCCATGCCAGTTGCTGCCACTCAGAGAAGGGACTCATGGCAAACTTGAAGATAGTGACAGGCAGGTTCGCAATCGGTTGACTGAGATCCGTGCCCCAGAATTGGTTGGAAAGCGACGTGAACAGCAATGGTGCCGTTTCACCGGCAATACGGGCAATTGCCAGCAATACACCGGTAATAATGCCGGATATCGACGCTTTCAATGTAATGGCAGAGATCATTTTCCATTTCGGTGTCCCCAGAGCATAAGCCGCTTCACGCAGGTTATCGGGTACCAGTTTCAGCATATTTTCTGTCGTGCGGATAACTATCGGAACCTGCAACAGCGCCAGTGCGATAACACCCGCCCAACCGGAGAAATGTTGAACTTTCATCACGACAACCGTGTAGACAAACAACCCGACCACAATCGATGGCGCAGAAAGCAGGATATCATTAATAAAGCGGATAATTTCTGCCAGCCACGAACGACGACCATATTCCGCCAGATAGATCCCCGCCATAATGCCCAATGGTGTGCCGAACACGGTCGCCCAGAAGATCAGCAGCCCACTGCCGACGATGGCATTTGCCAGCCCGCCACCCGCAGTATTGGGAGGCGGTGTCATTTCGGTGAATAACGCCAGCGACATGCCATCAATGCCTTTGGTGACGGTAGAAATTAAGATCCAGCTCAGCCAGAACAGACCAAATGCCATGGTTGCCACGGATAACATCAACGCAATGCGGTTTTTCTGGCGGCGCCATGACTGGATACGACGACGGCTGTTCATATCAACTTCATTGAGTGTGCCAACGATATGCGGCTGTTGGTTATTGATGGTTGTCATCTCAGCGTCCCTCATTTTTTGCCAGACGTATAATCATCAATTTTGACAATGCCAACACAATAAAAGTGATCACAAACAGGATCAGCCCCAACTCCATCAATGCCGCGGTATGCAGGCCGGATTCAGCCTCGGCAAATTCGTTCGCCAACGCAGAAGTAATGCTGTTTCCGGGCATGTACAGAGATAAACTGTCAAGCTGGTAGGTATTACCGATAATAAAGGTCACGGCCATTGTTTCTCCCAAGGCACGGCCAAGCCCCAGCATCACACCGCCAATCACACCATTTTTGGTGTAAGGCAGAACGATATGCCAAATCACTTCCCATGTTGTACAACCTATTCCATAAGCGGATTCTTTCATCATGACCGGCGTTTGCTCAAACACATCACGCATGACAGAAGCGATATAGGGAATAATCATGATGGCAAGAATGATACCCGCTGCCAGAATGCCGATACCAAAGGCGGGACCGGAAAACAGTTCGCCCACAATAGGGATACTCGATAGCACATCACCCACGGGTTGCTGGAAATAAGTGGCAAACAGCGGGGCAAAGACAAACAACCCCCACATGCCATAAACGATACTCGGGATAGCCGCCAACAGTTCAATAGCTATGCCCAGCGGACGCTTCAGCCAATTCGGTGCCAGCTCCGTCAAAAACAATGCGATGCCAAAGCTCACCGGAACCGCAATAATCAAGGCAATCAATGAGGTCATCAATGTGCCATAAATCGGAACCAGTGCACCAAACACGCCTGCTGGCGCATCCCAGTCTTTGCTCCACAAAAAGGCAACGCCGAATGTCTGTATACTTGGCCAAGAAGCAATAATCAATGAAATGATAATGCCCCCCAGAAGGAATAAAGTCAGCAGCGCTGCCAGTCTAACCAGAGCGCTGAAAATAATATCGCCATTTTTACTTGGTGCTTTCAGTGCCGTTTTACGTTCGGCCATACGCTTGATTCTCATTTTGGGTTATTTTCCCCCTCTAAGGGGGGAACATTTAGCAATTGCCTATTCTCAACGGTGGTAAGATTAAAAAAACCTATCAATACAGCGGGTTGCCACTGCTATCTTTGATATTGCTCTTCCATGCTGCCCGCACCTGAGTGATCACTTCTTTTGGCAGAGCGGCATAATCCAGATCTTTCGCCTGATCTTTGCCTTTGTCATACACCCAATCGAAGAATTTGAGGGCTTCCGCACCCTTTGAGGCATTTGCCTGTTGCTTGTGAATGAGAACGAATGTGGTAGAAGTAATTGGCCACGCGTCAGCGCCTTGCTGATTTGTCAGATCCTGCGCAAAACTACGGCTCCAGTCTGCGCCTTTGGCTGCGGCACTGAAACTCTCTACTGTAGGTACCAATACTGCGCCATCTGCTGCGACCAATTTGGTGTAAGCAAGGTTATTTTGTTTCGCATAAGCGTATTCAACGTAACCGATAGAACCCGGCAGACGTTGCACAAAGGCAGCGATGCCATCATTGCCTTTGCCGCCCAGGCCAGTCGGCCATTTGACGGTAGTCCCTGCCCCGACTTTTTCTTTCCAGCCGCTGTTAACTTTGGACAAATAGTGGGTAAAAACGTAGGTAGTCCCTGAACCATCCGCACGACGCACTACCGCGATGTTCTGATCCGGCAGTTTGAGATCTGGATTCAGTTTTGCAATAGCAGGATCATTCCATTTCTTGATACTGCCCAGATAAATATCGCCGAGAGTTGTGCCATCCAGAACCAATTGACCAGATTTAATGCCTGAAATATTCACCGCCAGCACAATACCACCGATTACTGTTGGAAACTGAAACAGGCCATCAGCCGCCAATTTCTCATCAGAAAGCGGGGCATCGGATGCACCAAAATCAACAGTATTCGCAATAATCTGCTTTACGCCGCCAGAAGAACCAATGCCCTGGTAATTGATTTTGCTACCTGTTTCTTTTTGATAAGAATCCGCCCACTTGGTATATATCGGTGCGGGAAATGTCGCACCTGCTCCCGTCAAGCTGGTAGCAGCAAATGAAGACAGGGATGTCACAGCAAATACAGTTGCCATGATGCTTGCCACTGTGATACGCATTGATTTCATACTCCCTCCTGCTGGGATACACATCATTAATTAAAAACGCATGTTAGAGATCGTCAACAATCTGGTTTTTCAGTTTAAAAATGAAACAAGAGGAAAAATAGGTGAATTCAATGACAGTAAAATGTATGAATTATGACATTTTTATGACAGCGCGTTTCTGGGGAAATCTATTTTGCATTCAATGGGAGACAGGCTCGAATGGATAATCCACCCTTCTCACTTTCTCTCACTTCAATATATCCCTCGTGGCTATCAATAATACGACGTATGATCGATAGCCCCAATCCTGCGCCGCTATTATGGCGAACATGACGGAACCGCTTTCCCTGCGTAAAAGGTTGGAATAAAACATCCGCTTCTTCTTTTGTCATGCCGCTTCCGTCATCTTCCACCTGAAACCAGCCAAAGCGTTCTGTTGTTCCACTGCTGATTCGAATCCATCCGTTGCCATAACGCTGGGCATTAGTGAACATATTGGCGATGACGCGCTTAATGGAAAGTGGGTTGGCTAAAATGAGAATCGGACGCTCAGACAGGCAATTTTCAATATTCACTTTACAGTGTGGATCTGCCCCAATGACCGTTTCTGGTTCAATGACGGCTTCAATCAGCTCATTCAATTCACAGCATGTCATCGGCATATTCTGCCCTGCCCGCTGATAATCGATAAACTGATCAATGATGGTATTACACTCTTCGATGTCCCGATGGATGGACTCTGTGAGAAACTCTTCCTTTCCTTCCATCATCTCCACTGCCAACCGAATACGGGTAAGTGGAGTGCGTAAATCATGACTCACTCCGGCCATCAGAAACGCCCGATCGCTTTCCTGTAATTTCAACCTGTCCGACATCTGGTTAAAAGTGCTAATCAACGAGCGTATTGCGGATGATCCCGTTTCAGGCAATGATGTGATCTTTCTTCCCTTGCCCATATCTATGGCCGCTTTTTGCATGGCTTTCAGTGACTGTTTCTGGATATGGATATATCGCCAGAATGCTGCGGACAACAAAGACACCGTCATAAAAACACTGATAAAGATATAAGGGAATACGGTGCAGAATGAAAGTTTTTCTACCCTCACCAGCAACTGGACAATGAGAGAACTCATCAGCAAACTGCCCAATAACATCACCAGCACCAGATACCAAGTGCGATGAAACAAAGTACGCAATGAAAGCCATAGCCTTCTCATATTTTGTTTCCATCAGGAACAAAAACGTACCCTAATCCCCAAACTGTCTGAATATAGCGGGGATGGGCGGGATCTTCTTCAATCAGACGACGCAGACGGGAAACCTGTACATCAATGGAACGTTCCATCGCACCATACTCCCGCCCACGGGCCAGATTCATCAATTTATCCCGTGACAGTGGCTCACGTGGATGGGAAACCAAAACCTTCAGTACGGAAAACTCACCGCTGGTTAAAGACAATTGTTCATCTTGATGAAACATTTCACGTGTTCCGAGATCCAGTTTAAATTTTCCAAACTGGACCACCGCATTATCCGATGTCGGCGCGCCCGGCAACTCATTAGTCTGACGACGCAGGACAGCACGCATACGTGCCAGCAATTCACGCGGGTTGAACGGCTTGGGAAGATAATCATCAGCCCCAATCTCAAGGCCAACAATCCGATCAACCTCTTCCCCTTTCGCGGATATCATGATGATCGGGACAGCGTTATTTTGACTTCTCAATCTTCGACAGATAGACAAGCCATCCTCACCTGGCAGCATTAAATCCAGAATAATCAATTGAATAGACTCTCTGATTAATAAACGATTCATCTGTTCTGCATTCGCTGCACTACGGACTTGAAATCCCTGCTCAGATAAATAACGCTCCAGCAACGCCCTCAAGCGCATATCATCATCAACAACAAGGATCTTATAACTCTCTTGCATGTTTCAGCTCCCAAGATGTTCCATGCCTGCAATATCCATGGTTCTTTACAGAAAACCCATATTCACCCGTATTCAATAGAGAATAATCGAAGGTATTTTAAGGCCATTAGCGGGATTGGCAATAATTGCTTATGTTTTGGTTTTGGTTTTGGTTTTCTATCCTTGCTCTCCTGTTTATGACTCAATCATCCAGATTTAAGCCAGAAGCTGGTAGTCAATTTGTAGTATCCAGTATGTTGCCATGCCCCCGGGAGTCATCACTGTGACTTCATCGTCAACCTGTTTGCCGAGTAATCCCCTTGCCACTGGAGAATCAATGGAGATCCACTTCTTGGCAGGATCGAATTCATCCGGGCCTACCAGACGAAATATATACTGTTCACCATCTTCGTTTTCAACTTTAACCCAGGCCCCAAAAAAGACTTTTCCTTCTTGCCGTGGGTCAGGATCAACAATGTGCAATATATCCAATCGTTTGGATAAAAATCGAACACGACGGTCAATTTCCCTTAATCTTTTTTTACCATAAATGTACTCAGCATTCTCTGATCTATCTCCTAAGGCAGCCGCATCTGAAACAGCCTGAGTGACTTTAGGACGTTCGATTTTCCAGAGGTATTTCAATTCCTGATCAAGCGCATGCCAACCTTCCCGGGTAATGTAGTTACTCTTGGCCATGAAAGAACTCACTTGAGAAAAGATGATTAATGGCGGTGTACTATATCTCAACCCGTAAGATATTCGATGAATTCTTTCGCAACAGAATCGAAAAATCGCGCTAAACTGGAAATTGTCGCTCTCAGCACGTATAAATGGAACCAGTTTGAACCATGCCGATATTATTTCAGATGATATTTGAACCTATCTGGCACTGTCTGATGATGTCTTCGGATATCTACAGGCGCTAAGAAAGTTGAAGAAAACAGACCATGAATGAATCTTTAAGTCGAATCATTGCCGGTGAGCTACAGGCTCAGCCACAGCAAATCCAAGCCGCCATTACTCTTCTTGATGAAGGAAACACCGTTCCTTTTATTGCCCGTTACCGTAAAGAAGCTACCGATGGTCTAGATGATACACAGCTTCGCCAGCTCGAAATCCGCCTCGGATATCTGCGCGAACTATCCAACCGCCGCCAGACTATTCTGAAATCTATTGAGGAGCAGGGACAATTAACAGTTGAGCTTGCGGAGGCCATTAATGCCACCCTAAGCAAAACTGAACTGGAAGACTTATATCTGCCTTATAAGCCTAAACGCCGTACTCGTGGGCAGACTGCCATTGAAGCCGGCTTGGAGCCTCTGGCCGATCTGCTTTGGCAAGATCCGCAACAAGATCCGGAGCTGGCAGCCGCTGCCCATGTTGACACCGACAAAGGCGTTGCCAATACCAAAGCAGCACTGGATGGCGCACGTTATATCCTGATGGAGCGCTTCGCCGAAGATGCTGCCCTGCTGGCGAAAATACGCGAATACCTGTGGAAAAATGCCCACTTGGTGTCCAAACTTGTTGAAGGCAAAGAGGAAGAAGGCGCTAAGTTCAGCGATTACTTCGATCATCATGAAGCCATCTCCACTGTTCCATCCCACCGTGCTCTTGCTATGTTCCGTGGACGCAACGAAGGGGTTTTGCATCTGTCTCTGAATGCCGACCCTCAATTTGAGGAAGCGCCAAAAGAGAGCTATTGCGAGCAAATTATTACTGATCACCTCAACCTGCGCCTGAATAACGCTCCTGCTGACAGTTGGCGGAAAACAGTGGTGAGCTGGACATGGCGCATCAAAGTGTTGCTGCATCTGGAAACCGAGCTGATGGGCACACTGCGCGAGAAAGCCGAAGATGAGGCAATCAACGTATTTGCCCGTAACCTGCACGACCTGATGATGGCCGCACCTGCGGGTATGCGCGCAACAATGGGACTGGACCCGGGTTTGCGTACAGGGGTAAAAGTCGCTGTTGTTGATGCAACAGGTAAACTTATCGCTACCGATACCATCTACCCACATACCGGGCAAGAAAATAAAGCGGCTGCCAGTGTTGCAGCCCTGTGTACCAAACACCAAGTGGAACTGGTCGCTATCGGCAATGGCACAGCATCCCGTGAGACAGAGCGATTCTTTGCCAACGTCCAGAAACAATATCCTGACGTCACAGCTCAGAAAGTAGTCGTCAGCGAAGCAGGAGCATCAGTCTATTCCGCTTCTGAACTGGCTGCGCAAGAGTTCCCTGATCTGGATGTTTCCCTGCGTGGCGCAGTCTCTATTGCCCGTCGCCTGCAAGACCCACTGGCAGAACTGGTGAAGATCGAACCAAAGTCAATTGGTGTTGGTCAATACCAGCATGATGTCAGCCAGACTCAGCTTGCCAAAAAATTGGATACCGTGGTTGAGGACTGTGTAAACGGCGTCGGCGTTGACCTGAATACAGCATCCGTCGCCCTGCTGACTCGTGTTGCCGGCCTGACCCATTCAGTTGCCCAAAATATCGTTAACTGGCGTGATGAAAACGGTCGCTTCGATAACCGTGAACAATTACTGAAAGTTAATCGTCTGGGTCCGAAAGCCTTCCTGCAATGTGCAGGCTTCCTGCGTATCAATCAGGGTGATAATCCACTGGATGCTTCAACCGTTCATCCTGAAGCCTATCCGGTGGTTGAGAAAATTCTGGCAATAATGGAACAGACCCTGCCTGAACTGGTAGGTAACCCTGCGACCCTGCGTAATTTGAACGCACAGGATTTCACAACAGAAAAATTTGGTATCCCAACCGTCACCGACATTCTGAAAGAGCTGGAAAAACCAGGGCGCGATCCACGTCCTGAATTCAAGACAGCCACATTTACCGATGGCGTTGAGACAATGAATGATCTGCGTACCGGCATGATTTTGGAAGGCACCGTCACCAACGTGACCAACTTCGGTGCATTCGTCGATATCGGTGTCCATCAGGACGGCCTGGTGCACATTTCTTCCTTGTCTGATCGCTTCATTGAAGATCCACATACCGTGGTCAAAACAGGCGATATCGTGAAAGTGAAAGTGATAGATGTTGACCTGAATCGCAAACGCATTGCATTAACCATGCGTCTTGATGAACAGCCTGGCCAAACATCGGCACGCCGTGGTAGCTCTCAAGGTGGTAACCACCAGGAACAACGCAACAGTCGCAACGGGAATGGCAGAAACCGCCAGCAGACCTCCCGTTCTTCAGATTCTGCTTCTGTAACCAACAGCATCATGAGTGATGCACTGGCTGCCGCCTTTGGCAAAAAACGTTAATCTAAATTAATGACATCCTGAACTGGCTCACAGGGCAAGTTCAGGATGAAATAAAATAGGGTCTGATTACTATGTCAATAGTATTTTTTCTGGTCGTGACATCAATCTATTGAATCATGTATAGTCTGTCTATTTGGAGAACATTCAAATGGCAAAGATTGATGTGACTTGCCCCTCTTGTTCTG
>NZ_FPBJ01000089.1 GCF_900116635.1 Xenorhabdus koppenhoeferi | reverse complement strand
ATAGGCCATAGCGCATTTTCCTTTGGCGAGAAAGATGCCTACTATAGCAACTGACCGCCTTTCTTAGAAATTGCACTTATTAGGCGAATCCAAGATTTAATAGTTTAATCTAAAAAAACAAATGAAACATACAAATACACTGTGAGATAATCACTTATTTTATTAATAATTATGAACTAGCCATAGTAGTTATTATAACGAATCATGACATAGCAAAAGTTAAAACATGTTGATAGTATTAATACTTAATTATATTTCTACTATTAAAATGAATAATAAAACACACTCACCATAGCCTTAATATAAGCTTCTTTGAACATTATGAATGATTTTTAAAAATTCACGTTTTCTAAAGAAGCCCAAGAGCAGAAAACTGTTGCTAACATACAGACAATGATTAAATAAAATTTCCGAATTGGTACGGAAGGTCGGATGAATTTTTACTAATCCAACGGACAAACACGAATAATATGACCATCAGGATCTTTTACAAGAAAAGTACGCCCAAATACATCTGTATATGGCTCTTTTACAATTTCAATATCTGGATTACCTTGCCACTCACGAAATAATTGTTCAACATCATCACCTGTTGGCAACATGATACCAATTTCATTAAACCGTTGAGTTTGCAGCTCGGGCGTTTCGCCACCAGACCAAATAGCAAAAAGAGCATCACCGGAAGAAGAGACACGAAAAGCCACATAACGGGGGCTAGTAAAAATGGGATCTGTTTTGAATAGAGATTTGTAGAAAGTGGTTGAGCGTTCAACATCAGAAACATACACCAGTTGCAAGTTAGCCGCTACTGGAACAGAAGTCACACTATGCATAAAAACTCCTAAACATTAACAAAACATTCACGTCTGAATTATTGATATAATTAGCAATGAAAATATTAACACAACTAAAATAAATACTAATAAAGCAATTTGTTAGCAACCAAATAAACATAAAACAAACCATATCTTTGCAAAAAGATAAACATATAGAAACAAATATGCAATATATTTTTTGTTACAGATAAGTTAGTTAAAATGATATGTTAAAAATAAAAAATAGCAAGATCCAATCAGTTAAAGGTTTTTTAATTTCAGTCTCATGAGCAGGGAGTGAGTCGTAACTCAATTTCAGTCCAAAAGAGAGTTAGGAATAACTTGTGAATAATCGGCTAAGCATCAAGGATGGTTTGCTCGTGTTCTGATGAGCAAACCATCTGGCCTCTGTAGTAGTACATTAAATCCGGACACCTCAAAAGCCTGCTAATGTTATTAACATGATAATGAGGTATGACAATGAAATTGAAACCGACCAAACCGACCAAACGCCACTATTCCGTTGAATTTAAGCTGGAAGCGGTTCAGCAGGTTGTTC
>NZ_FPBJ01000016.1 GCF_900116635.1 Xenorhabdus koppenhoeferi | reverse complement strand
TCAGACTGGCGACGACGGCATCAATACCGGGCACAACAATGTCATTATCGTCGCCGGGAAGATCATCGGCTTACAGAACAATTACGGCTGTAGTACTAAGGCCAAAATGATTTTTGTAGTAAACATGTGCAGCCCCCAAAGCGGTAATCACGCTTAACGTGATTATTGCGGGGTAGGTAAGTATGTTAGTACTTATTCCGGCAATGATAGAAAAGAGTGCAATGAGAAAAGCAATTTTCTTGCGACTATCCAAAAATGCCAATGAAACGACAAGTAATGCCCAAGCCATATAATCCCCCCGTTATCTTTGAAAAAACAATTAAATAACCTAAAAAAGGGAGGCATTGTATAATAATAGGTAAAATTTTCAAAAAAAAAACGTAAAAAATATCAAAAAAGGGGCGCTTTCTACTTATAGATGACCATAAAAAAAGGATCGCACGTTTCGTCGGTTACTGTTACTTTTTTATTGTCTAGAATAACGGGATTACTCTCTGTGTTATACTTAGTGTGGCACAGTAAATTTATTAGTCGCCCAGGATATGAGGTTGGCATGTTTGAATTACTTAAAAGTATGGGATTTGCACTGATCATGGTTCCCGTGGTGATGGTTGCTATTTTGGCTCTTATTTACGGACTTGGCGGATTGTTTAATATCATTTCCAGAAATGAAACGAAAGGCAGTATTGAACAGTAGTTTTGACCTAACTTGATTTTCAATGTTTCCACTAATCTGGTCTTTCTTTCACAGAACTGGCTATCCTGACTTCAGAACGAAGACAAACCCTATTTAAGCAACAGGGTTTGTCTTTTCTTATAGAAGGCCCACATCCAGGGCACCAAACATCCTATGTCAGCAATTGTCAGTCATTGATAACCTTTATCTACTTAAAGATTGATTGTTGCTGTTGAATTTTTTTATGCTTTGTAATATTTACATTGAATTAATACAAAAGCTAAAACTGGCTCACAACTTACCGATTAATCTCAGAATAGCATTTCATTTAACGTTGTATCTTGTTATATACGACGCACCACATTGATTATTTTAGGTGAACTATAAAATGAAAAAGACGATGCATCAGTTGCTGACTGGTGCTGTGGTTTCTGCTGTGCTTATCGGGAACGTTTGGGCTACCGATAAAGTGACGGTTTTCGCTGCGGCCTCACTAACTAATGCACTTGATGATATTTCTGCACAATACAAGAAAGACAAGCAGGGTAATATTGTCACCTCATACGCTTCATCATCGACACTGGCACGCCAGATAGAGCAGGGGGCACCTGCGGATATCTTTATTTCTGCTGATCAGCATTGGATGAATTATGCTACTGATAAGCAATTAATGGCTGAAAATACCCGTCATACCTTATTGGGCAATCAACTCGTCCTGATTGCTCCCAAAGAAAGTCACTTAGATATAGTGGAACTCAACTCGGATACAAAATGGAAATCTTTACTGGCGGAAGGACGATTAGCAGTTGGCGATCCGGATCATGTCCCAGTTGGTATTTATGCCAAAGAATCACTGCAATATCTGAATGCATGGGATACGGTTAACCCATTGATGGTGCGCACTAATAACGTGCGTAGTGGTATGGCGCTAGTAGAACGGGCAGAAGCACCGTTGGGTATTGTTTATGGTTCTGACGTTGTTGCCAGCAATAAAGTGAAAGTAGTGGGTGTCTTCCCATCAGAAAGCCATAAACCGGTGGAATATCCGGTCGCAATAATCAAAGGTCATGAAACACAAGCGGTCCGTGATTTTTATGATTATCTTAAAACACCTGAAGCCGCTGCAATTTTTAAACGTTATGGTTTTAATCCACTGTAGGAACTGATCTTTTGGAGATGTTAAGTGAATACGAATGGCAGGCTATTTTGCTGAGCTTAAAAATCTCAGTTATTGCTGTGCTATTCAGTTTGCCACTCGGGATCTTAATGGCATGGATGCTGGCACGTTGTCAGTTCTTTGGAAAATCCCTGCTCGACAGCATTGTCCATCTGCCACTGGTATTGCCGCCAGTGGTGGTGGGGTATTTGTTGCTTATCAGCATGGGACGTCGTGGTGTGATTGGTGAATTTCTTTACGACTGGTTTGGTGTTAGTTTCGCATTTAATTGGACAGGAGCGGCATTAGCTTCGGCCGTAGTAGCGTTTCCACTGATGGTGAGAGCCATCCGGTTATCACTGGAAAGTATAGATCAGCGTTTAGAACAGGCCGCACATACGTTGGGAGCAGGCTCTCTTAAGGTCTTTTTCACGATAACCTTGCCGTTGTCATTACCGGGTATCATTGTTGGTGCAGTACTCGCATTCGCCCGATCTTTAGGCGAATTTGGTGCCACCATTACTTTTGTTTCAAATATTCCGGGTGAGACGCGAACCATTCCCCTTGCCATGTACACATTGATAGAAATGCCCGGCGCGGAAACAGCCGCTGCACGTTTATGCATTATTGCAATTGCACTGGCGTTGGTTGCATTGATGCTTTCTGAATGGCTGACACGTTGGGGAAGAAAGCGTTTGGGGATGGCATGTTAGAACTGGATTTTGAGCAGCGTTTGGGTGAGCTGCACATGCAGGTTGCTACCACATTACCCACAGAAGGTATCACTGCCATATTTGGGCTTTCAGGGGCAGGAAAAACCTCATTAATCAACGTAATTGTCGGATTGACTCGCCCACAAAAAGGCCGGGTTGTCTTAAATAACCGTACTTTAGTGGATGTAGAACAGAAAATTTTTCTCCCGCCAGAAAAACGTCGAGTTGGCTATGTTTTTCAGGATTCACGTCTTTTTCCGCATTATCGCGTGAAAGGGAACTTGCAATATGGTATGGCACCGGAGATGAAATCTCAGTTTGATAACATCGTAGGGCTATTAGGTATTGAGCACTTGCTGTCACATTTTCCTGTCACATTATCTGGCGGAGAAAAACAGCGGGTAGCGATTGGTCGCGCATTACTGACAGGGCCTGAAATCCTGCTTATGGATGAACCATTGGCATCACTGGATTTGCCACGTAAGCGAGAATTGTTGCCTTATCTCGAAAAATTGTCTGAAGATGTCAAAATCCCGATTTTATACGTTAGCCACAGTTTGGATGAAATCTTGCGACTGGCGGATAATGTGATTGTTATGGATAAGGGAAAAGTCCGTGCTAAAGGGGCATTAGAAGATGTTTGGGCAAGCAGTGCGTTACGCCCGTGGCTGCAAAAAGAGAGTCTTAGCAGCATAGTAAAAGTTTCTGTCATGGAGCACCATCAGCGTTATCAAATGACCGCAGTGGCGGTGGCTGATAAAGCTCTTTGGTTGCCGCAAATTGATGCAGCTCCGGGTACTGATCTGCGTATTCGTATTGATGCGTCAGACGTTTCTTTAGTTTTGGAGCCACCAAGAGTCAGCAGCATCCGTAATATCCTGCAAGTTAAAGTCATTGAGTTTTTCGAGGATAACGGTCAAATTGATGTCAAATTAGCGTTAGGTGAACATTGTTTGTGGGCGAGAATTACATCTTGGGCGCGTGAAGAGTTAAATTTACGTGCCGGGCAATGGTTATATGCGCAGATAAAGAGTGTTTCTCTGAACCGTCATTTATAACACATGGAAACACAAGCAGGGAGCACAGCTATACAGTTCGTTATATACCCGTCGTCTTTCAAGTTGCAGCTTTGTTGGCTGCGCTCACTCACCCCAGTCACATAGTTAGGCTATGCTCTTGGGGGTTCATTCCCTTGCCGTCGCGCTGCATCTTGAAATCCATTGGGTATACAGTGATAAGAGTGACACTGATTTAATTTCCCTTATGCGACTGAAAGAATTAAAGTACGTATTTTCGAATAACCTCAGCGATACTGGGTTGTATGATGTTATTGTTTATAATGCAAACAAACATTATACAGTAGTTAAAAATAGTTAAACTTTCTTTTGAGAAGGTTAGCAGACGAAATTTTTCAAGAATCGTTACAGATTAACGAAATGGTGATGAAGTATTAAGGAGAGAGAATTGAGACAGGTGGTTTATACAGCCAGCCCGGATAGCCGTCAGATTCACGTATGGTCGCTCAATGTAGCAGGGGAACTTTCTCTTATCCAGACAGTGAATGTGCCGGGTGAAGTGCAGCCTATGGTAATTAACCCTAATGGTAAGCACCTTTATGTGGGAGTTCGCCCTCAATTCGGTATAGTAACTTATGCTATCGGGGAAAATGGGCATCTTGAACAGCAGTCCATCACACTATTGCCGGGAAGCCCTACCCATATATCAACGGACAAAACAGGGCGCTTTTTATTTTCTGCTTCCTATAGTTTCAATAAATTAAGCGTTCATCCTATTGATGAAGATGGCATCGTTAAAGCCCCGATTCAAATAGTAGAAGGTTTGCAAGCTCCACATTCTGCCAATATTGATCGAGATAATCGTCAGTTACTGGTTCCATGTTTGAAAGAAGATAGCATTCGTATTTTCAATTTAGATGAGCAGGGTTACCTGACAGAAAACCGCATTGATGAAATCACCACAGTTGCGGGAGCAGGCCCGCGTCATATGGCATTTCATCCGGAAAAACAGGCGATTTATTGCATCAATGAATTGGACTCAACGGTTGATGTTCTGCGCAAATGGGAAAAATATCGTATTGTGCAATCGGTTGATTCGTTACCTGCGGATTTTTCCAGCGTCCGCTGGTCGGCGGATATTCATATTACATCGGATGGTCGCCATCTCTATACCAGTGAGCGTACTGAGAGTTTGATCAGCCATTTCCGTGTGTCGGAAGATGGCTATCATTTAACATTAGTGGGTCATTACCCGACAGAAACTCAACCTCGTGGTTTTACCATAGATCACAGTGGTTGCTTCCTGATAGCGTCGGGACAGAAATCGGGGCATATTTCAGTCTCGCGTATTGATAAATATTCCGGTAGATTAACCCGACTGGCACGTTATCCGGTCGGTAAAGGCTCAATGTGGGTAACGGTACTGGCACTGTAAACCTGAACCGTGTTCTTTTGGACGCGGTCAGTTTTTCAAGATAATGATTATGAAACCTGCAACTTTACTTATTCCTGTTCCTGATATTAAAGCTGGCGTGGCATGGTATATACCTGTCGTCTTTCAAGTTGCAGCTTTGTTGGCTGCGCTCACTCACCCCGGTCACATAGTTATCTATGCTCCAGGGGATTCGTTCCTTGCCGCCGCGCTGCATCTTGAAATCCAATGGGTATAAACAAGCTTTTCCTGCCGCTCGCCCTGTTTATTTGCCAGAATTTGATTTCACTTCCCTACTCCTCACACAGTAAGGAGTAAGGAATACTCATAATTTGAGTGTATTACTATTATGAAAACTTATTTATTGTCTGATATTAGATTAGGTTAAAAGAACCAACACCAGATAAAATAAGAGGATGTGTAACAAAAAGATTATTTTGATACACGGAAAATAAATCACCCAAATAAACATTTCCTCTATAAAGACGTAATACAATGTTTTTCGGATTAATAAAAACCTGGAAGTTGAGTGATGCATTTATAATGGTCTGAGCATGTCTAACCACACCAGCAAGATGAATATTATTAATGCTCACCTGTGGTATTTGGTTATATCCTCCATGAACATAGCCATTAAAATGAGTTCTTTTACCAACATTTTGTTCATTTCCAATAATGACAGGATAAGATGATACTTGGATAAAAGGGTAATACCCATATTGATAAAAAGTATTGATATTAAAGTACCCGCTAACAGATTCTTTTAAGTTTAACACAGGGCTGGTTGAGGCTTCTTCATTTAAAGTTTCTGCAAATAAATGGGCGAGTTCAGGTTTTTCTTTTGCCAGCATTTCATAATGAGATATTTCTTTTTTATATTGATTTTGAGACATCTCAAATACGTTTTGCAGTTCGTCATTAGAAGGTAAGATTACATTTTCTGTATTCATAATATATTCCTTTTTGGTTTTTATCGATGTGATTTAGAATGAAATATATCAGAAAAATTTTTTTAACATAGTATAGAAAACAACGAATTTCTTATTAATATTTATCAATGATTGACTTTTGAGAATGCTTTAATGGACTTTTATTTTTTATTAGGAATTAACAACAATGGAGTTTTAAACGTTAAATAATTCTCTGGAAGTATATACACGTCGTCTTTCAAATTGCTGCTTTCCTCGCTTTCCCATTGTGTATATACCCAATGGATTTCAAGATGCAGCGCGGCGGCAAGGGAATGAATCCCCAGGAGCATAGCTAACTATGTGACTGGGGTGAGTGAGCACAGCCAACAAAGCTGCATCTTGAAAGACGACGGGTATATAACATTATTTCTTTTTTTCAATAACAGTCAGCATAGTATTCATACTGACTGTTACTCTTTAATTTATTGCAGCAAAAATTGCAGTTGTTAGTCTCGATAATTGTTCCGGTTGAATAATATAAGGCGGCATCAAATAAATTAATCGGTCAAATGGTCTAATCCACACGCCATTTTGGACAAAATGACGCTGTAGCGAAGCAACATCAACAGGCTGTTCCATTTCAACAACACCTATAGCCCCTAAAACCCGGACATCTTTGACCGAATTGTGTAATTTAAGGGGAAGTAATTCTGTTTTTAGCTGAGTCTCAATTGATTGAATGCGTTGTTGCCACGGGCTATCAGCGAGTAATTTCAGGCTGGTACTGGCAACGGAACAAGCCAGCGGATTTCCCATAAAAGTTGGGCCATGCATAAAACAGCCTGCTTCTCCCTGACTGATAGTCTCTGCAACATGTCGGGTGGTGATTGTTGCTGATAACGTCATATAGCCCCCCGTCAACGCCTTGCCTAAACACAAAATGTCTGGATTGATTTGTGCGTGCTCACAGGCAAATAGTTTACCGGTTCTGCCGAATCCGGTAGCTATCTCATCGGCAATGAGTAAGATCTGATACTTATCACAGAGCTGACGAACCTGACGCAGATATTCGGGATGGTAAATCCGCATTCCACCCGCACCTTGCACAATCGGTTCCAGAACCACGGCTGCGATTGCATCATGATATTGCAATAATAATTGCTTGAAAGAATCAGTATCTTCTGGGCGCCATTCATCACCAAACTGACACTGAGGGGCATCAGCAAACAAATGGTTTGGCAGATAACCTTTATACAGGCTATGCATGGAATTATCAGGATCACAAACAGACATGGCGCCAAAAGTATCGCCATGATAGCCATGACGCAGGGTCAGAAAACGTTGGCGCTTTTCTCCTCTGGCCTGCCAGTATTGCAGTGCCATTTTCAAAGCAACTTCTACGGCAACAGATCCTGAATCTGCCAAAAAAACACATTCCAAAGAGTCAGGTGTCATCGCCACTAATTGTTTACACAGTTCAACCGCAGGAGGATGGGTGATTCCGCCGAACATGACGTGGGACATTTGGTCGATCTGTGATTTGGCGGCATCGTTAAGTGCAGGATGATTATAACCGTGAATCGCAGCCCACCACGAAGACATACCATCAATCAGTTTACGGCCATCTGATAAAACCAACTCCACACCCGTTGCTGATACAACGAGATAGGTGGGCAGGGGATGAGTCATGGATGTATAAGGATGCCAAATATGGCGCAGATCAAATTCAATATCTGAAGGGTTCATCATAACTTTGTTGTAAACCTTTTTTCTATCATTTTGGTTGACATGATAACGGCGTTATTTAAACTGGCAATATTTTTCTCATTGGAGATGTTATTGTGAGTGAGCATCAACCATGGACTGTCAAGCAATCACAAGAGTTGTTTGATAAACCTTTTTTTGAATTGTTATTTCAGGCACAACAGATACACCGCGAACATTTTGATCCGCAGCAAGTGCAAGTCAGTACCTTACTTTCGATTAAAACCGGTGCTTGTCCAGAAGATTGCAAATATTGTCCACAAAGCTCCCGTTACAAAACTGGTCTGGAAAAAGAACGGTTGATGGAAGTGGAAAAAGTCATCGAGTCAGCACATAAAGCCAAAAACGCAGGTTCAACTCGTTTTTGCATGGGAGCCGCGTGGAAAAATCCGCATGAGCGCGATATGCCATATTTAGAGAAAATGGTCAAAGAAGTTAAAGCGCTGGGAATGGAAACCTGCATGACACTGGGAATGCTGAACCAATCTCAGGCACAGCGTTTGGCAGAAGCAGGTCTGGACTATTACAACCATAACTTAGACACCTCACCAGAATTTTACGGCAATATCATTACAACCCGCAGCTATCAGAACAGGCTGGATACATTGGATAATGTCAGGGATGCAGGTATCAAAGTTTGCTCGGGTGGGATCGTGGGTCTGGGTGAACAAATCCGTGACCGGGCCGCATTGTTGGTACAACTGGCCAATTTACCCAAGCCGCCGGAAAGTGTGCCGATTAATATGTTAGTAAAAGTGAAAGGTACGCCATTAGAAGATAATGAAGAGGTTGATCCTTTCGATTTTATCCGCACCATCGCAGTGGCGAGAATTATGATGCCAAAATCTCATGTCCGCTTATCCGCAGGACGTGAGCAAATGAACGAACAGACTCAGGCCATGTGCTTTATGGCCGGGGCTAACTCCATTTTTTACGGCTGTAAATTACTGACTACACCAAACCCAGATGAAGATAGCGATTTGCAACTGTTCCGTCGTTTAGGGATAAATCCTCAACAGACAAAAACGGCATTCGGTGATAAGCAACAGCAGCAGAACTTGACGGAAGCCATTATTCATAATGCTGATGATGAACAATTTTATAACGCGGCAATATAATGAGCTGGTCAGACTCACTCTCCCGACGTTTGGCCGAACGTCGGGGAACCTCGCTATGGCGTAATAGACAAGTCCATCAGGGTTCTGATGGACGTTTATTATTCATTTCAGATAGCCAATACCTGAATTTTTCCAGTAACGACTATCTTGGGCTAAGCCAGCACCCCAAAATCATTGCTGCATGGCAACAGGGTGCTGAGCAATATGGTGTAGGCAGTGGAGGCTCAGGGCATGTAACGGGCTATACGACCGCACATCATACTTTAGAACAGCAATTGGCTGAATGGTTGGGATATTCCCACGCCCTATTATTCATTTCCGGTTACGCCGCTAATCAAGGCGTAATTGCAGCTTTGATGGAAAAAGACGACCGCATTATTGCTGATCGTCTCAGTCATGCTTCGTTGATGGAAGCAGCCATGCAATCTCCCGCACAACTTCGGCGTTTTCTGCATAACGATATGGACTCTTTGAAGCAATATCTGTCAAAAGAGTGTCCGGGGAAAACGCTGGTGGTTACGGAAGGTATTTTTAGCATGGATGGCGATCGTGCTCCGCTCGAACTCATTATGCAGCAAGCAAAATCAACGGAAAGCTGGCTGATGGTAGATGATGCCCACGGCATTGGTATTCACGGTGATGAAGGCCGAGGCAGTTGCTGGATGCAGAATGTTAAACCGGAAATTCTGATTATTACTTTCGGTAAAGCGTTCGGATTGAGTGGTGCGGCGGTTTTGTGTGATGAACAAACGGCAGAATATCTGATCCAATATGCCCGGCATCTGATTTACAGCACTTCAATGCCGCCTGCGCAGGCAGTCGCACTTTCCGAAGCAGTGCGACAAATCAGAGCCGGGGAAGCATTACGCCAAACGTTGCAAAATAACATCCGCTATTTTCGTCATGAAGCGCAACATTTGCCTTTTTCCCTGATAGATTCAGAAACTGCTATTCAGCCATTAATCATTGGGGACAATGAACTTTGTATCACGTTATCTCAGATACTCAGACAGAAGAAAGTATGGGTTAAGGGGATACTACCACCAACGGTTCCTCCTGAAAGTGCCCGTTTGCGCATTACACTGACAGCAAGCCATACATGGCAGGACATTGATATATTACTGGAGGCCTTGCATGACTCTGGCTGTTAATGCTGTCAATAAACAAGCGATTGCAGGGGCTTTTGGGCGAGCGGCTTCAAAGTATGACACGGTGGCTAAACTGCAACAGCAAACCGGTGAATATTTGATGGAGTTGGCACAGACAGAAAATATCGGTACGCAGGTATTGGATGCAGGATGTGGAACCGGTTTTTTCAGCACACGTTGGACACAACAAGGTAAACAAGTTATTGCACTGGATCTGGCTTCCGGTATGTTAAGCCATGCTCAGGAGCAACAGGTTGCTGATTATTATCTGCAAGGAGACATTGAGCACCTGGGACTGGCGGATAACAGCATAGATATGTGTTTCAGTAACCTTGTGGTGCAATGGTGTAATGACCTGTCACGCGCATTACGGGAGTTTTATCGCGTTACCCGTTCCGGTGGTCTTATCGTTTTTTCCACCCTTATACAGGGATCACTGCATGAGCTGGAAACTGCATGGAAGCAGGTGGATGATTATCGGCACATTAACCAATTTTTGCCGCTGCGGACAATCATGCAAGCATGCCAGCCATATCGGCATAAAATCATCAGTCGGCAATATTGCCAATATTATCCTCAACTCCTGCCTTTGCTGAATTCTCTGAAAGGAATTGGTGCAACACACCTTCATCATGGTTGCCAGCAGGGATTGATGACCAGAAAACGCTTAAACACCCTTGCTGAGATATACCCACGCCATAATGGGGATTACCCGTTGAGCTATCAAATTGCTTTTGGAGTTATTTATTGTGACAAGTAAATATTTTCTTGCCGGAACCGATACTGAAGTAGGTAAGACAGTTGTTAGCTGTGCACTGTTGCAAGCGGCTAATCGAAAAGGATATCAAACTGCGGGTTATAAACCAGTGGCATCAGGGAGTGAAATCACGGGGGAAGGAATACGTAATAGTGATGCATTGGCCTTACAGCATCACAGCTCGGTGTCATTAACGTATCAGGAAGTGAACCCCTTGGTATTTGTTGAACCGACTTCGCCTCATATCGTAAGTGCTGAGCTTAATCAACCAATTGATTTTTCAGTACTCTCGCAGGGATTGGAAATATTGGCAACAAAAGCGGACTGGGTTTTGATAGAGGGAGCAGGAGGTTGGTATACACCATTATCGGAAAATACGACCTTTGCTGATTGGGTGATTCAGGAGAATTTACCCGTGATTTTGACCGTAGGTGTTAAGTTAGGTTGTATTAACCATGCGGTGCTGACGGCAAAAGCTATCCAATACTCTGGATTAAATCTGGTTGGTTGGGTTGCCAATGAAATTGAACCTGCTGGTAAACATCAGGCAGCCTATCTGGAAACGTTGAAACGTATGATCCCGGCTCCTTTACTGGGCGTTATTCCTTATCTGAGTGAATCATGTGATAACAGTAACATAGGAGAATATATAAACATTGCTTCATTAGTTAACTAATTGTTTACTTAGCGTTAGTTAAAATCAATGCATACAACAATATTTGGATCAGTTCCATGATGCGAAAAATGTTTTCTTTCAACAAGGATTGAAATATTTTTTATCAAAAAATAGTGTGAATTGATTTCAAAACAGGATAGAAATATCCTGCTATTGGAAAAATCACAAACAGAAATAACTCCGCAAGCTCCCATGCCTAATAGGGTTTGCTGAGTTATCCACTATTCCTGTGGATAACCTTGTGCATTAGTTTTAGAAAAGCATCCTCACGCAAGATAATACGCGGTTTGTGCAAGATTTGCTGTTATTCTCTCCTTTGATTTTTAAATCAACAAAATCAACCAATTAAATAAAAGCAATCCCTTTCTTCATCCCTTTGCTATTCGGGACTTTATCATTTCAGTAACTAATACAAAAATAGGAAAAAGCAAGCGCATTTATCTGGGGATAAAAATAGCTGCCAACAATGTTAATTAATAGTTAATGTTATTATGCGTTATTGTAAGTTTTCTTTGTTACAGAATCTCACCTACCCTTCCTTGAAATAAAAACAATATTATTTTATTAACTCACTTGAAGCTGGTTTTTTATCCAGTATCATAAACAGGCTTTTTGAGTGTATGGATGGCGTGGGTATTTTTGTACATGATGGCGGGAAGAAGATGAGCAAAGAAACAAACAAAGTATTTAAGTTACATTCTGATTTCGAGCCGGCAGGTGATCAACCATCGGCTATCCGACAATTGCAGGAAGGACTGGAAGATGGTCTGGCACACCAGACACTTTTGGGTGTAACAGGATCGGGTAAAACCTTCACGGTGGCCAATGTTATCGCAAACTTAAATCGACCAACTATGATCCTTGCCCCCAATAAGACATTGGCGGCACAGCTTTATAGCGAAATGAAGGCGTTCTTCCCTGAAAATGCAGTGGAATATTTTGTTTCTTACTATGATTACTATCAACCCGAAGCCTATGTGCCTAGCTCAGATACATTCATTAAAAAAGATGCTTCGGTAAATGAACATATTGAGCAGATGCGCTTATCGGCAACAAAAGCCTTGCTGGAGCGTCGGGATGTGGTTGTAGTGGCATCAGTCTCTGCTATTTATGGTCTGGGTGATCCAGATAGCTACCTGAAAATGATGCTTCACTTAACGGATGGAATGTTAATCGATCAGCGCGCTATCCTGCGCCGTTTAGCAGAATTGCAATATACCCGCAACGATCAAGCATTCCAGCGTGGAACATTTAGGGTACGTGGTGAAGTCATTGATATTTTTCCGGCAGAATCGGATGAACACGCGTTACGTGTGGAATTGTTCGATGATGAAGTCGAACGACTTTCTTTGTTTGATCCGCTGACTGGTCAGGTTCAGTACAATGTGCCGCGTTATACTGTCTATCCCAAAACTCACTATGTCACACCGCGTGAACGTATTCTTCAGTCAATGGAAGAGATTAAGGTTGAATTGGAACAACGACGCAAGGTGCTATTGGCATCAGATAAATTGCTGGAAGAACAGCGTGTCACCCAACGTACACAATTCGACCTCGAAATGATGAATGAACTGGGTTATTGCTCAGGTATTGAAAACTACTCCCGTTACTTATCTGGTCGTGCAGCAGGTGAAGCACCTCCGACGCTGTTTGACTATCTGCCGGCAGATGGTTTGTTGGTAGTGGATGAATCCCACGTTACCATTCCACAGATTAGCGGTATGTACCGGGGGGATCGCTCCCGTAAAGAGACATTGGTGGAGTACGGTTTTCGGCTGCCATCGGCCTTGGATAACCGCCCATTACGATTCGAGGAGTTTGAAGCTCTGGCACCACAAACCATTTATATTTCAGCGACTCCTGGCCGCTATGAATTGGAAAAATCCGCTAATGATGTTGTTGAACAGGTAGTGCGTCCAACCGGGCTAATTGATCCTGAGATTGAAGTTCGTCCGGTGTTGACCCAGGTAGATGACCTGCTGTCTGAAATTCGTATCCGTGCAGTCAAAAATGAGCGGGTGCTGGTAACGACCTTAACTAAACGAATGGCGGAAGATTTGACTGAATATCTGGAAGAGCATGGAGAACGAGTGCGCTATCTCCATTCAGATATTGATACCGTTGAGCGTGTGGAAATTATCCGTGATCTGCGCTTGGGTGAGTTTGATGTCTTGGTTGGTATCAACTTGCTGCGGGAAGGGTTGGATATGCCAGAAGTTTCTCTTGTGGCGATTTTAGATGCAGACAAAGAGGGATTCCTCCGTTCGGAGCGCTCCTTGATCCAGACTATCGGTCGTGCCGCACGTAACCTGCATGGTAAGGCTATTTTGTATGGTGACAGAATTACCGACTCCATGACAAAAGCCATTGGCGAAACAGAACGTCGCCGCGCCAAACAGCAAGCGTTTAACGATGAACATGGTATTGTGCCGAAAGGGTTAAACAAAAAAATTGGCGACATACTGAAAATTGGTCAGCCGGTTAACGGCAAAGGGAAGACCAAAGGCAAAGGTAAAGTTGCTTTGGGTACCGATGATTACCAGAAGCTGTCCGCAAAAGAACTGGAGATTAAAATCCGTGAACTGGAAGACAAAATGTACCAGCATGCACGGGATCTTGAATTTGAACAGGCAGCTAACGTTCGTGATCAAGTACAGGCATTGCGGACGCAATTTATTTCCAATTCCTAAACAATATGAATGACAGATATATACAATGAATTTTCGGGATGCAGCCGATAAAACTGTAACTTTAAAGATGAAGGTATAGAGAGTGAATAATTTCACTCTCTATCAATACTATTTGAGCTAACCCAATTTTTGCAGGGTATTTTCTATTGCTTGCCGTAATAACTCACGATCATGGCGATAGGGAATATCCTGAGCTTCTAACACTTGCTGGCTGACAATTCGATCATGGAAAAGGCTGATATCGGTGCGAGGGCCGACAATAAGCGCATTAATCATTTTACGCCCAATCTTATTTTCCATTATCTCCAGCTTGTCTTTTAACGATAATTCGGCAGCAGAATGGCTGAGTTCTTTCCCCAGATTACCAATATAAATCATATTTGCGTTGCTACGGCGCAGTGATTGAGTTAAATCCTCCAGCAATAACAATGGCATTAGGCTGGTAAAAAAACTACCGGGACCGATTAAAATCAAATCGGCTTGTTCAATGGCATCCAATGCTTCTTTAGTGGCATTAACATGGGGATAGAGAAATAACTCCTGTGGTACACAATTAAGCTGGTCAACATTTACTTCGCCATATACGGTATTGCCTAGATCATCCACAGCCATTAAATCAACTGCTTGTTCTGACATAGGGATCAAGTGTGCATTTACTTTCAGCAGATTACGGAGCAGGTTAATCGCCTCCAGAGGGCGAACACTTAAATGATCCAGCGCCTTCAACATTAAATTACCCAAATTATGGCCAGCCAGTTCGCCATTACCACCAAATCGATACTCAAACATGGCAGAGGCAATGGTAGGTTCTGTGATTAGCTGATTGAGGCAATTACGCATATCTCCCCAAGCGATCCCACCTTCTGAACGTCGTATTCTTCCGGTCGAACCCCCATTGTCGGTTGTTGTGACAATGCCGGTCAGACGGGCACCGAGAGAAGAAAGAGAAGACATAACACGTCCGAGTCCATGACCGCCACCAAGGGCGACAACACGATCCAAATCAGCTAATGTGCGATTACGCATAAGTTCCTGTTACTGGCTAAAGTTGGTGGGTCTAATAAATCTCGTGTAATTTATCATAACAAATGATGCTTTTAGCAATTGCTGTGATTTCATGCGGTTTTTTGTCTGATATTTTTTAACGGCGGCATAAAAATATTATAGAAATCAAGTGTTATGGTTTTTGGTTAACTCGTTGTATATTAAGATATATACCGGATGTAGCATTCGCTTTTTATTATTTTAAGCGGTAAAATCTTGGACGAGCACATCGTTACTCACGTAATTATTCGCATAAAAGTTTAATTGATTTAACTCCTGGCCTCTGTGTCTAAGCCGTTGCTCTATCAAATGGACAACACATTGATATGATACTTTGGTCGTGGCTCCTGAGTTACCAAGGTGCAAGGTAGAAATACCCGCATCTCCCGTACTTGGAAGGTGTTATTGTGGAACAACTTGTAGACGCATTTTTGCGTAAATTTTATTACCTGAGATTATCAATTACTGATGTGTGTAACTTTCGTTGCACATATTGTTTGCCTGATGGATACCGCTCTCATGGCCATAAATCATTTCTTTCCCTGCCCGAAATTCGCCGCGTCAGCCGCGCCTTTGCCGAACTTGGTACAGAAAAAATCCGTCTGACAGGGGGAGAACCAACCATGCGCCGTGATTTCTGCGATATTATTGCCGCAGTTCACGAAAACCCACAGATCAAAAAAATTGCAGTGACAACCAATGGTTACCGGATGGAACGGGATGTATCCAAATGGAAAGAGGCAGGGCTGACAGCCATTAACGTCAGTGTTGATAGTCTCGATCCTCGTCAATTTCAAGCCATCACGGGGCAGGATAAATTTTTTCAGGTTATGCGTGGTATTGATGCTGCGTTTGACGCAGGATTTAACACAGTAAAAGTTAACGCTGTGCTGATGAAAAAGGTGAATGATATTGACTTACCCGCTTTTCTTGACTGGGTTAAATCGCGTTCAATCCAGTTGCGCTTTATTGAATTGATGGAAACGGGTGAAGGTCATGACATTTTTCATCGTCACCACCTTTCTGGTGAGGTTATCCGCAGCCGGCTGTTGCAACAAGGTTGGCAACAACAACAGAGAACCCGCAGCGACGGGCCGGCTCAGGTCTTCCGCCATCCCGATTATCAGGGCGAGATAGGCCTTATCATGCCGTATGAAAAAAATTTTTGCCAAAGCTGCAACCGCTTGAGAGTCTCTGCGATTGGTAACCTTCATTTGTGTCTGTTTGGTGAACAAGGCATCCCATTGCGCGATTTATTATATGACGGCGCGTCACTTGAAGCACTAAAACTACGGATTCAAGGTGGGTTGCGGCATAAACGTGAGACTCACTTTTTACATCAGGGTGACAGTGGAATCACCCCCAATCTGTCTTTTATTGGTGGTTAATTTAACTTAAAGACCCATTTTTTAGGAGTAAAGAATGTCCCAACTGACCCATATCAATACTGCGGGTGAAGCTCATATGGTGGATATTTCTGCCAAATCAGAAACTGTGCGTGAGGCAAGGGCAGAAGCATTTGTTGAAATGCAGGCTGAAACATTGGCAATGATCATTGCCGGTGATCATCATAAAGGAGATGTCTTTGCGACTGCTCGTATTGCGGGTATTCAGGCGGCTAAAAGGACTTGGGAATTAATCCCACTTTGCCATCCGCTGCTGCTCAGTAAAGTGGAAGTTCAGCTGGAAGCACAAATAGAGCATAACCGTGTCAGAATTGAATCTTGCTGTCGCTTAACCGGGAAAACAGGTGTAGAAATGGAAGCCTTGACCGCAGCATCGATAGCCGCATTGACGATTTATGACATGTGTAAAGCGGTGCAAAAAAATATGGTTATTGGGCCTGTTCGTTTGCTGGAAAAAAGCGGTGGAAAATCAGGAAATTTTAAGGTGAAAGCATGATCAAGGTACTGTTTTTTGCTCAAGTGCGTGAATTGGCAGGCACAGACTCACTGGAATTGCCGAATGATTACCCAACAGTAGCCCGTCTTCGTCATGCATTGATTGAAAAAGGCGAACGATGGGGATTTGCCTTAGAGGAAGATAAATTGCTGGTGGCTGTCAATCAATCCTTTGTCCATGCTGAACACCCGTTGAATGATGGTGATGAAGTGGCTTTCTTCCCACCTGTCACGGGAGGTTGATGATGGAAAATACCCGAATCAGTGTTCAGCGGGAAATATTCAGTGTGGGCGATGAATACCAATGGCTTTCACTATGTGATGAAGACGGTGCTGTTGTAACTTTTACGGGCAAGGTTCGTAACCATAATCTGGGTAATAACATTAACACATTGATGCTTGAGCATTATCCTGGCATGACAGAAAAGATGTTGCAGGAAATTACTGATGAAGCCCGCCAACGTTGGTCTTTGCAACGTATTAGTATTATTCATCGAATTGGAGAACTGTATCCGGGAGATGAAATTGTATTTGTTGGCATCACAAGTTCTCATCGCAGCCTAGCTTTTACGGCAGCAGAATTTATCATGGACTATCTGAAAACCAAAGCACCATTCTGGAAAAAAGAGTCTCTTGCAGAAGGTGAACGCTGGGTTGAAACGAGACAAAGTGATCAGGAAGCGGCAAATCGCTGGTAGCAACCCACTGGTAACGAAAGAGTTGAAACAAAGACATTCAAATAAACGATTAGCGGATCATTTTGTGAACTACCATGAAAACCGGACAGATAAATAATATGTCACTGAAATTGTCGTTAATTAGCGGATGGCTTTGTTAATATTCTATGCTAGTGTATAATTTTTGAATAGATTGTTTATTTTTAAACAGTCCTAATCCTTAAACACTGTCATGAAAAGGTAATCGTCATGGACCGATATCAACGTTCTAATGGTTCGATTGTTCAGAAAACCAGTTCTGGTATACAAACTTATATGGCTCAAGTCTACGGTTGGATGACTTGTGGTTTGTTGTTAACCGCATTTGTTGCATGGTATGTAGCAAATACTCCTGAAATTTTAGATGCCATTTTTAGCAGTTCCATTGTTTTTTATGGTTTGATCATTGCACAACTTGCCTTGGTGTTTGTGCTGTCTGGTCTGGTTCATAAAATGAGCGGGGCGTTAGCGACAGGGTTGTTCATGTTCTACTCCATGCTGACGGGTCTGACGCTTTCTAGTATTTTCGTGATTTATACCAGCAGCTCGATTGCCAGTACACTCGTGGTTTCAGCGGGTATGTTTGGTGCATTGAGCGTTTATGGTTATACCACCAAACGCAGTCTGAGTGGTCTGGGTAGTTTCCTGTTTATGGCGCTTATCGGCATCATTCTGGCTTCTTTGGTAAACATCTGGCTGAAAAGCCCGGCATTAATGTGGGCAATCACCTATATCGGTGTTGTGGTTTTTGCTGGTTTGACTGCATATGACACTCAGAAACTGAAAGAAATGGGTGAACAAATGGATGTCAATGATAAAGAGAACCTACGCAGATATTCTATCACTGGCGCTCTGACTCTGTATCTGGACTTCATTAACCTGTTCTTGATGTTGCTGCGTATTTTGGGTGATCGTCGATAATCACTGACATGATAATCACTGACATATAGTGTTACTCTTCCATATAAAAACCCTGTTTTTGGCAGGGTTTTTATATGGAAGAGTAATTACTATTAAAGAGTTGTATTTCAGGATCAGTTGCCATTTGTAAATAGGCGCGACATCTGCCTGTGAATGCAACCCAGGTAAATGATGATACGAAGTATCCTTCCGCACCCAGAATTTTTATTATTTTGGGTGTTCCATAAAATCTTCTCATGGAACTGTTCGTTCGGAATAGTAGTATATTATTGTGATGAAAGAGGTGTGAAATCTACATGTTGATTAAAACTTACTTTTAGAGAATTGATATGGTTATCAAAAAGTTGGAAAATGTCCGGCTCATTAGCGTAACAGATACGGGAAGAGGTGCTCAATAATTTTCCTTTAGAATACCATTTTAACATTTTACTTTTCCATTCTTGAGGGTAGTTATATGACAGACAAGCTATATTCGCCCAAGGATCACATATCCATATTTCTGAGTTATAATGTCGTTTGAATAATTCTATTAATGGAAGTTCAAAATTAACCGATAATTTCACAAAATTGTGTTCAAAAATACCTGAAGGGCATTCGATCTCTAATATTGTAATATCAAATGGTTTTTTATATATTTCCCAAATTAATTTTGACTTTTCAATTAAATATTCTAATGCGATATCAGAATATTCACCACAATTACCCACTCTGTGATCAGGTTGTATTCTATTTCGGATATTATTTTTTTCATATATATTATTTACTCTTGCTGTATCATTTCGCTGGTTTTGTAATAAATCCACTCTGTGATTAATAGATTGTAATGAATAATATTCTTTTTTAGATGCTGATAATCGATGAAATTCTTCTTCCGTGTATAATTTATTAGTAGATTTCAACTTAAAAAAATCCCTTGTATGATATAAAGCATCTAATATAATATTTTCTATAGCCATTTTATTTCCCTTCAATGAGTTGTATGCTGTGATTAATTCATTTAATGGATTTCAATAACGTTAAATAGAATTCCAAAATTGTAGATAACTTCTTTACTCCTTGCGCAGCCAACAAAGAAGCAGTTTGAAAGACGAAGTGTATAATTGTTATCAAGCAATTTTGCTTCGGAACAATCGGTAGGCAATCCCGCCTGTTGTTACTGTAATAGCCAGCAATGGCCATAAATTTGGCCAGATCACTGATAAATCAGCCCCTTTCAAATAAATCTGCTTGGTAATATCTGTAAAATGTCGGATTGGGTTAATCCATGTGATGTCTTGTAGCCAGACAGGCATATTCTCAACCGGAGAAATATATCCAGAAAGCAAGATGGCAGGCATCATAAACACAAACACGCCGATAAAAGCCTGTTGCTGGGTGGAACAGACCGCAGAAATCAGCAAACCGAAACCAACCAGAGATAACCCATAAATCAACATGCAGCCATAAAATAGCAGCAACGAACCCGCAAAGGGGATTTGGTAAAATAATGTTCCAATCAGTAAAACAATAGTTGCCTGCATAGTCGCCACGACCAACGCCGGAATCGCTTTGCCGAGGAAAATCTGCCATGTTGCCAGTGGAGAAACCAGTAATTGATCCAGTGTTCCCTGTTCCCGTTCACGGGCAACAGACAGCGCCGTCACAATCAGGACACCAATGGTGGTAATCATGGCAACCAATGAGGGTACGACAAACCATTTATAATCCAGATTGGCGTTATACCAGTTGCGGATGATTAATTCGCTGTTATTGGCTTTCGGTGCATTTACCAATAATTGTTTCTGGTAATCCATCACTATTTGCTGAATATAGTTGGCAGCTATCTGAGCACTGTTGGAGTTACGTCCATCCAGCAAGACCTGAATTGCCGTAGGATTCTGGCTGGCGATATTGGCGCTGAAATTTTGTGGGAAGCGTACCAATAGCAACGCCTTGCGATCATCCAAGGTAGGCCGGATTTCTTGTGAACTTGTCAGTAAAATAACATCAGGAAATGCTTTCGATTTTGCCAGCCGTTGGGTTAATTCAATTGAGGCTTGTCCTTTGTCTTCATTATAAATCGCAATGGTGGCATTTTTGACTTCCAGCGTTGCGGCCCACGGAAACAGGATCATTTGCAAAATGACCGGCAAAATCAAAATATTTCGTGTTTGCGGCTCCCTTAGCAGAGACTGCAACTCTTTCATGATTAACGTATATAAACGATAAAACATGCTCTTTCCTTTTTAATCCAAATGCCGACGAGTTTTCCACGCAGTCAGGCCAATAAAGACGATGGAGCTGGCAATCAGCAGGAGAAGATTGGTGATCAATACTGTACCGATATTTCCGGCCAGAAAGAGTGTTTGTAGGCTACTGACAAAATAACGTGCGGGCACGACATAAGTAGAAGCCTGAATAAGCGCGGGCATACTGTCTATCTCGAAAACAAAACCAGACAACATAATAGCGGGCAAAAAAGCCGCATTGAGAGAAATCATCGCTGCATTGAACTGATTTCGCGTCAGAGTAGAGATGAGTAGCCCCATGCCTAAAGCGGTAGCAAGATAGAGGCTGGAAACCAATGCCAGTATCCAGAGTGAACCACGATAGGGAACACCCAGCACAAAAACCGTAAATACCATGCACAGTACCATGACAAAAGAGCCGAGCACTTGATAGGGCAGTAACTTGGCAAGCAATAATTCGGTTCGGGTGACTTGAGTGGAGAGCAGTGCTTCCATCGTTCCGCGTTCCCATTCGCGGGCAACCACGAGCGAGGTGAGGATTGCACCGACGACGGTCATGATAATTGAGACTGCACCGGGGATAAGAAAATGTTGGCTAATGGCGGCGGAGTTAAACCAATAACGGATTTGTATATCAATCAACGGCATAGTAGAAACGCCTTGATTTTGCCCCCGCTGCTGGAGCCAGATTTGCCAGATGCCTTTAGCATAACCCTGAACAAAATTAGCAGTATTGGGTTCGCTGCCATCAGTAATGACTTGAATAGGAGCATGGCTATCGACGCGGGCAAGCTGAGCATCAAAATTGACCGGAATTACGATGATGCCTCGAATTTGGTTCTCCTGCATTTTATTGATTAAGAACTGGCGATTATCGCTGATAGTGGCATCAATATAGGGCGATCCCGTAAAGGCATGCACTAATTCGCGGGCATCTTCGCTTTGTTGCTCCATCAGAATACCGAGGCGAAGTTTACTTGAATCAAGGTTAATACCATAGCCAAAAATAAAGAGCAGCATCAAAGGAATAACCACCGCAATTAAAGCACTGCTGGGATCACGGATAATCTGCTTAGCCTCCTTGACGCAAAGTGCTTTCAATCGGCGCCATGAGAAACTAACTGCTTTCTGGGATGCTGTATGTTCAGAATGATTCATTGCGGCTCCTTATCGTAATTCACCACGAGATCGATAAACGCATCTTCCATAGAAGGGTTAGGGTGTTCATCCGTAGCGACCAATTGTTTCAGCTCGTCAGGTGTGCCCGTTGCGATCAATTGTTCTCGGAACACCAACCCGATACGGTCACAGTATTCGGCTTCATCCATAAAGTGAGTGGTTACCATTACCGTAACGCCTTTATCAACCATCCCGTTAATATGCAACCAAAATTCTCGCCGGGTCAGCGGATCGACACCGGAAGTGGGTTCATCCAAAAACAAAATATCAGGCTCGTGCATCAATGCGCAGGAAAGGGCAAGACGTTGTTTAAAACCGAGTGGGAGACTATCCGTCTTTTGATGCAAGATGGGTTCGAGATTGAAGGCGCTGATCATATCAGACATTTTTTCTCGCTGATGCCGGCCTTTCAGCCCGTAAACACCGGAAAAAAATTTAAGATTTTGCTCAACCGTCAAATTGCTATACAAGGAAAATTTCTGAGCCATATAACCAAGGCGTTGACGTGCCTTGCCTGAACTGGTTTTTAAATCCATATCCAGAACCAGAGCCTTGCCGGACGTAGGGATCATCAGTCCACACATCATTTTGAACGTGGTGGATTTTCCGGCACCATTCGGCCCCAGCAGGCCAAAAATTTCTCCACGCTTCACTGCGAAATCTACATTGTCAGTAGCGGCAAAATCCCCGAATTTTTTGGTCAGATTACAGGCTTCTATTACGGTTTCTGTCGGATTTGATGGGATTTGCGGCATAATTTCAGCCAATTCTGAACGATGAGATGGGCCGCCGCCCAACAAATCGATAAAGGCATCTTCGAAACGTGGTTCAGCATCGAAAATATTATCTTCAGGTAATCCTATTTGCCGGAGTAATACATTTTTATCCGCTTTCTCTTTTAAGATCAGACGAACATATCTTCCTTGAATAACACCGTCCGTGACTTGAGGCAGGGTAAGGGCATGTTGCAGCATTTTGCGACGTGCTTCCTGTTTGACATCAAGCAAAAAAGAGCGGCCTGCAATATTTTGGGTTAAATTTTGGGGTTGACCACGATAGAGCAATTCACCGTGGTTCAGCAGCAAAACATCGCGGCACAATTCGGCTTCATCCAGATACGAAGTGCTCCACAGGATCAACATACCGTCGGAAGCGAGTTCATGCACCATTTGCCATAATTCACGGCGAGCGATAGGGTCAACGCCCACGCCCGGTTCGTCAAGCAGCAAAACTTTCGGGCTACCCAAGAGCGTACAAGCCAGCCCCAGTTTCTGTTTCATGCCGCCAGATAATTTCCCGGCCAACCGTTCGGTAAAGCGGGTTAACTCGGTGAAAGTCAGTAACTTTTGAAATGTTGCCTTGCGTTCTTCACCCATCACGCCGCGTAAATCGGCATATAAAGTCAGATTTTCCATTACGGTTAAATCTTCATACAGGCCGAATTTCTGTGGCATATAGCCGAGTTCAGAACGAACTTGAACACTATTCTTGATGGGATCAAGTCCCATGATTTCTATGTTGCCGCTATCAGGCTTCAATAAACCAGCCAGCATGCGTATCAACGTGGTTTTTCCAGCACCATCCGGGCCGACAAGACCTGTAACTGAGCCACCCTGAATTTCTGCCTGTAGACGAGATACAGCAGGGGTGTCCAATCCTGGAAAGGTTTTTTCCACGCCGTTCAGTTTTATTCTATAAGCTGAACTGGTCATGTCATCACCTTACTTATCTTTTGCTTCAGTGAAATTCGAATCAGTAAAGCGCAAAGTGGCTGGCATTCCCTGTTTTATTCCCTCATCGGGGTCAAGGACAATGATCCGCAGGCGATAGACCAAATCCGTTCTTAAATCCGGTGTTTCAACATTTTTAGGTGTAAATTCGGCCGTTGGAGATACAAAGCCGATTTTGCCATGATAAGGTTGATTTTTGCGTCCATCGGTATAAATCAAAATTTCTCGTCCTGCGGTAGCCTGATTCAGATTAGGCTCATCAATATATGCTCTGATCCAGACAGGATTGGTCAGTGAAAGGGTAAAGACCGTGTTTCCGGCCGCTAACATAGTGCCCGGTTCAATGGCTCTGGTCAGGATAACACCGGCTGATGGAGCAGTAAGTTGAGTATCTTTCAGATTGAGTTCCGCCTGTGCGACAGTTGCTTGCGCTTGAGCAAGTTGCGCCTTGGCAGCCGCAATTTCCTCTATTCGATAACCGGTTTCGAACTGGCGTAATTTATCTTTTGCGGCCTGATGGGCAGCGAATGCCTGATTGCGCCCGGTTTTGGCGTTTTCCAGCTCATTGGCTGAGATAGTTTTACTCTGCCACAATCCTTGCTGACGTTTCAAGAAGCTATCGGCAAAGTGAAATGCTGACTCTTTTTGAGCAACTTCAGCGCGGACTTGAGCGATTTCTTCAGTACGATAACCCGCTTCAGCTTTGGCAAGGTTAGCTTTGGCAACATCTTGGGCGGCTTTGGCTTGGTTCAAGGCATGAATAAAGGGAGCATTATCAAGATGACCGAGAGTCTGACCTGCCGTAATGGCATCACCTTCATCGACTTGCAGGCTTGACAGTTTACCGGCAACCCGAAAACCAAGATTGACAGTTCTGACATCGACATTGCCATATAAGGTTAACTCTTTGCTATTTTGTTCCTGATAATAATAAATGCCAGCAATGGCTCCGATAACAACAATGAGTGCCAATAGGGCAAGAGCAAACTTTTTATTGTTCATACTATCCCTTATGTCTTGTTCAATTTAAACCTGAGATTTTGCAATTGGTTGAAAGATCTTAGGGTATATAAGGTTGTTGCGTTATCTATTCCGTAACCCATCAAGCAATAAATTGATGTGTTGAGTTAAAACCTGATTGATTAATGCATACTCTTTGGTGCCAATGTTGTCCCAACCTGTTTGGCGCAATAAGGCCTCCCGTGCCAGACGGAAAGAAAGAATTTCGCCCAATAGGGCGTGAGTATGGATTTGGGTTGAAATTTGGTCTTCATCAGCCCCGATATAATTAGCGATTAATTTATTCAAACGTGAATAAATTGGAGCCAGACCTTGCTCATGCATGACGTTGTAAGCCTCTGTTGGCGTTAATTGTTCATGTGACATAATGCGGCTGATATTAATACTGCTTTTCTCGAAAATCAGGCGGTTATAGCTAACCATCCCTTGATGAATGAATTCCAGTATTTGTTCTTGTGGATAAGGTTTCGGAGTTTCGGCAAAGAAACGGTCAATAACCTCAACCAGTGGGGTAAATTCTGATTTTAGTCTATCTGCGATATGCTGCACGACAGCGAGATATAATCCCTCTTTGGAACCAAAATAGTAAGCAATGGCTGCGATATTTTGTTGTGCGTGCTGAGCAATATTGCGGGTAGTTGCGCCTTCCAGACCAGATCTGCCAAAAATTTCTATTGCCGCTTCAAGAAGTTGCTGTTTGGCTTGTTCGCCTCGTGAAGTTTGAGCCGTCTTCTCTGCCATGTTTAAAGAGTTCCTGTTACAAAAAATTTTCGGGAGTGTCATAAATATATCAATCGTATGATTAACTTTAAAACTAAAGTAAGTCGATGTAAAGCTGGCACAAATTGCCTTTTTAATAGACGTTTATAAAAAAGAATTTTTCTGTTTTTGAAAAATTATCGTAGTCGCTTGTCTGCAATTAGTATCTTCGCGCTAATTAATTGGTTTATGTGGTCTGATTGGGAACATATATCTGTTATAATGCTGCACTTAGGTGCATGGCAGTTTGTGTTATTTCTTTGCGTTTTATCGCGTCTATTTTCTTCCCATAAAACTGCCCCTGAATTGATGTCAGGAATGGTGAAGTCTGGAGTATTTCTTATTTATGAATTTTGAGTCACTCGGCTTGAAGGCTGATATTTTGCGTGCTGTTGAAGAACAAGGCTACGCGGAACCTACCCCTATTCAGCAACAGGCTATTCCTGTTGTACTTTCCGGTAAAGATCTTCTGGCTAGCGCCCAGACAGGAACGGGAAAAACAGCAGGGTTTACTTTACCTATTTTGCAGCGCTTAAGTGAATCTCCCACTCAGGGAAAAGGTCGTCGTCCGATCAGGGCGTTGATTTTGACACCAACTCGGGAGCTGGCGGCTCAGGTGGGTGAAAATGTACGTAATTACAGCAAATATCTCAGTTTGCGTTCATTTGTCGTGTTTGGTGGCGTCAGCATCAATCCACAAATGATGAAATTGCGTGGTGGTGTCGATATTCTGGTGGCAACACCGGGGCGCTTGCTGGATTTAGAACACCAAAATGCGGTGGATCTCTCACGCGTTGAAATTCTGATTCTGGATGAAGCTGACCGTATGCTGGATATGGGCTTTATTCATGATATCCGTCGAGTATTGAGCAAACTACCCGCAAAACGCCAGAATCTACTGTTTTCTGCAACGTTTTCTGATGAGATTAAAAATCTGGCCAATAAATTGCTGCATAGTCCGGTGAGTGTAGAAGTGGCACGCCGTAACTCAGCATCTGAGCAGATTGAACAATCAATCCACTTTGTAGACAAAAAACGCAAGAGTGAATTGCTTTCTTATATGATAGGCAATCAGAATTGGCAGCAGGTACTGGTATTCACCCGCACCAAACATGGGGCCAACCGACTGGCGGAACAACTGAATAAAGATGGTGTGACTGCGGCTGCGATCCACGGCAATAAAAGTCAGGGTGCAAGAACGCGCGCACTGGCTGATTTCAAAACCGGACAAATTCGTGTGTTGGTAGCAACGGATATCGCTGCACGTGGGTTGGATATCGATCAATTGCCGCATGTGATCAACTATGAACTGCCAAACGTCGCAGAAGATTATGTTCACCGCATTGGGCGTACTGGCCGTGCGGATGCAACTGGCCAGGCAATATCGTTGGTGTGCGTAGATGAACACAAACTCCTGAGAGATATTGAGCGGTTATTAAAGCGGGAAATTCCACGTATTGCCATTTCGGGGTATGAACCTGATCCTTCCATTAAGGCGGAGCCTATTCAGAACGGACGCAATTCTCGTGGCAGTGACTCCCGTAACAGCAGTTCACGTGGTAGCCGTTCTCATGGAAACAGTCCCTGGGGCAGCGATCCTCGCGGTAACGATTCACGTAGTGAACAACCTCGAAGCCAAAGTAGCAATGGTAAGCAAGGTTATTCCAAACAAGATAATGTGAAGCAAAATGGTGAGCGTCCACGCAATCAAGATAAATTTTCTCGTCAACGTCGCCAGAGAACCACAATCAAAGTGCCACGAGTGATAGCTTCGGGAGAGTAATCCATACGCGTTTTGCTGGCTCCGATGGAAGGTGTTTTGGATTCATTGGTCAGGGAGTTGTTGAGTGAGATCAAAGAGTACGATCTCTGTATTACAGAATTCCTGCGCGTGGTTGATAGCTTACTGCCGGTAAAATCGTTTTATCGGTTGTGCCCTGAATTGCATAACCAGAGCCGGACTCCATCGGGAACAGCGGTTAGAGCGGTTAAACTGGGATCCTGGGGTGTTGATTTAAATTGTTGCTGTCCCTCCAAAACTGTGAATGGCAGTGGTGGTGGGGCATCATTACTGAAAAATCCCGACCTTATCTATCGTGGTGCCAAAACCATGCGTGAAGCTGTGCCTGCCGGCTTTCCAGTGACGGTAAAAGTCCGTATGGGCTGGGATTCTGGCGGGTGTCAGTTTGAGATTGCGGATGTTGTCCAGCAGGCTGGAGCAACAGAACTGGTTATGCATGGTCGAACAAATATTTCTAATTACTTGTGAGTGTGTTTCCTTTTGTGATTTGCAATTCTTTATGCCAAAGTCTTAAATTAAGGCGTAGAAACTTAATTGAATTCGTAATCAAATAATCTAATTAATTCTGGAGGTTGTATATGGGTATATTATCTTGGATTATCTTTGGCTTGATTGCCGGGATCCTTGCTAAGTGGATTATGCCGGGAAATAATAGCAGCGGTATCATTATGACAGTGATTTTAGCTATTGTGGGTGCTGTTGTTGGCGGGTATATCAGCACGTTCTTTGGAATGGGAAAAGTTGATGGTTTTAATTTCGGAAGTTTTATCATTGCTGTTGTGGGAGCGATAATTTTCTTATTTGTATACCATAAAATTTCCAATCAGTAATTTTTTATAAAACGGTTTTGTAAAGTGGTTTATGAGTTTCATCATGAATATGATTAATAAAAAAAAGGGCATATTATTCAAATGCCCTTTGTGATTATTTATTTTCCTAATATTTATTTTCCTAACGGAAGTGAGTCATCCGCTCCCCATTCAGCCCAAGAGCCATCATATAATTTCACTTCTTTGTGACCAATCATATCAAGACTCAATACTAAAACGGCGGCTGTCATGCCAGAGCCACAACTGGTAATAATCGGCTGGTCTAAATTAACGCCTTGTTTTCGGAATATCGCCGTAATTTCTTCTACTGACTTATAAAGTCCATTATCAATCAAGGCTGTCCACGGAACATTTTTAGCGCCGGGGAGATGCCCCATTCTCAAGCCTGGGCGGGGTTCAGGTACTTTTGCTTGAAAGCGGTCTTCTGCTCTGGCATCAATAAACTGTACTGGCACATTGTTATGGAGAGCAACAAGGATCTGCGCCTGAGAACAGACTTTTTCAGGAGTAAACTGTACATTGAAAACTTCGGGTGAACGGGCAACTTTTCCCGATTCGGTTGGATAACCAGACTGCTGCCAGCCTTGTAATCCCCCCTCAAGAATACGGATATGATGGGCACCAAAGATTTTGAATGTCCACCATGCTCGTGGGGCGGAGAACATATTTCCTTGATCGTAAATCACCACCAGATGATTTTCACTGATACCCATTTTGTTGACCGCTTGACGGAAAATTTCCGGTTCCGGCAGCATGTGTGGCAGGTTGGTCTGTAGATTGGCAACTTTATCAAGGTCAAAAAACTGAGCACCCGGAATGTGTTCCTCCAACCAGAGCTGGTAGTAATCAATGGATTGGGTGGGCATTGGGGCACTAGCATCAACGATAACGACATTCTCATCATGGAGATGCTCGTTTAACCATTGTGGGCTGACAAAATATTCGTTTTTCATGAGATTATTCACCTGATGTCATAATACCGTATGGTGCAAGGCGATACGTTATTAACACTAGATATGTTGTAATATCTAGTGTTGTGCTAAAACCAGATGTATTTATTGTTGCCCTGTCGGGATATTTTCCTGCTGGCTCTGTTGCGGCTCTTCTGTTGGGGTGGTTGAGCGTGTGTACATATTCAATCCTGCCAGAAAGACACCGCCAATAGAGCCGATAGAAAATAATATGATGATAATGAGCAGGATTTTTTTCATCTTTGTATCCAGTAAGATTTTAATAAAAATTTTTGATAAAGAGTGTTATCAGCCATAAAAAGCCAAAAGATAGAAAGTCAAAAGTATATCGGCTTATACAATCCAGACAAGCAATAACCAATTTTCCTGTATTGATAATAAAGAAGCTGGAAACTGTTTCCCAGTAATGAGCATATAAAGCTGATTTGATATCAACTCTATGGGAGAATAGCCCTCCAATTTTTAAGCAGCAAAACTCATGGCACTTTCCAGTTCAATAAAAAATCAGATTAGCCAATGGTATAAGGCATTATCCACCCATATTGATGGTTTCATTCCGCGTGCTCCGCAACGTCAGATGATTGCAGAGGTTGCAAAAACGCTGGCGGATGAAGAAGGACGGCATTTAGTGATAGAAGCACCTACGGGAGTAGGAAAAACTTTGTCATATCTGATCCCAGGCATTGCTGTCAGTAGAGCAGAGCAGAAGCCGTTGATAGTCAGTACGGCGAATGTTGCGTTGCAAGATCAAATCTATAGCAAGGACCTGCCTTTATTGCACAAGATCATTCCTGACCTGAAATTCACCGGTGCTTTTGGCCGCTCACGTTATGTCTGTCCACGTAATCTGGAGGCAATTTGTGCCGCAGAAGGCGAACAAATTGATCTAATGTTTCTGGTGGAAGACCGGACTGATATCACTAACAGTGAAGAACGGGAATTGTGTCGTCGGTTGCGCAGTGAATACACGACATTTGCATGGGACGGTTTGCGTGATCACCATCAACTGGCATTGTCGGATTCACTGTGGGCAAAAATCAGTACAGATAAGATGAACTGTCTGGCTCGGAATTGCCAGTTTTATCATCGCTGCCCATTTTTTCTCGCTCGTCGGGAAATTGAAGATGCGGATGTCGTTGTTGCCAACCACTCTTTGGTGATGGCTGCACTGGAAAGTGAATCTGTTTTACCGGAGGCAAAAAATCTGCTGCTGGTATTAGATGAAGGGCACCATATACCGGATGTAGCCAGAGATTCGCTGGAAGTTGAAGGAGAAATTACGTTATTCCAGCTAAATGGGCAGTTAGATACATTTGTCCGTCATGTGGAGCAATATCTGGTTCAATTTCGTCCGGTAAAACCACCTGCATTGGCAAATATTCCTCGGTTGAAAACTCATTGTGAAAGAATTAGCGAATGCTTTAAAGAATTGGCAGCCATTACACAAGCTTTATTGCCTGAGCGGGGCGAAGCAGAAGAATACTTATTCGAACTGGGAAAATTACCGGATAGTTTACTGTTATGTTGCCAGCAATTATTTAAGCTCACTGATGGATTACGTAGCTTAGCAGAAGCAATTTTAAATGATTTAACGGATCAGACGGCGAAGCAAGATCTTGTCCGATTGCATCGCACGATTTTACAAACCAGCCGAACATTGGGCTATTTTGAGAATATGGCAAAATTGTGGCGTTTGGCTTCGCAGGAAGAATCTTCCCATGCGCCGATATCCAAATGGTTGACGCGTCGCTATGAAAAAAATCAGTCGCACCTTTATTTTCACTGTGCCGGGATTCGGGTCAGTGAACAATTAACCCATCTATTATGGCACAATATTCCTCATGTTGTGGTGACATCCGCAACATTGCGTTCGTTAAATAGCTTCTCTCGTATTCAGGAACTGACGGGTTTAAGTGAAAACCATGATGATCGTTTCGTGGCTTTGTCATCGCCTTTCGAACATGTACGGCAGGGGCGTTTGCTAATTCCGCAAATGACACAGGAACCGACAATCCAGAATGAAATGCTACACCTTGAGGAAATGGCGCGTTTTTTCCGTTCTCAGGTGATAGAAGGGAAACATCGGGGAATGTTGATACTATTTAGCAGCCAGCGTGCAATGGAAGGATTTCTGACTTTCGTGCCCGACTTACGTTTGATGTTATTGGTACAGGGCGATCAACCTCGTTATCGATTGGTAGAAACTCATTGCAGACGTATTGATGAAGGACAAGCCAGCGTTTTGATTGGATTGCAGTCATTCGCCGAAGGGTTGGATTTAAAAGGTGATTATCTTTCACAAGTACATATCCATAAAATTGCATTTCCGCCTGTGGCCAACCCTGTCATTATCACCGAAAGCGAATGGCTGAAATCTTTGAAACGCTATCCGTTCGAAGTACAAAGTTTGCCAAGTGCTTCTTTTAGCCTGATTCAACAGGTAGGAAGATTGATCCGCAGTCATGAATGCTATGGTGATGTGGTGATTTATGACAATCGATTATTGACCAAACGGTATGGGCCACGTTTATTGGGTTCTTTACCTGTATTTCCAATTGAACGACCTGAGATACCATCGTTAAAGGAATTGGAAGTAATGAAAAAGGATAAGAAAAAGGATAAATAGTATAAAAGTTAATATTATTTATCCTTTAAGCAAAAACGGATGTATAACTGTTATTTATCCTACTTTTTTCAGGAAACAGGTTTTCAGTACTAACCCTTTGATTTTATCTGCATTACACTCAATTTCATCTTCGCGATTAGTCAGTCGGATGTTTTTGATCAGGGTGCCACGTTTCAACGTCTTAGAAGTCCCTTTGACTTTCAGATCCTTGATTACCTGAACTGAATCACCGTCATTCAACAGAGTGCCGTTAGAATCTTTGACTTCGATATCCATCGTATAGAATCCTTATGTTTATTTTTAAATAAAACAGGGATTATAGAGAGAAAAATGATTTTTTTAAAGTTTAGTCTTGTTTGTTAGATCATAACTTCCATTTCTTAATTTTTTCTGTATTTGATGATATTCCTCAATGCAAAAAAGGTCACAAATGTGACCTTAATTTTTTGAAAAATAATGTTTTTATTTTATTACTCAATATTTGCTTCGATAAACCATAAAATTTTATCGAGATCACGGGATGCAGCAGTAAACATATCCGCAGTGTCTTCATCTTCAGCATCAATAATTGCCTGACGGATATCATTGGCAACGATGGCGTAGCTATCTGCCAGTGCTTTCAGGTGATCCTGCACATTATGGATATCTGTTGGGTAGCTTTTCAGCGTTGTGTGTTTACTTACTTCCTGAACGGTTCCCAAAGCTGTACCACCGAGTTGAGCTGTACGTTCGGCGAATGTATCAAGGTGCTCCACGAGAGCGCTGCGAAAAGTATCCAGCATTTCATGAATAGAAATGAAATTTCGGCCTCGTATGTTCCAGTGGGCTTGTTTAGTCAGCATTGACAGATCGATAAATTGAGCCAACATATGATTCAGGGCAGTAATTGATCTCTTTTTAATTCCGTTATCAATATTATTGCGTGTATAAATCAGAGCAGAAGGCTGGGTTCTGATTAATTTTGCAGTAGTCATAATAATGTCCTCTTAATTCCAAGTAATGAATTATCCCATCAGATGGAATAAATTTAGTAGACAATTTATCAAAAGTCACATCGCTTGTTGCTATTGCATTGATAGCCAATAAAAACGAAAAAACCGGAGAATGTTGAATTTCTCCGGATTAGGTAATATTAATCAATGTATTGTGGAAAATTAACTATTCAATTTCAATTTTTTCGATTTTAGTTTTTCGCTTAATGCTAAAGGTTGAACCTATAGAAGCACATATAATGCAGAAAAGCGCAATCCACTGGGTCGTGGTCAAATTCTCATTAAGGAAGATAATGCCCGATAATGCGCCCAATGCAGGTTCAAGGCTCATTAATGTCCCAAACGTTTTGACAGGTAAACGGGTAAGGGCAATCATTTCCAGTGTGTAAGGAAAGGCTGTTGATAAAATCGCTATCCCGAGTGCGATAGGTAGTAGTGAAATATCAAACAGTATTTCGGGGCCAGTCTGTATCAATCCGACCGGGAAGAAAATTAAGGCAGCGATTAGTGAACCAATAGAAGCTGTTGCCGCGCCATAGCCTGCTCCAGCACGTTGCCCGAAGATAATATAAAGTGCCCAGAAAACACCAGCCCCGAGTGCATATAAAATACCAATGGGATCAAGTGCACTGACACTATCTCCTATAGGTAATAAAAATCCTAGTCCAGCAATGACCAAGGCTATCCAGAGAAAATCCAATGGACGTCTGGAGGAGAACATTGCCACAGCCAAAGGCCCTGTGAACTCAAGTGCGACAGCAACACCAAGGGGAATACGGGAAAGTGCCATATAAAACAGGTAATTCATCGCCCCGAGTGAGATGCCATAGGCAAAAAGGGGGATCAGAGAATTTCGCTGAAATTTCAGACGCCACGGTTTGAAAATCAGAAATAGAATAATCGTTCCTAATGCAAGTCTCAGTGCTGTTACTCCAGGAGCACCAATGACATGAAATACTGTTTTAGCCAGTGAAGCCCCGGCCTGAATAGATGTCATTGACAGTAACAATAAAATCACAGGAAGCAGTGGAAAAGATGCTGCCCGATGTTCGGAAAGAGACATTTACAGAAAACCTCAGTTACAACGTATTATTTAAGAAGAATCATCTTCGCAGTGAAAGAGAGATAACTCAACTCTGTTATCAATTGAATAGGCATTAAGGGAGCGATTACGGTGAAAAATCCTTACTTTTTTCTTGTTATGTCATAATATGCGGCTATCGTTTTTTAACTTCCTTTTATTTTAAGAGCAAAAGTTGTGTTAAGTACAAACAATATCACTATGCAGTTTGGCAGCAAGCCATTGTTTGAAAACATCTCTGTTAAATTCGGCAACGGCAACCGTTATGGCCTGATTGGGGCGAATGGGGCTGGTAAATCTACTTTCATGAAAATTCTGGGCGGCGATTTAACGCCTACTTCTGGTAATGTCAGCCTTGATCCGAATGAACGCTTGGGTAAATTGCGTCAGGATCAGTTTGCTTTCGAAGAATATACTGTTATGGACACCGTTATTATGGGGTATACAGAACTGTGGAAAGTCAAGCAGGAACGTGACCGCATTTATGCTATAGCAGAAATGAGCGAAGAAGATGGCTATCGTGTGGCCGATCTGGAAGTCGCTTATGGTGAAATGGATGGTTACAGTGCCGAAGCTCGTGCCGGTGAATTACTGATGGGCGTGGGTATTCCTGTAGAACAACACTATGGTTTGATGAGTGCCGTGGCTCCGGGTTGGAAATTGCGTGTATTGTTGGCACAGGCGCTGTTTTCTAACCCTGACGTTCTGCTGCTCGATGAGCCAACCAACAACTTGGATATTGATACTATCCGTTGGTTGGAACAAGTGCTCAATGACCGTAATAGCACCATGATCATTATTTCCCATGACCGCCATTTCCTGAATACTGTATGTACTCATATGGCTGATTTGGATTATGGCGAACTGCATCTGTTCCCTGGCAACTATGATGAATACATGGTGGCAGCAACACAGGCGCGTGAACGTCTGATGGCAGATAATGCGAAGAAAAAAGCACAGATTGCTGAATTACAATCATTTGTTAGCCGTTTTAGCGCTAATGCTTCTAAATCCAAACAGGCGACTTCCCGCGCCCGTCAGATTGATAAGATCCAGCTAGCGGAAGTAAAGGCTTCCAGCCGTCAGAACCCTTATATCCGCTTTGAGCAGGATAAAAAACTGTTCCGTAATGCATTGGAATTGGAAAGTTTGACTAAGGGTTACGATAACGGGCCACTATTCAAAAATCTGAATTTACTGATGGAAGTCGGTGAGAAGATGGCGGTAATTGGTGAAAATGGTATCGGTAAAACGACATTCCTGAAAACTCTGATTGGTGAAGAAAATCCAAATAGTGGCACGGTTAAATGGTCTGAAAATAGTTCGATTGGTTACTATGCACAGGATCATGCCAGTGATTTTGATTGTGATATGACGGTCTTTGAGTGGATGGGCCAGTGGAGGCGCGAAGGGGATGATGAGCAGGCAGTACGCAGCATTCTCGGTCGCTTGCTGTTCAGTCAGGATGATATCAAAAAGAAAGTAGGTGTGCTTTCTGGTGGTGAACAAGGCCGGATGCTGTTTGGTAAGCTGATGATGCAAAATCCAAATATTTTGGTGATGGATGAACCAACCAACCACTTGGATATGGAATCTATCGAATCTTTGAACCTTGCGCTGGAACTCTATCAAGGAACGCTGGTTTTCGTCTCCCATGACCGCGCATTTGTAAGCTCACTGGCCAGCCGTATTCTGGAAATTAAATCCGATAAGATTATTGATTTTAAAGGTACTTATGATGAGTATCTCGGAAGTCAGAGTATTGTTCAGTAATTTTGCCTGATGGTTATGGCCCCGATGATTTTCGGGGCTATGTCAATGACCCTGACAAACTTCACACTGAGGATCTTTAGGCAATTTTATCTCACGAAATTGCATCGTCATGGCATCAAACAGTAATACTTTTCCATGACAGCTTTTTCCATATTGAGTCAGCAGCTTAATTGCCTCCATTGCCTGTAAGGAGCCGATGGTTCCTACCAGTGGAGCCATAACGCCAGTTTCAACACAGGTCAGGCTGTTTTCACCAAATAATCGGCTCAGGCAGCGATAACAAGGTTCTTCCGGTTGATAAGTAAAGACGGAAAGTTGGCCTTCCATACGAATGGCTGCGCCGGAAACCAACGATATTTTGCGCCCGTGGCACAGGCGATTGAGTTGCTCACGAATAGCAACGTTATCGGTGCAATCAAGTACAATTTCGTGTTGACTGATTAACTCATCTAACGCCGGATCATCCAATAATCCTTCAATGGGATTGAGAGTGATATGTGGATTGATCTCCCGCAAGGTCAATGCCGCAGAATGCACTTTGGGCATACCAATGCGTTCATCGCGATGAAGAATTTGCCTTTGCAGATTGGAAAGGGAAACCGTATCAAAATCCAACAGGGTGATTGTTCCTGCGCCAGCCGCAGTAAGATATTGGGAAGCCGCGCAACCGAGGCCTCCCGCACCAACTATCAGCACTTTGGCAGATTTCAATCTCTCCTGCCCGTCGAAATCAAAACCACGTAAGACAATTTGTCGGTTATAACGTAAGATTTCTTCATCGGTCAGTTCGATAGTCATTTTTTATCTTATTGATTTTTTAGCAGATGGTTGAAAAATTCAATGTGTACTGTTTCGCCGGCAGCAACGTGCTCACGTTCCCGTTCCAAGACGATAAAACAGTTGCCAAGGCTATATGAACTAAAGATATGGGAACCTTGATGTCCTGTAGTTTGTACTTCTAATTCGCCATTTTCATTGATGCCAGCAATACCGCGTTGGAAATCCAATCTTCCGGGGGATTTTTTCAGTGGTATTATTGTCTTGGCTGTGAGGCGCATCGGTGATTGCCATGTGGTAAAACCGGATAAACGGGCAATCAGCGGTTGTACCAGCTGGTAAAACGTTAGCACAGCAGAGACAGGGTTGCCCGGCAAACCACAGAACCACGTATTTTCCAGCTTGCCAAATGCGAAAGGCTTACCGGGTTTTATGGCAAGTTTCCAGAAGCTGACTTTTCCGACTTCATCTAAAATTTGTTTGGTGTAATCCGCTTCACCCACGGAAACTCCGCCGCTGCTGATCACTAGATCTGCTTGTTTATCCGCTTCGATAAAGGCCTGGCGCAATGTATCAGGATTATCGCGGATCACACCCAGATCAATAACTTCACAGTCTAGTTTTGCCAACATCAGGCGAATGGCAAATCGATTGGTATCGTAAATCTGGCCTGTCTGCAATGGTTCTCCGATGGCTTGTAATTCATCACCGGTAGAGAAAGTGGCAACTTTCAGCTTACGGATCACTTCCACTTTTGCAATACCCAGTGAAGCAATCAGCGGTAATTGCGCAGTGGAGAGTCTGATGCCTTTGGGAAATACGATTGCATTTTGAGTGATATCTTCCCCAATGGTGCGAATGTTTTGTCCCTGTTTTACCGGATGAGTGAACCGAATACCCGTTTCAGTGACCTCAGCCTGTTCCTGCATCACTACGGAATCAGCACCAGAGGGAATAGGGGCACCAGTCATAATGCGAATGCAGCTACCAGTCGGCCATTCTCCCTGAAACGGCACACCAGCCAGCGCCTTGCCTGCCACTGGCAAGGTTTGGTTTTCATTAAAATCCGCAAGACGAATGGCGTAACCATCCATTGCTGAGTTATCAAATGGGGGAACGTTGATGGGGGAAATGATATCGGTGGCGGTAATGCGACCAGCAGATTCGGTCAGATTAATGGTTTCTGTGGAAGTCAGGGGGACGGTTTGTGCCAATAATTTTTCTAGTGCCTGTTCAAGTGAAATTAAGCCTGAGGTATGACAGTGGTCCATGAGGAACTCCCTATTAATTACCATGAGCAATATCATACCGTTCTTTGAAGGCGCCCGCGATATCACAGGTGGTCATTCCTCTGGCGTACAAGGCCAGTATCTGACTGACCATGCCAGTAATCCGCGTTTGATTTTTCCTGACCATTTAGGGTTCATTTTTCTCTTCCATCTTTTCACCTGTTTTAGTTGGTAAATTAAACATACCAAAAACAGGCAATTACACAAATTCAGGTACAGGGTCGGGTAAGAAAAAAGGTTATGTATTAAATAGTTAGTTGCTATGATATGCTTCCGGCTTTTTAAGGATGAAGCATGGCCAAAGTTGACGACTATTGCCGTTTCTATTGCCGTTATTGCCACTTCAGCTTATCTGCGAAATTTACCCTACAGCTATCGCACATGACATTGATATCTCGGATATCGCGTATATCGTGCATAGCCCTCATAATTAAATTAATGAATAAATTTTTAAGAGGTAATCATGAGGCTTATTCCCCTAACTACGGCAAGTGATGTTGGTCGATGGTCTGCTCACTATATCGCATCTAAAATCAATGAATTTAATCCAACGGCAGAGCGCCCTTTTATACTGGGGCTACCCACGGGCAGTACACCACTGGCTACCTATAGGGAATTGATTTCTCTGTACCAGGCTGGAAAAGTGAGCTTCAAGCACGTTGTGACTTTTAATATGGATGAATATATCGGCCTGCCGGAAGATCACCCTCAAAGCTATCACTCGTTTATGCACCAAAATTTCTTTAGTCATATTGATATCCCAAAAGAAAATATCAATTTGTTAAACGGAAATGCGACAGATATTGATGTTGAATGCCAGCGTTATGAAAATAAGATCAAAGCATATGGCAAAATCCATTTATTCATGGGCGGTGTAGGTAATGATGGGCATATTGCCTTTAATGAACCTGCATCTTCTCTTTCTTCGCGCACACGCATCAAAACCCTGACTATTGAAACTCGAACAGCAAATTCCCGTTTCTTTGATAATGACGTAAAACAAGTTCCCAAATATGCTTTGACCGTTGGCGTAGGAACTCTGATGGATGCCGAAGAAATTATGATTCTGGCAACCGGAATAAATAAAGCACAAGCTCTGCAAGCCGCAATAGAAGGGCATATCAACCATATGTGGACAATCAGTTGTCTCCAAATGCATCCCAAATCACTTATTGTCTGTGATGAACCAGCAACCATGGAATTGAAGGTGAAAACAGTTAAGTATTTCCGTCAGTTAGAAGCTGACATTATCAATGAATTCGCCAGCCAGAACTGATTTCAGGAGTTAATAAACTAATATGTACGCATTAACCAACGGTATTATCTATACCGGATATGACAGGCTTGATAAGCATGCGGTTATCATTGCGGATGGTTTGATTAAGCAGGTTTGTCCAGTCAATGAGTTGCCAAAAAAGATTGAGAAGCACGATTTACATGGCGCGAACCTCGCTCCCGGATTTATTGATCTGCAAATCAACGGTTGTGGTGGTGTCCAATTTAATGAACGGTTGGAAGATATCTCCGAAGATACTCTGCATGTCATGCAGACAACCAACCAGCTCTACGGATGCACCAGTTTTCTTCCTACCCTTATTACCGGTCCCGATGAATTAATAATTAAAGCCATCGAAGTGATGCGCTCTTACATCAAAAATAACCCTAATCAGGCTTTAGGACTACATCTCGAAGGGCCTTATATTAATCCGGTCAAAAAAGGGACTCACAATCCTGCTTATATCAGCAAGCCAACACCAGAAATGGTGAACTACTTGTGTCTTAATGCTGATGTGATTACTAAGATCACTCTTGCCCCTGAAATGGTGGAAGACAAGTATATTCAACAATTAGTCGAAGCTGGTATTGTTGTTTCTGCGGGTCATTCCAATGCCACTTATGAAGAAGCACGCCATGGTTTCCAAAACGGCATTACTTTTTCTACCCACTTATATAATGCAATGCCTGCAATTTCCGGCCGTCAGCCCGGCCTAATCAGTGCCATTTATGATTCACCAGAAATCTATGCCGGCATTATCTGTGATGGAATGCATGTATCATGGCCAAATATCCGTAATTCCAAGAAATTGAAAAATGAAAAACTGATTTTGGTAACGGATGCTATCGTCCCTGCCGGACTCGCTTCTGACGCAATGGAGCAATTTACCTTTGCCAACAAAACAATATATTATCGAAATGGTTTATGTGTCGACGAAAATGGAACGCTAAGCGGCTCATCAATCACAATGATTGGTAGCATCAAAAATAGTGTTGAACACGTTGGTATTGCTTTAGATGAAACGTTGCGGATGGCGACGCTGTATCCTGCCCGAGCTATCGGTGTTGATAAACATTTCGGCACAATTGAATCTGGCAAGGTAGCGAATCTGACTGCATTTACTCACGATTTCAAAATCTGCAAGACCATTGTTAACGGAAATGAAATCAAACTATCGTGAGTATAAAAACTGATGGATAATGAGAATACACAGAAGCAAATCGGTAATATTGATCTGATTAAACAGCTAAATGGAGCGATGGTCTATCGAGTGATTGATCAGCATGGCCCCATATCACGTATTCAAATTGCAGAAAAAAGCCAGCTTGCTCCCGCCAGTGTAACCAAAATTACTCGTCATCTCTTGGAACGTGGCCTGATTAAAGAAGGGTTGACCCAGATGAAGGCATTATCCGTTATATGCCACATATCAAAGTGAATGACTGGCTAAATCACTGCTCTGCAATTGGAGCATTCGCACTCACGAAACGCGCCATGCTTAATGGTGTACTGTTGCAACATCTACTTGGAGAATAATTTCAACCAATTCTGTCGGCTTTGTCGGCAAAGTGATTGCAAGACAAACAAACAAACGATTTAGTGCATATTTCTTTAAAAAAGCAGTTGACGCATCTGTCTGATATACGCATAATGCGCCCCGCACAGCCGATGAAGGCAAAGCAAAAAAAAAGATGGCTACGTAGCTCAGCTGGTTAGAGCACAGCACTCATAATGCTGGGGTCACAGGTTCGATTCCCGTCGTAGCCACCATCTTTGCGGGAGTGGCGAAATTGGTAGACGCACCAGATTTAGGTTCTGGCGCCGCAAGGTGTGCGAGTTCAAGTCTCGCCTCCCGCACCATTCTCTTTATCGGGTTGTATTTAGAATTTACCATTCGTAACGTTTTAAGTTTTAGTATGTTGTTTCAGGTGGGGTATCGCCAAGCGGTAAGGCACCAGGTTTTGATCCTGGCATACCCTGGTTCGAATCCAGGTACCCCAGCCATTCTTAAGTGAAACAGTTGATTTAAAAAATATGTTACTGGGTTAAAAATCTAAGCATAATAAAGATTGTAGTGATGACACTCAGATGGGGTATCGCCAAGCGGTAAGGCACCAGGTTTTGATCCTGGCATGCCCTGGTTCGAATCCAGGTACCCCAGCCATAAAAGATCTCTGCTCAATCATCTATCTTTTTTATCGTTGTTTCTGTCGCTAATTTCAAGTTTCCTGTCAAACACAAGGTAAACTTTTATCGAAGCTTTTCCCTGTTTTAAAAACCCCCAAATGCAACGTGGATGAGCTTGCACATCATGGCTCCGATTATTAACTTTGGCGTCTTTCCGACCGGGAGGAAATATCAATCACAATCCCAATGCATATTTCAGTGCGTAATTTTTTATTGAACCTGAACGCTGAGCCGCCATCAATACTAAATTACGCACTGTTTTCAATCCTGGTAGATCACTGCTGAATGTAGTATGAAAGAGATCCATTCCCGCTTGCATCACCAAATTATCCGGCATCCTGCGGCGTTGATAACGCATCAAAACTGCCAATGAATCCCACTCTTCCAGCAATTCCTTAGCCTTAGTCAGTTCCTTAAGCAAAACATCAACGTCCCGATATCCCAAATTCACTCCCTGCCCTGCTAGTGGATTAATGGTATGAGCCGCATCACCCAATAAGACCAATCCTTCTTGAACATAATGGCTGGCATGATGACGGGACAGAGGAAATGAACCTGCTGCAATTGGTATGACTTTACCCAAACGGCTGGGAAATGCCTGAAAAATTTCTAGCTCAAGCTGTGCCATTGTCATTGATTGCAATTGGCGAATACGCGATGGAGAATCGTACCAAACCAATGAAGCCCATTGATCAAACAATGGCAAAAAAGCTCTGGGACCAGAAGGAAAAAACTGCTGCCATGTTATATCTTGTTGAGGTTGCGCAGTTTTGACAGTTATCAGCATACATGACTGACGATATTGCCATCCCCTGCTGCCAATGCCTGCGAATTGACGAACCTGAGAACGGGCACCATCGGCACCAATAATCAGACGAGTACCAATTTCCGTTCCATCCGCCAATGCCACCAGCCATGATTTAGTTTCATGCTGGCGCTGCATCGATTTCAGGGTGGTGGGACAAAACAATGTCAGGTTTGGATAACGCTCAAACTCCTGCCACAATGCCAATTGCAAGATCCGGTTTTCCACCATGTGACCCAATTCTGGCAACCCCAGGTTCTTAGCCTCAAAAATAACATTGGAATCATTTTGTTCCCACGTTTCCAGCTTCCGATAAAGAGCACTGCGAATGTTCAATACATTTTCCCATGCCCCCACTTGCTTCAATAAATCCACGGAAGTACAGCTAATTGCAGATACACGAATATCAGGCTCACTGCCAGCAATATAAGGTTCCGGTGGCTGATGTTCCAATAATGCAACTCGCCACCCTTCCTGCGCTAATCCCAATGCAGTTGCGGCACCAATCATGCCCGCCCCCACGACAACGATATCGAATTTTTGTTGTGGATTATTCATATTCATCACGTTATTAACTTATTGATTAAAGCAGTGTACCGGAATTTTCCCTTTCTGGCTGTGAATATCCAGTGTTACAGTCTGGTCACTGGTATCTCAAATGACTACAATAGCCAACAAAATTATGCTAAATACACTGTGTGCAATAAATACACTATGTGCAATACATTGCGCTTTTCAGTGTTGAAGCATCATTCCACTGGAAACACCGGAACATAAAATGTCGACGATAAAAAAACTGTATATTAAAACCTGGGGCTGTCAGATGAACGAATACGATTCATCCAAGATGGCCGACCTACTGGAAACCACTCACGGTTATCAGTTAACCAATGTCGCCGAAGAAGCAGATATCTTACTCCTGAATACTTGTTCAATCCGTGAAAAGGCGCAGGAAAAAGTCTTTCACCAGCTTGGTCGCTGGAAAGGTCTGAAAGACAAAAATCCTGAAGTCATTATAGGTGTTGGTGGCTGCGTAGCCTCTCAGGAAGGGGATTTTATTCGTCAGCGCGCACCTAGCGTCGATATTATCTTTGGGCCGCAAACCCTGCACCGTCTGCCTGAAATGATTAATCATGTTAAAGGCACTCGCAGCCCCGTTGTTGATATCAGCTTCCCGGAAATCGAAAAATTTGACCGTCTGCCGGAACCTCGTGCTGAAGGCCCGAGCGCATTCGTCTCCATCATGGAAGGCTGCAATAAATACTGCACATTCTGCGTTGTTCCTTACACGCGCGGGGAAGAAGTCAGCCGTCCTTCTGATGATATCCTGTTTGAAATTGCCCAGCTTGCGGCACAAGGAGTACGTGAAGTTAACTTGCTCGGTCAAAACGTAAATGCCTACCGAGGCGCGACGTTTGATGGTGATATCTGCACATTTGCAGAACTGCTGCGTTTGGTTGCAGCCATTGATGGTATCGACCGTGTCCGTTTCACCACCAGCCATCCGATTGAGTTTACTGACGATATCATCTCTGTTTATGAAGATACACCGGAATTGGTAAGTTACCTGCATTTACCTGTCCAGAGTGGTTCTGACCGCATTCTGACGTTGATGAAGCGTGCCCATACTGCGCTGGAATACAAAGGAATCATTCGCCGTCTGCGCAAGGCTCGTCCTGATATTCTCATCAGTTCTGACTTCATCATCGGTTTCCCGGGAGAAACACAGGATGATTTCGAAAAAACGATGAAGCTGATTGCTGACGTTAATTTCGACATGAGTTTTAGCTTTGTCTACTCAGCACGTCCGGGAACACCTGCCGCTGATTTGCCGGATGATGTAAGTGAAGAAGAGAAAAAACAGCGCCTATACTTGTTACAACAACGTATTAATCAACAAGCCATGAGCTTCAGCCGCGCAATGCACGGCAGCACACAGCGTATTCTGGTTGAAGGGCCATCCCGTAAAAATATCATGGAACTTTCTGGTCGTACTGAAAATAACCGTGTGGTTAATTTTGAAGGTACACCTGACATGATTGGCAAATTCGTTGATGTCGAAATTGTTGATGTATACGCCAACTCTCTGCGTGGTCAAGTCATTCGAACTGAAGATGAAATGGATCTACGTGTTCACGAATCCCCTGAATCAGTCATTGCCCGTACTCGTAAGGAAGATGAACTCGGCGTCGGCCTTTACCAGCCTTAATAGTCCCTAATATAGAGATAATCAGTGACACAAATAAACCCACAAACAACAACACAAGAAATCTTTCTGGACCCCTTAGACAATCAACGTTTGATGAGTCTGTGCGGACCGCTTGATGATAACCTGAAACAAATTGAGCGTCGTTTGAGCATCGGAATTAACCGTCGTGACAATCGCTTCAAACTGGTAGGTAAGCCTTTGTGCATTAGTGCGGCAACCGAAATTCTGCGTCACCTTTACGTCGAAACCGCTCCTGTGCGTGGCGTGATACCTGATCTTGAGCCTGAGCAGGTTCATTTGGCTATCACCGAAAGCCGCATACTGGAGCAAGTAGCAGAAAGCGTATCTGAATATGGCAAGGCCGTGAATATCAAAACCAAACGGGGGGTTATTAAACCCCGTACTCCCAATCAGGCGCAGTATATTTCCAACATCCTGACTCATGATATTACGTTCGGAGTCGGGCCTGCGGGAACAGGGAAAACCTATCTGGCCGTTGCTGCTGCGGTTGATGCACTGGAACGTCAGGAAATCCGTCGTATTTTGCTGACACGGCCTGCGGTTGAAGCCGGTGAAAAATTGGGTTTCTTGCCGGGCGATCTGAGCCAGAAAGTCGATCCTTATCTACGCCCGCTTTATGATGCGCTGTTCGAAATGCTGGGATTTGAAAAAGTTGAGAAACTGATCGAAAGAAATGTTATTGAAGTAGCTCCACTGGCTTATATGCGTGGACGCACCCTGAATGATGCCTTTATTATTCTCGACGAAAGCCAGAATACCACCATCGAACAGATGAAAATGTTCCTGACACGTATTGGCTTTAATTCTAAAGCTGTCATTACGGGAGACGTAACTCAGATTGACTTGCCAAGGGGGCAAAAATCAGGCTTAAGCCACGCAGTAGAAGTTTTGTCTGATGTTGATGAACTGAGCTTTAACTTCTTGCATAGCGAAGATGTTGTCCGCCATCCAGTGGTTGCAAAAGTTGTTATCGCTTATGAAGCATGGGAAGCAACAGAGCAGAAGCGCAAACAAGCGCTAAATGAAAAGCGCAGACGGGAAGCACAATGAGTTCAGTCATATTAGATTTGCAAATTGCATGTGAAAATCCAGAAGGGCTTCCAGAAGAAGCCCTGTTCCAGCGCTGGCTGGAAGGTGTTTTGCCACAATTTCAGACGGAAAGTGAAGTCACAATCCGTTTGGTTGATGAGGCAGAAAGCCACGATCTAAACCTCACTTATCGTGGGAAAGATAAACCAACCAATGTGTTATCCTTCCCATTTGAAGCACCACCTGAAATTGAATTACCGTTACTGGGTGATTTAATTATCTGCCGGCAGGTTGTTGAAAAAGAGGCAGAAGAGCAACAAAAAACTGTCGAAGAACACTGGGCACATATGGTCGTTCACGGCAGCCTCCATCTTCTGGGATATGATCATATCGAAGATAATGAAGCTCAGGAAATGGAGTCTCTGGAAACAGAAATTCTAAAAATAATGGGTTATCCTGATCCTTATCTGACGGAAAAAGAATAACCATTGACAGCATTTTTATGTTAAATATTACAATCTACGATTTTATTAATGGGAATTTTCATTAAAACGCCATGAGCGACGACCATCCTTCAAGTAACGATAGCCCTGGCCCTAAGAAAGGCTTCTTTGCGCTTCTTAATCAGCTTTTTCACGGCGAACCGAAAAACCGTGATGATTTGGTTGAGCTGATCCGTGATTCTGAACAGAACGACCTGATCGATCCTGACACCCGAGAAATGCTCGAAGGAGTAATGGATATTGCTGACCAACGCGTGCGTGACATTATGATCCCACGCTCACAGATCGTTACCTTAAAAAGCAATCAATCTCTGGACGAATGTCTGGATGTTATTATTGATTCGGCACACTCACGCTTTCCTGTGATCAGTGAAGATAAAGATCACATCGAAGGTATATTAATGGCGAAAGATCTGCTGCCGTTTATGCGTACGAATGCAGAACCTTTCAGCATTGATAAAGTACTTCGTCAAGCTGTTGTAGTGCCAGAGAGTAAACGTGTTGACCGTCTACTAAAAGAATTCCGTTCTCAACGCTATCATATGGCGATTGTGATTGATGAATTTGGCGGTGTTTCCGGCTTGGTCACAATAGAGGATATCCTTGAACTGATTGTGGGTGAAATAGAAGACGAATACGATGATGATGATGATAACGATATTCGTGCTCTCAACCGCCATTCCTATTCAGTGCGAGCATTAACTCAAATTGAGGATTTCAACGACGTTTTCGCAACCAATTTCAGCGATGAAGAGGTTGATACTATTGGAGGGTTAGTTATGCAGGCATTTGGTCATCTGCCTTCCCGTGGAGAATCCATCACCATCAATGGCTATCTTTTCAAAGTAGCAATGTCTGATAGCCGTAAAATCATTCAGGTTCATGTAAAAATACCGGATGATGCTGAAGTTCCTGGCATTGACAAACAATAATAGGATCTAGATGAACAAAGTCTCATTACTGAGTTACCAGCGGCTACGTGTTTTGCTGGCACTTTTATTCGGAGCCAGTGGAACGCTGGCTTTTTCACCTTTTGATTTCTGGCCTGCTGCACTTATTTCTCTTTTTGGTCTGCAAATCCTTACCTTAAACAGAACCACCCGTCAGGCTTTCTTTATTGGCTTATGCTGGGGGCTTGGTTTATTTGGCAGTGGAGCAAACTGGGTTTATGTCAGCATCGCCAACTTTGGTGGAATGCCGACAGCCATTAATATCTTTTTGGTGATCCTGTTATCTGTTTATCTTGCCCTTTATCCCGCCTTATTCGCAGGTATTCTGAATCGGTTTTTTCCGGCTTCCAGCGGCATCAGGCTTATTATTGCCAGCCCGGCAATATGGCAGTTAACAGAATTCTTACGTGGTTGGGTATTAACTGGATTTCCGTGGTTACAGTTCGGATACAGCCAGATTGACGGTCCAATGAAAGCTGTTGCCCCTATTCTGGGTGTGGAAGGCATTACTTTCATACTTATGATGATAAGTGGGCTGCTGGTTTTTGCTGCCGTTTACAAAAAGCTATCATCAGCCATCATTGCCACTATCCTATTGCTGTTAGCATGGCCAATGAGAGACTATCAGTGGTATACCCTACAGCCGGAAAAAGCCACCGATATCGCTCTGATTCAAGGCAATATTCCCCAGGAAATAAAATGGGACCCCGCTGTACTTGAAAAAACGCTAGATACTTATCTAGATAATAGTCGACCTTTTCTTGGCAAGGCACCTATCATCATCTGGCCGGAATCAGCGATTCCTGATTACGAATACAACCAGAAAGATTTCCTCATCAAATTGGATACCTTACTGAGACAGCACAATACCAGTCTGATTACTGGTGTTGTTGATGCCCGAGCAACTCTGGAAGGTTATAAATTCTATAACAGTATTATTGTATTAGGAGATAAAACTCCTTACCAATATCCAGCCTCTACCCGTTACGACAAACATCATCTTGTACCGTTTGGCGAGTTTGTTCCGCTGGAATCAATATTGCGTCCATTAGCCCCTTTATTCAATTTGCCGATGTCCTCCTTTAGCCGTGGTAATTATATTCAACCCCAGCTTTCTGTTGCCGGACATAATATTACTGCGGCTATTTGCTATGAAATTATTTTGGGTGAACAAGTGCGTGATAACTTCAAATCTGACACAGAATTTTTACTGACTGTTTCTAATGACGCCTGGTTCGGACGTTCCATTGGCCCTTGGCAACACTTCCAAATGGCCAGAATGCGCTCTCTTGAACTAGGTCGCCCCCTGCTAAGAGGAACGAATAACGGTGTTACAGCGGTAGTCAATCCTGATGGCTCCATTCAGGCTGAAATTCCACAATTTACCCGGCAGGTGCTGGAAGCCAAAGTCATTCCCGCCACAGGCGTAACGCCTTATTTCCGTATTGGTAATGGGCCAGTATGGGGAACTACGGTATTGTTTCTCGTCTTTGCTTTTATAAAAAAACGCCGCAAAACTTAATTTTCTCTATTGACCTTAGCGAATATCTCTAAAAGAAATCAGAGTATATTATTAATACCCTGATTTTATATGCTTTTTATGTAATTCAAGCAAAAAAACCACAGATAATTCCAACAAATCCCCCTCTAAATTATTACATTTAAATTCCGTGAAAAATAAAAATAACGGGATATAAAATCACAAAAACAAACAAAATTAAAAGAAGAAACCAAATGGAACAAAATGTGAACAAGATTCAATATTATTCGATTTTTACTATGCATAAGTTAAATTGTTTATTTATAGTGCGAGGTAGGTCGCGAAACTGAAACATTACAGTTTCAAAAAAACAACATTATGAATTACTTTTTTACAGTATATAAACAAAACAATTTAGAACAACGTTCCTACTAAAACGTTCCTGCTAAATAGTTTTATGCATAAACGTAGAAACACAACTATCTGTAAGAAAACCCGATTTTGTAAAAAATCATTAAATTATAAAGGAGTTGTATATGCGTAAGTTGATGTTAACTATAATGTTGCTTAGCGCGGTAGGTGCTACCCATGCTGAGGCGTTAACTGGAACACTGAAAAAAATTAAAGATAATGGCATTATCGTTGTTGGGCACAGAGAATCTTCCATTCCATTTTCTTACTACGATAATCAGCAAAATGTCGTTGGTTACTCTCAAGATTATTCCAACTTGATTGTCGATGCCGTGAAGAAAAAACTGGATATGCCTAACCTGCAAGTCAAACTGATCCCCATTACTTCCCAGAATCGCATCCCTCTGCTGCAAAACGGTATATTTGATTTTGAATGCGGTTCTACTACTAATAACCTTGAAAGACAAAAACAAGCGGCATTCTCCAATACAATTTTTTCCGTTGGTACTCGCCTGTTGACCAACAAAGATCTAGATGTTAAAGGGTTTGACGATCTGGCCGGAAAAAATGTCGTTGTAACTTCTGGCACCACTTCTGAAATTCTGTTGAATAAACTCAATGATGAAAAGCAGATGAAAATGCGCATCATCAGTGCAAAAGATCATGGTGATTCATTCCGTACACTAGAATCAGGCCGTGCTGTTGCGTTTATGATGGATGATGCGCTACTCGCGGGTGAACGTGCAAAAGCGAAAAAACCAGATCAGTGGATCATTGTCGGCAAACCACAATCAGAAGAAGCCTATGGTTGTATGCTGCGTAAAAATGATCCTCAATTTAAAAAGCTGATAGATGATGTCATTGCGAAAGCACAAACCTCCGGTGAAGCAGAAAAAATGTTTAATCGTTGGTTCAAAGAACCGATTCCACCCAAAAATCTGAACATGAACTTCTCCATATCTGATGAAATGAAGGCGTTGTTTAAGTCTCCAAATGATAAGGCGTTGAATTAACGAACTAACTGAGAGATCCCGATTTTATTGGCGCGACGGGTATGAGGTAGTCGTTCCCTACCTCATTTTTTAGCTCATTTTTTGACTCCATAAATTACAACGAATAGATCGTTTTTAGGCATTACAGCCAACCCCACTTCAGGGAGCACGATTATGTCTGTTGATTGGAATTGGGGCATCTTCTTACAAGCTGCCCCTTTTGGTAATACCACCTATCTGGGGTGGCTTATTTCTGGATTGCAGGTAACGCTTACTCTTTCTATCTGTGCTTGGATCATTGCATTTATTGTCGGATCACTATTTGGTATCCTCCGCACCGTCCCGAATAAATTCCTTTCCGGGATTGGAACCTGTTATGTTGAGTTATTTCGCAACGTCCCTCTTATTGTCCAGTTTTTTACGTGGTATCTGGTAGTACCCGAATTTCTGCCCCAAAATTTGAGTAATTGGTTCAAAATGGAATTAGATCCCAATATTCAATTTTTTATTTCTTCTGTCATTTGTCTGGGATTATTTACGGCCGCTCGTGTATGTGAGCAGGTTCGAGCCGCAATTCAGTCTCTCCCAAGAGGTCAGCGGGCCGCAGGACTGGCAGTGGGTTTGACCTTGCCACAAACCTACCGTTATGTTCTGTTGCCAAACGCCTATCGAGTGATAATTCCTCCAATGACTTCGGAAATGCTCAATCTGGTAAAAAACTCTGCCATTGCTTCTACAATCGGGTTAGTTGATATGGCAGCTCAGGCTGGTAAGTTACTGGACTATTCCGCTCATGCCTATGAGTCATTTACAGCGATCACACTGGCTTACGTAGGTATCAACCTCGTTATCATGCTGCTCATGAGTATACTTGAGAAAAAAGTGCGTTTACCGGGCAATATGGGGGGGGGGACGATAAAAAATGTATCAGTTTGACTGGAGTTCGATTATTCCCAGCCTGCCCTTTCTCCTCAATGGGTTGGTGATCACACTTAAAATCACCGGAATTGCGGTTATCGTTGGCATTCTATGGGGAACTATTCTGGCGATGATGCGTCTCTCATCCATCAAAGCTCTGAGTTGGTTTGCTGCCCTGTATGTTAACCTTTTCCGTTCAATTCCGTTGGTGATGGTACTGTTATGGTTTTATCTGATTGTGCCTAACTTATTACAAGATGTTCTGGGCATATCGCCGAAAAACGATATTCGTTTGATTTCTGCAATGGTAGCTTTCTCGCTCTTTGAAGCTGCTTATTATTCAGAGATTATTCGGGCGGGTATTCAGAGCATTTCCTGTGGGCAATCTTCTGCGGCGCTGGCACTGGGGATGACGCATCTGCAAAACATGCGTCTGGTTATTCTGCCGCAAGCATTCCGAGCGATGACCCCATTACTATTAACGCAAGGCATTGTATTATTTCAAGATACTTCTTTAGTATATGTGCTGAGTCTGGCGGATTTTTTCCGTACAGCAACGAATATTGGTGAACGAGACGGTACTCAGGTTGAAATGGTTCTGTTTGCCGGCATTGTTTATTTTGTGTTTAGTTTTGCCGCTTCCATGCTGGTTAACTATTTGAAGAAAAGGACTGTGTGATGATTTCCCTGAAAAATGTATCCAAATGGTATGGCCAATTTCAGGTTCTTACTGACTGCTCGACTGAAGTCAAAAAAGGCGAAGTAGTCGTAGTCTGTGGGCCTTCTGGCTCTGGCAAATCCACATTAATAAAAACGATCAATGGCCTTGAACCTGTCCAGCAAGGTGAAATTCTGGTAAACAGCACGAAAGTCAATGACACTAAAACCAACTTAGCCCAATTACGTTCTAAAGTGGGTATGGTATTTCAACACTTTGAACTATTCCCTCACTTATCCATCATTGAAAACCTGACATTGGCTCAGGTTAAGGTGTTAAAACGCGATAAGAAAGCGGCTACCGAAAAAGCCTTAAAATTGTTGGATCGCGTTGGATTATGTAGCCATGCCAATAAGTTCCCGGCCCAACTTTCCGGTGGTCAACAACAGCGGGTTGCTATCGCCCGGGCACTCTGCATGGATCCGATTGCCATGTTGTTTGATGAGCCGACTTCAGCACTCGATCCTGAAATGATCAATGAAGTGCTGGATGTCATGGTTGAGCTGGCAAATGAAGGCATGACCATGATGGTCGTAACCCATGAAATGGGATTTGCCAAAAAAGTGGCACACCGTGTTATTTTCATGGATGAAGGCAAAATTGTCGAAGACAGCAAGAAAGAAGATTTCTTCGCTAACCCTAAATCAGAACGCGCCCGTGATTTTCTGGCGAAAATTTTGCACTGATCTTTTCCTGTCGGCGGATGGCAACAGCTACCGCCGATTTTAAATTTCCCCTCAAAAATAAGTCATTTTCAGCATTCCTCCTTTAACAAGAGTTGTTGCATCTATCCCTTATCAGCTATGCTATGGAATCTCAGATTTCATAAACAAACCATACACTCTAAAGTGTAGCTTTATATACTCACCACAGGATTATCGGTGCCATGCAAGAACAATATCGTCCAGAAGACATAGAGCAACAAGTCCAGCTTCATTGGCAAGAGAAGCAAACATTCAAAGTGACAGAAGACAATAACAAAGAAAAATACTATTGCCTGTCCATGCTACCTTATCCTTCTGGCCGACTACACATGGGCCATGTTCGTAATTACACCATTGGTGATGTGATTTCCCGCTATCAGCGCATGCTGGGCAAAAACGTGCTACAACCTATCGGTTGGGATGCATTCGGCCTGCCGGCAGAAGGGGCTGCGATCAAGAATAATACCGCTCCGGCTCCATGGACTTATTCCAACATTGATTACATGAAAAACCAGCTGAAAATGCTGGGTTTTGGTTATGACTGGGATCGTGAAGTCACAACTTGTACGCCAGAATATTATCGCTGGGAACAGTGGTTCTTCACCAAGCTGTACGAAAAAGGCTTAGTGTACAAGAAAACTTCCGCCGTTAACTGGTGCCCGCATGATATGACTGTTCTGGCAAATGAGCAGGTGATTGACGGCTGCTGCTGGCGTTGTGATAGTCAGGTTGAGCGTAAAGAGATCCCACAGTGGTTCATCAAGATCACTGCCTACGCAGAGGAGCTGCTGAACGATCTGGATAAGCTGGAAGATTGGCCTGAGCAAGTTAAAATCATGCAGCGTAACTGGATTGGGCGCTCTGAAGGTGTTGAAATCACGTTTGATGTTGCTGACAGTCAGGAAAAACTCACTGTTTACACTACCCGTCCAGATACCTTTATGGGGGCGACCTATGTTGCTGTCGCTGCGGGCCATCCTCTGGCTAAACAAGCCTCTGAAAATAACCCAAAACTGACTGAGTTCATCGATGAGTGCCGCAATACCAAAGTTGCTGAAGCTGATATGGCAACAATGGAGAAAAAAGGCATGTCAACCGGCATGTTTGCCATCCATCCATTGACCAACGAAAAAATCGCTATCTGGGTTGCTAACTTTGTTCTGATGGAATACGGAACCGGCGCTGTTATGGCGGTTCCCGCCCATGATCAGCGCGACTGGGAATTTGCTACCAAATATAATCTGCCAATGAAAGCCGTTATTCTGGACAATGAAGGCAATGAGCCAAATATTCAGGATGCAGCAGCGACAGACAAGAATGCCTTGGTTAATTCTTTAGAATTCAGCGGCTTGAGCAACGAAGACGGCTTCAATGCCATCGCGGACAAACTGGTTTTGATGGGTGTTGGCCAACGCAAAATCAATTATCGCCTGCGTGACTGGGGTGTTTCTCGCCAACGTTACTGGGGTGCACCAATTCCGATGGCGACACTGGAAGATGGCACTGTTGTTCCTGTCCCAGAAGATCAACTGCCGGTGATCCTGCCAGAAGATGTTGTGATGAATGGTATCACCAGCCCAATCAAAGCCGATCCAGAATGGGCAAAAACAACCATCAATGGTCAACCTGCACTGCGTGAAACGGATACCTTTGATACCTTTATGGAATCTTCATGGTATTACGCACGCTATACCTGCCCAGATTATGATAAAGGTATGCTGGATCCGGCTGCGGCTAACTACTGGCTGCCAGTAGATCAATACATCGGCGGCATTGAACACGCCATCATGCATCTGATGTATTTCCGTTTCTTCCACAAGCTGATGCGCGATTCCGGCATGGTCAATTCCGATGAACCGGCCAAACACCTGCTGTGTCAAGGTATGGTTCTGGCTGATGCCTTCTACTACACAGGTAACAGCGGAGAAAAAGTCTGGGTATCCCCAGCTGACACCATTGTTGAGCGTGATGAGAAAAGCCGTATCGTAAAAGCGACAGATAAAGAAGGCCATGAACTGGTTTACACCGGCATGAGTAAAATGTCGAAGTCCAAAAATAACGGTATCGACCCGCAGGTTATGGTTGATAAATACGGTGCTGACACCGTTCGTCTGTTCATGATGTTTGCTGCTCCACCAGAATTAACTCTGGAATGGCAAGAATCTGGCGTAGAAGGGGCTAACCGCTTCCTGAAGCGCGTTTGGCGTCTGGTTCACGAGCACAGCAACAAAGGGTCAACCCAGCCTCTGGATGCCAGCAACCTGACCACTGAGCAGAAAGATCTGCGCCGTGATCTGCACAAAACTATTGCAAAAGTTACCGATGACATTGGTCGCCGCCAGGCATTCAATACTGCCGTTGCCGCTATCATGGAATTGATGAACAAATTGACTCGTGCACCACAGGAAACTGAGCAAGATCGGGCGCTAATGCAAGAAGCATTGACCGCCGTTGTACGCATGCTTTCACCAATCACTCCACACGCTTGTTTCGTCATGTGGAAAGCGCTGGGTAACGAAAACGATATTGATATTGCACAATGGCCACAATCAGATGAACAAGCCATGGTAGACAATATTAAACTGGTAATCATCCAGATTAACGGTAAAGTTCGTGGTCGTATTACTGTACCAGCAGATGCAACAAAAGAGTTCGTTCAAGAAATGGCGACACAGGAATATAGCGTGACGAAATATCTTGAAGGTGTCAGCATTCGTAAAGTCATTTATGTTCCAGGTAAGTTACTGAATCTGGTCGTTGGTTGATAACAGGAGACCATGTTTGTGCTAAAAAATTTAGTAAAAAGCGTGGTGGAAAATAATCTGCGGCTTCGTATTCTTACGTTGTTGCTCGGGTTGGCGGTGCTGGTCACCGCTGGCTGCGGTTTCCACCTTCGTGGTACAACACAAGTGCCAAAAAAGCTTCAAACATTACAGTTAAGTACCAGTGATCCATACGGGCCTCTGGCACGGGCAGTGCGCCAGCAACTTCGTTTGAATGATGTCAAAATCATTGACTATGGAGATGCTTCAATACCTATCTTGAAACTTTTAAGCTCTAATGAAAATAAAGAGACTGTTTCAATCTTTCAGGATGGTAAATCAGCTGAACGTTTGTTAGTGCTGAATGTTGATGCTCAAATTCTGATGCCGGATGGCAGCATCTATCCATTACAGGCGAGGGTTGACCGCTCTTTCTTTGATAACCCTTTGGAAGCACTAGCAAAAGATGCTGAAAATGAACTGGTTCAGCAGGAAATGCGCGAACAAGCAGCCCATCAGCTTATGCGTCAATTGTTGACCGTTCATAGTGCAGAACTCCTGAAAGCCAAAGAAAAACAGAAAATGGCGGCTACACAGAAGCCATGATCCGACTGTATCCTGAACAACTCCTTTCGCAGCTCAATGAAGGGCTGCGAAATAGCTATCTGCTATGGGGTAACGAACCGTTGCTATTGCAGGAAAGTCAGGACAGCATCCGCAGAGTGGCTGAACAGCATGGTTTTATGGAACATTTTACTTTCTCATTGGATAACCATACCGATTGGGATGAAATCTTCAGCTTATGTCAGTCACTCAGCTTATTTGCCAGCCGTCAGTCTCTTACTCTGCTGCTTCCGGAAAATGGCCCTAATGCCACAATGGCAGAACGGCTGACCAAGCTTACGGAATTGCTGCATACAGATATCCTGCTGATACTATGTGGGCATAAACTCACCAAAGCACAGGAAAATAGCCCGTGGTTTAAGTCTATCGGGCAAAATGGTGTATACATCAGTTGCCTGACACCAGAACAAAATCGTCTGCCTCAATGGGTATCACAACGAGCCAAAAGCATGGGGCTGGCACTGGAGGAGGAAGCCAACCAACTATTGTGCTATTGCTATGAAGGAAATTTATTAGCGCTGGCTCAAGCACTGGAACGTCTTTCCCTACTCTACCCCGATAATCGGCTGACCCTGCATCGCGTTGAAGAGACAGTCAATGATGCGGCCCATTTTTCACCCTATCATTGGGTCGATGCCTTATTGGCAAGCAAAATCAAACGGGCATGGCATATACTGAAACAACTGCGACAGGAAGATACAGAGAGTGTCATTCTGATCCGTACTATACAGCGGGAACTAATGTTGCTGCTGGTAATTAAACGTCAAAGCAGAACCGTCCCCCTGAGAACATTGCTTGATCAGCACAAAGTGTGGCAAAACCGTCGGCCATTACTGACAGCCGCATTACAGCGTCTATCGCAACAAGATCTGCAATCTGCCATACATTTGTTGACCCAGATGGAACTGCGCGTCAAAAAGGATTATAGCCAATCCATTTGGGCTGACCTGGAAACACTTTCCATGCTGTTATGCGGAAAACCATTACCAGAGAGCTTTTTGAATGCTTGATTCTATTGATTCGCAACTTATTGATTTACAAAATATTGATTCACAAGACATCGGGCATCAGCACGCTGTTTTTAAAAAGACTCATTCAATACCCCATACGGATTCCCCTGTTATTCAAGCTCTATTTGGCGGTACATTCGATCCCATCCATTATGGTCATTTACGTCCTGTAAAGGCATTGGCAAAACAAGTCGGACTCAAACAGGTTATTTTATTGCCTAATCATGTTCCGCCACATCGTCCTCAGCCAGAGGCGACACCACAGCAACGGCTGGAAATGGTTCGTTTGGCTGTGCAAGACAATCCTCTTTTTACTGTAGATGCCCGCGAACTGGAGCGTCAAACCCCCTCTTATACGATAGAAACATTGAAATCCTTTCGTCAGGAAGTCGGTGAACAACGCCCATTGGCATTCATCATTGGACAGGATTCATTACAAGCTATCCATACATGGTATAAATGGGAAGAGCTGCTCGATATCTGTCATTTACTGGTCTGTTCCCGTCCGGGTTATCAACGCCAGCTTTCAGCCGCAGACATGCAAAAATGGCTTGAAAGGCATCAAATTGAAACTCCATCTCCATTGAGCCAAAAACCAAATGGTTATATTTACTTGGCTGCTACTCCATTATTAAACATCTCGGCAACTGATATTCGTCAACGCCACCAGCAAGGGTTAAGCTGTGATGACCTGCTTCCTCCAGAGATACAAAATTATATCGATTCACAAGGGCTATACATACAATAACAAAATCATGCGTTGATTTGCCGCTAAGTTGCTTACTTTTACAGATATTGGCATGTTATTATGCTGTGTTACTCAACCAATTTTACAAAATAAAGGTGATCCTTTTGCAAGGCACAGAACTACGACAATTTGTTGTTGATAAACTTGAAGATTCCAAAGCACAGGATATTGTTTCTATAGACGTTCGTAGAAAATCCAGTATTACTGACTGCATGGTTATCTGTACCGGAACATCGAGCCGCCACCTGATGTCTGTGGCAGACAATCTGGTTGATGATTGCCGCCAAGCTGGGATCATGCCCCTGGGTGTTGAAGGGCAAGGCATTTCAGACTGGATTGTTGTCGATCTTGGCGAGATCATAGTGCATGTTATGCAAGAAGACAGCCGTCGCATGTACGAATTGGAAAAACTCTGGAGCTGAGTTTGAAGTTACAACTGGTCGCTGTAGGAACAAAAATGCCGGACTGGATTCAGACCGGCTTTATAGATTATCTGAACCGTTTTCCTAAGGATATGCCTTTTGAACTGATTGAAATTCCGGCGGGAAAACGGGGCAAAAATGCTGACATCAAACGCATTCTGGAAAAAGAAGGTGAACAAATGCTGGCCGCTGTCGGTAAAGGCAACCGTATTGTGACACTGGATATTCCCGGCTCTCGTTGGGATACCTCACAATTGGCGCAACAACTTGAGCGCTGGAAGCTGGATGGCAGGAATGTCAGCTTGCTGATTGGCGGCCCTGAAGGTTTGGCTCCTGCCTGTAAAGCAGCAGCGGAACAAAGCTGGTCACTATCTCCTCTGACCATGCCACATCCTCTTGTGCGGATTCTGGTTGCAGAGAGCCTCTATCGAGCTTGGAGCATAACAACTAACCACCCTTATCACCGGGAATAAATTGAGTAATCTATCACCGTGAATTCTGGCAATGGGATGAAGAATAAACGAACCCCTTTTCGAGATCATTCGGCTGAATCAGCCCTGTTTATACGCCGCGCACTCGTGGCGTTCACTGGTATGATTATTTTAATAGGGATACTGGTCGCCAATCTCTATAACCTCCAGATTACTCGCCACGAAGATTACCAAACCCGATCAAATGGGAACCGCATTAAGCTCGTTCCCATCGCTCCAAGCCGGGGTATTATTTATGACCGCAATGGCATACCACTGGCAGCAAACCGAACTATTTACCAATTGGAAATTGTGCCTCAAAAAGTTTCCGATCTTGATAAGACATTAGAGGAATTGCGTTCTGTCATCGGGCTGACTGATGAAGATATCGAAACATTCAGAAAAGAGCGCCAACGCGCACGTCGGTTTACCTCTATTCCTCTGAAAACGCCTCTGACTCAAGTTCAAGTTGCCCGGTTTTCAGTCAACCAATATCGCTTTCCGGGACTCGAAATCAAGGGATACCAGCGGCGTTATTATCCGTATGGTTCAGCCCTGACCCATGTCATCGGCTATGTCGCCAAAATAAATGATAAAGATGTAGAACGGCTCGACAAAGAAGATCTTTTGCCAGATTACGCGGCTACTCATGATATCGGGAAACTGGGCATTGAGCGTTATTATGAGTCCACGCTGCATGGCAGACCGGGTTATGAAGAAGTGGAAGTCAACAACCGTGGCAGAGTCATTCGTCAGTTGCATGAACAACCTCCACAAGCCGGTAAAGATATTTACCTGTCAATCGATTTAGAGCTACAAACCTATATTGAAGAGATATTGACAACCAGTCGGGCGGGTGTTGTTGTTACCGATCCCCGTACAGGGGACATTTTAGCCATGGTATCCAACCCAAGCTATGATCCGAATCTATTTGTCGATGGTATTTCCAGCAAGGACTATAAGTCTCTGCTTAACGATCCCAACCGCCCGTTGATTAACCGGGCAACACAAGGGGCTTATCCGCCCGCGTCCACAGTGAAACCTTTTATTGCCGTTGCAGCCCTTAGCAGTGATGTCATCACAAAGAATACGACGATAAATGATCCCGGCTGGTGGCAACTACCGGGATCAGAAAAACGTTACCGCGACTGGAAGCGTTGGGGGCATGGTAAACTGAATGTACATAAATCAATTGTCGAATCTGCGGATACTTTTTTCTATCAGGTTGCCTATGATATGGGTATTGATAGGATGTCCGAGTGGATGTCAAAATTCGGTTATGGCCAATTTACAGGCATTGATTTGAAAGAAGAAAGCCCAGGCAATATGCCAACTCGTGAATGGAAGCTCAAGCGCTATAAAAAACCGTGGTATCAAGGTGATACCATTTCTGTTGGTATCGGTCAGGGATACTGGACAGCGACACCTATGCAGATGGTAAAAGCCCTGATGATGCTGATCAATGATGGTGAGGTCAAAACACCGCATTTCTTGATGAACACACGCGTAAATGGCGAAATGCAACCTTACCAACCTCCGATCAGTGTACCAATTGGAGATATTCACTCTGGATACTGGGAAATTGCCAAAGATGGCATGTATGGTGTTGCCAATGCCCCGAATGGCACTGCCCGCAGATTCTTTGCTGACACACCTTACAAAGCGGCAGTTAAGTCAGGTACTGCCCAAGTTTTCAGTTATGAAACCTATAATGCAAACAAACTTGCTGAACACCTGCGTGACCATAAACTGATGATAGCCTTTGCACCCTATGACAACCCGACAGTTGCTATCTCTATCATTCTGGAAAACGGCGGCTCTGGGCCACCTGTCGGTACTATTGTGCGTCAAATCCTGGATCATATTTTACTCAGGGATAAAAATACCACCTCTTCTGCCGCAACAAGAAAACAGGCGACCAGAACACAAGCTAATTGAGCAAAGCCATGACAGACTCTGAAAACAAAGTTCCTTTCTGGACTCGCATACATATAGATATTCCATTATTACTATTTGTCCTGGCATTACTGGCCTACAGCCTTTTTATTATGTGGAGCGCCAGTGGGCAGGATGTCGACATGATGGAACGTAAAGTCGGGCAAGTTCTCATAGGCCTCATAGTCATGCTCTTTATGGCACAAATCCCTCCGCGTATGTACGAGAATTGGGCACCTTATCTCTATATTGGGTGTGTAATATTGCTCATTCTGGTTGATGTTTTCGGTCAGATAAGTAAAGGGGCACAACGTTGGTTAGATCTCGGTATTGTGCGTTTCCAACCGTCAGAAATTGCTAAAATCGCCGTTCCTTTGATGGTCGCGCGTTTTATGAACCGAGATATCTGCCCTCCTTCATTGAAAAATACGGGCATTGCATTGGTTTTGATCTTTGTTCCTACTCTGCTGGTAGCAGCACAACCCGATTTGGGGACATCAATCCTGATTGCCGCCTCTGGGTTATTCATTCTGTTTCTGGCAGGAATGAATTGGAAGCTAATCGGTATCGCTGTTTTACTGCTTGCCTGCTTCATTCCAATACTGTGGTTCTTCCTGATGCACGACTATCAGCGTGCCCGCGTTATGATGCTGCTTGATCCCGAAAGTGATCCATTAGGCAAAGGTTACCATATCATTCAGTCTAAAATTGCTATTGGTTCAGGTGGATTATTTGGGAAAGGTTGGCTGCAAGGCACACAATCACAATTGGAATTCCTGCCTGAAAGACATACAGACTTCATTTTCGCTGTTCTATCTGAGGAACTGGGGATGATAGGTGTTCTTGTTTTGCTCGGACTCTATATGCTGATCATTATGCGTGGCCTGGTTATTGCTGCTAAGGCACAGAATACTTTCGGCCAAGTGATAGTCGGAGGGTTAATACTGATTTTATTTGTCTATGTCTTCGTAAATATCGGCATGGTAAGCGGCATCCTGCCCGTGGTCGGTGTTCCCTTGCCGCTGATTAGTTATGGAGGCTCTGCATTAATTGTCCTAATGGCAGGGTTTGGCATTATTATGTCGATACATACGCATCGTAAGTTATTGTCCAAAAGTTTATGAGGAAAAAGTTTCATGCGTCAACAATGGCTTATATTTAGCATCGTAGCGGTACTGATATCAGGCTGTACAATAACAGGCAATAATCGGGCACCTTCTCTGCCCCCGGTTCCAACCCGTGATGTCTTGGGAGCTGAGCCTCAATATGAGCCTTATCATCCAAGCGCCAATCAGGATTATCAACGGGATGGACAAACATATCGCATCGTGCAAGATCTTGCTCACTTTACCCAAACTGGTTATGCCAGTTGGTTCGGGGAAGAAGCCAATGGCAAACTGACAGCTATTGGTGAACAAGCCAGCCCTTATTCGCTGACGGCATCTCATCCAACATTGCCTATTCCAAGTTATGTACGTATCACTAATTTAAGCAACGGACGCATGATGATTGTCAGGATCAATGATAGAGGCCCTTACAATAAATCAGGTAAGATCATTGAATTATCACGTTCAGCGGCAGAACGCTTGAATTTAATGCCACAAAGCAGAGTAAAGCTGGATGGTATTCAGGTCGCTCCAGATAGCTCACTATCTGGCTTGGGAACAGAAGGCTCAACAATCATCAAACAGAGTTATGCTTTGCCTGACCGCCCCATTATTAGCTCTCAGCTATCAAATAAACCATCCGCGACAGGCAATCCCCCTGAACAAGATATCGTGGAGCAACCGGCTACCGGACAAAATCTATCTGGAAATACCGTAGAGCAGCCCGTTACTTCAACTCCTGCGGCAACATTACCTGCTTCAAGTACATCATCTACATCAACTCCAAGTACCCCGGGTTCAGTATTAACGGGCAATTATATGGTACAGATAGGTGCTGTCAGCGTTGAACAAAAAGCCAAAGAGTGGCAACAATCGTTGAGTCAACGCTTTAATGTACAAGGCCGCATTATTCAATTTGGCAATATTTATCGCGTCCAACTAGGACCATTCAATAGCCGACAAAAAGCTTTGGAGCTACAAAAGCAATTAACCGATCAGATGCATCAATCCTCTTTTATTATTGTGCCCTGATTTGCTATTCACTGAATTTTGTTTAATGTCAGCCTTTTTTCCATTTGTTATTATATAGCTTATTATTAATCCTTTTCTCACGGATGTTATCTAATCAATCATGAAATACATAGTTACCTCCCGCTTTATTAAAAGTGCCACCTTAGGCATCGCTCTGGCTGCCAGCGTTTCTGCGTTCGCCAACACGGATGATAATTTCAAAACCATGATCCCCGGTGTTCCCGAACTGGATTCAGAAGCCTATATTCTGATTGATTACAACTCAGGAAAGGTATTAGCTGAAAAAAATGCAGATGTTCGTCGTGATCCAGCCAGTCTAACCAAAATGATGACCAGCTATGTGATAGGTCAAGCCATTAAATCAGGAAAAATCGGCCCGAATGACATCGTTACTGTCGGCAGGGACGCTTGGGCAACGGGTAATCCGATATTTAAAGGCTCTTCCTTAATGTTCTTAAAGCCCGGTGATCAGGTGTCTGTTGCTATGCTTTCCCGTGGTATCAACCTGCAATCCGGCAATGATGCCTGTGTTGCAATGGCTGATTACGTAGCAGGCAGCCAGGACGCATTCGTTAGTTTAATGAACAAATACGCACAAAGTCTGGGGCTGCAAAACACACGCTTTCAAACTGTGCATGGTTTGGATGCTGCCGGTCAGCACAGTTCTGCCCGTGATATGGCACTGATTGGTCAGGCTTTAATCCGCGATGTGCCGGATGAATATGCCGTCTACAAAGAGAAAGAATTTACTTATAACAACATTCACCAGCCCAACCGTAATGGCTTGTTATGGGATAAGAGCCTGAATGTCGATGGAATTAAAACAGGCCACACTAATGGCGCAGGGTATAACCTTGTTTCCTCTGCGACTGAAGGCAATATGCGCCTGATTTCTGCCGTAATGGGTAGTCCAACCTTTAAAGGCCGCGAGACTGATAGTAAAAAATTGCTGACTTGGGGTTTCCGTTTCTTCGAAACCGTTTCACCGCTGCAAGTAGGTAAAGAATTTGCCTCAGAACCAATTTGGTTTGGTGATACTGATAAAGTCCAATTAGGTGTTGATAAAAATGTTTACCTGACGATCCCTCGTGGCCGTTTGAAAGATCTGAAAGCCAGCTATGTATTAAACAATACTGAACTGCATGCGCCACTTGCTAAACATCAAGTGGTTGGCACCATCAACTTCCAGCTTGATGGCAAAACAATTGAGCAACGTCCATTAGTCGTGATGCAAGAAGTGAAAGAAGGTGGCTTCTTCAGCCGCATGATCGACTATATCAGACTGATGTTCCATCATTGGTTTGGTTAATTTCTTGAAAATCAAGCATTGAGCTTTATATTAGTTACACATTGTTAGAAAATTATCATGCCACAGTGAATTAACCATTCAGCTGTGGCAAATACATGAGGAACGCCCATGAAAACAAAATTAAACGAACTGCTTGAGTTCCCTTGCTCATTCACTTACAAAGTAATGGGCTTAGCTCAACCTGAGCTGGTGGATCAAGTTATTGAAGTGGTTCAGCGCCATGCGCCGGGTGATTACTCTCCAATCGTGAAACCAAGCAGCAAAGGCAATTACCACTCCGTTTCTATTACCATCAACGCGACTCATATTGAGCAGGTTGAGATATTGTATGAAGAATTAGGAGCATTGGAACTGGTGCGCGTTGTACTGTAATTATACTTATGATTAACGCTGATTTTTAGTCAGCGTTTTATTAATGATTAATTCAGGTAACTAATATATACCCAATGGATTTCAAGATGCAGCGACGGCAAGGGAATAAATCCCCCAGGAGCATAGCTAACTATGTGACTGGGGTGAGTGAGCGCAGCCAACAAAGCTGCAACTTGAAAGACGACGGGTATAGATGAACAGTCAAATATGGATACATCATATTCAACTATCTGTTATTCGGTTAAAAGCGCCAGAATGCTTTCGAACACAGGATCAGGATTGGATAGATCTCCAGCCTTCCCAATAACATTGCCGCACACATCATCCATTTTGCTACCGCATCAAGGTTACCAAAACCTTGTGCTGTAGTCCCATATCCTATCCCCATGTTATTGATACAAGCTGCGACAGTGGCAAATGAGGTTACCAAATCATAGCCAAGTAAATTCAATGCCCAGATAAAGAAACAACTGAAAAAGACATAAAGGAAGAAAAAGCCCCAGACAGAGCGCAACACCCTATCCTGAACCACAGATTTACCAATTTTAATCGTTGAAATGGAATTCGGATGAATGAGTTGATTAATTTCGCTGAAACTCTGTTTTGCCAAAATCATAAAGCGAAGCGCTTTGATGCCACCACAAGTGGAACCCACACAGCCACCAAAAAAACTGATCGCCAGCAGCAGCAGGATAGTATGGGGGGGCCACTGAGCATAGTCAGAGGTTGCCAAACCGTTATCAGTCATCATAGAGCTGGCCATGAAAAAACCGTGAACAAAGGCATCTTTCACGTTATACATTCCTGAACGGTATAATTCCAACCAGATAATGCCAACTATTATTGCAAGTACCAGCAAGAAAAATTGCAATTCTGCATTCTTTAATAACGGTTTAAAGCTCCTGCGCGTCAGAGCAACAAAATAAAGGGTAAAGTTGACGGCTGACAGTATCGAAAAAATACCACCCACCATTTCAATGGCCGCACTGTCATAATAACCAAGGCTTTCATTGCGGGTTGAAAACCCTCCTAACGAAACAGTTGAAATTCCGTGACAGATGGCATCAAACCACGACATGCCCGCGGCCCAGAAGCTGACCGAACACAGGCCTCCCAGCAAAAGATAAACAACCCACAGACTTTTAGCACTGTCAGCAAGACGTGGGGTTAAGCGCTCCTCTTTAAAAGGGCCGGGCATTTCTGATTGATACAATTTGACTCCACCAATACCCAATAATGGCAAGACAGCAACAGCAAGAACGATCACTCCCAATCCACCGATAAAATTAAGCTGAGCACGATAATAGAGAATGGAATTAGGCAACGCGGAGACATCATTCAGTACCGTTGCCCCTGTAGTAGTAATACCTGATATTCCCTCAAATATTGCGTCGACCAGATTGATATTCAGACTTTTGTCGAGAACAAAAGGTAACGCACTGAGCAACGAGAACAGCAGCCAAAATAACACGATGATAAGAAATCCATCTTGCGTACTGGGCTGTGCTTTAGTTTTGCGAGTTAAATACCAGCCTCCGCCTCCAACAACTAACCCTATGATAAATGTTTCAAAAAAAGCAAAGACACTTTTTTCTTTATAAAATAGAGCCACAAAAATAGGCAGCAACATTGAGAAACTGTATAGAAGCACCAGAAAGCTGCAAAGATGCCCAACAATCAGGAATTGGTTTTTTTTGACCATCTGTAACTCAAACAGAGATTAAAGGGAAATCATCAAAATATATAACCATAATAATATAAAATAAAAATATATTCGTCTAATTAACAATATTATTGAATTGAAGCATTCTCAAACTGGTGGGAATCATCTTAGGGCGTTATACTGGCGGACACTTTTTGTTAACAAATGATGAAGTTCCAATTGCAACATAACACCGTTATTTTACGCCAGTTAGGTATTCAGCCTTACGAGCCAGTTTCTGATGCCATGCATCAGTTCACCGAGCAGCGTACTGCGGAAACACCTAATGAAATCTGGCTTGTCCAACATGAAAAAGTGTTTACGCAAGGTCAGGCTGGTAAAACCGAGCATGTACTTGCAGCAGGTGATATTCCCGTTATCCAATCGGACAGGGGTGGTCAAGTCACCTATCATGGCCCCGGACAGCAGGTCATGTACGTTTTGATTGATTTGAAACGGTCAAAAATTGGGGTTCGCCAGTTGGTGACTACAATTGAGAATACCGTGATCGAAACTCTGGCTCATTTTGGCGTGGAAGCATATGCCCGCCCTGATGCTCCCGGAGTTTATGTCTCAGGTAACAAAATATGTTCGCTTGGGTTGCGTATCCGCAAAGGGTGCTCTTTCCATGGTCTGGCACTAAATATTGCAATGGACTTGCAGCCGTTTTTACGTATTAATCCATGTGGTTATGCAGGTATGCAAATGATCCAACTCAGTGACTTCGTCACCGGCGTGACCATTGAAGATGTACAACCTGTTCTGGTAGAAAAATTCTGTCAGATCTTGGGATTCCAACTCATCGATGAAAGATGATATAATTTTTAACATTTTTCAAAAAAATTTGAATGGATTTATTGCCCCAATATTGCTGTGATGAGCATCGGGCGGTAAGTCACAATCTGAAGAATATCACTGGAACCGGCAACGATTATGAGTAAACCAATTCAGATGGAACGTGGTGTCAAATACCGCGACGCAGACAAGATGGCTTTGATCCCTGTGAAGACAGTCACCACAGAACGCGAAGCACTCTTGCGTAAACCTGAGTGGATGAAAATCAAACTTCCTGCAGACTCCAGCCGCATTCAGGGCATTAAAGCTGCAATGCGCAAAAATGGGTTGCATTCGGTCTGTGAAGAAGCCTCTTGCCCTAACCTTGCTGAGTGTTTTAACCACGGAACCGCCACCTTTATGATCCTCGGTGCCATCTGTACCCGTCGCTGTCCATTCTGCGACGTAGCACATGGCCGTCCGAATGCACCTGATGCCAATGAACCCATCAAGCTTGCGCAAACTATTCAGGATATGGGGCTACGTTATGTCGTTATCACTTCTGTTGACCGTGATGACCTGCGTGATGGCGGTGCACAGCATTTTGCTGACTGTATCGCTGCCATTCGTGAAAAAAATCCATCGATTAAGATCGAGACTCTGGTGCCGGATTTCCGTGGTCGCATGGATCGTGCGCTGGAAATTCTGACTGCTACACCTCCTGATGTGTTTAATCACAATCTAGAAAACGTACCACGGGTTTATCGTCAAGTTCGTCCAGGTGCTAACTACGACTGGTCATTGAAACTACTGAAGAAATTCAAGGAAGTTCACCCAGATATCCCAACCAAATCCGGCTTGATGGTGGGATTGGGCGAGACTAACGAAGAAATTTTAGAAGTCATGCGTGATTTGCGTCACCACGGCGTTACTATGCTGACACTTGGTCAATACTTGCAACCAAGCCGCCATCATCTACCAGTTCAGCGTTATGTTAGCCCAGATGAATTTGAAGAAATGAAAGAAGCCGCGCTAGAGATGGGCTTTACCCATGCTGCGTGTGGCCCATTTGTCCGCTCTTCCTATCATGCTGACTTGCAGGCTAAAGGTGTAGAAGTTAAATAATCTGTCGCACCGCCATCATAATGAATATTATGTTCGCTGTATTTATACGAAAAAAACCCGTCTTCTATGACGGGTTTTAAAAATACGTGATTTGAAATTAGATTGCGACAACGTTCGCAGCTGATGGACCTTTTTCACCCTCAGTAATTTCAAACTCTACTTTTTGGCCTTCAGCCAACGTTTTGAATCCGTCAGCTTTGATGGCGGAAAAGTGAACAAAAACATCTTTACTACCATCTTCCGGAGTGATAAAACCGAATCCTTTGGATTCATTAAACCACTTAACATTACCTTTAATTTTTGACATCAAACTTACCTTTAATAAAAAGACACAAACTTAGCGTCACCTACAGTACAACAAATAATATAGTTCACTGTCTGCAACATAGATCACGAAATAATAACAAAATGTAAAAAACGAAAATTTCGCTTAATCACACTGATTGATTTTATACACCAATAGTGATTTCACAAATAAATTAGCGTCTTATTTTAATTTTGTTTACTTTTCGCCTTCTTTCCCTTTTCATGTTCCAGCAACCATCCTTTGATGTCCAGCCCGCCAGTATAGCCAACTAATTTACCATCATGACCAATTACTCTATGGCAGGGCACAATCAATGAAATGGGATTACGTGAATTTGCCATACCAACCGCACGACAATAATTTACCGACCCCAGCGTTAATGCTAATTGTTTATAGCTCCACATTTCACCATAAGGGATGGTGCAGAGCTGCTGCCAAACGCGTTTTTGGAATTCAGTTCCCTGCATGTTTAAAGGAACTGTAAATGTCAGCCTCTTTCCTTTGAAATATTCCTGTAACTCTTTTACACACTGTTTCATAATCGTGTTTTTAGATTCCGATTCTTTCTTTTCATTAACAAAATAAATACTGGTTACTCCTTCATCATCCGCAGTGATATGTACATAAGGCTTAGGAAATCCTTCTGGAGTATTTAGGTAATGATGGTACATAAACTGCCTCCATTTAATTTATTGTTAAAAATTTCTGTACTAGCCTAGATCTCTCTTTCATCAGTTTGCAATGATGAATTCGGTTACACATCTGACAATTTTATAAAGAAACCATACCGCCCTCTGATAATTAAAATTATGGCTCTGCCAATAAGATATGACACCTTATTTTTAATGCTGCTCATTTAAAAAATGCAAAAATACCATATATAGACAAAAAAACACCAATAATAACCATATATAGCGTTTATTTCATAAAATGATTATCTCGATATAATACACAAATGTTAGTTTTTATTATTATTAAGCTTCTATACCACTAAGAATTTTTACCAGATCTGTGATTATTTATGGCAAACACAATCATATGTATCCAATAGATTTCAAATTTCAGGGTATCTCTATGTGTATAACCCCCCTATAATCGAGTGACTAGAATTAGAATCATCAGTCTGAAAGATAAAAGGTATACACTACTGTCAATTAATCAATGACATGAAAAGAAACCAGTTATCGTTGTTAATCATCGAATTTCATAGTAAGCAGTGATAAAAACCGCCTATTAAGGATGGCAAGCATATATCTTTTGTCATTATTATTAGCATTTACTATATTGCTTAATATAAATAAAGTTTTTTTATATTAAGCAACATAGTAAAATCCATTCATTGTTCTAAAAATATATTTGAAAAATAAAATAACAGATAAAAATAAATTTTTTAGTTTATTAATTTTCAATAACGTTTAATAAAAATAATCTAACTGGTCATTTTAAAATTACATAACAATAAACCCTGTCATTCAGAAACAAATGAAATTTAATTTACATTTATTTTCAACTAATTAAGATAAAAATAGTGAAAGTTAATTTATGCCACCCAGAAAAACACAAAATAATAATAAAATATTAATTTCTCAGAAACCATCCTTAAATTAAAAAATAACTTTATTATTTCGACTGGTTGCGATTATTTAAAAAATAAAAGTGTTCTTTGGTATTCAAAGATATCAATTTGAATATTGAAGAAAAAGATTTTTTTACTAATATAATTATCTGATGCAGGTAAACCAACCCCAGAATTTCATTTCAATCGTGTTATAAATAACATTCTAAAATTGTAATTCACTTCCTTACTCCTCGCTGTGCGAGGAGTAAGGAATCCTCATAATTTGAGTGTATCACTATTATGAAAACCTATTTATGCCCAATGGATTTAGAGTTGCCTCAAGGTGGCAAGAAAGTGAATCCCCGGTCACATATAGCAGAATCAATATAATCAGACATAAGTCACATGCTCTGTAAACAGCTCATCAATAGAGCATCTTTCTCGTCTTCTTGTTG
>NZ_FPBJ01000025.1 GCF_900116635.1 Xenorhabdus koppenhoeferi | reverse complement strand
ACCCGTTACGCCAAAAACAGTGCATCGTTTCTTGCCGCAGTCCAAATCCGCTGCCTTGCTCTTTGGTTGAGTATTTCATGACGACGCCATCTAATCATTTGTTTTTTATGCTGAATGTGTGTTGTTGTCATTAGGACGCTATATGAGTAATGTTAGCTGTGTTTTTGGAGGATTTATTTTCAGGGCGTAAATGACACGTAATTGGGGTCTATTGAATATATCTGTCTAATAATCAAAATAATGTCATTTTTAAGAAAATTATGGTCTTCGGATGAGTCATAGCTTTTTGGAGGGTGGAGTGAGAAAAGTTTCCATTATCGGATTGGGTTGGTTAGGTATGCCACTGGCGCAAGCACTACAAAGCAGGGGCATGCAAATTGTTGGCAGTAAAACAACACTAGATGGCGTTGAAGCTGCATGTATGTGTGGTATAGATTGTTATCTGTTGAATTTGAACCCCCAGATTATTTGTGAAGCGGATAATCTCGATCAATTGATGTCCGTCGATGTGTTGGTTTTGACGCTACCCGTTAGTGGTGTTGCTGGTGGTGGGGAAGGGTATGTTAAAGCTGTGCAGTTAGTTGTTGATACAGCACTTTCTTATTCGGTTCCGCGGATTATTTTCACTAGTTCAACCTCAGTTTATGGTTCGGCTGTTGGTTGTCTCAATGAAGATGTGTCCTTTTCCCCTGAAACACGATCTGCAAGAGCATTGGTTGAATTGGAAAATTGGCTGCATCAACTACCCAATACATCAACTGATGTATTGCGTTTGGCTGGTTTAGTAGGCAATGGGCGTCATGCAGGGCGTTTTCTTTCTGGGCGCAAGGCTGTTGCAGGTGGGGATAATGTGGTTAATCTGGTTCATCAGGATGATGTGATTTCTGCCATTAAACTGCTTATCCAACAACCGGAGGGTGGGCATATTTATAACCTGTGTGCACCAATACACCCTAAAAAATCAGAATATTATCCATTGGTCAGCCGTCAACTCGATTTGGTGCCACCGGAATTTTTACAATCAGAAGACAAAAATATTGAAAGTAAGATAATTGATGGTAGCCGTATCTGTCGGGAACTGGGATTTGTGTATCAGTTTCCAGATCCCGGTAGAATGCTAATGACTTAATGACTCACTTATTTCGGTCATAAAAATTTATTTGTAAATAAAAAGTCGGGTAGTAGAGAAAAAGGGCGAGCGATGATGAAAAAAAGACGACAGACACCGGTAATAAAATCTTTTGCTGTTGGCTTGAGTGTTTTTTGGTTGGCGAATGTCAATGTATATGCAATGGACGAACCCGCAGCACCAGAAATTGATGCTAAGGCCTATGTTTTAATGGATTATTCCAGTGGGAAAATTTTGGTCTCAAATAACGCTGATGAGCGGTTAGACCCAGCCAGTTTGACAAAGATGATGACCAGCTATGTTGTTGGGCTGGCGATCGCGTCAGGAAAAATTTCCACAGAAGATATGGTGACAGTGGGTAAAGATGCTTGGGCGACGGGTAATCCAGTGCTTAAAGGTTCGTCCCTGATGTTTTTGAAGCCCGGGGACAGAGTTAAGGTTATTGATCTGAATCGCGGCGTTGTTATCCAATCAGGTAATGATGCCAGTATTGCTTTGGCGGATTATGTGGCTGGCAGTCAGGATTCTTTCGTCGATTTGATGAATAAATACTCGAAAACACTGGGATTAACGAATACTCATTTCAAGACTGTGCATGGTTTGGATGCAGCGGGACAGTATAGTACAGCCCATGATATGGCACTTTTAAGTCAAGCTATGATCCGTGATGTGCCGGATGAATATGCGTTGAATAAAGAAAAAGAATTTACTTTTAATAATATCCGCCAGCCTAACCGCAATCGTTTATTGTGGAATAAAAATATGAGTGTGGATGGTGTGAAAACCGGACACACCAGTGGTGCTGGCTATAACCTTGTTGCATCAGCAACGGAAGGGCCAACGCGTCTGATTTCAGTGGTGTTGGGCGCTCCCAGTGATCGGGTTCGTTTTTCTGAGAGCGAAAAACTATTGTCGTGGGGATTCCGTTTTTATGAATCGGTAACACTACTGAAGGCCTCTGACACACTGATGACAAAAAAAGTGTGGTACGGAACTCATTCCGAAGTAGCTTTGGGAGTGGAAAAAGATGCTTCGATAGTAGTACCTCGGGGACAGGTTGGGAATTTAAAAGCGAGTTTTACATTGAGTCAAGAATCCCTTGAAGCACCATTGATGAAAAACCAAGTGGTGGGAACTGTGAATTTTATGCTGAATGATAAAATGATCGATCAGTGTCCATTGGTTGTTAAAGAGGCTGTCGAGGAGAGTGGCTTTTTTGGACGTATATGGGATTTTGTTGTCAAGACGGTTAGTAGCTGGTTTAAGTCGATTTTCAGTTAGTGGAAGTGCGAAAGATGTAAATTGTCAACAAATAGAATAATGCCAGCCATTGATAAAGATGACTGGCATTTTTTTCGGCGTTGCCCAGTGATAAAGAGTAACCCAACTCTTTGAGTTAAAGCAGAGAATAAACAGCAGCAGAAATTGCAATGCTTCCCATCACAACAACAAAGATGTTGCTTAGTTTGCCGGAGTATTTGTGCATAGCTGGAATTTTGCTAATAGCATACATTGGCATGATGAACAGGATTATAGCAATGACTGGTCCACCCAAGGTTTCGATGATATTCAGGATACTTGGATTAAGAGTTGCAATCGCCCAAGCACTCACCAACATAAAGACACTAGTGATACGATTCAGCGTCTCATGCTGAATAATTTTGCCTTGAGCGCTTAACGCCTTGTTTACGATACCGTTGAAACCTTCACGAGCACCCAGATAGTGGCCCAGGAAAGATTTAGTAATTGCAATGAAAGCGATAAATGGAGCAATGTACTCAATAGTTGGCACTCGGAAGTGGTTAGCCAGATAAGAGAGGATGGTAATGTTCTGTGCTTTTGCTTCTGCCAAATTTTCAGGTGACAGGCTCAGTACGCAACTGAAGACAAAGAACATGACTGTCAGAACCATCATGATGTGGGCATAGGCAAGAATATGTGAACATTTTTTCTCTGCGTTCTTACCATATTCCTCACGTTTTGCCACTGCAAATGCAGAGATGATTGGGGAATGGTTAAAAGAGAAAACCATGACAGGAATTGCCAGCCACAGAGTGAACAGAAGGCCATTACTGTTTGTTGAAGATATTGCGCTATCCAGTGACAGGGTGTCAAAGATAGTCGTGTTCCAGTGTGGGATAAGATACACGGCCAATAGCATCAAAACAGTAACAAACGGGAATACCAGTACACTCATTGCCTTGACGATGGTTTGCTCACCGAAGCGGATAATGCTCATCACGCCAAGAAGCAATACCAGAGCTAATAGTGCACGTGGAGGGGCATCTATTTGCAGCTGGTGGATGATAAAACTCTCTACTGTGTTGGTCAGCGCAACGCTGTAAACCAGCAAAATAGGATAAATAGCAAAAAAGTAGAGGATCGTAATCAGAAAACCTGCAACTTTACCAAAATGTTCTTCTACCACACCGGTGATATCTTCACCTGTGGCTTTGCCAGACAGAACAAAACGACACATCCCACGATGCGCAAAAAATGTCATAGGAAGAGCAAATATTGTCATGATAATGAGTGGAATTAAACCACCAATACCTGCATTGATTGGGAGAAACAAAACACCAGCACCAATTGCAGTGCCATATAATCCCAACATCCATACAGTGTCTGATTTACGCCAAGTAGTGTAATCGCTTTTGACGGAAACAATGGTTGCGATTGTGCCTGATTGAGATGTGTCCATAAATATCTCCGAAATGACGCGATAAAAGTAAAATTTAAAAACTAGTAAACTCGCACATTATTTAAATGCGCGAGTTGGGTTTTTTTATATGAATAATAAGTTGTCAGATATTGTGCTGATGTTTATCTAAACGTTTTTATTACTACATTAATAAGCTGGCTAAAATATGTTCGCCTAAATCAAAAGATTTAGTTCCAAGCTTTTGATAAGGGAAATATAATTATTTTTAGTGAAATGTACCGTGATCATTCTCGCAATTGCAAGATTTATATAGAAAATAAAGTATGTTATAAGTTTGCCTAAAATGTTAATTAAATATTAAACAAAATAATAAGCTAAATTTAATTAAATCTCAGAAGGGGAAATGTAAATTTTTCATGGAAAGCTTATTGATAGCATCCATTTTAAGCAAAGTATCTATACACTTCGTCTTTCAAACTGCCTCTTTGTTGGCTGCGCTCACTCACCCCGGTCACATAGTTATCTATGCTCCCGGGGATTTGCTCTCTTGCCGTCGCGATGCAACTTGAAATCCATTGTGTAGATGCTCAATAGATTTCTCAAGCTGCAACATCATAGTCAGCAGAGCTGCAACTTAAAAAATAAAGATAGCTATCTGTATTCGATTAATTTCTTATCCATCCTTTTCGGATCAAGAATGCGCAGCAGAATTGATAAAGTTGAGTAAGTTTGTTTTGTAAGAACTGACCATGTAGATTCCAAAATATCTGGGAAAGTGCACATCCCAATAGGCTGACTAAAAATGCACCAATCATATCTATTGGCCAATGAACACCCACATAAACCCGAGACCAGGCAATTGCACAGGCAAGAATTATTAAGCACAAACCTGACCAAAGACGGTGCCAGAAAAGAAATGCTAATGCGAAAGTGAATACTGCAGTGCCGTGGTTACTGGGAAAAGACTCCGTAGGGGCATGATAGAGAAAATTATAGCCAACGCCTTCAACAAAGGGGCGGGCGTGAGGAACAAATATTCCAATGATATATGATGTTGCCATTCCCAAAGCAAAAGCAATACAGGATTTACTGACTACAATGCGTTGATGTGTGATGGATTCTTCTTTTCCCCAAAACCAGCAAATGGCTAATGTGACAGGATAAATAAATACGCAATATTTCGAGATAAAGATTGTGAGCCAGATCATAGCTGGTGATGAATCTGGAGTTGCATTGATAAAAGTAAACAAATTATGGTTAAGTTGTTCTAGCAAAGTAAGCCTCACAAGCGCGATATTTACGTAAATATGATCAATCTATTTTATCAACTCATTGTTAAAATTAATATTTTATAATTCCGAAATGTAAAAAAGGATTATTTTATTTCATAATTTTATTTAACGATTGTTGATGTTGCATGAGTAAATAATATAGCAGTGATAGTAAAGAAAGATAGCCGATATTTTCTTCATCTTTCTATCAAAGAACAGCCCTGGTTATCTATGATTTTAGAAGGCTATTTTCTTGCCAGTGTGCACAGATCTAACATTATTGGATGTGTATTGTGTATGTAAGGATAAACGACAAAAAAACCCGATAGTCTTTAACCAAAGTGGATGACTACCGGGCTCCTCAAAATGGGGACATCAAAGAAAAACAGTGGCAATAGTTAAGACTGCACTATGATATAAAAGTTCTAATCATTGAGAAAAAAACGCAAAATTTTTTCAGTAAAGTGACATTTAGGATTAGCGAGTATGGCTAAACTTACCGCTATCCCGTAGGATGAAGACGATTTGGTTGGATAGCGGCTTTTTTTGGGATTTATTCTTAACTATTTGTATATAGTTCCAGATTTTCTTTAGCATAAGCTTCAAAATCAGTGCAACCACCGATATGTTTCTCATCAATGAAGATCTGAGGAACCGTTTCAACGGGTTTACCCACCGTTTTTGATAAGTCGTCTTTGGTGATGCCTTCTGCCCAGATATCAACATAACGATAATCAAAATCTTCGCGATTTGTTTTTAATTTTTCAGCTAGCTTTTTGGCGCGAACACAATATGGGCAACCTGGGCGGCCAAAAATGACAGTATACATACAGACTCCTTTAATGGTAATGATCATGAACTTCATGGATTGTCATCCAGAGTTACTATGCCTGTAAGCAGGGTTAAAAAAAAGCAGGAATTACCTTTTATTGTAATTAGCCCTGACAATTGAAGGGATTTGTTCTGCTTACTATATGATAGTTTTGCGATAATCTACGGAGAGTCTGTTTTTTCAGGGTGGGAAGCAGGTAAAGTATGAAAACAAATTCGTCAAAAGAGATGCATTCATTGGCTGATATGCCTAAGTTGGTTATTTTATTGGAAATATTGGGAATAGGCTTATTAATTCTGGCCTATTTGTCGATAAGTGATAGCATAATTCTATCACCTTTATTAATGACGACAGAAGCGCACATTGCTATGATCTTACTGGGTATCGGTTGTTTGATACCAGCAGCTATCCATATTATCTGGCGTGCGGTCTATAATCTTTCCTTTCTGGGAATTGATCATAAGAAAGCAGATAAAAATCATCAGACTGTTTCTGATGATGAAAAAACAAAATAGTTAATTATTGGTCATACTGCTACCCGTCAGGGAATGTTTCCCCAAGGTAGCATGTGTAACTTTCTGGTCATATGAGGTTAATTCGATGGATTCTATGGTTATTCCCGATATGTCAATATTGCGCACATGGCTTGAACAGCTAAAAATCTCTTACTTTGAAAATGATTCATGTTCAGTCTTACACTTACTTCATATGCAGAATATTGATGGCTTGTTTGATGCCAAGATCGATCTGTTGGGTGATGTTCTATTGTTTTCTGCTCTTGCAGAAGTAAGACCAACTGCGATAATTCCATTAGTTGCCAATTTGAGTCAGATTAATGCTAGTTCCCTCACCGTTAAGGCATTTCTTGATGTTCAAGATGAAAATTTACCCAAGTTGATTGTTTGTCAGGCATTTTCTGTCGCCGGGGGTATGACTTGCAGGCAGTTTTCTAATTTTATGAAACAAGGTGAGGAACAAATTGCTAACGTGATCTTTGAAATTCATAGCAATAATCTTCTCTATGTCAATCATGATATGGAAAGTGAGATGGAAGTAGAAGATGAAGAAGCATTAATCTCAACGGAAACATCAACGTTTACCTTGCACTAATATTTTTTGATACGGTTTTTTTACAATGCAATGTGTGCAGTATACCGCGGGGCATTGTCACTCATGCCAGTGGCTCGATAAGTCCTATTCACAGCAATTATCTGATAAACAACAACATTTAAAACAACTTTTACAGGAAGCATCAATAATACACTGGTTATCACCAGTAACGAGCAAGACGAGTGAGTTTCGTAATAAAGCAAAGATGGTTGTAAATGGCAGTGTTGAGCGCCCTTTGCTCGGCATGTTGCATCGTGATGGCAGAACGGTAGATCTTTGTGATTGTCCATTATATCCACACTATTTTCAGCCAATTTTTGAAGTAATAAAAGTATTTATCGCTAAATCTGGCTTGGTTCCGTACAACGTGGCACGTAAAAAGGGAGAGTTGAAATATATTCTTCTGACGGAAAGTCGAGCCAATAATGAAATGATGCTGCGGTTTGTTTTGCGATCAGAAACAAAATTAGCTCAGTTCGAGCGTGCATTACCGTGGCTGAAGGAACAATTGCCACAAATTACGGTGATTTCCGCGAATATCCAGCCGACTCATATGGCAATTCTCGAAGGGGAGAACGAGATTATTTTTACTGAACAGAAGATGCTGAAGGAAATTTTTAACAGTATCCCGTTGTATATTCGTCCGCGGAGTTTTTTCCAGACTAATCCAGATATTGCCTCGGAACTGTATGCAACAGCGGGGCGTTGGGTCAGAGAGCTGAATATCAGCAGCATGTGGGATCTGTTTTGTGGTGCTGGCGGCTTCGGGCTGCATTGTGCGGATAAAGAGACTAAGTTGACGGGCATTGAGATCAGTGCTGAGGCTATTGATTGTGCTAAAAGTTCAGCTGAAAGTATGGGATTGAAATTCGTGGAATTTCAGGCATTGGACTCTACCTATTTTGCTCTCGATAAATCGCAGATACCTGAGCTGGTGTTGGTAAATCCTCCCCGAAGAGGTATTGGCAAAGAGCTTTGTGAGTATCTTAACCATATGTCTCCTAAGTTCGTGCTTTACTCCAGTTGCAATGCTCAGACGATGGCGAAGGATATTGCTATGCTTAAACAATATCGAATAGAAAAAGTACAGTTATTTGATATGTTTCCTCATACTGCACATTATGAAACTCTGGCATTATTGGTTCTCGATATTAGCTAAGCTTTCGTTATTGGGTAAAAAATGCGATAAACAAGGGAGTCATCAAGCTCAATATAAAACCATGAACAATAGCGGCTGGTACAATCCCTGCTCCACCACAGCGTTGTAAAATGGGTAAGGTAAAGTCAATTGAAGTCGCTCCGGTTAAACCCAATGCGGTTGAACGGTAGCGATTTATAAGTATAGGAATAAGTATAATTGACGCAAGCTCACGAACTAAGTCATTGAAAAATGCTGCGCTTCCGAGTACGGGACCATAAGCATCCGAAATTAATATACCGGAAAGGGAGTACCATCCATATCCAGAAGCAATGGCAAGACCAGTTTTGGCGGGTAATCCGAGTAAAAATGCTGCTAGCACGCCACCTAACAAAGAACTGACGGCGACTATTATAGCAACAATTGTGCCGCGGCGATTCAGTAGCGTTTGTTTTAAGCTCATGCCGTTATTGCGTAATTGAACTCCTACCAGAAATAGCAAAATAATCAAGACAATTTTGCTGGCATTACTGGAGAAATGGAACCATGACCAGCCTGTTAAGCCAATAATAAATCCGAATATCAATGCACTGCATAATTTGACGGAATCCAACGCCATATGTAATCGGGAAAGGGGGGAGACCTGCTTATGGGTATTAATAATCCATGGAGCTCGTTTATCCAAGAGGAAAAGCGCTAGCATATTAAAGACAAAGATACATAGAAAAAATGTCGTCGCATACAGCAGGATAGAAAGTAAATTGCTGCCTAAATTTTCCAGCATAGCGAGGTTAATACCCATAAGGAGGAGAATAATATAGACCATAGCATTGAGTAGCTCGTGGACTAGGGCTAACACTGATTTATTATTCAAGTGAATAAGGTAGCCTAGACTTAATGGTAGGAGAATAATTAATAATCCTGAATACATGATTCATATCCTTATCCAAAAAATATCTTTTTATCTATTTTTAATAACGGAAAACAGTCACAAAGACTAATAAATTCATAGAAACAAAATGGTTACACAAAAATAACAAATAGGGTAAAGGTAAATGCACTGAAATTCAACGCTTTTTTATTCTAAAAAAATGTAAATGTTATAAATAAAATCAAATAAATGCTGTATATAAAAAAGAGAAGTGTGTGTTCCTGAACGTATGGAAATTTTCCGGCATAAGAGGTATAAAATAGATTATCATTTGTACTTGACGATAATATGATCCTGATAGTTAAAAAATAGTTAAAAATGCGTCGTGTCTTGTTCCATATTCACTTTAATTGACCATCTTTTAGTGAAGGCGAACCAACACTTCTAAACTGGATTTGACCATTGCTGTTGTTCATCATGCAGCAGAACGTGGCGTTACTGTTATTCCTCCTCTTTTTGAGAAATATGTTTTCCGGGATTGTTGGGTTGACGAGAAGAAAAGACAATGAAACGTGTATACACTTCGTCTTTCAAACTGCCTCTTTAGTTGGCTGCGTTCGCTCACCCCGGTCACATAGTTATCTATGCTCCCGGGGGTTTGCTCTCTTGCCGTCGCGATGCAACTTGAAATCCATTGGGTATAGTTTTGACTCATTTCTATTGATTATTTTTGGGTAGGGGAAAGTACACTAGAAATTTTTCTTATCAAAAATATCTCGTTGAGAGGATGTGTTGATGTTGTATACAGTACATTTAGATAATTAGATAGCGTTTTCTAATTGTGGGTATTTGTTGATGAATTTTCTCAATGCTAAGCGTCGCTGGATTTTTGCAGGAATTGTCCTCATTGTAGTGGCATTTGCATTAAACTATTTCTTTCACCAAAATAAAATCATTAAATATCAGACTAGTGCGGTGATAAAAGGGAATTTTGAAAGAAATGTTTTAGCGACAGGTAAGCTTGATGCTGTCAGTAAAGTTGATGTCGGTGCCCAGGTTAGTGGTCAGTTGAAAGAATTGTATGTGAAATTAGGGGACACAGTTAACAAAGGTCAACAGCTGGCAACAATTGATCCTCAAACAGCGAAAAATACTGTGATAGAAACGGAGGAGACAACAAAATCACTGAAGGCTGATCTGCGTGGGGCACGGGCAGAATTTAAACTTGCCTGGCTCAAATTCAGGCGACTGAAACGATTATTTAAATTACATGCAACGTCAAATCAGGAACTGGATAATAGCATAACGGATATGCACTCTAAGGCTGCCAGAGTAGATAATTTGATAGCTCAAATTAAAAAAAATAGAGCCAATCTTGATACTGCGAAAACAAACTTACAATATACCAATATCATCGCCCCAATCACGGGCATTGTGACAGATATCAAAACATTCCAGGGACAAACCGTAATTGCTGCACAAGAAGCACCAACGATCCTGACACTGGCCAATCTCGATACTATGATTGTCAGCGCAGAAATATCAGAAGCGGACGTTATCAACCTAAAGCCCGGGCAAAAAGTATCATTTACCATATTAGGTGCCCCTGACAAACAATTTCATGGTGTTTTAAAAGATATTTTGCCAACACCGCAAGTTGTCAATAAAGCTATTTTCTATTACGCCCGTTTTGAAGTACCTAATCTTGATCATATTTTACGTTTACAAATGACGGCTCAAGTTAAAATAGAACTTCAATTGCTGCATAACGTATTGATGATCCCTATTTCAGCTTTGGAAAAACAGATATCGCCTACCGAATACGAAGTTAGTGTGCTGCATAATGATAAAGAAATAAAACGTAAAATAACGACAGGCGTTTTTAATAATGTCAATGTTCAAGTTATCACTGGATTAAAAGAGAACGAACGCGTGATCACCGCTCGCAGTGAGGATACTGAGGCATTATGATAAAAACTTTACTGGAACTGAAAGGCGTTAACCGTAGTTATCTTGCCGGAGGAGAGTGCGTTACTGTGTTGGATAATATTTCATTATCGATTCAGGCGGGTGAAATGGTAGCTATTGTTGGTGCATCAGGTTCGGGTAAATCTACCCTGATGAATATACTTGGTTGTTTGGATAAACCAAGCAATGGGGAATATTGGATTTCAGGAACAAATATCGCCAATTTTAATAGCGATGAGTTGGCGGAATTACGCCGGGAATATTTTGGATTTATTTTTCAGCGTTATCATTTACTGAGCCACTTAACTGCTGAACAAAATGTTGAAATTCCGGCGATTTATTCAGGTACTTCTAAAATACTGCGTCGTGAGCGAGCAATTGAATTACTTAAGCGCCTCGGGTTGGGTACTCGCATCAGTTATCGGCCAAGCCAGCTTTCAGGAGGCCAGCAACAGCGCGTAAGTATTGCCAGAGCACTTATGAATGGGGGGCAGGTTATTCTTGCTGACGAGCCAACAGGGGCTTTGGACAGCACTTCCGGTCAGGAAATGATGGATATATTGAAACAACTGTGCCAGCAGGGGCATACGGTTGTTATTGTGACTCATGATCCAAAAATTGCAGCGCAGGCTCAAAGGATAATTGAAATTAAAGATGGGCGTATCATAAGTGATTCACGCGTTTCTGATAATAAAATAGTGACTCATTTTTCTCCTGTGGAGATAAAAACTTCTTCAATTCAACAAATCTGGGGAAGTTTCAATGAGGCACTGTGGATGGCATGGCGTGCCATGGTCGCCAATAAAATGCGGACTTTGCTGACGATGCTTGGCATTATTATTGGTATTGCTTCTGTCGTCACTATCTTAGTGATAGGTAATGCAGCAAAATCGAAAGTGCTATCACATATTAAAGCTATTGAAACCAATTCCATTGTGGTATATCCAGGGAAAAATTTTGGCAGTGATGACAGTTTAGGCATGCAATCATTGAAACTTACCGATATTCCGGCAATAAAATCCCAGTATTATGTTCAGGCTGTTTCCCCTGAGATTGATCAACGTGGAAATTTACGTCACGGTAATGTTGATGCTGGTGTCAGTATATCTGGTGTAGATGGCGATTTTTTTCATGTGTATGCCATGAAGTTTTCGCAAGGTATGCCCTTTACCTCAGAAATGATTTATCAGCAAGCTCAAGTCGTTGTCATTGATGATAATACACGTAAAAAACTATTCCCTTATCAACGTGATGTAATAGGTAAAGATTTACTGCTGGATAATATGCTGTTGACTGTGGTTGGGGTGATTGAGCGTGGGCCGCGTTTTTATGATAATTCATTACAAATTTGGTTGCCTTATAGCACGATGAATAGTCGTATGCTAAACCAAGATTATTTGGGTTCGATTGTTATCAGGGTGAAGGATGGCTATTCTCCTGATGAGGCAGAAGAAAAAATTACCCAATTGTTGGCATTTCGTCATGGTAAAAAGGATTTCCATATCTACAATGCGAATACAATAATTGCCGCAGTAGATCAAACAACTCAAACTATGCAAATATTTTTAACATTGGTAGCGGTTATATCTTTAGTTGTTGGTGGTATTGGTGTGATGAACATTATGTTGGTGTCAGTAACAGAACGCACCCGAGAGATTGGTATTCGCATGGCTGTTGGTGCCAGAACCAGTGACATTATGCAGCAATTTCTTATTGAAGCCATTTTGGTCTGTTTGATGGGCGGAGCATTGGGTATCTCCCTGTCATATAGCTTTGCTTTGATTGTGCAATTAATCTTACCAAAATGGGATTTCGGTTATAATCTCACTGCATTTTTCATCGCCTTTGGTTGCTCAACTACAATTGGAATAATATTTGGTTTTTTACCTGCACGAAACGCTGCCCGTCTTGATCCTATCGAAGCCCTGGCAAGGGAATAGCTACGAAACTGCGGTTAAATTAAAATCATCTCAGGCAATCTGGACACGCCATGCATGTGTTAAAACGAAGAGAAAAAACGAAGAGAAAAATGAAGTGTGTTTATAGCACGAGCACGCCGCAAATAAGCCCACTGTTTATTTGTGGCGTGGAATTATAATTTTATTGAGTCACTATTTTCTTGATTTTGAATCGTTTTATTTCGATTTCGAATCAATTTCCAGAGGTACAATAAGGCTAGCGTGATGACCTTTCGGGCCTTGATTGACACTAAAATTCACTTTTTGCCCAGCTTTCAGAGTCCTATAACCATCCATCTGAATGGTTGAATAGTGAGCGAATATGTCATCCCCTCCGCTGGTCGGGCAAATAAATCCAAAGCCTTTTGCATTATTGAACCATTTAACAGTACCTGTTTCCATACTTCTCTGTCCCTCGTATTACGATTTCGGATTTAGGAATCATAAAAAATTAAAAATAAGAACAGAAACCCAGACAGGGCTGGTGTTCACAAAATATACTGTAGTGAAATTCATTGCGCCGTCAAGCATATAAATAACGTCAGACTGTCTCAAATGATTAAAGTTTGATATAGATAACGGTATCTAATTCTTAAGCGAATTTTTTATCCGATAATCGAAGGGGGTAAGCAGAGCGCTTTATGAAGTGATAAAATATATAGCAGTGTAATGGATTAGTTCATACTAAAATCCAACGGAAAGCTAACACCCAACGGAAGAATGATGATTGAGTTTTATAACGGTTTGAAAATTAAAGAATTTATTAATGAAGACGCAAAACAAAAGTTACAACCCCCATCAATGTATAAGGTCGTTCTTAACAATGACGATTATACCCCTATGGAGTTTGTGGTTGACGTATTGCGAAAGTTCTTTTCTTATGATGTTGAACGAGCAACGCAACTAATGCTGGATGTCCATTATAAAGGGAAAGCAATTTGCGGAATTTATACGGCAGAGGTCGCAGAAACTAAAGCTGCGCAAGTGAACATGTATGCTAAGGAGCACGAGCATCCGTTACTTTGCACGCTAGAAAAGGTCTGATCTGGCTCACTGATTTTAGGAGGAGATGCTTATGCTCAATCAAGAACTGGAGCTTAGTCTCAACATTGCTTTCGCCAAAGCAAGGGATAATAGACATGAATTTATGACCGTAGAGCACCTATTGCTGGCGTTGTTAAGTAACACATCAGCGCGGGAAGCTTTGGAGGCTTGTAAAGTCGATCTGGCGATGTTACGCCAGGAATTGGAAAGTTTTATTGTCCAAACAACCCCTTTGTTATCTGAAAATGATGACAGGGATACACAACCTACATTAAGTTTTCAGCGTGTATTGCAACGAGCAGTATTTCATGTTCAGTCTTCAGGGCGCTCAGAAGTTTCTGGAGCAAATGTTTTGGTTGCCATTTTCAGTGAACAGGAATCTCAGGCTGCTTATTTGCTGCGTAAACATGATGTCAGCCGCTTGGATGTTGTAAATTTCATTTCTCATGGAACACGCAAAGATGAGCCTGATCATGATTCTCATCACAGTATTAATCCTGTTCAGGAAGAACAGATAATTAGTGAAGATAGGCTGGAGAATTTTACAGCTAACCTGAATCAACTGGCACAAAAAGGTCAGATCGATCCACTCGTCGGGCGCCACCATGAATTGGAGAGAACTGTTCAGGTACTTTGCCGTCGTCGCAAGAATAACCCACTGTTGGTGGGTGAGTCCGGTGTTGGTAAAACTGCCATTGCAGAAGGGCTTGCATGGCGTATTGTACAAAAAGATGTTCCTGAAGTTATGCTGGGCTGTACTATCTATTCCTTAGATATTGGTTCACTGCTGGCTGGTACAAAGTATCGTGGTGATTTTGAGAAGCGCTTCAAATCATTGTTAAAAACTTTAGAGCAAGACAGCAAAAGTATTCTCTTTATTGACGAAATCCATACTATTATTGGTGCTGGTGCAGCTTCTGGTGGGCAAGTGGATGCAGCCAATCTTATTAAACCTTTGTTATCCAGTGGACGGATCCGGGTAATTGGTTCGACGACCTATCACGAGTTCAGCAATATTTTTGAAAAAGACAGGGCGTTAGCTCGTCGATTCCAGAAAATTGATATTCTTGAACCTTCGCCACAGGAAACGATACAAATTATCAATGGGTTACGTGCTAAGTATGAAGCGCACCATGATGTTCGCTATACGGCGAAAGCTATTCGCGCCGCAGTTGAGTTATCTGTGAAATATATTACAGATCGCCATTTACCGGATAAGGCTATTGATGTTATTGATGAAGCGGGTGCGAGAACAAGATTAATTCCGGTCAGCCGTCGTAAGAAAACAATCAACGTTGTTGATATTGAATCCGTTGTAGCTCGTATTGCCCGCGTTCCAGAAAAAACTGTGTCAGCCAGCGATAAAGATGTATTGAGAACGCTGGATGATCGTTTGAAGATGTTGGTCTTTGGTCAGGATAGAGCCATCGGTGCATTGACGGAAGCGATTAAAATGAGCCGGGCTGGGTTGGGGCAGGAACATAAGCCAGTGGGGTCTTTCCTGTTTGCCGGGCCTACGGGGGTCGGTAAAACGGAAGTCACGGTTCAGCTTGCGAAAGTATTGAATGTCAAATTACTGCGATTTGATATGTCGGAATACATGGAACGCCATACTGTCAGTCGATTGATTGGTGCTCCACCAGGTTATGTGGGATATGATCAGGGAGGGTTATTGACTGACTCAATTATCAAACATCCTCATTCTGTACTGTTGTTGGATGAGATTGAAAAAGCCCATCCTGATGTATTTAATCTGTTGTTACAGGTTATGGATAATGGCACATTGACCGATAATAATGGTCGCAAGGCGGATTTCCGCAATGTTATTTTAGTAATGACAACCAATGCAGGAGTACGTGAGACTCAGCGTAAATCCATTGGTTTCTCTGAGCAAGATAACAGCATAGATGGAATGGAAGAAATTAAACGGATCTTCACGCCTGAATTCCGCAATCGACTTGATGGCATAATTTGGTTTGATACACTTTCCTCTGAAGTTATTCAACAAGTTGTTGATAAATTTATTGTTGAATTACAAGCTCAGCTGGATGAAAAAGGAGTTTCTCTTGAAATTAGTGCAGGTGCCCGCCAGTGGTTATGCGACAAAGGCTATGATAGGGCTATGGGAGCACGTCCTATGGCTCGTATTATTCAAGATAATCTGAAGAAACCACTGGCAAATGAACTACTATTTGGCTCTTTGATACATGGTGGCTCCGTCAAGATTAATCTTGATAAAGTTAAACAAGTATTAACATACGATTTTAAAAGCTCACAGAAATCAAGTAAAAAGAGATCAGAAGATGCCGTGTTATAAGTAAATTATAGGAATTGGCATTAAAACCAGAGTCACACCACAGGTGCCATTGAATAAACATCACCTGTGGTGTTCAAGTTACTTAATTAGCGGCTACGGAAGGTGATACGACCTTTGTCCGTGTCATATGTAGTTAGCTCAACAGTAACCTTGTCTCCAGTCAGGATGCGGATATAGTTTTTACGCATTTTCCCTGAAATGTGAGCAGTAATGACGTGTCCGTTCTCTAGTTCAACACGGAACACGGTGTTTGGCAGTGTTTCTAACACAGTACCTTGCATTTCAACATTTTCTTCTTTGGCCATCTAATCCTCTAAATGTAACAACCATAAGTTTTTAGTCGGCAAGATAATGCCGAAAAACCATCATCATGTAAAGGAATGTCGTATTTTAAGCCATCATTTTAGGCCTGATAGATAGCGACATTCCCACCGTAAACAGCATTAATCCTTAAGAGGTAATGATAAATCAAGCACCTGAGTAGACCAGCAGCCTGATTGTAATGACTGACCTCGTAATTGATAAAGATGCTGGAGAAATTCTTCCCTTGGAATATTTTTGGCACCCAATGATTCTGTATGAGGGTTTAATACCTGACAATCAAACAGTTGGCCACCATGACGTAAAAAGTGGTGATAAAATGCTATAAAAGCGCACTTGGATGCATTCTCCATTCTGCTAAACATCGATTCACCGCAAAATAATGCACCTACACAAACGCCATATAAACCGCCCACCAATCGGTGCTCATGCCAGACTTCAATTGAATGGGCCAAACCTTTGTGATGCAGGGTTTGGTAACCTCTCTGAACTTCCGAACCGATCCAGGTACCTTCTGGCCGTTGGGCGCAACTATACATTACTCTATTGAAAGCATAGTTTATCGTAATTTGGTAAATATGTTTGCGAATAAAACGACGCAATGTTCGGCCTGTATGCAATTCCCCAGGAATTAATACAGCCCGAGGATCTGGAGACCACCATAAAGGAGACTCGTTGGGCGAATACCACGGAAAAATGCCCTCATTATAAGCCACTTTTAAACGTTCTGCACTCATATCTCCACCAAATGCCAGCAAACCATTGGGTTCAGCCAGGGCATTGGCTGGATGAGGGAATTCGTATGAAATATCCAGCTGAGCTATTGACATAAAGTGTGTCACTCCTGCCCAGAGTAATTTTGTCGCTGATAAAATTGGTAATAACGCCCTTGTTGAGCTAGCAAAACGTCATGTTTACCTTGCTCAATAATGCGTCCCCCATCCATAACACAGATCCGATCCATATGTTGTAAGCCCGTTAGTCGGTGGGTAACAGTAATCAGTGTCTTGTTTTGGCAGCTATGGCGTAGCAGCGATAAGATTTGTTGCTCAGTACCTGCGTCAAGCCCTTCAGTCGGTTCATCAAGAAGCATTAAAGGAGCATCATGTAACAATGCTCTGGCAATCCCTAAGCGGCGTTGCTCTCCACCAGAAAGCTGGCGTCCGCCTTCGCCCATCCAACAGTTTAGATTTTCATCATTATCCAGCAAGTTTCCTAAACCTACCTTCTTCAATATGGTTATTAATTCATTATCACTGGCATCTGATTTTGCCAATAAAAGATTTTCGCGCAGGGTATGGCTGAATATATGTATTCTCTGGGGAACGATAGACATCATTGAGCGCAATGTTGTCTCATCATAGCGGGAAATAGGTTTCTGATTTAGTTGGATCTCACCGTTATTGACATCCCATGCACGGGTCAATAGTTGTAAAAGCGTCGATTTACCACATCCTGTTTTTCCCAATAAAGCAATATGTTCACCCGAGACCAAAGTGAGAGAAATATTTGTTAGCACTGGCAGAGGTTGGTCAGGGTAAGTGAAATCAATGTTTTTTATTTCAATGCTGATATCACTATCTGTCTTAGGCCCATTAGCAGGGAAAATAACTTCCGGCTTTTGATGCATTAATTGAGAAACACGAGTAGCGGATGAAATAACCTGCCCCATGTGCTGAAATGCTATGGTAACTGGCCCAAGGGCTTCAAAAGCAGCAAGGGTACAAAATGTAAATAGAGCTATTAATGCCCCAGGCTGGCTCTTTCCCCCCACACCGTCGGCTGCTAGCCAAAGCATCAGCGTTACCGCTATACCTGTGGAGAAAATCATTATCGCCTGCGAAAGTCCGGTTAAGTTGGCCTGTTTTTGCTGACTTTTCAGCCAATCATATTCAACTTCTACCATAGATTGACGAAAACGCTTAAGTGCTCCGAATACGGTCAATTCAGCCTGCCCCTGTAAGGCACTGATCAGTAATGTACGATATTGGGCCCGTTGTAAGGTGATGTTTTTGCCATAGGGTTTCCCGGCATGATAAAACCCGAAAGGCAATATCAACAGCAGCCCTAACATGATACTGCCGAGAATATAGGCAAGCGAGACATCAAGGAATCCCAAGCCAAATGTCAGTACTAAAATTACGACAAATGCAGCGAGAACAGGGGAAATAACGCGCAGATAGAGATGATCCAACGTTTCGACATCGGCAACGAGCCTGTTTAACAATTCACCTTGACGAAAACGGGCAATTCCTCCCGGAGAAAGCGGCAGAATTTTTTGAAAAGCAAAAACGCGTAAATGAGCCAGAACACGGAACGTTGCATCATGGCTGACAAGACGTTCACCATAGCGGCCAGCAGTGCGGAAAATGGCAGCCCCACGGACACCAGCAGCAGGTAGCATATAGTTAAACGTATATAACCCCGAAAATCCCGCCAGAGCTGTGCCGGCAAGGAACCATCCGGAAAGTGTCAACAGGCCAATGCTGGCTAACAGGGTTACAATCGCCAATACCATTCCTAAACTAATGAGAAACCAGTGGCGACGGTAGAGGGCGAGAAAGGGGAGTAATATACGCATGGTTAAAGCTCCACACTGCGGTGAGACAACAGACGGGAAAATGCACCTTGAGATCGGCTTAAACTCTGATAATCACCTGTTTCAATCAATAGTCCATTCTCCATTACCCAGATCTGGTCATATTCCAGAGTTTCTTCTAACAAGTGAGTAACTAATAGGGTGGTTTGTTGATAGGCGGCTTGATTTAAGGCCATCATCACGCGCTGTTCACTGTGGGCATCAAGGCTGGCGGCAGGTTCATCCAATAACAATAATTGACTGGGATTTAATAATGCCCTTGCTACCGCGATACGTTGAGCTTGCCCGACAGACAGACGAGCCGCATTGTCACCAATTACCGTATTGATGCCATCTGGTAGCGCGTGAACAAACTCATCAACATAAGCTTGTTTCATCACATCATTGATTTGTTCTTGTGTTGCATTATATTGACCGAGACGGATATTATCTAACAGAGTCTGCTCTGGCAGATGAGGATTCTGACCAACCCAACTCAAACACTCACGCCATTTAGTGAAATCAAGTTCACGCAGTTCAATACCATTGATTTTCAGTGAGCCACGATAAGGCAAAAATCCCAGCAACAGATTGATCAACGAACTTTTGCCAGCACCACTTTTGCCAACCAGCGCGATTCGCTGATGTTTGTCAATCGTAAAATTCAAAGGACCAGCAAGACGATGACCATCGTGAGACAAAATGACCAATTCGTTGGCTTCAATAGCCACTGATTTTTCATCAGGTAGCCTTTTTTTACCGCTGATAACAGCCTGTTCTCCATCACTGCTGAGTAGGGTGAAAAGTGATTCAGCCGCCCCAATTGCCTGGGCTTTTGCGTGATAAAATGTTCCAAGATCCCGTAAAGGCTGAAAAAATTCAGGGGCGAGGATCAGTGCAAGGAAGCCGGAAAACAGCGTGATGCCCATTCCGTAGCTGCCAAAGTGCAATTCTCCCAGATAGGAAAAACCAAAATAGACGGCAACAATGGCAATGGAAACCGCAGCAAAAAACTCCAATACAGCTGAAGATAAGAATGCCATGCGCAGCACTTCCATTGTTCTGCGGCGGAAATTTTCTGTTGATTGAGTAATTTGCTTAACTTCAGCTTCTCCCCGGTGGAATAAGCGTAAAGTTTCCAGACCCCTTAAACGATCGAGGAAGTTGCCGCTTAAACGGCTGAGTGCGACAAAATTTCGTTGGTTAGCATCTGCTGCGCCTAATCCTACCAGAGCCATAAATAGGGGAATCAAGGGTGCAGTCACAAGCAAAATCAACCCAGCTGCCCAGTTAACCGGAAACACGGTAATCAGAATTAACATTGGGATCATGGCGGCCAGAGTCATTTGGGGCAGGTAGCGAGAATAGAAATCCTGCATATCTTCAATTTGTTCCAGGATAATGGTCGCCCAACTGCCGGCTGGTTTCCCCTTAACCCATACTGGCCCCAACTTTTCCAATTTATCTAAAACCATACTGCGAATTTGCTGGCGTACAATTTTGCCACAGATAAAACTAACACGTTCCCGGACGGTATTGATGATTGCACGAAATATAAAGGCAGCTGCCAGCATCAGAAACTGATTGATGAGGTTTTCACGGGGAACATTATCCATAATCAGGGCTTGAAGGATTGAAGCTAAAAGCCAGGCTTGAGAAATGATCAGTAATCCACCGATCAGCCCTAGTATCATGGATAGACGAAGCCACCGACGGGCTGGGGCACTTTGTTGTCTCAGCCATCGAACAAGTTCAGATTGTCTTGTTTTGTCCATAAGAAAAATTTCTGATTAGCAGGTGATGATACGAAATATCAAAACAAACTTTATGTTACTTATTTAAAAGCGCTATTGAAATAGCGCTTTTAAGGAGGATGGATTACTTGGTTGCCAAACCATCAAGAAAACGTTCAGCATCCAGCGCAGCCATACAGCCCGTACCGGCAGAAGTGATTGCTTGACGATATATATGATCCATCACATCTCCGGCGGCAAAAATGCCTGGCATGGAGGTTTGGGTAGCATTACCGTGCAATCCAGACTGGACTTTGATATATCCATTTTCCAGTTCAAGCTGCCCGTCAAAGATACCTGTATTTGGGCTATGACCGATGGCGATGAAAACACCAGCGACATCCAGTTCTTCGGTATTGCCGCTTTTCGTATCGCGAAGGCGGATCCCCGTAACCCCCATATCGTCACCCTGAACTTCATCCAGAGTTCGATCGATATGCAAAATGATATTACCGTTTTTCACTTTTTCCATCATACGGTCTATCAGGATTTTTTCTGAACGGAAAGTATCACGGCGGTGAATCAAGTGGACTTCAGAGGCAATGTTTGCCAAATAAAGTGCTTCTTCAACGGCCGTATTACCACCACCAACGACGGCAACTTTCTGTTTGCGATAGAAAAAACCATCGCATGTTGCACAAGCGGATACACCCCGACCTTTAAACGCTTCTTCGGAAGGCAATCCTAGATAACGGGCAGAAGCACCTGTCGCTATGATCAACGCATCACAAGTATATTCCTGATCATCCCCATATAAACGGAGTGGTCTGTTTGAGAAATCAACTTTCTTAATATGGTCAGAAATCATCTCAGTTTGAAATTTCTCAGCGTGTTGGAACATACGCTCCATCAAGTCTGGACCAGTAAGCCCTTCAGGATCACCGGGCCAGTTTTCAACCTCAGTCGTGGTGGTCAATTGGCCGCCTTTTTCAATTCCAGTAATGAGAACCGGATTTAGATTAGCGCGGGCTGCATAAACGGCAGCGGTATAACCAGCAGGACCTGAGCCAAGAATGATGAGTTTACTGTGTTTGGCTGTGCTCATGAATACCTCATTTCCATTACCTCATATTGCGGATTTAGGGATTGTAGGAGAAATAATAAGTTAAAAAAAGCGATTATCAGATAAAATATTCATGTTATTAACGATTTTACCGATAGATAGTAACTATGATGTGATCGAAATGTAAGGGGGAATTGGTTAACCTTCTGAATTGAACATCATTTATACATTTAAGATATGAAACCAGTTATTTGAACGTCTTACTGAAAATTTGTTTGGTATGTTGTTCTGGTTTTCGTTCATTTATTTTGACAATCGGCTGTGCATTTGCGAAAACATCTGTGTAAGAGATAATTATCTACCTCGCTAATCAATTGTTTCTATAGAATAGACAAATTGAAGTGGATAATTTTCTCATAGAATATTAAAAATTGCCGTTAAGCTACTTTCTGAAAGTCATTGTGTTTTGGGAGATAATATCCTGGAAAATGGTGTTCTGGTTAATTGAACGCTGGAAAACCAGATACTGGGAAATTGTAGTAGGCCTCAAAACTTGGTTACAGATTGGGCTTTACCTTTGAAGACATCTTTTCCAGCTCAGTTGCTTGCTTCAAAGAGATAGGGAAAAGTTATAGGTGTAGGAATATAAAGAGAGAGCAATAAGATGATTGATAATAAGAAGCGTCCCGGAAAAGATCTTGATCGTATAGATCGCAATATCCTTAACGAATTGCAAAAAGACGGCCGTATTTCTAACGTGGAGTTATCCAAACGTGTTGGTCTGTCACCGACACCTTGTCTGGAACGTGTACGTCGTTTGGAGCGCCAGGGCTTTATCTCTGGTTATACAGCTTTGCTGAATCCTCACTACCTGGATGCATCGTTGCTGGTATTCGTTGAAATTACGCTGAACCGTGGTGCAACAGATGTGTTTGAACAATTCAACACGGCTGTCCAGAAATTAGAAGAAATCCAAGAATGTCATTTGGTCTCTGGTGATTTTGACTACTTGCTGAAAACGCGCGTACCAGATATGTCCGCATATCGTAAGTTACTCGGTGAAACTCTGTTGCGTCTTCCGGGAGTTAACGATACGCGTACTTATGTTGTTATGGAAGAAGTAAAACAGAGTAATCGCCTAGTGATTAAGACTCGTTAAGCTTTTGTCTAAAATGCACAGATGCAAAACAGGAAAAACTTAGGTACACTCCTGTTTATGCATACAGTTTCAACGCTGAGCTATCCTCAGCGTTGTTCCGTTTAATCAACAGGAAAACCTGGAGAGTCTTTCTTGAACCAGGAATATACAGAAGACAAACGCGTTAAGTTAAAGAAAATAAGCAGTGGCCGCCGGCTTCTGGAAGCCGTTCTGTTGGTAATTGCTATTTATGCTGTGTACTTGATGATAACGCTCATTAGCTTTCACCCATCCGATCCAAGCTGGTCACAAACGTCATGGCATGAACCCATCCACAATTGGGGGGGAAGCGTAGGAGCTTGGTTGTCAGACACGCTGTTCTCGGCATTTGGTATTCTTGCCTATGCAGTCCCGCCGTTAATGTTTTTAGTTTGTTGGAATGCTTTCCGTCAGAAAGACAGGCAAGAGTACGTTGATTTTTTTACCCTCGCATTACGTGTTATCGGCGCTTTAGCCTTGATACTGACTTCATGTGGCTTGGCAGCACTCAATATTGATGATTTGGATGATTTTGCTGCCGGTGGTGTTGTTGGTAATTTATTTAGTAACGCGATTCTGCCTTGGTTCAATATACTTGGTGCAACATTAGCCCTGCTTGGTATTTGGGCGGTTAGTTTTATTTTGTTTACGGGTTGGTCATGGCTCACTATTGCAGAAAAGATTGGTGCAATCATTCTGGATTCTATAAGTTTTGTGGTAAACCGCAGTCGTAATGCATCAGAATATGACCGTAATGAGTTGGAAGATGAATATTTAGCCAGTGAGCATCAACAAGCCGAACATATTGACCAAAATGAATTGGCTGAGACAACGATTGAAACAGAATTTATTGAGAAAACACAGGAAAAGAGCTCTTCTGAGCATATCTCCGTGCAGACAGTACTAACACAAACTGTGTTACCAGAAATGTCTGAGCAATCATTCAGCAGTAGCAATGATGAACACATACCGCAATCAGTAATACAACCAGTGGCAACTTCGTCAGAACCTGTACAAACTGAAATAATGCATAATGCAAAAGATGAGCAAGAGAAAGAGCCTGTTCGTTATTCCTTTGAATTAACAAACGATTATCAATCAAATTCAGAACCAGACAATCTTTCTCCAGCTATTGCTGATACTGACAGCACCAACCTGAAAAATACGTTTGCGAATATTGCCGGCACTTCTGCCATAACGAAAAACCCTCAGATTAAACTGGGTATTGGCCCTGAAATGCCACGCCCTAATCCTGTCAGAATACCTACACGTCGTGAATTGTATGGTATTAAAGTGCCTTCTCATCGTTTGGCGGAACATCTGCAACGGGAAGAAAAAGAAAAGCAGAATGAACTGCTCGCAGAAACTCATGAACAGGACATGGATGAGCAACAGCAAAATATGTTGCGTCAGCAATTTCTTGAACAACAACGTGAACGTTATGGCAATAATTTTGAGACAGAAGTAACTGCATTTACAGAGCAGAATAATCTGGAAAATAGTGTAGATGAACAGGAAGCGCAGCAAGAAGAAGCGCTGCGAATGGCATTTGAGCAACAGCAGCATGAGCGTTATCAAATGAATCAACCTGTTATTTCAACACACATTTCAGAACAAGATGAAAGATCTGAGTTAAATTATTCTCCTCAGGTTGTTGATCTTGATCAATCTGAGTCAACTGAGCCTGCATTCAGGGCACCAGAGCCATTGATTCAACAAGAGGTTCAGGAGAAAAAAATAGTTCCTGCACCTGCTTCCCATGAATCGGGAATTCAGCATACTCTTGCACAGCAAGACAGCTTGTTCCATCCATTTTTGATGCGCAATGATCAGCCATTGCCGAAACCAACAACACCTATGCCTTCTTTAGACCTTTTGGCTAAGCCGCCGACAGAAGAAGAACCGGTCGATATGTTTGTTCTTGAACAAACCTCTCATTTGATTGAATCGCGTCTAAATGATTATCGCGTCAAAGCAGATGTTGTTGGATTTTCGCTTGGTCCTGTGATTACAAGGTTTGAGCTGGACTTAGCTCCGGGTGTCAAGGCTTCCCGCATATCTAACTTATCACGTGACCTTGCCCGCTCTCTTTCCGCAGTAGCTGTCCGTATTGTGGAAGTTATCCCTGGGAAACCTTATGTCGGGTTGGAATTACCCAATAAAAAGCGCCAAACAGTTTACCTGAGGGAAGTACTGGATTGCGATAAATTCAGAGACAGTCCATCGCCGTTGACTATTGTTCTTGGAAAAGACATTGCAGGGCAGCCTGTTGTGGCTGATTTGGGTAAAATGCCTCACCTGCTTGTTGCAGGGACAACGGGTTCGGGCAAATCGGTGGGGGTTAACGCCATGATCCTCAGTATCCTGTATAAAGCGAAACCGGAAGATGTTCGTTTTATCATGATAGATCCGAAAATGCTTGAATTATCAGTGTATGAAGGAATTCCGCACTTATTGACTGAAGTTGTCACTGATATGAAAGATGCGGCCAACGCCTTGCGCTGGTGTGTGAATGAAATGGAACGACGTTACAAACTGATGTCAGCTTTGGGAGTGCGTAATCTCGCCAGTTATAATGACAAGATAGAACAAGCGGAAAATATGGGGCGGCCAATCCCTGATCCGTTCTGGAAACCGGGTGATAGTATGGATGCAACGTATCCTATACTGAAAAAAGAGCCTTATATCGTCGTTATGGTTGATGAGTTTGCAGACCTGATAATGACAGTCGGGAAGAAAGTGGAAGAATTGATTGCCCGTTTGGCCCAGAAAGCGCGTGCAGCAGGTATTCACTTGGTGCTGGCAACCCAGCGTCCTTCTGTTGACATCATTACGGGATTGATTAAAGCTAATATTCCAACACGTATTGCATTTACAGTGTCCAGTAAAATCGATTCTCGAACCATTCTTGATCAAGGTGGTGCAGAATCATTGCTTGGCATGGGAGATATGCTTTATTTGGCACCAAACTCTTCCATTCCTGTGCGTGTTCATGGTGCATTTGTCCGTGACCAAGAGGTTCATGAAGTCGTTAATGACTGGAAAGCTCGTGGGCGTCCTCAATATATTGATAGTATTATCAAGGGTGGAGAAGATGGTGATGGCGGCTTAGGGTTTGACAGCGATGAAGAGCTGGATATTTTGTTTGATCAAGCAGTTGAATTTGTGGTTGAAAAGCGCCGTGTTTCCATTTCGGGCGTGCAACGTCAATTCCGTATCGGATATAACCGGGCGGCTAGGATTGTTGAACAAATGGAAGCACAGCAGATTGTCAGTACACCCGGACATAATGGCAACCGTGAAGTTTTGGCACTTCCGCCACACGAACATTAATTAATGCTGTTAAATGCAATGCAGTATCAGCCACTGATGCTGGCAATAATACGAATTGAAGGTATCTCGCACATGAAAAAGCTGATGTTGATTGGTTGTCTGATGATGGGTGTGAGCGTAGGTTCTGCATGGGCTGATGCCACGCAAGATCTGCAAGGGCGTTTAGGAAAAGTAAATAGTTTTCATGCTGGTTTTACTCAAACAGTGACTAGCAATGATGGGGCTACAATCCAAAAAGGGGAAGGAGAACTTTGGATCAAACGCCCTAATTTATTTAACTGGCACATGACCTCGCCTGATGAAAGTGTTTTAGTCTCTGATGGTAAAACTCTGTGGTTTTATAACCCCTTTATCGAACAAGTAACGGCAAACTGGTTAAAAGATGCGACGGGAAATACACCATTTATGTTGATTGCCCGTAATGATCCTGCAGATTGGAAACAGTATAAAATTGCACAAAATGGTAATCATTTTGAGCTGACTCCGAATAATGCCAATGGTAATTTGAAACACTTTTCAATTACCGTGACACCAGAGGGAACTATCCAGAAATTTACGGCGATTGAACAGGATGGGCAAAAAAGCGCTTATCAATTGCAAAAACAGCAAAATACCAGCGTAAATGCGGATAAATTCAAATTTACAGTACCAGATGGTGTTACGCTGGATGATCAGCGCCAGTGAGGTTTAAGTGAACAATCTTTCCCTCGATTTTTCACAAGATGAATTTCAGCCACTGGCCGCAAGAATGCGTCCAGTCACATTAGATCATTACATTGGACAGCAGCATTTATTGGCAGAAGACAAACCTTTACCAAGAGCTATCCGGGCTGGTCACCTTCATTCCATGATTCTGTGGGGACCACCAGGAACGGGAAAGACAACGCTGGCTGAAATAATTAGTTATTACGCCCAAGCTGATATCGAACGAATCTCGGCAGTGACATCGGGCATTAAAGAAATCCGTGAATCAATAGAAAAAGCACGTCAAAACCGGAATGCAGGTCGCAGAACCATCTTATTTGTCGATGAAGTTCATCGATTTAATAAAAGCCAGCAGGATGCATTTTTACCGCATATTGAAGATGGAACGATCACCTTTATCGGTGCAACGACCGAAAATCCTTCTTTCGAATTAAATTCAGCCTTGTTATCACGGGCGCGAGTTTATTTATTGAAATCTCTCTCGACGACAGAGATTGAGCAAGTGCTTATTCAGGCCATGAACGATAAAGAACGGGGGCTTGGCGGGCAAAAGATCGTATTGCCGGATGATACCCGCCAAATGATTGCTGAACTTGTCGCGGGAGACGCTCGTCGCTCACTGAATTTGCTGGAAATGATGTCAGATATGGCAGAATTGAATCGGCAAGGTCAGAGAGTTCTGACACCTGAACTACTGAAAGAAGTCAGTGGGGAGAGAAGCGCACGCTTTGATAATAAAGGTGATCGGTATTACGATTTAATTTCTGCCCTGCATAAAGCAATCCGTGGTTCAGCACCTGATGCTGCACTTTACTGGTATGCCCGAATCATTACCGCAGGTGGTGATCCACTTTATGTTGCTCGCCGGTTGCTGGCGATTGCTTCTGAAGATGTTGGTAATGCCGATCCACGCGGAATGCAGATCGCGATTGCTGCATGGGACTGTTTTACTCGTGTGGGTCCGGCGGAAGGAGAGAGAGCAATTGCACAGGCAATTGTGTATCTTGCTTGCGCACCGAAGAGTAATGCGGTTTATACCGCATTTAATGCGGCAATGGCGGACGCACAAAACAAACCGGATTATGATGTGCCTATCCATCTGCGTAATGCACCGACGAAACTGATGAAGGAAATGGGCGTGGGCGAAGCATATCGCTATGCTCATGATGAACCGAATGCGTATGCTGCCGGTGAAGTTTATTTTCCACCTGAAATGCAACAAACACGCTATTATTATCCGGCAACCAGGGGGCTGGAAGGGAAGATTGGTGAGAAATTAAACTGGTTGCTGGAACAGGATCAAAATAGCCCGATAAAACGCTATCGTTAATCTTATTGATACGGTAAGGTTTATATCCAATAGATTCCACCATGTTATTCTCGATAACAAGTATCTCAATAACAACTTTTCAATAACAACTTTTCAATAACAACAAACACAGGACTAGCATGCTCGATCCAAATATGCTGCGTAATGAGCTAGACGCAGTCGTCGAAAAACTGGCTCGCAGGGGTTATACCTTTGATGTGGAGATGCTGCGCAAACTAGAAGAGCGCCGCAAAGTTTTACAAGTTGAAACTGAAACCCTGCAGGCAGAACGCAATTCCCGATCGAAGGCTATTGGTGCAGCGAAAGCCCGTGGTGAAGATATTGAACCACTGCGTCAGGAAGTGAATCAGTTGGGAGAAAAGCTGGATTCAGCAAAAGCTGAACTGGAAACATTGCAGACTGAAATTCTTCATATTGCCTTAAGTATGCCGAATATTCCTGACGATTCCTCCCCTGACGGGAAAGATGACAGTGATAATCTGGAAATCAGCCGTTGGGGTGAACCACACCAGTATGGTTTTGAAATCAAAGATCATGTATCACTGGGTGAACTGAGCGGTGGTCTTGATTTTGCGGCAGCAGTTAAATTAACTGGCTCACGTTTCGTGGTTATGAAAGGTCAGATCGCTCGTCTGCACCGTGCTATCGCTCAGTTTATGCTGAATCTGCATACTGAACAACACGGTTATCTGGAAACCTATGTTCCTTATTTGGTTAACCATGATTCACTGTATGGTACAGGTCAATTGCCGAAATTTGGTGAAGATTTGTTCCATACCAGACCGTTGGAAGAAGAATCTGCCAGTAACTATGCTTTAATCCCGACTGCGGAAGTGCCTGTCACTAACTTGGTTCGTGATGAAATTCTGGATGAAAGCGAATTGCCACTGAAAATGACGGCGCATACACCTTGTTTCCGTTCTGAAGCGGGTTCTTATGGTCGTGATACCCGTGGCCTGATCCGTATGCACCAGTTCGATAAAGTCGAGTTGGTTCAGATTGTTCATCCAGAAAAATCTATGGAAGCACTGGAAGAATTGACGGGTCATGCAGAAAAAGTATTGCAGTTGTTGAATCTGCCATACCGCAAAATGCTGCTGTGTACTGGTGATATGGGTGCAAGTGCAAGAAAAACTTACGATCTGGAAGTTTGGTTACCGGCACAGAATACTTACCGTGAAATCTCATCTTGCTCAAATATGTGGGATTTCCAGGCGCGTCGTATGCAGGCACGTTTCCGCGCTAAGGACGGCAAAAAACCACAGTTAGTACATACACTGAATGGTTCTGGACTGGCGGTAGGCCGTACTTTAGTTGCTGTGATGGAAAACTATCAGCAGGCAGATGGCCGTATCGAAATTCCAGAAGTATTGCGTCCTTATATGAACGGATTGAAATATATCGGTTAATAACCTATACCCGTCGTCTTTCAAGTTGCAGCTTTGTTGGCTGCGCTTACTCACCCCAGTCACATAGTTAGCTATGTGACTGGGGATTAATGAAAGGCTCCTGCCTGTCACCGGAGGCCAGCCTTTGGCTGGGCAAATTCGTTCCCGACGAATTTGTCATTCCCTTGCCGTCGCACTGCATCTTGAAATCCATTGAGTATATACCCAATGGATTTTGAGCTGAAACTCGGAAAACGAAGGGTGTATATTTTTAGTAAAAAGCGCCGAGTGTGAAGTAACGGTGCTTTTTTATGAAAAAGTAAAATAAAAGGTTAAATTGCCATTTATTTGTTATTTTCAAATAAACTATATTTAACCTGAATTTCACTTTTAATAAACTTTAATCTAATCGTTTATTTATTTGCCCAAAATTTACGCTTGGCTTTTTGCAGTTTTTCATAGGCATTCAATAATGCCTGATGTGCTGGCAATGATTTCAACTCTGAATCGATAGACCATAAACCGTAGAAACAGTTCTCTCCGGCAATAGCAGCGGAAGCTGCATCAACAGTATCCTGACCATACATTTTCACAAACGCTTGATAATATTGTTCTGGTTTGCGATCCTCTTCTTGGGTCAATAACAATAAAGTTTGCAGGCAACGGTAATAATTTGCTCGCTCAGCGGTGAAAATAGAAGTATTGAAATCTTGTGTCCATTCAACCCAAATCAGCGCTTGTTCCAGATCGTTACCAGCCAATGCCAGCATGGATTTCAATTCACCGATACGCAGGTTGCTCCAGCCGTTATCTTTGCCCGCAGCAATTCCCAGCAATTCACGAACACGGGTGAAATCATCTAACCCCTCATCATCCAATTGTTCAAGGAAAGCAAGATATTCTTCTGGTTGCCATTGGCTTACCGGTAACGCTAGAATGGTATCACGAAGATGAGTTCCCATGGTGTTATTGGCAATATGCAGATCTTCAACTGGATAAATATCTGACATACCGGGAACCAGAATACGGCAGGCATAAACGCCAAGATGCTCATAATCAGCAATGTAGACATCAGCATCCAGTGTATTGAAGATCCCCATCAAAGTGTCAAATTCTTCTTCTGTTGTTCCGCTGAAATTCCAGTCAGAAAATTCATAATCAGCATCTTGTTTAAATAGATCCCAACTGATCGCGCCGCTTGAATCAATAAAGTGAGTTTCCAGATTAGTATGCTCAGAAACTTCTTCATCATCGAAACTGGGTGGAGTGAAGACATCCAGATCTTTCAGGCTGCGCCCTTGCAGCAACTCTGTGACAGTACGTTCCAGTGCAACGCCAAAATCAGGATGGGCACCAAAGGATGCAAAGCAAGTTCCATTATTCGGATTGAGTAATACAACGCAAATGACCGGGAATTGGCCGCCGAGTGAAGCATCGTAGCAATAAATCGGGAAGCCTTCTTCCTGCAATTTATCGACGGACTCAACTACGCCAGGGTAGCGGTTCATAACGTCTTGTGGAATTTCAGGTAAGCTGATGAGTTCTGCAATAATACGGTTTTTCACATAGCGTTCGAACACTTCAGATAATCCCTGAACGCGCGCTTCGTTAATGGTATTACCGGCTGACATGCCATTTGAAACATACAGGTTTCCGATAATATTCATTGGAATATAAATAGTTTGATTATCTGACTGACGAGAGAATGGCAGGGCGCAGACTCCGCGATCTTCATTGCCTGATTGAAGATCAATCAATTGGCTGGCATTGAGGGTATTGTCTGGGTTGTAAAAACGATGGAGACGTTCGTCTAAAATGCCTTCTGGCAGGGAATCATCTTCTGGTAATGGAAACCATTTTTCATTTGGATAATGAATAAATTCACCATTGGCTACCGCATCGCCAAGAAAAAAATCCGCAAAGAAATAATTTGTCGATAAGCGCTCAAAATATTCTCCCAGCGCAGAAGCCAAAGCGGCTTTCTTGCTGGCGCCTTTGCCATTAGTAAAGCACAGTGGGCAATCGCGATCACGGATATGTACTGACCAAACATTAGGGACCGGATTCAGCCAAGAGGCTTCTTCGATATTAAAACCAAGGGATACCAGCTTGTCTTGGAAACGGTTAATGGAGTCTTCTAAGGCGGCATCTTTTCCTGGGATATAGGTTTGCGTCATCATAATTCACTTCAATTTATGTTAGAAGCCACATATCATACGGCGTTTTTTTTGTCCGCTCTATCAATTCCCAAAAATTATTGTTAATTAGAGTTTATTTATTCTTGCTTTACATAATAAAATAGTTTTTTTACAAGAGGTTAAATAATGAAAAAGACTAAAAAAACAGCAATAGTCGGTTTTCTGGCTTTAGTTAGTGGTTCTGCTTTTGCTTTGCCAAACATCACCGTTTTAGCAACAGGGGGTACAATTGCCGGGGGCGGTGAATCCGCAACTCAATCTAATTATACTGCGGGTAAAGTGGGCATTGATTCTCTGTTAAACGCTGTGCCAGCTATCAAGAACATTGCTGATCTGAAAGGTGAACAGGTTGTCAGCATCGGTTCTCAGGACATGAACGATCAGGTTTGGCTGACTCTGGCGAAAAAAATCAATTCAGACTGTGATAAAACTGATGGCTTTGTTATCACTCACGGCACTGACACTATGGAAGAAACCGCTTACTTCCTCGATTTAACGACTCAATGTCAGAAACCTATCGTGATGGTTGGTGCAATGCGCCCATCTACTGCACTGGGTGCTGATGGCCCATTGAACCTGTACAATGCGGTTGTTGTTGCATCTGACAAAAACTCTGCAAACCGTGGCGTTCTGTTTGCGATGAATGATTCCGTTATTCATGGCCGTGATATCGCTAAATTGAGCACAACTGCAGTGCAAGCGTTCCAGGCTGTCAATTCGGGTGATCAGGGCTTTGTTCACAACGGTAAAGTTAACTATTACTCTGCGGCTCCTGTAAAAGCAAATAAAGCCGTGTTTGACGTTAGTCAACTGGATAAACTGCCAAAAGTTGGCATCGTTTATAACTACTCCAACGCCTCTGATCTGCCAGCAAAAGCGTTTATTAAAAACGGCTACCAAGGCGTGATCAGTGCAGGTGTAGGTAATGGCAACATCTATAAATCCATTCTTGATATTCTGGCTAAGGCCGCTAAAGATGGCGTTGTTGTAGTTCGTTCCAGTCGTATTCCTTTCGGTTACACTACCCAGAATGCGGAAGTTAACGACAGTAAATACGGTTTTGTGGCTTCAGAGCGTTTGAATCCACAGAAAGCACGTGTTCTTCTGCAATTGGCTCTGACCCAGACTAATAACGTAGAAAAAATTCAGGAAATATTTTCTAAATATTAATTTCTGATTCAGGTATATATACATAATGGATTTCAAGTTGTATCGCGCCGGCAAGAAAGCAAATTCCCGGGAGCATAAATAACTATGTGACCGGGGTGAGCGAGCGCAGCCAACAAAGAGGCAGTTTGAAAGACGAAGTGTATATACAGAAAGACGTTTTTAAACGTCTTTCTGTACTAAATTCTATGTTATGACAAAAAACCTATGTGCTTCCAATATGCAAGATAACGTTTCAGTAAGTCACTATCCATTGGTGTATATGTAACGGGTGTCTCTTGTAGTGCTGATTCTGTATTTCTTGCATCATATGTCGGCATATTTTCATACACTTCCCACCGCGTGAGTTCCCCATAGATTTTTTCAGATAACATCGGTAATAATGGCATTAAAGGGTTATCTGTTAGTTTTTTATTTGTTTCTAATTCTTTTAGCCACTCAGAATAACGCATACCTTTAAGGTGGTAACCACACTGGTTGAGTAATGAAAAAAAGGTATTTAAATCGACAGACTGTTTACTATCAGGAGAAATTAAGTGATAGGATTTTCCTAAGTTGCAATTATTTCTAGATATATTAAGTAAAGCTTGGCTGACATAATCAATCGGAACAAACTCTTTTCGTTGACTATCTAATAGTGGATAGGCTCCTATTATTATACAACCTTTGATTAATCTGGAGACAAAATCATTATGATTATTTGCACCGGTCAGGCTGTCTCCCATGATAAAACCAGGACGATATACCGCAAGAGGTACCCCTCTGTTTTTAGCCTGCCATATTATTTTCTCAACAACCCACTGGCTTTGTGAATATCCTGAATCATATTTTAGGTTGTTCAAGTAAGATGTTATGTCATCATCTTCATATATCCTAGATACAGAAGAGAAAAACCCGTCGGGACCAAAAACAGCAATAGTAGAGACATAGTGTAAAGGTTTTGTTTTTTTGCTGACAGCAAAGCGTAATATATTCAGTGTTCCCAATATATTGCTAGAATAATGCGTTGAGTAAGGTTGAGTATAACTTACATGTGCAGCCAAATGAAAAATGACATCGCACTCTGTAGAGAGTTGATCATAAATTTGAGGATTAAGAGCTAATTGAGGTTTTCCAAGATCACTGGCTATAACTTGCAATCGTAATAAAAATTCCTCTTTCCATAAACCATATTTATTCAGATTTTCCTTAACCCTTAGTAAGGCCGATTTATCATCATGTGAACGTACTAGACAAATGACTTTATTAATTTCTGTTTGTAATAATAGGTCGCGCAGAAAAAATGCACCTAAAAATCCAGTTGCCCCGGTTAATAATACTCTTCCTGAGTTTGAATTCATCCAAGATTCGGGTGATTGTGATAACGGCTGAATATCTGGAGGAAGCTCGCTATCTTTGAGCATAATAGTACATATGTCATCTGATGAACTCTTTTTTTGTCGTAGACTGGCGACTAATTCTCTTGGAGTAGGTGAGTCATATAAGAGTTGAATTGGTAAACGTTGCTGCATCTTATTCTCTATTTCAATAATGAGTCTGGCTGCTTGTAATGAATTGCCGCCTGATTCGAAGAAATTGTTATCTAACGTAATCTCTTCATCATCTAAGATTTCTCTACAAATATTCAAAAGAATCAATTCTTCTTCACTCATTTCAGCATTTGATTGAGATAACAACCTTTGTTCTCTCTTTTGAAAATATTCGGTTAACAAACGTGATTTATCCATTTTTCCATTTAGAGTCAGAGGGATATTTTCGACAATGTTTAACCGGGGTCGCATATATTCAGGTAAATAGTCATTAATCCATTTAATAAGGGTTTGTTTAGAAAAAGTCTCTGGTTCTTTGGGAACAATAAAAGCAATCAAATAGGGTTCTATATTCTCTTTTTTTATTATACATACGGCAGCAGATTGCAACAATTTGCTTCTAATGAGTTGAATTTCAACTTCTTCAATTTCTATACGATGGCCGCGTATTTTTATCTGATTATCTACTCGTCCTGAGTATATATAAATGCCATCAGAACGTTGTAACCCTAAATCACCGGTTTTGTATATTCTTTTTAATTGATTATTTTTTCCGACGTCAACCATAATGAAACGTTGCGCATTAATTTCTGGGCGATTCCAATAACCGCGGGCTAAACCCTCACCGCCAAGATACATCTCTCCTATTTGATTTGGTGCAACAGTTTGTTGATTTTCATCTAAAATATAGATATCAGTATTAGCAATTGGCTTTCCTATAGGCACACTTTCTTCTGTTAATTCATCCAGTGTGATTTCATGTATTAGGGACATAATGGTACTTTCAGTGGGACCATAACAGTTTATTAAGTGCTTAGGAGGGGCAGAATATAAAACTTGGCGTAAAGCATGTGGATTTAGGGCTTCACCGCCTATGAGAAGATAACGTAAATGACGAAATGCCTGAGGGCATGTATGGGCGGTTAAGTGAAATAGAGAGGTGGTTATGATTAGGATATTTATGGAAAATTTTTCCAATATGGCTTCAAATTGATAAGGGTCAATAATTATTTTCCTTGGGATAACAACTATTGAAGCTCCATTTAATAATGCTCCCCAGATCTCAAATAGATAGACATCAAATGTAGGATTGCAAATAGAGGCCATTTTATCAGTGGCAGTTAAATTGATATAAGTTGGATTAACAACGATCCGAAGAATACCACGGGCTTCAATTTCAACTGCTTTAGGGGTTCCGGTTGTTCCAGAAGTAAATAAAACATGGCTGCGATGACTTTTACCTCTATGAATATTAGGGAGATCTTCCGTTTTTGGGTTTTTCAGTATGTTTTCATGGATAATAACAAATCCTGTTGGTAAAACGCGCTCTTGATATTGATGGGTTGTTAATGTTAAATTTATTTTTAAATCTTGTAACATAAAACATAATCTGCTATCAGGCATGGCAGGATCAAGAGGAACACAACTTCCACCTACCATTAAGATGGCAATCTGACTAATAATTTGTTCAATTCCGGGTTCTAGTAAAATGGCGACCGGAGTTTCATGCTTTACACCAATATTGTATAAATGAAATGCTAATGATTGTGATTGATGGATTAAATCTCGGTAACTGATAACACTTTCTTCGGTAATTATTGCATAGTGTTCAGGGTATTCTGAAGCTTTTTTTTTAAAATATCAATTAAATCGTAGTCAATAGAATATATTGATTCATCATCGAAATTATTAGAAGTGGTGTTTATCATTGGTTGAGTCATTATTATTCCTTTGTTAAGCTAGTTAAAATTATCTTTATTGATATTATGAGTGACTGAGGTTTTTCTTTTATTATGTTAATGATTAATAAATAATTTTATATAACTTATATTCCTAATTTAATGTGATGTGTAGATTTTGTATCATGTATAATAAGTGAGGTTTTATTAATCTGAAATGGTTATTTTTTATTGGTTTTTTAATATTTAACTATACCCAATGGATTTCAAGATGCAGTACGACGGCAAGGGAATGAACCCCAAGAGCATAGCTAACTATGTGACTGGGGTGAGTGAGCGCAGCCAACAAAGCTGCAACTTGAAAGACGACGGATATATAAGTAATGCTACTTAACAGCAAGCAAGTGATAGTTGATAACAATCTTTTAATAACCATTGCAGCGGCAGGGCGGGAGTGATAAAACCAATGTATCCGGTTTTATTGTATCCATTGATAGGGTGAAATTAATGAATCAAGTATATAATTTCAGCGCTGGTCCAGCAATGTTGCCAGCAGAGGTATTGCGTCGCGCAGAACAAGAGCTTTGCAATTGGCATAATCTGGGAACATCGGTGATGGAAATTAGCCACCGTAGCAAAGAGTTTATTGCAGTGGCATCTGAAGCAGAAAAAGATCTACGAGATTTGTTAGCGATACCTGGGAATTACAAGGTGTTGTTTTGTCACGGTGGAGCTCGTGGGCAATTTTCGGCGTTACCTCTGAACTTGCTGGGTAACAAACCGACAGCAGATTATATTGTTAGTGGTTATTGGTCTGAGTGTGCAGCGAAAGAAGCAGAAAAATATTGCACTCCAAACGTTATAGATATCAGGACTGAGTCGGATGGCATTAACAGTGTAAAACCGATGAGTGAATGGGTCTTGAGCAGTGATGCTGCTTATGTCCATTATTGTCCTAATGAAACCATTGAAGGTACAGCTATTTTTGAAGAACCTAATTTTGGCGATAATAAAATTGTGATTGCCGATTACTCTTCAACGATTCTTTCCTCGCCAATTGATGTGAGCCGTTACGGCGTTATTTATGCTGGAGCCCAAAAAAATATTGGGCCTGCGGGAATTACAGTTGTTATTATTCGCGAAGATCTGCTGGGCCAGGCCCACAAACATACTCCATCTATTCTGGATTACACTGTGCAGGCTAAAGCGGATTCTATGTATAACACGCCACCGACATTTGCATGGTATCTCTCTGGTATGGTATTTAAATGGCTGAAAGAGCAAGGCGGATTACAAGAAATCAGCAAACGCAATCTTGCGAAAGCAGAATTTCTCTACCGTGCCATTGATAGAAGTCATTTGTATATCAACCGCATTACTCCTCAGAATCGCTCTATAATGAATATCCCATTCCAATTATCCAACCCTGAGCTGGATAGCAAGTTTTTGGAGGAGGCCTATTCCAATGGGCTGCATGCTTTGAAAGGGCATAAAGTTGCAGGTGGTGCCCGGGCTTCCATTTATAATGCTATGCCATATGAAGGTGTAAAAACATTGGTTGAATTTATGGCTGATTTTGAACGTCACAATGGATGATAAAGTTTTTGATTTAATCTAAAAATTCAAATTAAAGATAATATTACCCGGTAAATTTCTGAGCCATGGCCGGAAAGATGAAGGGTAGAACGTATTAAAAACCGGAGACTCCTCTCTAATTATGCAATTCCTGACGTTACAACCTATTTCTCTTATTAATGGAACAATTAATTTACCCGGCTCTAAAAGTGTTTCCAATCGTGCCTTGTTACTCGCTGCTTTTGCCAAAGGAACAACTCGGCTGACCAATTTATTGGACAGTGATGATATTCGTTACATGCTCAATGCCTTGACTGCATTGGATATTTCTTATCGTCTCTCTGCCGATCGCACTGCTTGTGAAGTAGATGGTATGGGAGGGTATATCACAGGGAAAAGTGGACTGGAATTGTTTCTGGGTAATGCAGGTACGGCAATGCGACCATTGGCGGCAGCGTTGTGTTTGGGAGATAACAACGTGGTGTTGACAGGGGAACCACGGATGAAAGAGCGCCCAATTGGTCACTTAGTGGATGCATTACGTCAAGGTGGCGCGAAAATTGACTATCTCGAGCAGGAAAATTATCCGCCATTGCGTATTCAGAGCGGTTTTTCTGGAGGAAGAGTGGCAGTTGATGGCAGTGTTTCCAGCCAATTTTTGACAGCTTTGCTGATGATGGCACCACTGGCAGTGAACAATACGGAAATTCATATCCAAGGAGATCTGGTTTCTAAACCATATATTGATATGACGCTGGCACTGATGAAAAGTTTCGGTGTAACGGTAGAAAATCACCAATATCAGATTTTTTACATTAAAGGACAGCAGCAATACTTATCGCCTGGGCAGTATTTGGTAGAAGGCGACGCTTCATCGGCATCTTATTTTCTGGCAGCAGCAGCGATTAAAGGCGGAACAGTCCGTGTCACAGGCATTGGCAAGAATAGTCTGCAAGGGGATACTAAGTTTGCCAATGTATTGGAACAGATGGGAGCAACGATCCGCTGGGGTGACGATTTCGTCGAATGTGAACGCGGTACATTGACAGGTATAGATATGGACATGAATGCTATTCCTGATGCGGCAATGACCATTGCAACAACTGCGTTGTTTGCACAAGGTGAAACTGTTATCCGCAATATTTATAATTGGCGGGTGAAGGAAACGGATCGGCTCAACGCGATGGCAACTGAATTGCGTAAAGTAGGGGCAGAAGTGGAAGAAGGCCACGATTATATTCGTGTCATACCGCCAGAAAAGCTCAACCATGCTGAAATTGAAACTTATAACGACCATCGAGTAGCGATGTGTTTCTCGTTGGTGGCGCTGTCAAATATTCCTGTCACAATTCTTGACCCAGGCTGTACGACAAAAACATTTCCAGATTATTTCAATCAGCTTGAAAAACTCAGCCAATATACACAATAACCAGAAATAAATGGGTTTTTACAGGATTATTCATGATGAAAAAATATCCCACCACGAAAATTTGGGATAATTATGTCGCGCCTGTTTCGCTCATTTGCTGAGTGCGTATAATAAGACAGATTTTCATTGCTTATTAATTAAGCAACTACCTGCATTCGGTAGATGACCTGTTGGTTATGCGAATGTTATGCGAGAAGGAGGATAATGATGGCGGCAATAGCCCCAGTAATAACCGTTGATGGGCCAAGTGGTGCTGGCAAAGGAACACTATGTCAGGCATTAGCTGAAGCGTTAAATTGGCAATTACTTGATTCAGGTGCCATTTATCGTGTGTTGGCACTGGCTGCCATCCACCATCAGGTGGATATCCAGTCTGAAGATGCTTTGGTTCCTCTGGCTGCAAATCTGGATGTTCGTTTTGTGCCTGCAAATGGTGAACTCCGGGTGATTTTGGAAGGTGAAAACGTCAGTAATGAAATACGGACTGAAACTGTCGGAAATACGGCTTCACAGGCAGCAACATTTCCACGTGTCCGTGAAGCGCTCCTGCGCCGGCAGCGGGCTTTCCGCATTGCACCAGGTCTGATTGCGGATGGTCGTGACATGGGAACAGTCGTGTTTCCTGATGCCCCAGTAAAAATTTTTCTTGATGCGAGCGCGGAAGAACGTGCTCGTAGACGCATGCTACAGTTGCAGGAAAAAGGTTTTAGTGTTAACTTCGAACGTCTTTTGTCCGAAATACAAGAACGTGACTTCCGTGATCGAAATCGGGTAGCTGCGCCATTAGTGCCTGCACAAGATGCATTAATCTTAGATTCGACTAGCATGTCTATCGAAGACATGATTGATAAGGCACTGAATCATGCGAAAAACGCGTTGGAAATACCAGCATAATTGTTAATTTTCGCAAATGCGCTATTGCAGTAGCATATAAAGAAGATGTATATAGAATTCTGGTGTGTGGGTAGTGAAATATGCTGGCACACCAAAACACCTTGTAACAGGGATAAAGTTGCGGGGTATGTAAAACAACCCCATTTGGCTGGATGCTCAATGGACGTTAATTAAAAACCTTGAAGATCATTAACATGACAGAATCTTTTGCTCAACTCTTTGAAGAATCCCTACAGGTTATCGAAACTCGTCCAGGTGCAATCGTACGTGGTGTTGTAGTTGCTATCGATAAAGACGTTGTACTGGTTGACGCAGGTCTGAAATCAGAATCTGCAATTCCTGTAGAACAATTCAAAAATGCTCAAGGCGAGCTGGAAATCCAGGTCGGTGATGAAGTTGACGTAGCCTTGGATGCGGTAGAAGATGGTTTCGGTGAAACTATCCTGTCCCGTGAGAAAGCAAAACGTCACGAAGCATGGTTGATGCTGGAAAAAGCATACGAAGAAGCTGAAACTGTCACTGGTGTTATCAATGGCAAAGTAAAAGGCGGCTTTACTGTAGAATTGAACGGTATCCGTGCGTTCCTGCCAGGTTCACTGGTTGACGTTCGTCCTGTTCGTGACACTGCTCACCTTGAAGGCAAAGAGCTTGAGTTCAAAGTCATCAAGCTGGATCAGAAACGCAACAACGTAGTTGTTTCTCGTCGTGCTGTTATCGAATCAGAAAACAGTGCTGAGCGTGATCAGCTGCTGGAAAATCTGCAAGAAGGCATGGAAGTTAAAGGTATCGTTAAGAACCTGACTGACTACGGTGCATTTGTTGATCTGGGCGGCGTTGATGGCCTGCTGCACATTACTGATATGGCTTGGAAACGTGTTAAACACCCAAGCGAAATCGTCAATGTGGGCGATGAAATCACAGTTAAGGTACTGAAATTCGATCGTGAGCGTACCCGTGTATCTCTGGGTCTGAAACAACTAGGTGAAGATCCGTGGGTAGCTATTGCTAAGCGTTATCCAGAAAGTACTAAACTGACTGGTCGCGTAACCAACCTGACTGACTACGGCTGCTTCGTTGAAATCGAAGAAGGCGTTGAAGGTCTGGTACACGTTTCAGAAATGGACTGGACCAACAAAAACATCCACCCATCCAAAGTTGTTAATGTTGGTGACGTTGTGGAAGTTATGGTTCTGGATATCGACGAAGAACGTCGTCGTATCTCCTTGGGCCTGAAGCAGTGTAAATCCAACCCTTGGCAGCAATTTGCTGAGACTCATAACAAAAACGACCGTGTTGAAGGTAAAATCAAGTCTATCACTGACTTCGGTATCTTCATTGGTCTGGACGGCGGCATTGATGGTCTGGTTCACCTGTCTGACATCTCCTGGAACGTTGCAGGGGAAGAAGCAGTTCGTGAATATAAGAAAGGCGACGAAATCGCTGCTGTAGTTCTGCAAGTAGATGCAGAACGTGAGCGTATCTCTCTGGGTATCAAGCAACTGGCAGAAGATCCATTCAACAATTACCTGTCTGTAAACAAAAAAGGTGCAATTGTTAATGGTAAAGTGACTGCTGTTGACGCAAAAGGTGCTACAGTTGAATTAGCTGACGGCGTTGAAGGTTACCTGCGTGTATCGGAAGCTTCTCGTGACCGCGTTGAAGATGCAACTCGAGTTCTGAACGTTGGCGATGAAGTTGAAGCTAAATATGTTGGCGTTGATCGCAAAAACCGCGTAATCAACCTGTCTGTTCGTGCGAAAGACGAAGCTGATGAAAAAGACGCTATCGCTTCCGTGAACAAGCAAGAAGATTCAAACTTCGCTAACAACGTAATGGCTGAAGCTTTCAAAGCAGCTAAAGGCGAATAATCTAAGTCAATAACGGCGGGTAATATTATCTGAAACGGCAATATTACCCGAATACGGTAGTTTAGGGAGGTACTATGACCAAGTCTGAATTAATTGAAAGACTTGCAGAGCAACAATCTCACATGCCGGCTAAAGCCGTTGAAGATTCAGTGAAAGAAATGCTTGATCATATGGCAGAAACATTAGCCGCAGGTGAACGTATTGAAGTTCGCGGATTCGGCAGTTTTTCTCTTCACTACCGCGCTCCGCGTGTGGGTCGTAACCCAAAAACAGGTGATAAAGTGGAATTGGACGGTAAGTACGTTCCTCATTTTAAACCAGGTAAAGAGTTGCGTGACCGCGTGAATATCTATAGCGATAGCTAAAGATAAGTTATTACTTAATTAAACTAACGGCACCTTAGGGTGCCGTTTTTTGTGATGATAACTGTAATTCTATGAATCGTTTCTTTTTCGTTATAGTTGATTTGCGAAGCGATTCCATAATGGCATTTATCTGACTGGCAGCTTGTTCCTATTATGAAATAATCTCCTCTGCGTGAATGGAATATTAGCACAGAGGCATGAATGGATGCAGTCTATAATCTCTTACCATTTTATTTATTTCTTCTCTATCTGGCGAAAATCACCCCCTGTTATCAGTTTAAATTTGGTGGCGTTAGTCGTTGTTTCGGGAATCTCTCCTTTATTATTCCTTGTAGAGCTTCCTCAACAAAACGTTATTCAATATCTGATTTTTCTTGCATTTTTCTTGTTATTTTTTCCTTATAAATTTGTCCGAATAATATCAATAGGATTATGGGCATTTATTTTCGGAAACTGGCATGGTAACCAGATATTGGAGCAAATAACGTATTTCAGTGAAACTCCCCGTACAGCAACCGTCATGGTTGATAGTGTATCGTTAGGCACTAAAACAGAGGAGAATAGACAGAAGATATATTACCGTATTCGATTAATTGAAAGTAATGGTAGATATATTTTCCCCTCTTTATATGCGTCGGTGTCATGGAATTCTCAAAAAGAACTGTGTGCAGGTCAGAAATGGCAAGTGACAATGAAACTAAGGCCAGTGCATGCTCAATTAAATCATGGTAGCTATGATAGCCAGCGATATGCGTTATCCATACGCCAGCCATTGAATGGCAAAATTATTAAGGCAAAATTACTCGATGGGAGTTGTAGTTTCCGGCAAGATTTCATTGATAAATTGGCTCCTGAAATTCAGTCGCTAAAATATGCGGGCATTGCATTAGCACTCTCTTTCGGTGAAAGGGCGTGGTTGGATAAATCAACTCGCTTACTGTTACAGCAGACCGGTATCGCACATTTAATGGCGATTTCAGGGCTGCATATTGCAATGGCGAGCTTATTTGGCTGGATTCTTGCGAGAGCGGCACAATTTTTCTTTCCAGCAAGATGGGTTGGGTTTCGTTTTCCAATAATAATGGGATGGTTGACTGCGATATTATATGGATGGTTATCTGGTTGGGGGATTCCCTCGGTTCGGGCAATATTGGGGTTAACATTATGGATTTATCTGCGGTGTAAAAGTAGATTTTGTTTTTCATGGCAATGGGCTTTATGGAGTGCTGCCCTCATTTTACTTTTCGACCCCTTGGCGATACTTTCTGACAGTTTTTGGCTTTCATTTACGGCGGTTATGGCGCTGTTATTTTGGTTTCACTGGATGCCCTTGCCAGAGAAAATCCGTCATGGATGGAAATGGGTCTTATTGCGTGGATTGCACATGCAACTAGGAATGATGTTAATGTTGTTGCCGTTGCAGCTTTTGTTATTTCAGGGAATTAATATTGCCTCATTAGTCGCGAATCTATGGGCTGTTCCGATAATTTCTTTTTTATCAGTACCATTAGTTATGTTAGGTTTGTCTTGTATTTTAATCCCGATTATCCAGCCAGTTTTATGGTTACTTGTTGATTACAGTATTTCGCTTGCTTTGGTTCCTTTACCTATTCTAGCGCGCCCATGGTTTGAAACTGGTCATTATCCTGTGGTTATGACGCTTGCAGGGTGGAGTTTTGTCGTGATTTGGCGTTTGGGTTGGTGGAAGTCTTATAGGTGGCTACTGGGTGCCTCAATCGGCATTATTGCCTGTTACTCGAAACCTACCAGTAAATATCAATGGCGTTTTTCAATGTTGGATGTTGGACATGGGTTGGCTATAGTGATTGACAAAGGAGGAAAGGCGATCATTTTCGATACAGGAAATCGTTGGGAAACGGGTAGTATGGCTGAAAAAGTCATTGTACCTTATTTACGATGGCATCGGTTAACACCAGAACAGATAATTCTGAGTCATGATCATTTGGATCATACGGGAGGTCTGGATTATCTGAATGGAAGATATGCTGATATCCAAATTCGAAGCCCTTTTATGAATCAAAACCATTTGCCTTGTGTTCGTGGTGAACAATGGATATGGCAGGGATTGAATTTCAAAGTCCTCTGGCCGCCACAAAAGGCAGCCACTGTCGGTAATAACCAATCTTGCGTGCTTCGCATTGATGATGGTAAGCAGAGTCTATTACTGACGGGGGATTTGGAGAAACAAGGGGAATATCGCTTGTTGGAACTTGAAAAGAACTCACTGAGTACAACAGTATTACAAGTTCCTCACCATGGGAGTAATACCTCTTCTACAGCCGTGTTTATACGTAACGCTATGCCTCAATATGCTTTGACTTCGGTTGCTCGCTATAGCCCATGGAAATTACCTTCAATAAAAGTGAAACAACGTTATAAAAATTCCGGAGTTCAATGGAGTAGCACCGCAGTTTCCGGTCAGATAACGGGGTATTTTTATCGTGATCAGATTAAATTGGAAGGTTATCGACAACAAATAGTGTCACGGTGGTATCATCAGTGGTTTGGTATTCGCGGTGATCATGAGTAAAATGAGCCGCTATTTCTTTTGGTTTGGTAATTCAATAATGAATGATAAAGATCTTTCTACCTGGCAGACCTTTCGCCGATTATGGCCGAACATCAAACCCTTTAAGGTCGGTCTGTTAGTCGCGGCGGTTGCGTTAATTATCAATGCTGCCGGTGATACATTAATGCTTTCCTTGTTGAAACCTTTGCTGGATGAGGGTTTTGGCAAGGCAGACATTAGTGTATTAAAGTGGATGCCACTGGCTGTGATCGGATTGATGTTGTTACGTGGCATATCTGGTTTTGTATCAAGTTATTGTATTTCTTGGGTATCAGGCAAAGTAGTCATGCAGATGCGCCGTCGTCTGTTCAACCATATGATGGGGATGCCAGTATCCTTTTTTGACCAGCAATCAACGGGAACTTTACTTTCTCGCATTACATATGATTCCGAACAGGTTGCTTCTTCTTCCTCTGGTGCATTAGTGACAGTTGTTAGGGAAGGGGCATCAATTATTGGCCTGTTTATACTGATGTTCTATTACAGCTGGGAGCTTTCCCTTATTTTGATTGTCATTGCGCCGCTCGTTGCAGGGGTTATTCGCCTTGTTTCCGTGCGCTTTCGCAACATCAGTAAAAATATGCAAAACAGTATGGGACTGGTGACTACCAGCGCAGAACAGATGCTGAAAGGGCATAAAGAAGTTTTAATTTTTGGTGGTCAACAAGTTGAAACTGAACGTTTTAATAAAGTCAGTAACCACATGCGTCAACAGGGCATGAAAATGGTTTCTGCTGATTCTATTTCAGATCCGATTATTCAGATTATTGCCTCCTTTGCTCTGGCATTTATTCTATATGCAGCCAGTTTCCCTGAAATTATGGGCGCTTTGACCGCAGGGAAAATCACCGTTGTATTTTCATCCATGATTGCTCTGATGCGCCCATTGAAATCATTGACTAACGTTAATGCGCAATTCCAGCGTGGTATGGCTGCTTGTCAGACTTTGTTTTCCATTTTGGATATGGAACAAGAGAAAGACGACGGGAAATTGGAAATTAAAAAGGCAAAAGGCAATATTGAATTCCGTAATACTACTTTCTGCTATCCAACTAAAGACCATCCTGCATTAAAAAAGATTTCGATGACAATTTCGGCAGGGAAAACTGTTGCCTTAGTTGGGCGCTCTGGTTCAGGCAAATCGACTATTGCGAACCTTCTTACCCGTTTTTATGACGTGAATGAAGGTGGAATTATACTGGATGGTCATGATTTACGAGAATATACGTTGGCTTCACTACGTAATCAAATAGCCTTGGTATCGCAGAATGTGCATTTGTTCAATGATACGGTTGCCAACAATATTGCCTATGCCAGCGAAGGGCAGTTCAGTCGTGAAGAGATTGAACGCGCAGCGGAGATGGCTTACGCAATGGACTTTATCAAAAAACTTGATAACGGTCTCGATACGATGATTGGTGAAAATGGCGTCTTGCTTTCCGGCGGACAACGTCAGCGTATCGCCATTGCCCGTGCTTTATTACGTGATTCGCCAATTTTGATCTTGGATGAAGCAACTTCGGCATTGGATACAGAATCTGAGCGTGCTATCCAAGCAGCATTGGATGAATTGCAGAAAAACAGAACATCATTGGTTATTGCTCATCGCCTTTCTACCATCGAAAATGCTGATGAAATTATTGTCATTGAAGATGGCAATATTATCGAAAGAGGTAACCATGCTGTTTTGTTGGAACATGAAGGTGCATATGCACAATTATATCGGATGCAGTTTGGCCAATGATTAAACGCATATGGTCAGGTTGCTCATGGCTTTACATTGCCCTCTTGCCATTATCAGCTTTTTATGGGCTGATAAGCGGTTTGTTTCGCTTAAGTTATAAATTGGGATTGAGCCGCTCTTGGAAAGCCTCAGTACCGGTTGTTGTGGTCGGTAACTTGACGGCAGGGGGAAATGGCAAAACACCTGTTGTTATCTGGTTGGTTGAACAATTGCAGCTTAAAGGTTATCGAGTAGGTGTTGTTTCGCGTGGTTATGGCGGGAAATCTGAACGCTACCCGTTACTAGTTACAGACGAAGTAACAACAATACAAGCGGGAGATGAGCCGGTCTTAATTCGTCGGCGCACCGGGGTTCCTGTTGCAGTTGCACCGAAACGAACGGAGGCGGTTAAGGCATTGCTGGCACATGCCCCGGTTGATATCGTGATTACGGATGATGGTCTTCAACATTATGCCTTACAGCGTGATTATGAAATTGTAGTGATTGATGGGATCCGTCGTTTTGGCAATGGCTGTTGGTTACCCGCAGGCCCAATGCGTGAACTGGCTGGGCGCTTAAATACAGTCAATGCTATTATTGTCAATGGCGGGATACCGCAAACAGGTGAATTACCTATGGCTCTGAAAGGAGAATTAGCGGTTAATTTACTGACAGGTGAAACGCGAAAAGTCTGCGATATTCCAAATGGTATTGCAATGGCGGGGATTGGTCATCCACCGCGTTTTTTTGCGACATTACAGCAATTGGGAGCCGACTTACAGAAAACCCATGCTTTTGCTGATCACCAATCTTATGAAAAATCACAATTATTGGCTTTGGCAGGGAATAATCAGAACTTGCTGATGACAGAAAAAGATGCAGTTAAATGTTTCCAATTTGCCCAGCCCAATTGGTGGTATTTACCTGTATATGCTTATTTGCCGGAGAAAGAAGGGCAAAAAATATTGAATGAGATTTGCTCTTTGCTTCCTTAGCTGAACATATGTACTTCCTGTAAATTTCAAGTTGTGTCTTTATTGACTGAATATCTGGAAGTTCAGGGTTATAAATAATACTGAAATATTGTCGCAATACGGCAACCAGTATAAACAAAACAACAAGAGTTAACGGTGAGACATTGCTTGTGGTATTCTGAGCCGCATTGAATTTGAAGTCCGTCTCTTGGGGAATGAGATGAACGCATCCCAACTATTTGCTCCGGAGCAGGACTGATGAAGGGAGAGGTGTGGAGTCTCTCAGATTTCCGGCATCATAGTGC
>NZ_FPBJ01000048.1 GCF_900116635.1 Xenorhabdus koppenhoeferi | reverse complement strand
TTCATACTTCGCTTGCACTGCTGGCGGTGCAACAATTGAAACGTTAAAGGCTTATGTGGAGAGTCAGGCGACCCCAGATTAAGCCGCTATCGCGTCTTACGCCTTATATCCCCGCCCGATGAGGGCGAGGGGTTACGGCGAAATTGCTAAAATTTAGGTAGATCATTGGGAGATATTTCTGAGGGAGATATTTTTTGGTTTTCTTCAGTTAGTTAAGAGAGTAAAACAGTAAGTTGTGATCAAAACAACACTCATAACGCGTCTTGAGCGGTTATAGTATAAACATCGAATCATGGTGTTTAATGCTGCCAATACATTCAATCGACGTTATGGAAGGAGTTCTTATGGCCTATAAACATATTCTTGTTGCGGTTGATTTATCTCCAGAAAGTCAGGTTTTGGTGGAGAAAGCTGTGTCAATGGCGAAACCGTACAATGCCAAGGTTTCCCTGATCCATGTTGATGTTAATTACTCTGATCTTTATACCGGTCTGATTGACGTTAATCTTGGTGATATGCAGGAGCGTATTGCGGATGAAACCCGTAATTCCCTGAAAGAGCTATCTACCCGCGCAGGTTACCCTGTTCAGGAAACGTTGAGCGGTAGCGGTGATTTAGCACAAGTCCTTGTTGATGCTATTAAACAATATGACATGGATTTGGTTGTGTGTGGTCACCATCAGGATTTTTGGAGCAAGTTAATGTCTTCAGCTCGCCAGCTTATTAACACTGTTCATGTTGATATGTTGATCGTACCTTTGCGTGATGAAGAATAATCTTCGGCTGAAAATTTATTCTATAAAATCGCCTGCTTATGCAGGCGATTTTTTTGCCCATGAAAAAGATGATGAAACTGGTTTAGAAATTGTCAAAGATATTTTTATGGAAATCAATAAAAAATAGTTGTTGAAATTTAAGCATAAGATAGTGCTATATTCAGAAAGCAAACCGTAGTTACCTCACATTTTCGACAAAAAATAATATGGAAAATGGCTAGGGGTCATCACTTCTGAATGACAAAAAGGAAGCCCTAAATGAATGTTGCATCATCTTTAATCTCATTTCTCGATTCGATTCAGTACCAAAACCCGCATCAACCGGAATATCTACAGGCAGTACGAGAAGTGTCGACCTCTCTCTGGCCTTTTCTTGAACAAAACCCGCAATACTGTGAGCAAGGATTATTAGAGCGTTTGGTCGAACCGGAAAGAGTAATTCAATTCCGCGTTTGTTGGGTTGATGATCAAGGCAAAGTACAGGTTAACCGAGCGTGGAGAGTTCAGTTCAGTTCCGCCATCGGGCCATTCAAGGGAGGGATGCGTTTTCATCCTTCTGTTAACCTTTCCATCCTGAAGTTTCTGGGGTTTGAACAGACGCTAAAAAATGCGCTGACAACGTTGCCAATGGGAGGCGGAAAAGGTGGTTCGGATTTTGATCCCAAAGGAAAAAGTCACGGTGAAATCATGCGTTTCTGTCAGGCATTGATGACAGAGCTTTTCCGTCATTTAGGGCCTGATACTGATGTGCCTGCGGGAGACATTGGTGTAGGAAACCGTGAAGTGGGCTTTATGGCAGGCATGATGAAAAAATTGTCCAACAATACAGCATGTGTTTTCACGGGGAAGGGACTTTCTTTCGGGGGCAGTTTGATCCGCCCTGAAGCCACCGGATATGGGCTGGTTTATTTTACCCATGAGATGCTAAAACGGCATGGAATGGGGCTTGAAGGGATGCGGGTTTCTGTATCTGGTGCAGGAAATGTCGCCCAATATACTATCGAAAAATGTATGGAACTGGGTGCAAAAGTCATTACAGCCTCGGATTCGGGGGGAACCGTATTGGATGAGGAAGGTTTTACGCCGGAAAAACTGGCTCATCTTGAAGAGATCAAAAACCAGCGTTATGGTCGCGTAGCAGAATATGCCAAAGAGCGTGGATTGATCTTTCTTAAGAGACAGGATCCGTGGTCAATCCCTGTGGATATTGCCCTGCCTTGTGCGACTCAGAATGAATTGGATCTTGAAGCAGCAAAGACACTGATTAAAAATGGCGTGAAAGCGGTCGCGGAAGGCGCCAATATGCCTGCGACAATTGCGGCGACTGATGCTTTCTTTGAAGCCGGTATTTTGTTTGCACCGGGTAAGGCTGCCAATGCCGGTGGCGTGGCAACGTCTGGACTGGAGATGGCGCAAAACGCAGCCCGCCTGAGTTGGAAAGCGGAGAAAGTGGATATTCGCTTGCATCACATTATGCTCGATATTCATCAAGCTTGCGTAGAATATGGCGGAGAAGATAAACAGACCAACTACGTACAAGGTGCAAACATTGCTGGTTTTGTCAAAGTCGCGGATGCGATGTTATCGCAGGGGGTTGTGTAATTTAGTCATTGCGTAACTCGTTTTTTTAGGTTGGAATGTATACTCAGCTAATTCTGTTATAACTTCCGACCCAAAGCCGGGTTGGTTACAGTCTTTGAATGTTTATCTGGAGATATTTTCATTGCTCAACATTGAGAAATATAGATATGCCATGTGGTTATACCATCCGAAGAAAGTCTGCCCATAAACTTATGTAGTGATCAATGAATACCGGATAGCTTTTTAGCCTCTTCCCACCCTTTTTCATATGATACTGGACAAATTATGGCGATCACAGGAGTACGTAAAATAGGGTAATAAATTGATTAATAGTGATTTTTTTACAAAAGCAATAATATACCCCCTTAAATATCCCCATAAGATTTCATCTTGATTTGTTTATATTATACACAAAGCAATTGTATAATCATGCTCGTAATTTAGGAGCTATACAGCCATGAGAAATGAATGATATTGAATGTTGCTGTATCTCACGGCCGGGGTATGAAGTTATTTGGCAGTGTTATCGCGAACTTTGTGTTCAACAAGATTACCGTTCATATCAAAATATGGCTGCCGCCACTCTGACGGGTAAAAAATTTTAATTCCTTAATCAATCGGCTCATCGGCTTCTCCTTACTTAACCTTTCAACATGCGGTCTCCGGCGCGCGACAGTACGGACAAAACAGGAAATACTGGCTTTGCCCTTGACGGATATCTGTACGCCAGAGTGAACGCTTGTTGAGGTAATTGCGGGGTATCGGTTGAGTACGCTGTACTGCCGCCTGAATTAACAGGTTATCCCAACTGGCAAAAAGCCAGCCTCGATATCGTCAGGTTGCTCTTTTGCTGCGGCATCACTTTCAGCGGTAAACCCGCAAAAAGTGACGGCTTAACTCCGCAAACGGTCAGCAAAAGTGGTACGAGCGTTGAAATGCCAGCAGGCACAGCAAACGCTGCAAGGTGAAGTGTCAAACAGCAGTCATGAGTTAATTATTTGGATGCAGAAAAGTTATCTGCTGAATATTTCAAACAGAGATCGTAGAAGTATAAATGTTGTGTATGAGAATAATTTTATAGTCTGACGTGAACTGCATGATTCAATGCTCAATGCACTTAGTTGACAGTATAAAAACACCCTTTTGGAGTATTTTTTAGTTTAAAAAACCTTCATTGTTAGACAAGGGGTTTATGTCTGACAATATCTGCTTCCAAAGGTGCGCAGATGTTCCGCAATACTTGCTCTCCCTTTCAGGCTACGGGAATTTTTCTAGCCGCTCCAACACTCTTAGACTATTGGAAGCTATTTAACAGCGTTTAATCACCCCTAGATTAACTAATTCTTTAATAACCATCAATGATAAGTAACACATCAAATCCGCAACTGGCATCTCAAACTTTCAACAGCTAATTTTATAGCGTCTTCCTGTGGTTTTTGTGAACCCCATTCTTCCCAAAAATTTCTGGTTGCACTGTCTGGTTTAACTTTCGGAGAATCAAGCTTAATGCGAGTAGGCAATAGTACTGCATCCCCTAAAATAAGTGCTTCGCCCGTATCCAGTAACGGTAAAATACTAGTAAGCCCAGCCAAAGAATCTGGCATAAGTCGCTTGATTACTGTTTGATCTGTTTCATTTGTCAGACGGAGTGCCAAAAAATTGTTACATTGGCTAAGAATGGTTCGGCTTATATCAGAAGGCCGTTGACTCACAACCAACAGTGAAAAACCGTATTTCCGCCCTTCCTTAGCTATACGTTCGAATGCTCCCAATGCTTGCCGTTGCACTGAATCAGCATCATCACGTATTGGTAAATAAAGGTGTGCTTCATCGCATAATAATGTAACTGGTGTACGTGATTTTGGGTTTATCCAAAATTGAACATCATAGAGCAATCGCGCCAAAGTTCCCGTAACAACTGGCAATACATCGGATGGCACTTCTGAAAAATCAATAATCTTAATTCCTGAACTACCTACTGAAGTTAACAATCTTATGGCTTGATTAGCTAGCCAGGTATATTCCATGGCAGCCAAGGGGGGTGAAAACATAAATCCGTATCGGCGATCATCAAGTTTGGCCTCCAAACGTGATAAAAACCTAGAGAGTTTTCCTTCCCAATCACCTTTTACTGGAGAACCTTTTTCATTAACACCTTTAGTTATATTATCCAGTGTCAAAAGCTCAATAAGTTTCTTTATGTCATAAGGAATAGGAGAATCTACTGTAAATGTTTTCTTAACCTCCTCTTGATTCTCAATATTGAGAGTTTCACCTTTAAGTGCGCGGACATGTGATGTAAAGCGAGAAGCCTGATTTGGTGCATTTTGATCCGAGCGATCAAGAATCATTGACAGCATTTCATCACGATTTAAAAGCCAGTAAGGCAAAAATAACACTTCATCACTAGGGTTTTCTAAATCACCAGGCCCTGCGATACGAAACCGCTGAGCAAAACCTTCCTCTGATTTATCAGTGAGAGGTGCATATTCACCATGCATATCGAATACAATGATATTTGGATAGTTCAGTTTAGCTGCCCTTTCTAATATAAGGGCAACGGCCCAACTTTTACCTGAGCCCGTGCTACCTAAAATGGCGGCATGTCTTTGAAAAAACTTGTCACCACTAGCTATAGCATCAACCGCTTTGTCTGCAACAAATTTACCTAGTTTTAACCTCTCATTTTCAGAAAATCCTGCGCCTAAAATTCCCATAAAACGCTGTAAGTTATTTCCTTCAATGACAAAGCATTCTTTCTCTATTTGTGGAAAACTATCTGCTCCTCGTTTAAAAGTATTTATTTTTACTCCTTCAACGGTGCGGTACGTGCCAATTAATATCGCTTGTATCAAATCATCAGGAACAGTTTCTAAAAAACCTTCATTACCATCCATATCTTCAAAACGTGGCAACTCTTCACGCATACTACGAGTTACGCGCTCAACCATAGCAATAAGATATTCTCTTTCTGTAGCACCGCGTATCGCAAGCAATTGACCAATTCGGATACGGGTAAGAATAGCGGCGTCTGTTACATCAATAGCTACACGACTAGTATCAACGGAAACAATCTCACCAATCTTATCGTTGTTAACAAATCGGAGTGCTGTTTCTAGCATGGCTCAAACACCTCTTTAATAAAGATATTAAGATCCCAAAGAGCAAGGTCTGGTATAAAAATTTCTTCTTTTCGAAAGAAAATTAATGAACCAGTCTTACTTTTAATTTTTGTATATTGGATTGCAATCACATTTTCTTGTTCACGAGCAAGAGTCAGAGCTTTCTGTGAGAGGGTATGTGTAAGAAGGAGAGTCGGAATTCCACGCCTGATTTGAGGTATTAAATGTGTCTCAAGATGAGCATCATTAAACCCATATCCAATTATCAAGAAACTCTTCGCATCATCAATCGCACTATTTGCTCGTTCACGATGTTTATCAAACGGACTTTCATAGCCATTACGAAATTTATTCAAACCAGGAGTAATTATCAATCTTGGTAAATCAAGATCTCCAGAATATCGAACAGGTTTGCCACCACGGTCATACCAATCAAGACTACCATGTGGTTTAAATATACTTGCTCGCTCTCTAAATACATACTTAACACCTTTCCTACCTTGACTAGAAAGGACATCACGACAGAAACTCAATTTACTTTCACGTTCGTTCAAACTTCCAGCGAAATTACCTACAAAAAGTGTGTCAACTCCCCAACCTGCTTCCTCGACAGCAATTTCAATCAATCGATCGTAATTAGTTGTCACAATAGGAAGACCATCACTTGGCTTAATGAGGTGTTTCAATAAGCGAGTAAAACTAAGGATACGAGCCCTAGAAAAAACTTCAGCTATAACTTTACTTTCATCCGCCAAAATTAATTCTGCTGTTTTTGCAACGATAGCTTCTTCTAGATTAGGAGACAGGGGCTTAGATAATAGAGCTTCTTCTAAGCCATTCTCTCTGATTAAAGGAGATAACTGAGACCAGAAGGCCTTGTCATCATCAGAAAGAATGTCATCGATAGTATTCTGAAGGTAATCTGCTAAAGCACTCATACCAGAGATTCCTTCAGCACATGACAAACCAGAACCAATTATAATGACCAATCCATCAGTGAAATGATTCTGAAGCTCCAATTTCAACTCATGAAGATCCAAATGCCCTCCCAGTTTATCACTTAAAAGCATATTATTATCAATAAAGATCAAGTGAAAATAATCAGATACAAATAAATCAAAGGAAATAGTCAATAACAGTACATAACCTTTTTCAGTCCTAGATATACACTCATAGAAAATTTTGTCTTATAAAATCAGTTTATTACGAATGTGACCATAAATACTCCTAATAAAAAACAAGTATCTAAGAAGAAGAGTTACTTAATAGGCACATCAAAAATCTTAATAAGCTGACATGCTACGTTTTTATCTATTTATTTAATATTTATAATTTTTTCTTTCAAGAGAAGCCAATCTTTCTCAAAATATTTTCGTAAAAATCTCAATTCAAACTTTGTTTTTATTTTCTTTACCATACCTTCTATTTCTTGTTTTTTTCGAAAATTATGAATATCTTCCCAAAGTTGTTCGCGATCAAAAAAAGTCCAAGTAGTAGGTGCAGGGGTTAGTCCGTTGGAATAACACACTGGTGCAACCCACTCGAAAAAAACCATTTCTACATGTTCAAGCGGGAAGTGTTTTGCTACAGAAGCAATATACTCATAGTCAACCTCATTATCTACAAAAATATAAGATAACGCTTCGCACAAATCTATATCAGCTACTTTATTGCCCAACGGGTAAATTCCTCTATTTCTTCATCTAAACTATCAGCAACCACCGAACCAACAATAGCTCCAGCCGCGCTTCCCACTAACATCAAAACGACAGCACAAACAGGAGCACCTGGGCCACATACCGGAGATACATATAAACCTGCAATGGCTCCACCGGCAGCACCACCACCAATTTGTATACCTTGCTTGATTGCCTCTTTAGGTTTATTTTCAGCATTTATTATTTCATGTGTTGCTAATACTGCCGTGAAGATAACTCCTACTTTCCCAATAATCTTTAATCGTTTGTTTGCTGTTGTGAATTTAGGGTTATCTCTCGAGGATGCTTCTATAATCTCATAGTAAATTGCACTTCTTTGATCTGGTGTCAGACCGCTAAATACTTTTCCAAATTTTTTCTGAGAATATTTATCAATAATATTTTCAAAAGATGGTGGTGTTTTTTTATGTCTCTCAGCAAAAGCCAATCCCTGCGCTGATGTGAATTTTCTATGTTCAGCCATAATTTTATTGCGCATTTCATAACAAAACTCAGCAGCTTTTTTTACTGATATTTTTTTGGCACTAACCATATCTTTCACTTCAGAAACTACTCTTTTAATATTTGAAGTATAGCTTTGTCTGACATTGGCATCATTATTACATCAAGAGAAAATTTAATAGAATCGCCTTCTAAGGCGGCAACCGCTTTATCTAAAATTGGATCATCGATAGGATGTTCTTGTGTCCCTGAAAATGTTCCTTCAATAAGTTCATATTCCATAATTTCACCCCATGATCTTGCTTAATAAGATTTCTGTTAAACTTTGTGAAGAACTTTCTTTTTCAAAATTTTCTATTTCCAATTTCACACACTTATTTCCTGTTATTGATGAGAACTTAACCTTATTTTGTTTATTAAATTCACCATTAAGAACAGAGCCATCATCAAGAGTCACAAGGCATTTAATTCCACAATAATCGATATCATCAGAGATACTGAAACCAATCCATTTTTCTGTTTCTACTGGCGGCTCGGATAAATGCTTTGATAAATCGCCAAGTGGAAAATTAGAAAATCCCGAAAGTAATGGCTTTTCCTCTTCACGCCCCTGTAACTGAGAAATTGCGTAGCCTGTTGTCCCGGCAGCACGATGCGTGCATGAAATGGATTTGTAATCGAGCATCATCGTTTCATTAGGTATCTGGTCATTATCATTTATCGAGTGGGGGTAATGACAAGAGAAATCAACAATCGTTGCTCCTGTCAGTTTAATTTCATAAAAAAACTCCAGTTGACCGGCTTGGCTGGTGCGGTAACACTTAAAAACCGCATCTAATAATTCGTTACCATCGATCGCCATCGCTAGCAATGGAGAAGATTTATCAATAGGCTTAGTAAAGCTGACTGGGCGATGATTGACGTTCTGATCTCGGCTCATCATATGGCTAAGATTCAATACCTGTATTTCATCTTCCCGTTCTGCCTGATAGCGATTACCTATCGACTCCAGAGTCGAGCATCCCGCCGATATTAAACCTTGTTTCTTTCCTTTCAACGACAAATAAATGATATATGACATACTTGTCTCCAATTGCATGATATCCAATTGATGCACAAAAACACATCAGTGAAACAAGATACAACAATAATACTTACTCATTCCAGTGTGTATAAAAATACAACGGTAAAATTGTGATTAACTTCTATACTTAAATAAAATCAGATGATTACCTAATTTAAATTTCATGTAGTGTAACCAATTAAAATCACACTGACGCGCTGCGCTTGTCTTCTCCGTGATATCGGGCTAATACATTAACCCGGTATCACGGAGAGCTGAAAGATCACCCGCCAGAAAAACCATTTTTATTTAACCCCTCCCTATTAAAGAATTAGGGATAAAACTATTCACCCTGTTCACCTTTAAATATTTTCATTTAAATTCATTCCGTTAAAGGGTGATGACTTGAAATTAAACTCATCACCACTCTTCACCCAACCCTTCACCTTCAAATCAAAAACAGGTGAACAGGAGTGAAGACTTGTGAACAGTTTTAAAATAACTGTTCACCCTACAATACCTTGATATATCTGGTTTAAATCATAGGGTGAACAGTAGTGAACACTTTTTATATTTTTCTGAAAAATGCGGAAGATAAAATAAAATTATCCTTCTGGCAGGCTATTCCTTGTCAGTTTCGGCAGCCATTTGATGGCTGTGTCGATATTCAGACTCACAGCAGGAATGCGGGTTGAGTAGGGTTGCTTGTGCTTCGGGTCAATGGCAACTTCATCTCCGCCAGTGATGGCCTTGATACCGGAGCCATCGCCCACATAGCGGGTTTGGTCAGGCAGGATAATCAGCGAATATCCCACAATCAACGCCCGATCCCGTTGAATTTCCAGCGCAGACATACTGGCGGAAACGGTATTGTCTTTGCCTGCCAGCATCGCGCAGATTTCAGCAAAAATGCTTTTACCATTGCCTCCGGCACCGGTGACTTCCAGAAACAACTGCCAGTCGTAACGGTTTGCCAGCACCATAAACAGCGCGGCCAGCACTCTCTCGTGATAGCTTCGAATGTGTTGTTTAGTTTGTGTTGGCTGGCTAATTTCTTTTGCTTTTTATCAATATTGGGATCTTGTCCCTATGCAATCAGTTTCTTGGCTTCCTCACGTTTCTTTCTTGCCTCAGCCTAAAGAAGTATCGGGATAAACACACAATGCAAGCAGCTTCTCTTTATGAGAGAAAGATGTTGCTGGACAAATTATGGCGGAAGATCACAGGAGTCGAACCTGCCGGGGATCGCTGGCGATCCCATCTGGATTTGAAGTCCAGCCGCCCCACCGGGGACGATGATCTTCCATTAAGGAAACTGATGAGGAGTGAGGATTATAGCGCGTCTCCTGAAACATCTAAACTCCTTCGTCACGTCACAGATCTCTGATATAAAAAGAGCGGAATTCTCAGCATAAAAGTGCGGTATTAGCATTGAACTCACGTTATCTTATCCCCATTTATTGTCAAGAATCCATTGGGATAATGGCTGGTCTCAGTACATATCCAACTACACATAAAAGGCGCTCATTATGACAAATCCGTTACTGACATTTTCTGCATTGCCTAAATTCTCTGCAATTGAACCGAAACATGTCGTGCCTGCTGTGAAAGAGACGTTAGCTAGTTACCGTCAGGTCATTGAAAATATTTTATCCCAACACTCGACTTTTACTTGGGATAATCTGTGCCAGCCCATCTCTGAAGAAAAAGATAAACTTTCTCGCGTATGGTCACCGGTTTCTCACCTTAATTCGGTCAAGAATAGTCCTGAGCTGCGCGAAGCTTATGAGCAAAGCCTGCCCCTGCTCTCCGAATTTGATACTTGGCTGGGACAGCACGAAGGGTTATATCAGGCGTATAAATCACTGAAAGCAAGTGATAATTTTGAGTCGATTTCCCAGCCACAGCGTAAGGCGGTTGAAAATACCTTACGTGATTTTGAATTGAGCGGTATTGGCTTGCCAGAAGAGAAACAGAAACGTTATGGTGAAATTACTGCCCGTTTATCTGAGCTGGGTTCGAAATTCGGCAATAATGTGCTGGATGCCACAATGGGATGGACCAAGCTGATTACTGATGAAAGCGATCTGGACGGCTTGCCTGAAAGTGCCAAGGCCGCAGCCAAAGTTGCCGCAGAAGCCAAAGATCAGAATGGCTGGCTCCTGACGCTGAATGCGCCAAGTTATCTGTCAGTCATGACTTATGCTGATGATTGCGACCTGCGCAAAGAAATGTATCACGCTTATACGACTCGTGCTTCCGATCAAGGGCCTGATGCTGGTAAATGGGATAACAGTGAAATCATGGCTGAAATCCTCGCGTTGCGCCATGAACTCTCTCAATTGCTGGGTTTCAAGAACTATGCTGAAAACTCCCTCGCCACCAAAATGGCTAAGACACCTCAGCAAGTGCTCGATTTTCTGAGCGATTTAACCAAACGCGCTCACCAGCAAGGTAAGGAAGAATTGGAAGAACTCGCTGATTTTGCTGAATCTCACTACTGGGTTGATGAGCTGGATGCATGGGATCTGGCGTATTACAGCGAGAAGCAGAAACAGCATGATTTCTCCATCAATGATGAAGAATTGCGACCATACTTCCCTGAACAACGTGTACTGGAAGGGCTGTTTGAAGTCGTTCGCCGTATTTATGGCATTACTGCCAAAGAGCGCCACGATGTAGATACATGGCATCCTGATGTACGTTTCTTTGAGTTGTATGATGATAAGCAGGAATTGCTCGGTAGTTTCTATTTGGATCTCTACGCCCGTGAAAATAAACGTGGCGGCGCATGGATGAACAATTATATCGACAGAATGCGCCACGCTTCCGGCGAGGTGCAAAATCCTATCGCTTATCTGATTTGTAACTTCAACAAACCAGTCGGTGACCAGCCTGCATTGTTTACACACGGTGAAGTCACAACACTGTTCCATGAGTTCGGGCACGGGTTGCACCAGATGCTGACCCAGATTGAAACTCTGGATGCTGCCGGTATCAATGGCGTACCGTGGGATGCGGTAGAGTGTCCAAGCCAGTTTATGGAAAACTGGTGTTGGGAGCCTGACGCGCTCGAGTTTATCTCCGGTCATTATGAAACGAAGGAACCGCTGCCGAAGGAAATGCTGGATAATATGCTGGCCGCCAAAAATTATCAGGCTGCTATGCGAATTCTGCGTCAACTTGAGTTTGGTCAGTTTGATTTCCGCCTGCACGTGGATTATGACCCGGCCAAGGGAGCACAAATTCTGGAAACGCTGCGCTCAGTGAAAAAATCCGTTTCTGTTGTACCATCCCCTGATTGGGGACGTTTCCCGCACTCCTTTAGTCATATCTTTAACGGCGGCTATGGCGCAGGCTACTACAGCTATCTGTGGGCTGATGTTCTGGCAGCAGATGCCTACTCCCGCTTCTCTGAAGAGGGAATTTTCAATCGCACCACAGGTCAATCATTCCTTGACAATATCTTGTCCCGTGGCGGCTCAGAAGATCCAATGGCGCTGTTTGTACGCTTCCGTGGCCGCGAACCAAAACTGGATGCTATGCTGAAGAGCTATGGCATTGGTGGATAATAACTTGTGAAAATTTGTTTGATTTGTGAAGAAGGCGCTGATAACAGCGCCTTATCGTTATTGGCTGAATGCTGGAATCTGGTTCATGATGAAAATTCAGTCATGGATTTGGTACTGACTCCCGAACGGCTGGAATTGCGTAAGCGCGATGAGCCGAAGCTGGGCGGGATTTATGTCGATTTTGTAGCGGGAACAATGGCACACCGCCGCCGCTTTGGTGGCGGTCGTGGCGAAGCGGTCGCCAAAGCTGTGGGTATCAAGAAAGATTATTTGCCCACTGTTGTGGATGCCACCGCCGGATTGGGACGGGATGCTTTTGTTCTGGCCAGTATTGGTTGTCAGGTCAGAATGCTGGAACGCAATCCTGTCGTGGCGGCATTGCTGGATAATGGCCTACAACGGGGCTATCAGGATGAAGAAATAGGTGGTTGGCTGAAAGAGCGCATGACGCTGATCCATGCTTCAAGTATTACAGCATTGACAGATATCACTCCGCCACCGGATGTTGTTTATCTTGATCCAATGTATCCGCATAAGCAAAAGAGTGCGTTGGTCAAAAAAGAGATGCGTGTTTTCCAATCGCTGGTGGGCGCCGATGAGGATGCGGATAGTTTACTGGAACCCGCTCGTGCTCTGGCAAAACGCAGGGTTGTGGTGAAAAGGCCTGATTATGCTGAACCACTGGCAAACGTTAAAGCCTCAGCCACAATTACAACCAAAAATCACCGCTTCGATATTTATCCCTATTGAACGTGTTTTTGTTAAAGGAATAAGCCCCACGTCCTGATGGGGTTTATTCGTATAAGAAAAGAAAATCTCCCCTTGAGCTTCTCATTTTTTCTAGCAAACCGGTTTCTCTATTGAATTATACAAAGTATCAAGTTGCTTAATGCGTTGGTGGTAACTTTGTATCAGACAAGCCGTGTCTCCTTTGCACTTCTGCCGTTGTTTCAGCCATGTTGTTTGGTTATCATACATTTCGCCTGATACCCCCATTGCAAATAATCCTCGCAGAAAGTGATATTTCACACTCATTTCCACATCCAGATCATTTAGTTTTGGGCTGGAGCAAATGGCTTTTTCATCAGGGGACTTGGCTTTGGCACAATCAAAACTGGCAGCAAAACTAAGCGGTGATAAGATAATTAATAGAAAAAATAAGTACTTCATTTAGTTCTCCTTATGAAGAGGAACGACAGGCCCCGGCCCAGTTTGCAACTTTGGTGGTACGACTTTTTCGTATGTGAATGACTGTGCTCAAAGGCTGACCTCCGGTGAAAGGCAGAAGCCTTTCATTAATCCCCAGGAGCATAGCTAACTATGTAACTGGGGTGAGTGAGCGCAGCCAACAAAGCTGCAACTTGAAAGACGACGGGTATAAATAATATTATTCTGAGGATATTAAATATATTGCTTCATAAGGTTTGATCTTACTTTCATTTTCGATACTCACAGAAGATTGATAGTTACTTATTAATACTTGCCAGTCTTTGTGTATGAGAGAAGACTCAGGTGACCACAGTTGTGTTTTATCACTAAGGTTTGCAATAACCAACAGAGTTTGATCCTGCCAGCGGCGTAAATAACACCATAATGACGGATGTTCTGGAAGCAGATCCTGATAATCACCGTATGTCAGAACAGGTTGCTGTTTCCTCAACCTGATTAAATCGTGATAGCAATAGAAGACCGAGTCTTTATCCTGCAATACAGCTTCAGCATTAATCTCAGGGTAATTACTGCAAGGTGTAATCCATGGTGTACCTGTGGTAAAACCGGCATTCGCTGAGCTATCCCACTGCATGGGAGTTCGGCTGTTATCACGAGATTTTTGCGCCAAAATTGCAAGAATCTCTTCTGACGGCATATCTTTTTCAATATGTTTTTGATACATATTCAGGCTTTCGATATCCCGATAGTCTTCAATGCGCGTAAAGTGTGGGTTGGTCATACCCAACTCTTCGCCTTGATAGATATACGGAGTACCCTGCATACCGTGTAACACCATTGCCAGCATTTTAGCGGATATTTTATGGTACTGGTGTTCATTGCCGAATCGGGAAACAATACGGGGCTGATCATGGTTGCACCAGAAGAGTGCGTTCCATGCTGTTTGATGCATCCCCTGCTGCCATGTTGAGAAAATCTTTTTCAGTTCAACATAATCAGGCTTTGCACGAGTCCATTTCTCTCCATTCGGATAGTCCACTTTCAGATGGTGAAAATTGAATGTCATGGATAATGACGTTCCATCCAATGCACTATAACGCTGGCAGTGTTCAAGGCTGGTAGAGGACATTTCACCAACTGTCATCAGCCCCTTCGGTTGAAAAACATCACGGCTCATTTCTTGCAGGAATTTATGTATCTGTGGGCCATCAGTATAGAATCGACGACCATCTCCGCGATCATCATCAGGATAATCCTGTTGTTTTGACACAAGATTAACGACATCCAATCGTAAGCCATCCACTCCGCGATCACCCCAGAATTCGCAGATTTTTTTCAATTCGGCGCGGACGGGTTCATGTTCCCAGTTTAAATCGGCTTGCTCTACTGCGAACAGATGAAGGTAATACTGTTCGCTCTCTGCATGCCATTGCCACGCATTACCGCCAAACTTGGATTGCCAGTTATTGGGCAAGGAATTCTCAGCACCATCCCGCCAGATATAAAACTGGCGGTAAGGGCTATGAATATCCTGAGCAGCCTGAAACCAGGGATGTTGAGTTGATGTATGGTTGAAAACCATATCTAAAATGATGCGAATACCACGTTGATGGGCGTTTTGCACCAGATTATCAAAGTCTTTCATGGAGCCGTAATCAGGGTTAATGGCACAGTAATCGGCAACATCATAGCCATTATCAACTTGCGGAGACGGATAAATAGGGGTTATCCAAATAGCCTCAACACCGAGGTGCTGTAAATAATCCAGCCGTTGGGTGATCCCATTGATATCTCCTGTGCCTTTTCCGGTACTGTCCTGAAAACTTTTTGGATAAATCTGGTAAATAACGCTATCCATCCACCACGGTTTTTGTTCGGTCATAACTATACCTATACACCTATTACCTATTAATTTAATATTTTTGCTAATTTATTGAATTTAATAAATTAATTAGTTATTTCGCCGATCAGGGCAGCTTTACGTTCATTTCTGCGATAAGCCAGAATGGTCAGCACTGATGGCACAACGATTGCGATAAGCATGGCAACCAGATAAACCATCCAGAATTGAGGCTTGATGGAAAGAATGCCCGGTATTCCACCAACACCGATGCCATTGGCAGTCACATGGTTGAGACCACAAACCAGCCCAGCCAGACCAGCGCCAATCATTGAGCAGAACATCGGATAACGGTATTTCAGGTTGATACCATACATAGCAGGCTCAGTCACTCCGAGGTAGGCTGAGATCGCCGCAGGGATGGAAACTTCGCGTTCTTTCTGTTTCTTGCTTGCCCAGATAATACCGACAACGGCTGAACCTTGGGCAATATTGGATAGCGCAATAATAGGCCAGATCGGTGTTCCGCCAGTACTCTGGATCATTTGCAGATCGATTGCCAGAGTAGTTTGGTGTACACCTGTAATAACCAGCGGAGCATAGAAGAAACCGAACAGAGCGGCACCGATGGGAGCAAAACTACCTGTCATCAGCCCTTTCACTGCCCAGGCGACACCATCACCAATAGTGCGTCCGGCAGGGCCTATCAGAGCATGGGCAAGGAAAACTGCTAATAGCAGAGAAGTGACAGGGACAATAACTAAATAGAGGTAATCCGGTACCCATTTTTTCAGACGCGTTTCAATCCATCCCAACGTCAGGCCCGCCAATAAGGAAGGAATGACTTGCGCTTGATAGCCGACTTTGGAGATAGTAAACCAGCCAAAATTCCAGACATCGGGGACTTGCTGTCCAAGCAGGTAAGCATTCATCAATTGCGGGGAAACCAGAGTAATCCCCAGAATAATCCCCAGAATGGGAGTTCCGCCCATTTTTTTAACGGCAGACCAACAGATACCCACAGGGAGGTAGAGGAATATTGCTTCACCGATCAACCAGAGGAAATCATAGATGCTTTGCCAGACAGGGTAGAGTTGTGCGAGCGATTTACCATCACTGAATGGGATATCCCCGATAAGATTACGAAAACCGAGAATTAAACCACCACTGATAAGGGCAGGTAATAGCGGGAAAAAGATTTCGGCAAAATGTGAAATTGCATTTTCATACCATTTCATATTTTGCCGAGCTGCCTGTTTAACTTCCTCTTTATTAACAGATTGTTTCCCTGTAGTTTCAAGCAGAGCTTTATAGTAGACATCCACATTAGTCCCAATAACCACCTGAAATTGCCCGGCATTGGTGAAACAACCCTTGACCATAGGGAGTTCTTCAATAGCTTTAGTATCAGCGTCTTCTGGCACATTAAGAACGAATCTGAGGCGGGTAATGCAATGGCTGACAGAAGCGATATTTTCTTTTCCGCCAATCAGGGTGATAAGTTTATCAACATCCTTTTGATTTATTTGTTTTTTCTTCATGCCTTTTCTCCTTGGTATGGCCGGAGTCATAAATAATGGAGGTTTTAGGTTAACAATGCGATTAACAGAATGATTAATCTCATGATGAGATAATAAATAGACTGAAGTAATGGCAGATTCATCCTAGTCAGATTTGACACTTTTTAATATAAAAATATTTTTTGTTTGAGTTTTGGATCACACTTTATTCCACGCAATTGAAATTAAAAGAACTCTTATATTTGTAATTGTTATTAATTACATTATTTTTGATTTACCATGAAATTAATAGTCTGGGGTTATAAGTCCATGACATCTAAAGGTGATTGTTTATTTTTGTCAGATATATTTTTAAGTGATTCTTCAGTTGCAGCTTTGTTGGCTGCAACTTGAAAGATGACGGGTATATTTCTATTAATCTAGAAATAGAACTCAGATCCGATTGTACTGTCATTACCGGACACGAAAAATAATTAGTGCGTTACAAGATTAATAAAAATTTGTGCCCCAACCAACATGCAGTCATCGTCAACAAAATAAGGATTCGAGTGCAGATAGTTACTGATTCCTTTTTCTTTATTACCGCTGCCGAGCATGAACATTGCACCGATGCGATCTTTAGTGGCGTTAATCATATAACTGAAATCTTCACTGGCAGTTATAGGGCTACTATTTGGGTTAATATTTTCGTCTGGCAAGAATTTGCTTGCTGCCTCCAGAATACGCTGGTGTGCATAAGGGTGGTTTTCCACTGGGGGATAACCGGCATAGGTGATTGCGGTTTTAAATCCTCCCTCCTTGCTGCGGGCAAGAATTTCTTGAAAACTATTTTTTAGGATTTTATGTGTTTCTTTATCCACTGCACGGATAGTTCCCTTAGCATGAACGTGGTCGGCGACAGCATTGGAGACGGTTCCCCCTTTGATCACCCCGCAACTGAGTACCGCAGGACAGAAAGGGCTTGTTTTCTTGGCAACGATATAATCCATGTAATCAAGGATACGACCGACTTCACGGATGGCATCTAATCCATTCTGGGGGGTTGAGGCATGGGCGGAAACACCGTATACATCCAATGTCCATGCTGTTCCCCATGAGGACATGATTCCTGCACTTAAAGCGATACGTCCGGTTTCCTGCATTGCGTTATTATGCAGTGCATAGACTTCACTGACTCCTTCCATACAACCCAGTTCGACCATTTTATCCGCTCCGGGAACGTATACATCTTCTTCGGCCATTTGGAAGATAAAACGTACGTTGGCATCCATCTCATCTTGATGTTGTGATAAATAGTTGGCGGCAGTCAGAGCGGCAGTCATATGGACATCATGACCACAGTTATGGGCGCGACCTGGATGTATAGAGGTATACTCATTGTTGGTCATATCAGACATAGCAAGAGCGTCCATATCGGCGCGTAATGCTATCAGCGGTTTTTCCGGATCAATGATTAAGTCAGCAATAAAACCGGTATAGCCTTCATACGTTTTGATGGTGTAACCAAAATTACGCATTAAATTATGGCAATACTGAGATGTTTTAAATTCCTGACCCGATAATTCAGGAATTCTATGTAAGTATTGCCGTGTTTTTTTACTGAATTCGTTTAATGCGAACAGTTTTTCACTTATGTTATATTTATTCTCGTTCATAGATTACTCCCTTTTATACTGAATATAATTTGAGTAAAGGTTTCTCCATATTTCGAATTTATTACACATCAATTCATCCGGAAATATTATGCCAATGATCACTGTAAATAATAGATAAGTTCAGTATAGTAGCAAGGCCAATTTTTATATCTCGCTTGACAACAATATACTGATAAATAATATTAGAACTTGGATTCGCCTAATAAGTGCAATTTCTAAGAAAGGCGGTCAGTTGCTATAGTAGGCATCTTTCTCGCCAAAGGAAAATGCGCTATGGCCTATA
>NZ_FPBJ01000049.1 GCF_900116635.1 Xenorhabdus koppenhoeferi | reverse complement strand
CATCGCATGACCAGCAGACATAGAGCCACGGCCATTTGTCGTCATGCCGGGTCTTCCCAAACACCTCCGTGTGATGGGCTATCTTTACGTGACTGTGGCAGTGGTTACATTGGGTGGGGACGGGGAGCGGGTCATTGACCCGTTGTGCTGCTTTAGGATTGGGGTTCCATGGGGTGAACTGCATGTTGTGTCCTCCCGAATTTTGGTTGTAATACTCCTCCCGCCACTGAGGTAGCGTTAGTTAATGGATGGGGTTAGAGGTTTCTGTTTGGATTAAATTATATGAATAGAGTGCCCGGGATACTGTTTACCAATCGGCGCAAAGGGAATGTCATCGTCAAAATCCATTGGTGGTTGTGATTGCTGCTGTCCCTGCGGTTGCTGTGGTGCCCCCCAGAACTGAGACTGTTGCTGCTGTCCTGAATACTGTTGCTGGGGTTGTTGTTGCTGACTTCCCTGTCCATTACCGCCAAAATCCAATTTTTCGACAATAATTACTGGAGCCGATCGCTTGGTTCCATCCTGAGCTGTCCATTCTTCCACAAGAAATTCACCCGTAACCATTACCTTGGTTCCCTTGTGCAGGTATTGAGGGAGCTTCTCAGCTTTTGCGCCAAACATTTTGCAGATAACCCACGTTGTTTTTTCGTGCTCTCCGTAACCTTGCTTAACGGGTAGGGAAAAAGAGGCGATCGGCTTCCCTGCCGGAGTCCATCTTTGTTCGCAGTCCTTGCCTAAATTCCCGCTGACGATAATTGTGTTAATTGCCATTTATGCCGCCTTAAGTTCTTTTAGCCGAATACCTGTAACTTCCTTGCATTTCCCCTGTAATTCAGGATGACCCTCTAGCGCTTTCCATGTGTCTGCATACGCAGACTGGAGTTTTTCTTTATTGCTTTCAAAAGTGGCGTATTCCGTAAATTCACGCAGAACTTCATCTGGCCTTTTCGGTGCTACATGATGAACCTCGGCATCAGCATCAATCGCCGTCTCTTCCGTGGGGATGCAGAACGCCTGAAATGCAGCATACTTATAGGCAATAGACATCGCCTTGTTAGTCGCTTTGTCTCCACTGTCCATCGCCTCACCAAACGTTGTAACCGTATGTGTGCTGCCGTCTTCCGTGGCGATGAAATCAAATTCAGATTTGACCACAACATAAAACAAAACGCCGCCTTTTTGGGTGGTGCGCTCTGTTACTGTACGCTCCGTGATGCGGGGTAATATCAACAATCCGTGTCTTACCAATGCTGGGGCGAGCGCGTTGTATACTGCATCTATTCCCCTGAATTTGAAGTTCTGCGTTTTGTTGACACCATCCTTTTTAATCCCTGTCTCTGCCAGTTCCTTAGCGACATTACTAATAGCCTTATACACAGCACTCATAACTTAATCTCCTGTCCAGATACCACCATGACGGCGGGTCGGTGAATGACCCCGATAATGGTCATATTCTGTGTGATGGGTTGCGTAATAATCCCGCCACGCCTGACGCTCTAATTTAGCGCGTTCCTCTGCCATGTGATGAGGTAGCGGGGGATGGAAAGAGGCGTAGTGGTTGAAATTGTGTATCTTCTCTGCGAGTATTTGCTCTTTGAGCGGTAGGTTTGCCGGGTGATCTGTCTTGTTAATGATGGAGGCAACCAGTTCATCTAACCAGTGACTGCGCTTTGCCGGATCTTTCGGTACCAGGCATCCTACGGAGCGCCGGGGGTAACTGTTCATGTGAAATCTCCCCTGAACTCGATAGCACTGATGGGTAATCCCTCCCATCCCAAAACTTCCCTTTTGTATGCCAGTTCATTTTCTTCCCTGCGACGTTCTTCGGCTTCGTCCTGAGCGCCATAGGGGTTATATCCGAAATGTCTCATACGGTGACCTCCTCATTCTGATAATGGTCATTGAGCACCGAAATAATGTCCTCGCGTTCTAAATAAATACTGTTGAGCATAATTTCCCTGCCAGTGCCCTCCAGTTGCCAATTGATACCATCATCAATGATTAATACCGCGCCTCCATGAGCGTTAGGCTCAACCCTGAATAGATTGCTGCTGAGATTAATTTTTAACATCATTACCTCCCGTAACTTCGTTTGAGTATTTCCATAGCCAGCCACCAGACATCTTCACAATGCAGGCGACAGGCCATCCCTGCCAGTGACTGCGCCTGACAGAGAAGGTGTCTGTTGATTTTCATGAGTAATTATCTTGCGATGAGTAGAATAAAAATGACTGCGAGAATGGCGAGTGAGTAATAATAGAAACTATTTGGTATCATTTTTTCTGGCATTCATCATCGCGTCAGCCATCCTGTAATAGAGGGACGCGACATTATTTAATGTTTCATCAATTGTATTTATGCCAAAACATGAAAAATCTGTGCCTTGACTAGCCCAGTCACCTTGCATTGCCTGAGCTGCAAAATAATCCCGCAATGTCATTTCATTTGTTTGTGGCATTGTTTCTTTAGATAATTCCAGAGACTCAACCAGATTTTTAACGTTATCTATCCCTCCCGTGGTAACCGTTCCCTTATATTGAATTTTCTCCTTTGTTGGATAGTAAATAACTTTTCCTTGTTTTGTTTGTATCGCTATAGTTCCACAGGTATCAATAGAATGAATAATACCGATTGTATTGAGGTGTCTGGATGCTATAGAAACGAGTTCCTGCTTTTTGTCACTCAGCATAATTTAATCTCGGTGTTATTTAGATGTCAGAGAAATAAGTGCCTTGGCGTGCAGTTCAGCAGATTCGGGGTCGAGGTGGATTAGGCCGCGTTCTAGATGTATCATATGAATTTTGGCACCGTTCCATATACCCGCTTCGGCAAGGAAAAATCCTGATGTTGCAACAACAAAATACTTCATCCCATTTTCCAACGGCTCCCTCACTGGTTCAGGAACATCGATATTTCCGATTTTGATAGTGCGGGGTTTTAGGCGGTATTTAGCCGTTCCTCTAGCCCAAAGGCCATCGTCTTCATCCAAATCACACCAACATTCATCTTCGTAATTCCAGTATTGAAATTGGCTCCAGGGATTTTCCATTATCTGTGCAAACTCTGCGTACTTTGTCCATAAATCGGCGTGAATATGTTTAGCCATTGTTATTCTCCTGTCGGGGGTTCGGGTAATTCCATCCAGTGGGTTATGCATTCAATATCGAATAATCCATCGTCAGAATATGAATAAAAAACATCAAGAATATCTGAGAGATAACCAGTATGAACATCATTACAGCCGTTTCTAACAAATAGGATATCTGCATAAATATCAGGCAACCTGTCAGAACATTTAATCCAATCCATAATTTCTCCTATATTCAGGTAATAAAAAACCTCGCATTGGCGAGGCTGATTAATTAACTCACCACAGCCCACTCGGAAATGGGCTGGAGTTAGTTAATTGGTGTGCGGCTCTCTTGGTTTGTGCGTAAATCTATGCCAGCTATCCGTTAACTCGATTGCATCATAATTATCACGACGCTCGGCAAAACCCAGTTCCACTGCCAGAGCATGTAATTCATGTCGCCTCTTGATGTTATCCATACTAATCCAATCGGCGTCGGCTGCTCTCTTCTGAGCCTGTTTAGGCGTCAAACCTCGATAATCTATTTCACTCAGTTTATTTAATTTTTTTAAATCTGTTTTCAGATTTCGAAGAATGTGTATCATTGAATCAATCCGTTCTATGTCTTTCATATCACCCCCTCGCCGTCACGGTTGATGATTTGCGGCTGCGGTGTGGATGTTTCGTGGCCCGTTCTTTGGATGGAGCGTTATTCACTGCCGGAATAAAATTGCTTAATGCGTTGATGGTGGCGCGCTCCTGTTTGCCGATGCGCTGTTTGGGTTCGCGATTACTCCAGAATGCCTTTTTTTGCTCTTTGTGAATTTCGTTGAAAACATTATCGAGAGCCATTTCCAGCCTATCTTTCATAGAATTTTCCTCGGTTAAGGTTGCTCACCATTAGTTAGCTGCTTAACTGCATATTTTCCCTGTCAGGGCTGCCCGTTCACGCTCTTTCGAGGCTAATCTTCTCACTGGCATACTGATCGACTGTCAGCGATACATCGCATTTGTGCGTTGGGGTGTAACAGAGTGAATACGCTGTTCTGGGTTAAATTGTTAAAGAGCGAACTTCCGTTTACGTTTGGCTCCGTGCCGTTGATGGATACATTATTAACCATCAGTTAAATTCAGTCAATAACCATTGGTTAATTAAGTTAAGAATAAATTTTAACTAACTGAATTTTAAGTTAATAAATTTTTAAATAAGAATGAAAATGTGATTTGAATCAAAAATAAAAGGAGGGTAGCCGCATGATTAGCGGCTATTTTTTGGTGGTGAGAGGAGGTATTTAGTTACCAAGCCATTACTGACCAGTTTATGACTCGACCAATGATTTGAACATCTTGGACTTCTGCAATTTCATCAGGGAATTCCATTGAATTGAAACTGCGGACAATTAATTTTCCCGGTTGGCGATATAGTAATTTAATGCGAAATAATCCTTCTTGCTCAATGGCATATATTCCGCCATCGACAATATTTTGATGGCCACGATCAACGGTTACTGTTGAGCCATCTGGAATTACTGGGGACATACTGTCGCCATGAACAGAGAAAGCTACAACATTAGCTGGTTCAGCCCCGTATCGACGAAGAGTAGAGCGAGAAAATCTCAATTTAAACCCATTGTAATCTTCGTTAGTACAACAGCCACTCCCTGCGGCAAGTTCTATACTTTTAAAAAACGGGACAACAACTTCGTCATCATTGACTGGCGTAGTGTGATCCCAAGGCGTAACTTCTTCTGACTCTATTTTTGATAAAGGCACACCGTCTAATTTTTTGGAACCCCTCCCATATTCCAACCACTCCGGCCTAACATCAAGCCACCTGCTTAACGCCAAAATATTACTGGAGTCTGGAATTGCTCCGGCATTCAGCCATTTCCAAACCCCAGGCCCGCTGACTGTTATTTTCTGTTTGGTAAGTGCGTCAGCAATTTTCTTACCTAGCCCACGTCCGGCAAAGCCCGCATCTAAACAAGCTTCTTTTAGCCTTGCAGTGAACTCAGCCTTATTAGTGCTTTTAACCATAAGTTAATTATCATCCAGACTTGACTTAACTGTCAGTTAGAATTTAGAATTAACTAACAGTTAATCTAATTAATAAGGATATTAACCAAATGAACCCAGTTGAATTCGCAGTGAATGCAGTAGGCGGACAGACCGCCGCCGCAAAAATCTGCGGGAAAAGTGCCGTAGCGGTCTGGAAGTGGGTGCAGAACGGCTGCTTACCACGCACTGAGTACACAGGAAAAACTCAATATTCAAAATTGCTTGCAGATCATTCCAACGGAAAGTTCACCGAAAAATGGTTATTGCAAGCGGCTAATCCAGATAAAGAATTAGCTTAATTATTATCGCTCTTTAACAATCTGCCCACACGACAGGCTATCGGTGAACCCTAGCAAACCGAAATAGCGCCGGGAATTATTCTCAGGCAATCGGGGAACAGGAGTCAATCAACCCCGTAAAGGCCGACATCATAACGCCATGATCGTGTTTATTAACTATCTATTCAGGATAGACGATATCTATCGTTTATTTATTAAACAAAACTTAACTATAGGAAATATAACAAATGGAAGTTGCAAAAACTCGCAATACTCGTGTGACGTGTAAGGCGCAAGAATTAGAAACATTTTGGTTCAAATCAGTCGCGGAAATTGGAAACAGCCCGTTAGCTAGAGACATGGGGATTCACCCAACGGGATTGAGTCGAGAAAAGAGCCGGATCGTAAAGCTGGCTAGCCGAATGGTTGTGGAATTGGGATTGCCGGAGGGAAGCGCAGCCGCACCGGGATGCGAGACAAACATTGTGTTAACGGGAATTGATGCCAGTAGGCTACTGGAAGCGCTGGAATATATCCGATACCCCAAAAGAAAAACCTCGAAGGCGGCTACCGACGAGGCTTCTGAAATGCAATTCGAACTGTCAATTTAACGAAGGTATGCAAGCCCCTCAAACCAACATTTCAACGAGGTAATTATACATGAAAACGAAATTTAATGATAGGGAGGTCGTATGAATACAGCGGAGGTTTATCAATTCCCTGTCCGGCAGGAGATACACAAAGTGGCCGATGTTGATAATGGATTCACTCGGCTGGCTAATGAGTTGCTTGAGGCGGTTATGTTAGCTGGACTATCACAGCATCAGCTATTGGTGTTTTTGGCGATTTCCAGAAAAACATATGGTTTTAATAAAAGCCTGGATTGGGTCAGTAATGAGCAGCTTTCCAAATTAACGGGAATATTGCCTCACAAGTGCTCAGCAGCAAAGAGTGAACTGGTTAAACGGAATATTCTAATAACCAACGGAAGGCAGGTAGGAATCAATAAAAATATCTCTGAATGGGAGGATAAAAATAAAGTTTACCCGAATCAGGTAAATTTACCCGAATCAGGTAAGAAATCTTTACCCAAATCAGGTAAAAGCGATTACCCGAATCAGGTAAACACAAAAGACAATATTACAAAAGAAAAGAAAGACAATAATACCCCTATATCCCCTTCACCGAAAAAAGCGTCTAAACCTAAATTTGATATCAATCAGGTTTCATTGCCTGAATGGTTAGATCCTGCTGTATGGGAAGAATGGTTGGAATATCGATCAGCTATCAAGAAGCCGATTAAAACCCCTCAAACTGCCAAGGGACAGATTAAATTACTGAACGAATGTTATGACGCGGGTTATAGCCCGTCTGAGGTTATTGCAGCCAGCATTACGAATGGGTGGCAAGGTTTGTTCAGGCCAAAATATCCATCCAAGGCGCAACCTGTTAATCGCATTACCCAGCCAATACGTTCTGAACAATTCATTTCGGAGGATTTCTAATGAGCATGGCAGAGACACTGGCGCGTTTTCGCCGGATGATGCCTGATCATATCCAGCCAAAATTCACTAATGCCGCCGAACTGATGGCATGGCAGCGTGAACAGGGTGAGATTGATTCAACACGCATTGCCGAAGAGAACCGAGTTAGCCGGTTAAATAGGATCATGGGCCGTTCTGGTATCAGCCCGCTACACCAGAATTGCACATTTGATAATTACATTGTGACCACTCCTGAGCAGCAAAAGGCGCGGGCAAAAGCCCAGCGTTATGCTGAAAGCTTTGGTAACTCGTTTGGTGGGTTTATTTTTAGTGGTAATCCCGGCACGGGGAAAAACCATCTCGCCGCTGCTATTGGTAATTACATCATCCAGAACGGAAAGAGCATCCTGATCGCCACGCTGCCCGATTTGATGATGAGGGTTAGGGAAACCTACCAGAAAGACGCGAAAATCAATGAGTCGGCATTGGTCGATGATTTGTGCGCGGTTGATTTGTTGGTGCTGGATGATGTCGGTGTGCAGCGTAATAACCTGAATGAAGACCTGATAATTTTTCAGGTGGTAGATCGCCGTCTGGCAAATAAAAAACCCGTTGGTGTCCTGACGAATTTAGATTTTGAACAGCTAACTGTAGTTTTAGGTGAGCGGGTTATTGACCGACTGCGAATGGGAACCCCCACCGTAATTAATTTCAATTGGCAGAGTTATCGCCGCCAAGTTAAATAATCCAAAGGAAAATAGATGAACAATGAATTTAATTTAGAAAAAGAGAGAGCGAGAAAATTAGATGAAATATACAAAAAATATGATTATTGCGAACACAAGGATACAGAATTAAGAAAACGGGCGTTCAAAAATAATTCAATTCATTATGTCTCTCAATGCATGAGTTGTGGAGTTCAGGTTGAATCATTCAAAAAATCAACAGCACTCAAAAATAATCCAAACCAAAAATTATTTGATGAAGATATCAAATTAAATTGGGAATCTCAAAGAGAGCAGAAAATAAATGCAGTAATCAAAATATACGGTGAAGAAAAACAAAAAACAAAAGACAAGTTTTGGGGCTGGTACTCGATATATCTTAAATCTTCCACGTGGCGAGATAAAAGAGAACTAGTGTTAAGGAGGGATAATTATACATGCCAAGGATGTTTAAGAAAAAAAGCAACTCAGGTTCACCATTTAACATATGAGAATGTTGGCGATGAACTATTGTTCGAGTTGGTTTCACTCTGTGATAGCTGTCATGAAAAAACCCACAAAAATGAACATCAACTACAAGAAGGATCATTAACGTGACAATTATTTTTCACAAATCTACCTATTGGTTTCAGTCTCCCAATGTAGAGCAGCAACAGCATCTGCGGGAAGGAGGTTAGGAGTGGAATGCAATTTTCTATTCCATGAATCAACGAAACACGCTGCATGGCAACAACTCAAAGATGTTCTCGCAACAAACCAACCTCACCGCATTATCATCAAACCGTGGAAAAACACCCGCTCGTCATCTCAGAACGCGACCGCGCATATGTGGTTTGGCGAGATTAGCCATTTTTTGAAATCCAATGGCGCTAAATTTTCACCGGAACAGGTTAAAGAGATGATGAAACATACATTTCTCGGTTACGAGGTGGTGGAACGAATTAATGCCAGAACGCAGGAACCAGAGCGCGTCAGGACACTGCGCCAGACATCCAAACTGGACACGGGCGAGATGTTTCGATTCATGGAGCAGGTAGAGCAATGGGCGGCGGAAATGGGTTGTTTTGTGACGGTGCCCGAGGACAGCGAATATATGACACTCAAGAGGGAGCAGGAACAGTGACCGATAATGTAAATCACCCAACACATTACGCATCTGGTGGTATTGAATGTATCGATGCCATGAAATCCAGTATGACCGATGAAGCATTTAAGGGATATCTCAAGGGCAATGTACAAAAATATCTCTGGCGGTACGAAAAGAAAGCCTCTCCAGTGGAGGATTTGAAAAAAGCGCGGTGGTATCTGGATAAGCTAATCAAAGAGGTGGAGCCAATCAAATGAAATACATCGCATTCGTAGGCGCGTGGATCGCTCTTGCGCTGATTATTGGACTGGTGTTAGGGGGATAGATGATTTTTTGGTTTGGAATATCAATATTTCTGTTTGGTATGTTTTTTGGTAGTGCGATTGTCAGCAGCTATTACCAAGGAAAAGCCAAGACGGGATTTGTAGATATTGGGAATAAATTATACCAATTAACGGAGATCGAGTGTGACAAAGCTAAGGCGGAGAAAGTGTAAAATCTGTCATGAATGGTTTCACCCCCAATATGACAATATGGAATGGTGCAGCCCAGAACATGGCGCAGAACTGGCCATCAGAAAACGAAACAGAGACAGGGAGAAAGCAGAACAGAAACTACAGCAAGAACGACGGCAAAAAGCAGCAGCAGACCGCGATAAACTCAAAGCCCGCAAGTTAGCAGTAAAACCCCTCTCCCATTTCGCCAGACAAGCTCAAACAGCATTTAACGCCTATATCCGTGAACGGGATAAATATGACCCGTGTATCAGTTGTGGGCGCTTCCATGAGGGGCAGTGGCACGCAGGGCATTATCGAACGCGAGGCGCTTGTCCAGAATTCAGGTTCGACGAGGATAATTGCCATAAGCAATGCTCTGCCTGCAATAATCATCTGTCAGGGAATATCGACAATTACACCCCCAGGCTGATTGAGAAAATTGGTCAGGTGCGTTTTGACCAGCTGATGTCTCACTACCCATTACCAAAGCTGAAACGGGAAGATTACGAACGGATACGTGATGACTACAAAGAGAAGCTCAAGGGACTGAGGCGGGAGGCGGCATGATCTTCACTGATCTACCCGCCGCTATTGAAGAGGCACGATATCGACGCAGGGAAACAGACCGCCATTTTGCTGTTGTTCAGCGGGACATAGGTATGTCGGTTCTCACTGAACGATGGGTTATGCGAAAGTGCATGAGGATGATGTATTCCACTCGTCGCGACAGGGTTCATACAGTATTGCCGGGGATAAAATGAATTTAACGCGCTATGACAAAGCAAATCTGCCAGATGAAAACATCGAACTGGCAATATTGCGAGAACAAGTCAAATATAATCCAGAAACCGGTATATTTACCAACAGGTCGTGTACTGGTGTCAGAGTTAAAGGTTTCATGGATCGTGGGTATATTGGGGTAAGCATTAATTCCAAAAAATTTAAGGCTCATCGGTTGGCTTGGTTTTATATGTATGGGACATGGCCCGAACATGGAATAGATCATATAAATGGGAATACATCTGATAATCGACTTTCTAATTTAAGGCCAGCAACTCCAGAGCAAAACGCCCATAACCGGCGACTGGGTAAAAATAATACTTCTGGTGCTAGGTGTGTAACTCTAGAAAGAAGAACAAAACGATGGCGAATACAAATAAACAGATTCGGACATAAATTTTATCTTGGTAGTTACAAAAATAAAGACGAAGCGATACAGGAGGCAAATAGATTTTTAAAACTAACCGATGGTGAATTTTTTAATTGTGTTACATCCAAACATAACTTACCGCAAGACCAGATAGCACTTCTCGCCTTAATTCAAAAATCCAGAGACTTAAGCCCGATAAGCCCACTAGAACCTAATGACAGAGTATGGATTAGCCATATTTTAAGTGCGTGGGGAGCATGGGCTTATGAAGAATTGGACGATAAAAATAAGGTAAGCCCTATCGGTCGATTTATGGAATCTGTTTCTGGTCGGGGGGGCATAACAGCAGACGGCATAACAACGTTGATCGAAGGGCTACACGAAAGAGGTTACCGTGGTGATGAGCTTATCAAAAAGTTGTCGCAAATAATCGCAAATCTTAAGCATCGTTCTGTTCCTAGATGCTCAGATGAAATAGGGTTATTTGTGGATGATTTACTAATAAGAGTGTTTGGCGATAAATCACCACTGCTTCGAGTGGCTGTTAATTACTATGTGTATGGACACAGGATAGAGACTATTGCTCAGTATCTATCGAGAATAGTCAAAGATGAGTTAACAATCCCCCAATCACGAGATAGGGTTCGTTGGTGCATTAGAATAATTGAGGCAAAGATGCATAGAGCAATTAACTACGAACTGGATAATGGCAAGGAGATTGATATTGATAATCTATGAGAAAAAATAATGCGAAATACTTGCAAAAAAATTATTTCTTAGTATATTCATGTTATCCTCCGCAGGTTTTTATGCTTGGAGGGTGTTAATCATGAATTCCATAGCCTCACTAATCAAGTGGAGCTTTTTCATTTCTACCCGTCGTAAATCCAACTACCGCAAATTCCTCGGTAGTTCGAAATCCCGCAAGTCTTGGATGTTTAGATGAATATTTTAATTCCCCCGAATTCGGGGATTTTACAACTCTCCGGTCATTCCGGTTAGTTCAAATCCCGATATGGGAAATCCCATAACGGAACAGATTCAAGTGGTTCTGGCATATCGCGCAACCATATAATCATTTAACGCGACAAAAGATTGCATTATTTGACAAAATGGCGCATATTATAAGTGCGCTTCCGCAGGCGTATGCGTTCAGCTCCGCATGTAGTACAACACCGCCGAAGAGGGTTAAACAATGGCTATTAGTATCCGTTTAGATGATGACTTCGTGAGCGATGTAAAAATCCACGCAGAAGCTTCAAGCAGGAGTGTGCCAAAGCAGATCGAACATTGGGCAAAGATAGGCTGCATTGCCGAAGATAACCCAGATTTGCCGTACTCCTTTATCCTTGATGCCTTACTGGCGAGAAGCGAAGTCGACAATGGTAAGGTGTCGCGTTATGTCAGAAGGACAAAAAAGTCCCAAGATTGATGTTTATGAAACAAGGCGTTTCTCTAAAGCGTTATCTAAATTACCTGAAAATCTTCTTGCAGTAGTGGAAGATGAGATAGAGAAAATTATCGACAATCCAGAAATTGGTGAACAGAAAAAAGGAGATTTAAATTTTCTTCGTGTACACAAATTTCAGTTAAACAACCAGCTGACATTGCTTGGTTATCACTGGGTTGAAGAAAAGATAGAGTTATACCTGTTAAATTTTGGTTCTCATGAAAATTTTTATCAGGAACAAAAGCGACACAGGAAAGACGATTTAAAGTTTATTAAATGACACATAAGGCTGCGCTATTAGCGTAATACCGCTCGCTTAAGCACTTTTTTGAATAACAATTCATAAAAATGCTGACAAAGAAAATTTGAAGACCCCGACATTACTGGCTTTTTCAAATGGAGAAAATGACAGTTGGTATTCTCATTTCTCTTAAGCGAGCAGTATTAGCGCTATTAGCGTGGCCTTTTTCATATTTGCCACCGCAATCACTTTAATCACATCCGTATCCGCACATTGCGGCTGGCATCCTATTAACTCACTCATGAGGTGAATGATGAAGAATAATGTACTACTGGCAAGAATTGCTCATTTAGAGGTTAAGCTAGCAATTCAGGAAAACCGACTCATCAAGCTGGAGGGCAAGATGAGTCGTGATGTTAAATCAGAGCAAAAAACTACCCATGATGATGGTGATGACAGTGTTCATCATTCAGAGAGTCTTTGAGATATCGAATAGCCAGATATTCAATTTCATTGAATGACATATTTCTTACATCACACTCGCATTTATCAATAATTATACTGAACGAATGGTGTGAATCATTTTCACTGGACAATCCAACACTGATGTTGGTTTTTTGATTCTCCGTTTCGTAAATACTGCCCAAGGAAATGAGTCTAAACTTCATTTAATACTCCATTTCAGAGGTAATCAGCCATCCCTCTATTGATTAGTTAATGTTTGGCTGATCTAACAACATACCTTAAGTATCAATTCATTACTTTTAACCGACTCACAGGGGCGATCATAACTCACCCCACGGATGCCCATTGCTCAATGGGGTGGAATATGAAGATGAGAAATAATCCTGATTTGTGGGTGCATCTCGGTGACTGGCTCGTCTCGATAAAAGAGCAGGGCATCGGAGCAACCTTAGCGGGGACTATGGCCTTTCTCCGGGGACGCTATCACGGCGGGGGATGGCTAAAGGTCTCTATCGACGCCTTTATGTGTGCCATGTTCGCTTGGTTCATTCGTGATGTATTAAACCTGATTGGTCTGAATCCTGACTTGGCCTACATCGGCAGTGTAGTGATTGGCTATCTGGGAACGGACTTCATTGGCCAATTGCTGCGTAAGGCCGCAGAGAAAAGAGCCGGAGTCAACAATGGCAACGAATAACTTTAAGTTCAGCCAGCGCAGTGAAAATAACCTTAAGGGTGTTCATCCTGATTTGGTCGCTGTTGTTCGCCGCGCACTGGCATTATCTCCGGTTGATTTTACGGTGATTGAGGGACTAAGAACCCTTGAACGCCAAAAGCAGTTATTCGCTGCAAAGAAAAGCCAGACAATGAACTCCCGCCATTTAACCGGTCATGCCGTTGACTTACTTCCGGTCGGTGCTGACTGGAATAATTACATCTGCTGGCTGCCCGTCTTGAAAGCGATGCATCAGGCAGGTGAAGAACTGGGGATAAAACTGCGGTTTGGCATCACTTGGACAGGTAATCCCAATGACAATCCCGCTAAGTTTTTGGATGCGCCCCATGTTGAGATACCGGCATGAAACTCAACAGCCAATACTTCACGCTTGGTGCTTTTGTTATTGTCGCTGGTCTGCTCTGGTTCTATTACAGCGAGTATCAGGACAAGGCCGAAAAATACGCTAGCTTAACGCTACAGTATGACAAGCAGACTATCGCGATAAATCAGCAGCAAGAGCGAATTAAGCACCTTGCAGAACTGGACAAGGTTCACACACAGGAACTCGCCCATGCCAAGACTGAAATTGACACTCTTCGGGCTGATGTTGCCGCTGGTCGTCGCAAGCTGCGCATCAAGGCTACCTGCCCCGTGCGTGAAACCCCTTCCTCCGGCAGCGTGGGCGATGCAGGAACCCCACAACTTACCGAAGCAGCTCGACAAGATTATTTCCGTCTCCGAGAAATGATGGCGGAGAATGAGCGGCAAATTAAGTATTTGCAGGAGTATGTTAGGGGGCAGTGCATTAACTGAAATTAAAATTTTTTCTTAGAATTGGCTTTGCATCAGAGGACGAAGAAAAAAATAGTGCTATACATTCAGTAAGCGTTTAAAGTTCTTGGCTTCAAAAATAGTTACATTACTTCTTTGGAAAGAAAGGCAGGAAAATGAAAGATATAGATGTGCGGCGTGCTGTTCACTCCAAGATACTGAAAGAGCATCACAAAGATCCGGATACATTGATTATTGATGAATTTTCTTTGAACCAAGGTTCATGTCGTGTTGACATTGCGGTAATTAACGGAGTTATTCATGGATATGAACTAAAAAGTGAGAGAGATAATCTTTTAAGGCTTCCTAATCAGATAGAGCAATATTCTTTAGTGATGGATAAAGTAACGCTCGTTGTAGATGATTCTCATTTGGCTGAGGCTCAAAAGATCATCCCTGAATGGTGGGGGGTTAAGGTGGTTAATCAAGGGAACAGAGGTGCAGTTCATATACATAGTTATAGGCGAGATAAACTAAATCCTGACGGCGATGTTTTTTCATTGGCTAGGTTACTTTGGAAGGATGAATGCCTTAGCATTATGGAAAAATGGAACATATTGAAAGGTAATAAAAGCAAACCCCGCTTTGAGCTGTGGGATATAGTTGCACAGCATACCTCACTTGAAAAGTTGAAAGTTGAAGTGAGGCATACTTTAAAGCAAAGAACTATGTGGAGAAATTAAGGTACAGCAGGATATTGGGATGAGTGCCGTATTTTATCATGGAAAAGGCTGAAACTAATTTATTAGAAGCTATAGAAAGCGGGATGTCTGTAGAAGAAAAAATTATGGCGGTGCGGCAGATAATTAAGGGCGTCAAAACTATACACGACAATGATTATGTTCATCGTGATCTAAAGCCAGCCAACATTCTGAAATATAGCGACGGAAGATACAAAATCAGCGACTTTGGACTAGTGAAAGACTTGAATCATGTCAGAGCTGAGGTAAAAACAAGATTTCAACCAAATGGAATGGGAACTGATGGTTACAGAGCTCCTGAAATAACAGAAAGTGGATTATTTTCCAAGCAGTCTGATATTTATGCTATAGGCGGCATCATTAATGACATATATTCAAAAAACTTCACACATAAGTTAAAAAAAGTCATATCAAAATGCAGGGAACATTGGCCTGAAGATAGATATGCTGATGCAAATGAATTATTAATTGATTTTTGTAAAGCTATGGAGGTAACACCGTGAATAGAATAGTTGACATGTCCTGCTTTAGCGATGCTGCAAATGGTAAAGCTGTAAATGAAGATTATTTCTTACCTCCAACGTTCGATAGTGATTCAAATATCGTATTTGCAGTAGCAGACGGAGTAGGTTCAACTGAGCAAGCTGATTTAGCGTCAAAATGTGCAATACAAGCAATTCAAAAAGCGTTGATAGAGCCAGATTTTAGTATTGAGAAAGCATTTTCACTAGCCAAGCAAGCGATAGATGAGTTTGATTTTAGTGTTGCTACTACGCTAACAATCGTCCATATAGTTGACTCAAAGCTCTATATAGGGCATGTAGGCGATTGCCGACTTTACTTTAAAAATAAAAATAAATTAGTTCAATTAACTAAAGATCATACTAAGTACCAAGAGCTTTTAGATTCTAAGGAGCATAGTATGAGGAATCTAAGAAATCACAAAGAAAGACTGTCTACTATTCTTACGTCAGCCTTATCTAATGATATCGAACTGAATTTTGACATGACAGTTAAAGATATCAAAGACATAAGTGATGGTGATAATGTAATTTTAGCTTTGATGTCAGATGGGGCATATAAGCATTGGGAATTAAGACCTAAATTCTCAGAAAGAACAATGTCGTTACCATCGGCATTTTCCGCAAGCTTAAGGCGTCGGATTGAGAAAGATATTATTGATGACTATACATTTTTGAGTGTTAAGCTTAAATGTAGTAAGTAGTACTAATAGAGTTTAATGAATCAGTCATGAAAGGACTCCAAATAACCATCAGTTAACACTGGTGGTTTTTTTATTCCCTTACCCATTCCCTTGAGTGGTTAAAGCAATAACGCATGCCATCACTTCCGTTCTCACCGCGTACCCAACGCATACGGTCTGGTGGCATTTTTATTTTCCCCGTGCATTCACACACACATCAATAAAAACGCAGAACCTTGCAGAAAGTCGAGCCTGAGAAAACCGTTATTAATAGGGTGTTTCTGCGGGCGGTTTTTCTGTGTGAACAGGTTCGGCTTTCTATAAGGAAAATACCCTATGAGTAAATCATTAGTCATATTAAACGGCGTAAAAATCAGCACCGATAAACAAGGTCGTTACCGCCTGAATGATCTCCATAAGGCATCCGGTGGTGAGACAAAGCACCAGCCCGGCTTGTGGAGTGCAAATCAGCAGACACAAAGCCTGATAAATTTGCTGAAAAAAGAAACTCTAGGAAATCCTATAGTTTCTATTGAAGGCCGCAAGGGTGGTACATATGCCTGCAAGGAACTGGTTTATGCCTATGCGATGTGGATCAGCCCTGAATTTCATTTGCACGTAATTAGGAAATTCGATGCTGTCATCATGGGCGAATATAAAGCCCGGCAGGACAGAGATACTGCAAGGCTGGAATACAAACCCATGACGGATGCTGTAAAAAAATCCAGAGAGGAGCAAGGCAAGACGATTGCCCCTCACCATTTCAGCAATGAAGCCGATTTAATCAACCGTATCGCATTGGGTATGACTGCGGCTAAGTTCCGCGTCCATCATGACATCGAGAAGAAAGAATCTATCCGGGATTATCTGACTCCAGAACAGATGCGATGCATCACTGAATTACAGCGAGCCAACACAGTCTTTATCTCTATGGGGTGGGACTATGAACAACGCAAAGCCTCCCTGACGGGTATCTACGAAAAGAACCACAAGAAGCCATTACTGGAAGAGTTGCATAGGCTGGCAGCTTGATATTATCGAGGTCATTACACCAGTGACCTCGGTTAACTAATTGAAATTACCGAGGTCCTCAGTTTGGTGCCGGTTCGCCAATCTGACGGTCAGCGAAGAAATCAATGGGTTACAGCTAAAGCATGGGCCAGTAAATATTCAGTCGAGAGGCTCAAGAAACGCTGATTTCACAAAATTCTGCAAAGCACCTGAAAACGGGTGCTTGACAGAGGTTTGTGGAGGTTTTGGGCTTCGGTGGTGTCGTCCCAATAGGGGGTTATATAAACCGAACCAGTTGAATATGCTGAATGAGGATAAAACACGATGGAAATTCGCATTATTGAAGATGGTAGTGCCGAGGTAGTGACTGCTGAATATTTAGTAAGGTATGACAAAGATGGACGGCTTAATGTGAGTATGGGAGGGCAAGCCCCTGCAACGCTCGTTATTCACAATGCGTTCAAACAGAAGGCAGATAAGGAACAGGTAGGTATTACCAGCGATACCTTCAAACTTGGATTCACATATTAAGCGCAACACCGTAATGGACGAAGTAAATGAGTGGGTATTCCTTTAAATAACTCATTCGGTGTTTTGTAATCTCGTGTT
>NZ_FPBJ01000050.1 GCF_900116635.1 Xenorhabdus koppenhoeferi | reverse complement strand
GTGGAGAGTCAGGCGACCCCAGATTAAGCCGCTATCGCGTTTTACGCCTTATATTCCCGCCCTCATCGGGTGAGGGTTTACGGCGAAATTGCTAAAACTCTGGATAAAGTGAACGATGACCACCAACCCGTGATGATCACTCGTCAGAATGGTAAGCCAGCAGTTGTACTCAGTTTGGAGGATTTTCGGGCCTATGAAGAAACGGCTTATTTGATGGCAAGCCCTAAAAATGCCGCACGCTTAAACTAGCTATTACTGAAGTAGAAAGTAATAAAATCCTTAAAAAAGGCTTATTCCAAAATAAAAACGCGCAATCGGCACCTCTGGTATGATTGCGCTATTGCAAGCAATTATATTCCAAGCCTATTTAAATACTCCCAAACTACGCCTTTTTCCTGATAATCCGACGGCGTTTATTAAACAGATCCGGCGATATCGTCTGTGATACACACTGCCATTCGATTTTATCGACATCGACACCTTGTTTAGCAAAATAATCAGTCAATGCAAACTGGCATTGTTGCAGGATAGCAATATCACAATCGCCTTCCAGACGCAGCGATAAACCTGCCTGAGTCAGTCTATAATCGCTCGTCAGTGGCAAGGTATTGGCAATAATCCGTGAACAAGGATCAGCAAAAATACTGACGTTTTCTCCATTATGCGCAGGCAAAACCAACTGATCATCACTGCGTCCTTCAATGCGCTCTATCGCCAGTGCCGGATTACCACAAGTGCATGGCGTTTTCTTTATCACCAAAATATCATCAAGCTGATAACGCACAATAGGCTGGGTTTCCCGCGTAAAATCCGTGATGATGGGATTAAAGCGCGATTCATCGATCCATTTTGGCTCAATATGGAGAAATTCCTCATTAAGATGCAGCGTTCCATGCGGGCAAGTACACGCCAAAAAACCTTCCGTCGCCTGATAGATTTCACCGACTTCCTTAAATACACTCTGCAACAATTGGCGATCTTGCGGTTCCAGTACTTCTGCTACTGAAATCACTTTAGCCGGTGACAATGACACTTCACCTTGCTGGATCTTCAGTGCCAACCCGCGCAACACTTGGGCAGGGGCAACAACGATAGTCGGCTGGTATTCCACCAGCGCTTGTACCTGCTGATTAAAATCCGCGAACAAATCAAAAAACCGGAAAGATATCCAACGGTTCTGAACGCTATCGTAAAGATTGTTTCCCGCCCGCAAAAAAAGTGCGATTCGTTCACCGTGAAATAAGCCATTCGGCAGTATTTTGGCAAGCATGGTTCCTGCCCAGATATTCCGCTCTTTAGGGCTGATAACGAAGATACCCCGCTGCCCTGATGTGCCTGATGACATGCCAACGCTGAACTTGCCAACCGTTGGTTTGAAATCCCGTGATTGTTCACTTAATCGTGCACATTCCAAGAGTTCGTCGCGCTTAAGCCCCGCTGTATTCATCTGATCGAAGTTTTCCATCATGATGGTTTTGTTCATCAATGGATATTCTGCCAACGGCAAATCACCGTAAGGGGCAAAATAAGGGCTTTTGGTCAAGGTATTGTGCCGAAATGCCGCCAGCTCTTTTGATTGGTGCTGCTCAAGTTGTTGACGATGGGTGAATTTCCACTGTTTCTTGGCGCGCCAATAGTACCAGAGCGTTTTGAATATCATTCCAAATCTCCCTCATGACATAGCTGGATGGGAATTTGCTTTTGGTCAATCTGATGTAATTTATTCAATGTTTCGTAGTAAGCATGGCTGTCATCCATAATAATATTGGCTAATTTTGCCGGTCCACGCCGCTCACGATAGTTAGTTGGTGACCATGCAGCGTCACCTGCCAGCAATACCCAACCCTGCTCGGTCAATACACACAGGCCAATATGCCCTGCCGCATGACCGGGTAACGGCACAATAACTATCTGTTTCTGGCTCTCTGGCACGGCATAACCTTCACCCAATACTGCCAACTCTTCCGGTAGAGAACAGATTTCAAACCCTTCATAGAAACTGACTCTGGATTCAAAATTTTCCGGAATTAATCCCCGTACAAACGCCCGCGTCAATGCAGAAATACCGCGTAAATGACGCGTTTGCTGCCAGCCTTCCCCGGAACATATAAATTTGGACTGCGGAAAATCCCGTAGTCCGGCAATATGATCACCGTGAAAATGAGAAATGATGATGCCATCAATATCATGTGGTTGGATGCCGTCTTCTTTTAGCTGCATCACCAATGAATCTTTGGTATCAAAGTAGACAGGCGTGACCATTCGGTACAGCCGGATGATGCCTGTGCGAGTATGATCGTAAAAATGGCTGGCATACCCTGTATCAAGCAACCATCGTTTGTCATTGCATTCCAGCAGCCACGCACGGGCAGGGAAATTACAGATACGAAAACTGGCACCTTTCAGTGCCATGCAGCCGGGATGAGTGCAATATCCCACTTCAAATACACGCATCTTGACCATGTTAACCAACCTGCTTATCTATCTGCTTTAACCAATTGGCTGTGAAATGAATCCCTTCTTCTATGGTATAAACGGGCGTATAACCCAGTTCATCCCTTGCCTTTGAGTTATCCAGCGTCATGGAGTAATAAGCAACTCCAATGCCGTAGCGAGTAAGGAGCGGCTCTTTCCGGCTGATAATGGCAATACCTTCCAATATCGCTGCAATCCCATACAAAAGTGAATAAGGCAATGATTTTATCCGATAACCGAACTGCATCTCGTCAAATAGCAATCTTAAAGTCTTCGCCAATGGCTGTGGCTGCTGATTGGTGATGTTATATACCGCCCCGCTTTGTAGCCCTTCACGATGTGTTGCCAATGACATGGCATGAACAACATTCATTACGTAAGTGAGATCCAGCGTATTCTTCCCACCCGCAGGCAAAGCCATAACTCCCTTGCTGGCCTTAACCTGAGCCATCAGACGTGGCAACAATACTCTGTCATGCGGGCCAAATAATCCACGGGGACGCAGAATAATATAAGTTGTCGCAGGATAGTGCCGAATAAGCTGGAGTATGCTCTCCTCAGCCAGAAACTTCGTTCTGGCGTAATCATTAACAAAATTCTGGCTGCGTTGATCTTCGGTAACATGTTGTTGGTGCGAAAAGTTAAAATACACAGCAGGTGTAGATATATGCACAAACCGCTTAATACCACATATTCCCGCCGCCTGCGCCAACATGCACGTCGCAGTCAGATTGATACGTTCAAATTCATCAGGATTGCCCCACGGCGATGATTTGGCGGCACAATGCCAGACCGCGTCACAATCTGACATCAGTTCAACAGCTTCATCCACTGTTAACGTCGCCAGTTCAGCACAGCGGAATTCTGCTCCCAGCTGGGACAATACTTCTCCTGCCCGTTTATCACGCCCGGTTGCCACAACCGTTTCACCGTGTGCTAATAGATAATCCACGGCATTACGCCCTAAGCCACTTGTTGCTCCAGTTACAAGAATTTTCATGGTTTAAGAATCATCTCACTTAATGAAAGCCCCGCCGCCATACCAAGCAACATCACATAATCTCGTCCGTAATAACGATCTGTAATAATTGCTTCATGAAGTGCACTGGGGATTGAAGCAGCAACCTGATTACCGCGATAACGGTAGATATTTACAAACCTTTCATCCTTGATATTCAGCCGCTTGCGAATATGTTCTAACCCCAGATGGCTGGCTTGATGAGGGATCACTGTATCAATCTCAGACATAGTCAGATCGGTGCTGGCAAGTACACGCTCAGTAAAACCTTCAATTAATGAAGCCGTCATTTTAAACAAAGGCTTACCCTGCATCTGGAACAGGAAGTCACTATCTTCCATTCCTGTACGGAGATTCTTGCGAGTTCCGCCGGCACGAATCTCACATAACTCCAATCCTTCCGGGTAGGTTTCATGTTTGTAAGTTACAATCCCGCTTTGCCCATCTCCCCTTTCGACAATCATGCAAGCTGCACCATCACCAAAAATCAATGAAGATTCTTGGTGTGACCAATCAATGCCGCGGGAAGGTATTTCCGCAGAAACAATGGCAATACGTCGATATTGTTTGGCTGCCAGCAATCCACTGGCAACATGCAAGGCCGAGATGAAACTGACACAACTCGTATTAATATCAAAACAGGCGGTACCTGCCTTTAATTGACTCTCTTTTAAAATATGTGCAGCAGAATAAGGTAAAGCCTGAATAGGGATTGCAGAAGCAGAAATCAAAAGGTCAATAGAACTCGGTGGAATTTGATGATTTTGTAAAGTCGTATGCAAGGCTTCTACAGCAAGTTTAGCTGGTGGCATTTCATAATCAGAATGATAACGATATTCAATTCCCGAACGTTTTTCGACAAAACCATTCGGTTGATTTAACTTAATATCCAAGTCGGATGAATATACCCTATATTCTGGCAAAGCAGTTCCAGAGGCGATGATCTTTAATGGGATCAATTCTTTTGAGTTTTTCATTTTTTTATTACTTCCGAATGTTAATTTTTTGTTTAAATATATTTTCAGAATATAAAATGAGTTCTGAGTGTAAGGTACGAACAAATTAGTATTTATCAGATAGTCGATTAAACAGAAAGTAAATATTTATGATACATCATATTACTAAAATGAAATACCTGACATAGTTACATGAAAAATAATAATTTTTATCAACTCACCATTTCAATGTTATTAAATTTTTTTAATGAAAAAAAAAGCACCATGAGATTTAATCATCGAACTTGTTGAATTTGTGTGAAATAAAAATCAATATTAATTGACAATTTAACCAAGTTTACTTAATCATAAAAAAATAATTTATTTTAGTTTTAATTTCATCAATGAACAATTAGAACATCTTATAACAGTAAAATATAGCTTAATAATTAAGCTGGTATTCCCAACTTTTTCTCAAATAAAACGTAAATCTCTATTAATAAAATCATATATATTTTAAGAATAAAAAAACTGATATTATTTATCTAAATAATCTGAATTTACTTTTAATAATATCTATACACTTCGTCTTTCAAGATGCAGCGCGTCGACAAGAGAAAGTTCCCAGAAACCTAGCTAACAGGAACTGTTCACCAAAAAGCAAATATACCTTCCCCAAAACAAAGACTATTATCCGTTGGAAAGTTTCATTACGTGGCATCAAGAACCAGTGTTTAAGCAATAATCTACAAAAATTAAAAAGGGGAGCCAAAACTCCTAATACTGCTCGCTTAAGCAAACTAAGATAATTAGCCGATGGAACGGGTATTCCAACTATGTCCGTCCCCATAGTTTCAACGGGGGTATGTCTCCCGTTGAGTACGAAAAACAATGGAAAGCGGCTAAAAATTTGTCCGGAAGTACTTGACCATATATGGACGTCCCCCGGTTGTGCAAGCATTGAATTGATACGGTTTGCGACCATATATCCGGCGTCATTGTGGGCTGAATCACCCGCGCCCTGTTTCCTTATCACTACATAGGTATATGATTACCTTGGTCAAGCACAGGCTATTACAGGACGGTAGCTGTTTTCTCATCAGTGTTTGCAAACTCAGTAAACGTCTTTTTTACCTGAATGTCTGCTGGGATAACGCTCCCCTGTTTGACAAGCAATGCCCGGATTTGATTAACCAGGGCAGTACGCTGTTCTACCATGAGTTGCCGGGCACTGCGCAGCGCTTTGATATCCTGCTGCTCAACCGTTTTGACCGGAACAAAATGAATCCCGGGACGGCAGGCGGTTTCACAGATAGCCAGCGCATCATTGGCATCGTTTTTCTGATTTTTACAGAGTGCCTTGACATACTGAGTCGGAATAAGCCGGACGGCATAGCCCATAGCGTTCTTCCCCAATAATGAGCTCCCTGGCAAGCCTCCATCGCAATAAGGGTATTGGGAGGAAACGCCCGGAGTGTATCCAGCAATTTTTGCCGTGAGACTTTTTTGTTCCAGGCGATAAAGTTATCCGTTAACCAGACACAGACCTGGAAAACATTTTTAGCGAGATCAATACCCACCACTTTGATTATGTTCATGAGAAATACTCCCGAAATGCAATGTATTCAGTATCAAGTTAACGATGACACTGTTTGCAACTGAAGAGGGGACGTCCATCACATCACCACATTTTTCTGGCCGGAACAGGGCACCGCTCACAGTCAGAACATGATGAAGACAGAGCTTAACTATCTCTCCTCAGAATTTACCCGAAGCCTGTTGCTGTCAGAACCCTCACAAACCGTTTCGGCATGGCTGGCACAGGTTTATCAGTGGCTGTTTGTAGACAGTGGTTTTATGAGCTGGGTTCAGAGACAGTCGCAATACCAGTTCAATAGCCGCAATGATTTTATGCGTGAATTCAATACGATATTACAGGTTATATCGGGGCATTTGCGGGAGTATTGGCTGGCCACGGTGTTTATCACGATGGTGACGTTGACCCGGATAGCCATTCTGCTGTTATCCGTCCCCTTATTTATGATGGTGGTGATAGTTGCACTGGTTGACGTGCTGGGACGACGGGATTTGCGGCGTTACGGGGCAGGGTATGAATCCAGTTTTGTTTACCATCATGCCGAATGGGGGATTAAACCGGCCTGCACGGTTCCCTGTGTGTTGTATTTATCGTGGCCGGATGTGGTGTATCCCACGGTGATATTGTTGCCTGCGGCGATAGTGCTGGGCATGGCGATTGTGATAACAACATCCATGTTTAAGAAATATTTGTAAGTGCGCTGGATGCTGGAGTGCAAAACATTTTTTGTTTTGCACTCCAGCGTCAGCAGACAAGCCGCCCCGCGGCGCGTCAGTGATTGTTATACGTATCTGAGACTTCTTTTTTTGTCAGTTTAACTTTATACTGTGTCAATTGAGTGATATTCTTACACTAATATATCCCATTAATTAAATGGTTTTTAATATGAAAGAGTTAGAGTTAATTGCACAAAAACTGATTGCACAAAACGAAGAAGAACAATGCCGGAAAAAGGAAGAAGACAAAGCATTAATAAGTAAACTCGTTGAAATCTATGATCAAAAATATGTTGCTGAGGCACTTCGGGCTATTAGTCATAGCGACTGGACTCGTGAAACACTTAATCGCTGGTTAAATGGTAAAATGGTGCAAAAGCAATTAACTGAACTAGAAGTACAGATGCTTAATAGTTTGTTGCCATCACCGCCTGAACACCATCCGAATTACACTTTTCGTTTTATTGACCTGTTTGCTGGCATTGGTGGGATCAGAAAAGGATTTGAAGACATTGGCGGGCAATGTGTGTTTACCAGCGAATGGAACAAGGATGCGGTCCGTACTTACAAAGCAAACTGGTATTGCGATCCTGAAGAGCATACCTTTAATTCTGATATCAGGGATATAACTCTGAGCTATGATATTTCTGTCAGTGATAAAGAAGCATACCAAAATATAGATCGTGAAATCCCTAATCATGATGTATTACTGGCGGGTTTCCCTTGTCAGCCTTTTTCTCTTGCAGGAGTATCAAAGAAAAATTCATTAGGCCGTGCTCATGGTTTTGAATGTGAAACGCAGGGAACATTGTTTTTTGATGTAGCGCGGATCATTGCTGCCAAAAAACCGGCTATTTTCCTGCTGGAAAATGTGAAAAACCTGAAAAGCCATGATAAAGGGAAAACGTTTCGGGTTATTGTACAGGCTTTGGATGAATTGGGATATTCAGTTGCGGATGTTGAACATACCGGGAAAGATGATCCAAAGATTATTGATGGCCAAAATTTCCTGCCACAACACCGTGAACGTATTGTTTTGGTTGGATTTCGGCGTGATCTTAATATCCACCAGGGATTTACCCTCAGAAATATGAATCAACTTTTTCCTGCGCAAAGACCGGCTCTTAAAGAACTACTGGACAGTAATGTTGATAAAAAATATATCCTTACTCCTGCATTATGGAAATATTTATACAACTACGCGAAAAAACATCAGGCAAAAGGCAATGGTTTTGGTTTTGGTCTGGTTTTCCCTGATAACCCGAATAGCGTTGCCCGCACCTTGTCCGCCCGTTACCATAAAGATGGCTCTGAAATACTTATCGACCGAGGCTGGAACAGAGAGCTTGGAGAGATGGATTTTGACAATGAAGAAAACCAGAAAAACAGACCAAGAAGGCTGACACCCCGCGAGTGTGCACGTTTGATGGGATTTGAATCACCAGGTGGCACAACTTTCCGCATTCCCGTATCGGATACTCAGGCCTATCGGCAATTTGGCAACTCTGTGATTGTTCCTGCTTTTGCTACTATGGCTCAGTTATTGGCACCTTATATTGCCAAAGCAATTGCGCTAAAAAACAGCAAAAAAGTGGCATAAGGTCTGATTATGGCTGATGTTCACTCTTCTGTAATTCGTAGCAAAAATATGAAAGCGATACGAAATTGTGACACAGCCATTGAAATAAAGCTGGCAGCGATCCTTGAAGATACTGGCTTTCAGTTTCGGACACAGGTAAAAGAATTACCGGGGAAGCTTGATTTTGTAATCGATGAGTATCGAAAAATCATTTTCACTCATGGGTGTTTCTGGCATCACCATGATTGCTATCTGTTTAAAGTCCCGATGACCAGAACCGAATTTTGGATGAACAAACTTGGGAAGAATGTATTACGGGATAAAGCTATTAATGAGAAGCTCAGGAGTGATGGCTGGCACGTTATGGTTATCTGGGAATGTGCTATAAAAGGCAGATTCAGATTACCCGTTCAGGAATTATCTGAAAGAATAGAAGAGTGGATTTGTGCAGGTAGTGATTCTGTAGAAATTGATACTAAAGGGATACATAATAAAAATGTTTGAGCAGCTATCTGATCATTTCGAAGTCGCAGTTGCAAAATATCTTTCGGCTGTTGATGTTGATCCTAAAAAATCAAATCAACATGAAATTGGTGGATTGGTCAAAGCAGGATTTTCAAGATATCTTCCCGTTTCCGAACAAGGGGAAAAAATATTTTTTAAGGCAACGCTGACTTATATTGCCGGAGAAGATAGCGAACCGATCATCTGTGAAGATCAATTAACGTGGTACGATACCCGTTATAACCAGCCAAACAGATCGGCTGAATATCGTATGTATTATAAAACGAATCCTGTTTCATCTTTGATGAGCGAAGGTGATTTTTTTCTAATTATTAAACGTAATAATGGCGATTTGCTGATTATTATAACTCCCCCGGGATCTTCAGTTGAATTACAGCTGAATACTTTATTTGGGCTGGGTAATATTGGTCATCATTTTTCCCGATCTTCGATAGAGGAAAAATCGCTTATCCTTCCAGTCAGGATGTTATTTGAAGACCTGGGAATAGAACTTGAAGAACCTGAAAGTAAAAATGAAAATTTACTGGAAACATTATTAAAGCACTTTCCGGCTGGTTTTCCTAAGTCAAAAGAATTTTCTTTGCTGGCAAGGGAAATGGCCTCAGGTGAACCAATAAATGAACCCGATAATACACTGATGCTATGGATGGAACAGGAAGAAAAATTATTTAAAACGTATGAACGTTATGAGGTAGCGAAAAAATTATCGCAGGGATTTGGAGAAAATGGGAATGATGTTGATGAATTTATTCATTTCTCATTGAGTGTTCAGAACAGGCGAAAATCGCGTGCTGGTTTTGCCTTTGAAAATCACCTGGATCATCTTTTCTCATTGCATAATCTGCAATTTCAACAGGGTTCTGCCAAAAATATAACAGAGAATAAGTCTAAACCCGATTTTCTTTTTCCATGTTTTTCTGCTTATCATGATAAATCTTTTCCTCAGGAAAAGTTGCGATTGCTTGGTGCAAAAACGACATGTAAAGATCGCTGGAGACAAGTATTGGCTGAAGGAGACCGGGTGGCGCGTAAGCATCTGATAACGATGCAGCCAGGGATAAGTGAACAACAGTTGGCAGAAATGAAGAGTAAATCACTACAGTTAGTGGTGCCTGAATCTGTTAAGTCACTCTATCCAATATCCTATACCAATGATTTACAGAATGTTATGGAGTTCATTACTGAAATAAAGGAAATCCAAAGATTAACTCAATGACTTTGCAAATGAAACAGCACTGCATTTATGTAAATACCTTTTCTCTGAGGTGACCATTAAGGTGGTCACCATGATCTGCACCTGTCATCCTGCAATGTGTTATATGCCATATTTTTCTTTGTTGTTGTGCTTTTCATAGTGATAGAGGGAGCCAATATACAAGCCAGCAATACCGGGACTTGCTCAGCAGTTATGACATGAGAGCAAGCCAGGGGGATGTCGGGGCGTGTTGGGATAACGCTGTTGTCGAACGTTTCTTTGGCAGTTTGAAACATGACTGGCTCTTCAAAACCCATCATGAAAACCAGGCAGAGATGAAAAAAGATGTATTGGATTATCTGCATTATTACAATTTAACACGATTGCACACGGCCAATAATGATTTAACACCCGTGGAATATGAAATGGCCTTCGTAAAAGTGTCCGATTTTTCTTGAGCAGAACAGTGCCCGAAACGGCGGATAACCAACAACTGGGTTATGCCTCTGGTAAAGCCTCCTTTCCCTCTGTATTGGCGGTGACCCTGATGTCCGCCCGGACGCATCTTATCTCCGATGTGGCATTTGGCCCCATCAGCCAAAGTGAGATTAGCTACGCCCAACAATTGGTGGGCTCTGCCCCCGAAAATACCCTGACGTTGTTTGATCGGGGCTTTCTCTCTGTGGAGTTATTTCAGGTATGGCAAGGGACAGGCAAAAATACCCATTGGCTCACCCCGATAAAAAGCAAAATGCGTTATGACGTCATTCAGGAATACACTCCTTATGACAAACTTATCGATATGCCGGTTTCTCCCCAGGCCCGGCAAACGCATCCTCACCTTGAAAAAAACTGGCGGGCGCGCCTTATTTTGATCCCGGAACCGAAAGGAGAGATTAAAGGGTTTATTACCTCCATGGAATGCCCCGTGACGTATCCTCTCAAAGAGATCTTAACCGTGTATTGGGAACGATGGGAAATCGAAGAAGGTTATGGTGAGCTGAAACAAAGGCAGCTCAATAATACCGCCCTCCTGAGAAGCCAGACACGGTCAGGTATCTATCAGGAATTATGGGGCATACTGATCGCCTACAATCTGGTTCGGCTGGAGATGAGCCGGATGGCAAAGGCCTATCGTGTTGAACCACTTCGGATAAGCTTTATCAATGCGTTACGACTAATACAGGATGAATTTTTATGGTGCTCAGGACGTAGCCCCGGCACGATACCTCAAAAATTAAAAACACTCAGGGAAAATGGTAAGCGATTGATCTTACCTGAAAAGCGAAAACGCCAATCGGTTCCAAGGCAAGTGCTCTGCAAAGCACCACGTTATCCTTATAAAAAAAGAACCGCTCGTGCTTAAGCGAGCGGTATTAGCCAAAACTCCCCCATTATTCAGCTGAATTTAGGATCACTGACCTGCTTTCAGTTTCTGGAAATATTCTTCGTACAAAATATTAGAATTGCCAACATCACTCTGCCATTCTCCTTTTTGGGTCACGGCTTCATCTGGATACAAAGATTGATCTCCCGTCATTGATTCAGGCAGTAGTTTTTTCGCAGCCAGATTCGGAGTCGGGTAACCGATTTTCTCTGCCACTTGTGCCGCGATCTCTGGGCGCAACAGGAAGTTAATCAGCTTCATTGCGCCATCAACATTCTTGGCATTAGCAGGAATAGCCAAACTATCCATCCAGAAAATTCCGCCTTCTTCCGGCCAGATAATCTCAACAGGGGTTCCTGACTGGCGGGCGACATATGCGGAACCCGGCCACATCATGCCCACATCCACTTCACCCTCCATAAATGGATTGGCTGGATTATCAGAATTAAACGCCAGTACGTTTGGCATCAATTCTCTCAGCTCCTGATAAGCCGCTTCAATCTCTTTCGGGTTGGTGGTATTGCCTGAATAACCCAGTTTCAACAACGCCATCTGGAAGACTTCACGGGCATCGTCAGTCAATACTAAACTGCCTTTATACTGCGGTTTCCAAAAATCAGCCCACGATGCAATGGATTTAGGATCAACATTATCACTGTTAACACCAATCGCCGTTGCTCCCCAAATATAAGGGATAGAGTAGTCATTATTCGGGTCAAAAGACTTATGAAGCAAGTTCGGATCAAGATTATGGAAATTGCTCAGTTTGCTTGTGTCGATCTTTTGCAGCATCCCTTCTTTACTCATCTTTGAGATAAAGTAAGTGGATGGAACCACTAAATCATAAGCGCCGTCTTTATAGGTTTTCAGCTTGGTATACATGCTCTCGTTGGATTCGTAGGTGGAATAAATCACCTTAATACCAGTTTCTTTAGTGAACTGGTTGAGCAAACCAGACGGAACGTATTCAGTCCAGTTATAGAAATACAGCGTCCTGCCATCATCATCTGCGGCAGCAGCATTCACCGAACCAATGCTTAATGCCATCATCCCGGCTGCTAATAGACAGAACCACTTTTTCATATTGTTTTTCATGTGGTTTTTCATATTATTTTTCATGTAGTGTTCCCCTTGCAGTTTTAAGACTTACCCGTGCGATCTCGCATCACAAATTGGCTAATCAGTACCAAAACCAGCGACATCAGTAGCAAAATCGCTGCCAATGCGTTTACTTCCGGCGAAACCCCGACTTTTACCATTGAGTAAATCTTCAGTGGCAGGATTTCATAACTCGGCCCCGTCACAAATGAGGAAACAACCACATCATCCATCGACAGGGTAAAGCTCAGCAACCAACTCGCCATCACCGCCGGCATTGCCAACGGCAGGATGATTTTGCGCAGGATGGTTAATTCACCTGCCCCCAAATCACGCGCTGCCTCCAGCATTTTGACGTCAAAATCTTTCAGGCGGGAGTAAACCGTCACGACCACAAACGGCAAGCAAAAAGTGATATGCGAGAACAGCAGAGACCAGAAGCCAAGTGAAATGCCGAGCAGCATAAACAGCACCAGCAATGAAATCGCCATTACGATATCCGGCGACATCATCACGACAAATAACATTCCGCCAACGAACTTTTTACCCCGGAACGAGTAACGATACAAGGCAACCGCAGTCAGGGAACCTATCAGCGTGGCAAACGTAGCGGACGTTACCGCCATCGTCAAAGAGTGCCCCGCAGCTTGCAGCAAGCTGTCATTGGAGAACAACAGGCTGTACCACTCAGTGGTAAAGCCCTGCCAGTTAATGCCAAAACGAGACTGGTTAAACGAGCTTATCAGCAGAATAATAATCGGGATATACAGGTAAGCGTAAACGATGGTCATGAAACCACCGCGCAACAGGCGTCCGATCATTCCAGTTCCACCTTTTTATTCAGCAGCTTCGCCGCACGATAGTAGACGAACAACATCAGTCCCATCACCAGCGTCAGGCAGATACTGGTCGCAGCGCCAAACGGCCAGTCACGGATGTTGAGGAATTGGCTCTTAATCACGTTACCAATCAGCAGATTCTTCGCTCCGCCCATCAGATCAGCTACGTAGAACAGCCCCATCGCAGGCAGCAATACCAACAAACAACCCGCAATAATGCCCGGCATCGTCAGTGGAATGATAATGCGGATAAAGGTTTGTAACTTACCCGCACCTAAATCGCGTGCTGCTTCCAGACAGGATTTATCCAGCTTCTCAATACTGGAATAGAGCGGCATGACCATAAATGGCAGCAGGATATAAACCAACCCCAACACGACAGCTTCGGGGGTATACATGATACGCAGAGGTTTATCGATAATCCCCGCCCACAGCAGAAAATCATTCATATAACCGCGGGTACTGAGGAACATCTTCAAGCCATAAATACGGATTAACGAGTTCGTCCAGAACGGTACGATTAATAGAAATAGCATCAGAGGACGCAGTTTTTTCGGCATACGAGCCAGAAAAAAAGCGAAAGGATAGCCAATCATCAGACAGCACAACGTCGCCACAATCGCCATATTCAGTGAGTGCAGTAACACTTCGGCATACAGCGGATCGAACAACCGTGTGTAGTTATCCAGCGAAAATACCATCTGCACCAGATTAGCATCATCATGAGTCAGGAAGCTGGTTCCGATAATCATCAAGTTCGGCAGAAAGACGAACAGCATCAACCAAGATACTATGCCCGTAATGACAATATTCTGGAACAGTTTACGCGTCTTCTTCATCGACCAGCACAACCTCCCAGCTTTCAACCCAAGTAACAGCGATCTTCTGGTTCAGGGAATGGTCAACATCAGGATCATCTTCATTGAAGAACTCGCTGACCATAACCATTTTGCCATTTTCCATTTCAACAACAGAATCCAGCGTCATACCCTTGTAGTTACGTTCACGCACATAACCAATCAGGCCTGTGACTTGCTCACCGTTATTGATCTCTTCCACGCGCAAGTCTTCCGGGCGCAGCAACACTTTCAGCATTTGCCCTACAGTGACTGGCAGCGTAGTGAAGATATCACATTCGTGACCTTCAACATTGGCGCGTATCCGCTGCTCATCAATGCGATGTAATACTCTGGCATCAAAGATATTGATTTCACCGATAAAGCGGGCGACGAACAGATTTTTCGGCTCTTCATAAATCTCGCGCGGAGAACCATCCTGCTCGATACGCCCGTTACGCATAACCACGATGCGGTCTGACATTACCAGAGCCTCTTCCTGATCATGGGTAACAAAGATAAAAGTGATGCCAAGCTTGCGCTGAAGCGCTTTCAGCTCATTTTGCATCTGCTTGCGCAATTTGTAATCGAGTGCGGACAGCGATTCATCCAGCAACAATACCTTAGGCTTATTCACAACCGCCCGGGCAATCGCCACGCGCTGCTGTTGTCCACCGGAAAGCTGCGCGGGTTTACGCTGGGCAAACTCTCCAAGTTGCACCATGCGTAATGCGTCTTCAACACGCGGAGCAATCTCTTTTTCCGGTGTTTTCTGCATTCGAAGCCCAAAAGCGACATTTTCAAATACGGTCATGTGAGGGAATAGGGCATAACTTTGGAAGACCGTATTAACGTGACGGTGCTCAGCAGGAATATTTGTAATATCCAGCCCTTCCAGTAAAATTTTGCCGCTGTTCGCATCTTCTAGCCCGGCAATCAGACGGAGTACTGTGGTTTTGCCACAACCAGATGGCCCAAGAATGGTCAGGAACTCGCCATCATTGATTGTCAAATCGAGCTGTGAAATAACTTGTTTACCGTCGAAGCCTTTGCTCAAGGCTTTCAATTCCACAAGTGGAGTCAGAGAGGTGTTCTCAGTCATTTATGCTATCATCTATCCCTTGGAATAATGCAGATAGAACCGCCACGGGAAAAGACTGTGTTAGCTGGCAGGAGGCATCATTTCTCCGCTAAAGCTCAAAGCCAGTGGCGCCGATTGAAATTACGAAGCGCGCATAATAAACGCAGTCCGTCCAAATTGAAAGCCGAATCAATGACAATGTGTCATTTTTTATTATCATTTCATGAATAGTAACATTGAAGCACCATTTTGAACCTCGTTTACCTGATTGGGAATAACTTCCTGTTAATTACTTTTCAAGTAAAAACTATTCATCTGACCACACACTGACAATAAAGAAAATGCCATCTGCCCAGTTGCTGATGCCGCTGATGCCCATGAACTTACATGACGCTGGATCTCCCCTGTCCCGAACGCACCAATATATCAGGCAAAATGAGAAAGTATTTAAAATAATTCCGCGGTAATATAACCACCTCAAGTAGCAAATAAGGCAACCTGAGTAACAGGAACAAAGTAATGTAATATCAAATGGAGATCGATAATGAAAAATGCAACAACACCCACATTAGAAGGCCATACCATCACAGATTATCTGGGTGTCGTCACAGGGGAAACGATTCTTGGGGTAAATATTGTGAAGGATTTTTTTGCTGGGATTAGAGACATCGTTGGTGGACGTTCTGGCTCTTATGAAAAAGAATTGAAAAATGCACGAGAAATTGCCTTTGCAGAAATGAATGCACAAGCTCAAGCTTTAGGTGCCAATGCGGTTGTCGGCATTGATATTGACTATGAAACCATCGGCAAAAATGGCGGTATGCTGATGGTTGCCGTATCAGGTACAGCGGTTAAGGTTGCGTAAAGAAAAATAGTACTGAATTTACGGATTAGGCCATCGATTGGGTGGCTTAATTTGTATTAATGTGATTTAAGACACAGAATAACAAAATTTTCTTTTATATTCTAACACCCTATAATATCCACCATACTACTCCATACCAATTAGGTAATAAGTAAGATAGGTAATAAGTAAGATCTTCATTACTGATGGAAGACATATTTATGTTATTCAGATCAAAATCTTTCAGTATTAATAGTTCGGATAATTTAAATTCGTTGAATCGGGTTAAATCCAGTCGTGACTTCTCACCGCCCTATCGGGCGATGCTTCTTATTTCGTTAGCCGTTGCTCGATAGTATCGAGACTGACGCAGCTTCCATAAGCAGAGACGA
>NZ_FPBJ01000051.1 GCF_900116635.1 Xenorhabdus koppenhoeferi | reverse complement strand
TTCATACTTCGCTTGCACTGCTGGCGGTGCAACAATTGAAACGTTAAAGGCTTATGTGGAGAGTCAGGCGACCCCAGATTAAGCCGCTATCGCGTCTTACGCCTTATATCCCCGCCCGATGAGGGCGAGGGGTTACGGCGAAATTGCTAAAATATTCCCACGATTTTTTCATGATTATGAGACAATCAAATTAATGCATTGTATTTAAATGTTATTTTTTTATTTAATTTTATTTATGTACTCAATTTTGTACTCAAAAACCACCCCACCCACCAGCCCACTGACTACATTGATGAAATATCAAACCCCGCGACTACCTAAAGAGAAGCCGGAGATTGTGGGGAATGGGAGGGATTGTAGTAACCTAAGTAGGTGATAAATTCTCCCTAAAGTGATATGCTAGTGCGTTAAATTTCATATAATTTATTGAAAATGATAAAGTTATTCACAAAATATGTGTCAATTGGTGTTATCAATACACTAATCCATTGGTTACTGTTCGCTGTTCTGATGTATCTATTTAGTGCAACTCAAGCAATCAGTAACTTAGTTGGTTTCTGCGCAGCCGTAACATTCTCTTTTTATGCAAACGCTAAATTTACTTTCCAGAAAAAAGCCACCGGAGGGCGATATATTGCGTTTGTTTCATTTATGGGGCTGTTGAGCTACCTTACAGGGCATCTATCTGATGTAATGGGTATTCAGCCTATAGCAACATTAATTGCGTTCTCTGCAATTAGCTTAGTGCTGGGGTTTGTATACTCAAAATTTTTCGTCTTTAAGGGTAAAGAATAATGAAAATCTCACTGGTCGTGCCTGTCTTCAATGAAGAGGAAGCAATACCAATTTTCTATAAGACCGTCAGAGAAAATGAAGAACTAAAAAAATATGATATTGAAATTTTATTCATTAATGATGGCAGTAAAGATTTGACAGAAAGCATAATTAATGCTCTTGCTATATCAGATAAGTTAGTTATCCCTCTCAGCTTTACTCGTAACTTCGGTAAGGAGCCAGCCCTATTTGCAGGTCTTGATCATGCTACTGGTGATGCGGTCATTCCTATTGATGTTGATTTGCAAGACCCGATAGAGGTTATCCCACAGTTAATAGAAAAATGGCAAGAAGGGGCTGACGTTGTATTAGCAAAACGAACAGATCGCTCGACTGATGGTTTGCTAAAACGCAAATCAGCGGAGTGGTTCTACAAGCTGCATAACAAAATCAGCACACCAAAAATAGAAGAGAATGTCGGTGATTTTCGCCTAATGTCTCGAGAGACTGTTGAGAACATAAAAAAATTACCAGAACGTAATTTGTTCATGAAAGGTATTCTTTCGTGGGTTGGTGGTAATGTTGAAGTTGTTGAATACACTCGTGCAGAACGCTCCGCTGGAGAATCAAAATTTAACGGCTGGAAGTTGTGGAACTTAGCGCTTGAAGGTATCACCAGTTTTTCTACCTTCCCATTAAGAATATGGACATATATTGGATTAGGTGTTGCTGCACTTTCATTTATTTATGGCATCTGGATGATTATCGACAAATTGATATGGGATAATCCTGTTCCGGGCTATCCATCATTATTAGTATCAATTTTATTCTTAGGTGGTATTCAGCTTATTGGTATTGGTGTGCTTGGAGAATACATAGGTAGAATATACACTGAATCAAAACAAAGACCAAAATATATTATTAAAAGGAAATAAAATGAACTACTTAGCTTGTATAAGTAAAAAAAGAACAGATATACAATTTTTCTATATATGTTTGTTAATATCTTTTATTTATATTTTCCCATTAATAACATCTGATATATATTATCTTGATGATTTAGGTAGAGTAATATATGGGACAATGTGGAATCATGACGCAAGATATTTATCAAATGTCATTTATTACATATTAACATTTGGAAGTAAGACTTTAAATATATCTCCATACCCACAAGTATTGTCTATCATTGTTTTTTCACTTTCATCTTTAATTATAGTAAAATCATTTAAATTAAACACTGACATTATATCAGCAATTGGATGCTCTTTATTATTGACGAGTCCTTTTTATATTGAAAACTTATCTTATAAACTTGACTCATTGACAATGTCAATTGGTATATTTTTTTGTATATATGCCATATACCTTTCATCACTATTTAATTATAAAAAAAGTATTATTTCAGTTTTTTTGTTAATGGGAACTCTGTACCTTTACGAACCGAGCTTAGGAATATTTATAACATTATCAATTGCCATGTTCATATGTAATATAATATTTTATAATAATTATAAAGCAGCAATAAAAACATCATTGCTACAAATTTCAATAATAACAATATCTCTTGCCATATGGAAAGCACTTAGTTACTTACCAGGATTTTACATTAGAAGTAGTATAACCTCATCAGATAATATCATTCAGTTTTTGACATGGAAAATAGATATATATATTGATACATTTAATTTATTATTTAATGATAGATTTTTACTCTCCTATTCACCATTATTTATTCTATCTATAATTTCTTTCTTTTACTATTATATCATTTTTGTTTTTAACAACAATATTAAAAAAACAATATTTGTTTCCATATTGATATTATTCTCTATACCATTGTTTTTTCTGATGGCCCAAGGGGTTTCATTTTTTTCATTTTGGAAAACTGATGACTTTGGTTTTGCACCAAGAGTTTTTATAGGATTTGGTGCATCTTTATTGACAATTTCAATTTTTATTATTAAATCAAAATTATTTAATAACACCATTAAATTTATAATTTTCATTTTGCCATTTATGTATTCATTAACTTTGATTTCAACATACTGCAATGCTTCAAAATCACAATTAAGAATACTCAATGTAGTAGCAAATAATTTATCTAGGGATATAACCAAATACAATTTAAATAATAAAAATATGGTTGTTATTGGTAAAATGCCTGACTCCTATGAATTATCTCACTCTGGAAATGAAAATCCAATTATATTTAAATTAATTCAAACGCCTTTACATGACCAATGGAGTTGGGGGTATAGACAACTTATCGCTTTATATAGCATTCCTGTTTTATATCCTAGTAACGAACAGTTTAATATTGCAAGAAATGAACTCTGCAATTTTAAAAAATTAAACTCAAATCTATATTATGATTTACTACTTTCCTCAAAAAATGACTTTTTTGTCATGGATTTTAGTAAAAAATGTAATTAAAAATATTGTTATTGCCATTGAAATAATAATGGCAATAACAAATACACATAAAATTATTTTATTAAACGCAAACTATTTCTATAGTAAACATCGCTCCTACTTGCGGCAAATTCAAATTAACCACATCGCCCATTCTATCAGTCATATAAAAATATGCCTTACCAGTATAGGCAGGTGATTGATTATACCAAGGGACAATTTTAAATTTTGACGCATTATTTAATTCTTGAGTGACGATATACGGGAATTGATAATCACCTGAACCAGGCTCATATTCTATGATCAGGGAATAATCATCATCAGGGTTTACATATATTTTATTAAATCCGATTGGAATATGGTAAGATTTATCTATTTCATACTTAGCATTACCTAAATGCCTAATAACACCAATGCGCCTATATCCCAATCCATTTAAATTACGACTTTTACTTATCTGTAAATATGAATTTTCATTTTCTTGAAAAGAAATGTGTTTTAAATTTATATTCCCTTCAATAAAATTATCTCGACCATCAACACCATGTATAATCACTGCTTTTTCTGGCTTTATCTCATACCCATCATAATCCCATGCAAAAAAATTTATTCTATTCATTCCTCCATCATTTATTTTCAGTGCGATCTTTGATTTATTCATCCATTGCTGAACAAAGTTCACCTTAATTTCTGCTATTTGGGTGAAGTACGGATAACTTGAGATAGTTGGAACGCAATTCAATTGAACTCCGTTAATAGCTTTAATGACCAAATCGTCAAATATACAACTAGTAATCCAATTAGTGATTTGATTATATTTATGAGTACTTTGATCACTCGGCTCAATAGCCTCCAATACCAGTCCATTGGTACCTTCTTCCAGCTTAAGGTTAATAAACCTACACCAGCAAATAGAATTCTGTTTCCTTTGCCTATTTAGATCATTTGAACCATCAACAACATTATCACATCGCAATCTCAATGAGGTGCCAGAGTTATCGGCGTAATTGCATATTAAATTCATATTGGATATCTCTAAATCTCGCAAATTATTTTTACCCAATACCAACGCTATGTTGTGATTCCACCTCGCTAATGATGTATCTACTGCGATTCTCGCTTTCCCGCCCCTAGTGTCTGTGGTGAAAGCAATATGATCTATCTCAAAAACAAACATATCATCACGCAATGTTCTATTGATAATTTGCGCGCCATTTGAAAACTTAAAATTCTTTTTAACATTAATCTTTGTATTGCAATCAAAGCTCTGTGCTGGAATAAGGATAGTATTAACCTCTACAATATCTTGTAGCTTAGATAAAATACCACCTATGTCCGTATCAGCTTTAGCACCAACGCTTAAGATATTGACGTTAGTCTTTGATTCCAGCGAGGCCGTTAGGCCATTATCTAATTTCAGGTTAACCAAATCATCAGGTGCATTATTGGTGATTTGGTAAATAGCCTCACCACCATCATTACGCTCATAGAACCCACGGGTTTTAACTAGGTAGTCAACCATTAACCCAGTGTCAGATCGCATGTCTGCAACATTATCATATACACGCATATAGTTTGCGCTTAATCCTCCAACTAACTGATATCCAGTATCTGATGATAATTGTTGTTTTAACCTGTCAGGTTCATATTTCAATATATTTGAGAAATAAAAGTGCTGCACGCCGTAGCTATCATAAACAGCCATAGAGTGACCTTCAACGGTCACGAACTTAGCAATCTGTCCGGCATAAACCGGATAACCAGCAGCATTGATAATGATAGGCTGTGGTGCTGGAACCAAATCACCATTCTCACGTTCCATATAAACCTGAATCTGGTTCTCTGGTATGGTTGGGTCTGTGTCTATCTTGCCGATGTAGATCCTACCGTTAGAACACGCCTTGAATGAACGTGCCATAGTAAACAACTGCGAAGGCATTGAGACGACAACATTAGGGATTATTTCTGACATTTATGTTCTCCAGACGTGCGAAATCCCAGCAGGGGAAACTGCATTGGTTGAAGTTTGGATGTAAAAAAACCGCAGTTAAGCGGCGATAATGGTGTAATTAATCAGTCTAATTACTGTTCTTCTTCGTTCTGATTAGCCCATCCAATGATACCGATGCGAGCAATTGTGCGCTTATCAATATCTGGTAGTGAATCATAGAACTCTCTCCATTGCTTAGAAGTTCTGAGCTTGGCTTCATCAAAGGCTTTACGATATTTACTCTTTCCTCTTGCGGGAGGAACTTCAATTCCTTTAGTGGCTTGCTGAAATTCAGAGGATAAAATTAATTTCTCAGCCGCTTCCGAAGATCCTGCACCACCCGCCACTGCACCCAATGGCCCTAATTTAGTCCCTGCCATTGTGCCGACTCTCCCGGCATATTTCGCCATTAACTCATGAGGCGCAGTCACTGCGTCGAAACGCTTTGTAAAATCATTCAATCTTCCAGTGGTTATTTCGAATGACTTTGCTCGCCGGATAGCATTGGCCACGACATAAGTATCATGTAGTCCAGACATAAACTCGCGGGGCATGTACTGCGCTAGAATACGCAGGTTGCCAGACGTTCTTAGGTTTTGATACCAGTCAGCAAAACCAGCAGGATTGAAATCAGCCCCGCGTTTACCTGCTGATAACATATCCCTGATGGCAGTTCCTGCAACCTCTTGGCGCATTTGTCTGCTGGGAATGTTTTTCATTAGCTCAGAGAATTGTTTCGAATTCCCCCGTGCAAGAGAGGCAACTGCCAGTGTGCTACGATTAGCGATATCTCCTGTCAGATTCTTGCCGCGCAACTGCACCATCTGATCTTCCAGCCCTTTACGCATTTGAACCAAGCGCTGAGCTACTTCAAAGTCCCTGCCAGCTCCCACATCACCTAATACAGCCCGCTGATCTTTAGATAACTGGGAGTAGAGATATCGCAATGCTCCCTCATCAGCATCTTTATATGGACCACGATTTTTAAATAATGCCTGACCAACTAAACGGCGCTGCTTATTTAAATTAGCGTAGGTAAGAACACCATCCTGACTGGGATTAACGGCCTTGAACACAGTTTTCTCAATCGTGTCCAGATTATCCCATCCACCCAATTCATCAGCCTTTCTCTCAAGTGCTGCGGCTGTATTATTAGCCTCAACTCGTGTTGCGGGTAGCATTGCATTATCTACCTGCTTATAAAGCTGGTCACTGCGATGCTCCAGCGCCATCATTCTGCTATCAATCTGACCGATAATTTTCTGATTCAATGATAGTGCATCAGGGGCTTTAGCAACGTCATCAATGAGTTTTCCGGCACTCTCAGAAAGTTTCAGGATGGCCACATCTTCTTGCTGCTTTAGTGCCGAACCAGCACGGGATTTAATGGCCTGTTCAACGGCTTGATATTGTTGGTTGCCTGATAAATGGGAAGGGAGAAGATCCTCAGTTACTCCAAGTCTATCAGCGGCGGCTTTTACATCAGGCTGCACTTTGACATCAAGACCTTGAAGGGAAGAAGCTAAGTCGGGGTTCTTCTGGGCTGCCATTTGGCGAAGTGTTTCTTCTGGCGTTAATTGTTTCTGAGGAGGAGGTTGTGGTGCACCTTGTCCGGCTCCACCTGCTCCAGCACCTTTCTCTGCTCCACGAAATAGCTTATTCAGCCCTGTCTTTTCACCAACGACATTCAGCGCCTTACCCAGAACCGGAGTGACAAGCCTAGCCACCCCGCTAGCAGCAGTACCAATACCGAGGTCAGTCACCAGCCCATCAGCATTATCTTTTGAGCTGTTCTGAGCTAGCGCACCTACCGTGTTTTCAGCCACCATATCAGCCAGTTTAGTCGCGCCACGTTCCAGCTTGCCAACATTGGCAACAGAACCTAATGCCGCTGCTGTTTTTTCTGCACCGATGCCGGGTATTAAATAAGGCGCAACTTCTGAACCAATTTTGGCATATGTATCTTGGGGCTTAAGGTTATCTGGTAACTCAAATCGTGAAGCAGGTGTATACGTTCCATCACCTAATCCAGCCTTTTCACCAGCCCAAGCGCCAGCACTAACCACGGCATCACCAATGCTGGGAATAATATTAGCCACGTTTACGCCAGCCTGGAGAAAACCTTTTCCAGCCTCTGCGATTGGGTTACCTGCTTGTTGCTGTTGTGGTAATGGATAGTCTGTATAGAATTGTTGTCGTGCGGCTTCTACCTTATCGCCAGCTTTGGGTACAACCACTTCATTGAAATATTGTTCCTGTGCCGCTGCCTGCTGTTGTGGATTTAGCGATTGGTATTGTGAGGACGCAACAACGTCCCGCCACGGTTTAGCCATTAGTCACCCCATAAACTTGAATATTCACTTTGATTACTGGATGGAGCCGCTTGCTCTTTTCTATATTTTGCCGCCTCCGTGCTGAATTTATTATCCAGCCTATGCTTTCCCTTATTGGTGACGGAAATGATTGTCTTAATCGTTTCTTTGGCCGCTTTTTCTGATATGGAGGGAGACAGCTTACCTATAGCATCTGTCACTCTTTGCCCTTCCGCATTAGATAATGCCCCTAGCCCCTTCATTAACTGAACGTTTGCTAGAAATGTCTGTGATTTCAGTGTGTCAACCAAGGCCTCAGTATTGGCGGCATCAGTACCGGGAAGGTATCTGTTACCAAAGGGGTTTACATTAATCCCAAAATAGCCATTAAATCCCGGGCTATCCAATATCCGGTTTGCCGTGCCGATGGTTTGATCAATAGCATTGACCTGACTGAGATAAGTATCATATTTATCAGTCTTAGCTTGCTCGCCTTTCCGTTTGAACTCTTGCTGCTTCAGAAGCAAGTCATCGCGTTTGATTTGATTTGTTTCTGTTCTCAGTTGGCGGTCAATGGTGTTCTAAGCTAGTGCGGATTTTTTTATCTCCCTATCAAGGCGGGCATTTTCAGCGGAAATATCCTGTCCGCGCATTTGGATATCTTGCCCTCTACGCGCTGTGGTTGCGGATATATCTTGGCCTCGTGCCTGTAGCGACTCAGACGCTTGACTACTGCGGATGCTCTCAGACAATTTCCCGCGATCAATTTCCCGGCCTTCTTTCTTGTCCAGCACTGCAAACTGGTCTTTCGCGCTCAATGTTCCCAGCTTAACGGTAGAAAGAACCTCATTGAATTGCTCAGGATTGTTCGCGTACATTGTCATTAACTGTTGAGGCGAAACGCCTTTAGATTGAATAACCTCAGCATTCTGCACCAATGCCGCCGCTACATTGCGTGGGTCACCTGTCGATATCGCCAACTGCAATTGATTTACCGTACTATCTAATGCTGCAACATCTTGTGCGCTCCTGAATCCCAACTGAGCCTGAATATTTTGTAGTTGAGAAGGATATTGAACTGCCAGTTCTCGCAACTTTTGAGGATCATTAATAGCACCGGGTAACGCCTGTTTAAATGCTTGCTGTTCGCTCATCTGTTGCTGCATTTGTTGGTTTTGCAGGTTTAGCCCCGTCAACTGAGATTGACCGAGTCTATTTTGTGTCTCCTTTAGTGCCTGACCTGCCAGATCAGGCATAAGAGATTCATAATAGTTAATTGGCTGAACCATCAGAACATGCCCCCCATCATCCCGCCAAACATTTTGCTGGCCATACCGCCGAACTGATTAATGTCCTGCGATGCACCGTTATTGATGCTGTTATTTGCCCCTGCTGCAATCTGCCACGGAAGCGCTTTCCTCCCTGCATTTATTGCCCCTTGTTGGCTGTACAGCGAACCGAGAGCATTCGCATTGTTAGCCGCTGCCGCAGACTGAGCGCCAGCACCCGACAGTCCAACGTTAACCAACCCCAGCAACTGGTTATACATGTCCTGCTGCTCGGCGGTTTTCATGTTCAGATAGTTTTGTCCCAGTTGCGGCGCAATGCCTGCTAGCTGATTTCCGGTTGCTGTAGATCCAAGCCCCCCCGTTGCCTCAGCCCCTGCGAGAGTTTGATATCTGGCCTGATCCGCCAGTTGTGCGTACTCAGGACTATTGAAGTATTGTCCCAGCAATGCATTTCGGTCGATAGGTTTTCCTGCTAACCCCTGTAAACCAGATAATCCAGATTGTCCAGCCTCACGGAACGGTGATAGCCACTCACTCTGCTGCTGGAACATTCCCTGCTGGTTATCAATGGCTCTGTCGTTTGACCGGGACTGTTCTTTAGCGCCTTTAATTGCACCAATACCACCGATTATCCCACCTACAGCGCTACCGATACCGCTAACTATTCCACCCATAATTAACTCCTAACCATTAAAAATAATTGTTCTCTACGCCCATCAATGAGTTCAACGACATCATCTGATTGCAGGTGAAAGCCAAATTTCCGCGCCAAATTACAGACATGTTTCGATGTTGAGAGAATGGGTGCATGGATAACCCTATTGCCAATCAGTGAAAGAATATCTCTGGCGGCATCACTGGATCGGTGTCTTTCACCTTTCTTCATCGCCATGTGCAATTCAACATGTTCGCCTCGTTCAATCACCACAAACACACCGCAGCCCTGCCAGAGATAATAATCAGCGGGATAATCCACCCATGACGGAACGCCCCACAGCCGCATGAGTTGTGAACCTGTAATAATATCGATTTTTGTCATTAGTCGATGAGTCCGTGAGACCTCAATGCGTCTTCATACGCTTTGCATCTTTTGGCTAGCGATGTGACTGCATTCATTAGAGATTGGGTGACAGATTGATCGTAAGTTTCACCTGCGTTCCATGACTGATTGGCATCAATTGCCCCTTTATTTGCCGCCCCAGTCATTACAGTAAAGCCAGTAACCCTTTGACCAACAACATTAAGGCCATTTATTAGGTAATTGTTTTTTACATCAATGGGTGACGAGATAACTTGAGTTGCTGTTGCTTTCTTGGATACATAGTCAACTTTTATTTCAGATACCTGACCATCTATGTCTTGTATCTTTATCTTAAGACCATCAACGTCATGCTCGACATTCAAAACCCTAACTTCAAGTTTTGCTAAGTCTTCCTCTGCTTTGGTGATTCTGACTTCGTGGTCTTCTAGCGTTTCTTCTGCCCGAGTTGTTCTTTTTCCATGATCATCCAGGATAATATCTTGCTCATCGTTTTTAACCTGAGCATCATAAGCACCGTCACCCGCCTGATTAGCCTTGTTCGCCCCATTCCCTAAATCAGCTCCCTGTTGAACAACATACAGAAAATAGTGCTGCGAGAAATTACTGGGGAGCAGCGTTGCATCTATTCGAGTTGCCTGTATCTCTACAGGATTTTTGAGACTATTATCCGCCATAATTATTCCAACCTGATTTGACAGCCGGAGAGGGTGACAGGGGATTTGGTGATTACTCGCACTTTAAATCCGATGTTTTTACGGATACGACCAACACGTCGCCAAAGCACCCGCTTGTCATAAACAAATGGCGCGTTCTGTTCGATCATCTGTTCTCGACCGTAATTGATGCCGTCAGCCGTTGCAGAGAGGAATAACCTGTCAGCGTACTGAGATACACCAGTCGAGGCTTCCAGCTCGAAATCGAATACCCGTGCGTTGTTGGCTTTGAACATTGGCGTATACAGCAAATGCTCCTGCTGCTGTCCGTACTGGTCAGAAGTAGAGAAGTTAAGCTGCCCAGTCACAGGCTCGCGTTTATCGCCTACCGTGATTTGATTACCTTCAAATATGAAATCGATACCGCGATAAACATCATCGAACAGACCTGTTTTCAGGATGCACCATTGCGGCGCGTTCTGGCTGCCTGCTGCGTCATAACACAAGACATGTCGCGGTAGATGGATAATCAATAATTCGTGTGCATCGAACCGCACTGTTTCCATCACGCCAGCAGCTAATTCATCCGCCGTGTAGTCTCTCAGTATTTTCTCTATCGAGGCCGTGGCTATCGGCGATACTTGTCCTTGCCGAATGACATAGACCGATGGCGCACCAGTGGCCTGATGGCTGATAATGGCGTGGGAGTCACCGAATACGGTTTTGCAATGAGTGCCGGCAATGCCTTTCTGTACCATTAATGAGGGCTGAGCGACATAAATCGCCGCTTGTGTATCAGTCGCACCCGTCAGTGAAAAATACTCAATAGTTGACGAACCAAAACACACCACGAAATCGCGCCATGTATCAATACCAATGATGCCATCGGGTTGAGACTCAGCACGGTACAATGCACGATAACGGTCTGGATGTGATTCATCCTCAAGATCGGTAACACCAAATGTATCAGTGCCATCTTTCGCCCAGATATAACGCCCACGGGATCGGCAGATATCACGCACAGAGCCGATTTCGTATTGTTGGAATTTAGACGAGGCTGGCCAGTTCTCCAATCGTTTGACTGAACCGTTATAGAAATACAATGACATAACACCATTGGCCGCTACCGCCTGACTATTGTAACTATGTGCCATGCTGATACGACCGGAGCCAGAGACATCACCAATAACATTGTTGGATTTATACAGCTTACTCCCCAACACGCGATAGACGGCAGACTCTTTAGTATTAAACTCAGCCCCTCGTGAGATACCAGTAACATCAGCACGTTTTGTGATGCCGGGAAAGGAACGAAGATAACCGGAAGCGCCCAATATTTCTTTCGGTGTCGCCAGCATGTTGACCGGAAGCAGATCGACATAATCAGCAGAGCGATAGTCTTTACCTGTCCCCTTCATCAGGGGGAGTTGTTGAATCGGCATGTGGTTTGTCCCCGGGATAAAAATGCCAGCCGTTAACAGTCGCCCAATGATTACCTGAACCAATAGGCATTCGTGCTGGATAATCAGAGCGTGATTTCTTGGCGCGAGATATGGCAGATTGCTTATACAAAAGCTCTTTGCCGTATCTGGCGGTGTTGATGATCTTTATTGGCGGCTCAATGGCGTAATCTGGGGCAATCCGCACAGCGAGGTTATGAATAACGGCACTGATGGCGCTACTTTTCATGCCGTGCTCGTCACCGTCAGTGGGTGGATTATCAGCATCAGCAAATCGATATCCGGCATCAATGCCTGCGCCGTCCTGATACCATTCCGCCATCATCATCTCTAGGTCGTTTACAGCGTCTTCCATTGATTGCGGTTCGATATCGGATAACGTGGCATTGGAAGCAACACCCAGCTTACGTAGTGCTGACTGAACTAAGTCACCCTTGGTTATTAGGCTCATTTTTCTTACCTTTACCCAGATTTACGGGCTCGGTTTTCAACGTGTCATTCGGGTGTTCAACCCAGCCATCAGCTAAATGTTCGTCCAATACCTCTGGTTCAATGACCGTGATTTGCAACTTCATTCCCCAGACATTGACGTCGCCGTCTGATTTGTAGAGCATCTTTTGCATAATTTACCTCAAAAGAAAAAGGGAGCCGAAGCTCCCTGTAATTATTTCTGACCAGCCAACCCAACACCGATCGCCTCTGGACGTACAGCACACGCGGAGTACCACAGCGCGATACGGCACTTACCGGACAATGTGCCGATATCCCCTTGGTAGGCCACAACACCATTCAGCCCCACATTAGGAATTGAGAAGCTCTGAGTCTTCATGCCAGAGAACAGATCGTGGTTAACCGGAATCGGTTGAGACACTAAACGGATGGAGTCATCAGCCCAGAACACGTTAGCCTGTGTGGTTTTGATGTTCAGTACATTGACCGCCATTCCATCAGCCAGAGAAATATTCACGTTGGCGTAGGCGCTCTCTGCCGGAGTCAACTTGTCGTCGCTGAGTGCAACAGGCTTTGGCGTGATAGTGACATCACTCCCGTTAACAGCCACAACGGAGAACGTTGCATCTTGTGTCAGAATGTTCTTCGCCATCTGAGACAGATATTTCACCCCAGCGAAAGAAATCTTGTCACCCCGTTTCAATCCAGCACCGCTCAACTTAACGACAGCGGTACGGTTATCCACGTTCTCGCGGTTTCCGTCTGTGTCTTCGACCCATGATTGAGGCTTGAATTTCTGAGCACCAGAAACAGTGAGGCCTGTCGCTGTAGACGCTGGTAGAGATGGCATTTTCGGAGAGCGCAGAACGTCATTGAATCCGGCCACCTGCTTCTGGATAGTCCCAGACTTGTACGCATCCTCTGGAATGCGACCGTAGAAGTCTTTGTTTGTCAGATCCTGACCTGCCCCACGGTAATCTGTCGGATTGAAAAAGAATGACAGACCCGCGCTGTGATTCAATTCACGAGAGAAAATCAGCGCCTCAGCCTCAGAAATGAAATCCCAACCCGTTTTAGCTGAGCCGATCTGTTCAGGGCTTGCCACAACCAGAGAACCCATTTCTACAGCTTGCTTAGCGATAGCCATTTCAACGTTATTCGCCAGTTTCTGACCTGATGCCTTGATACGACGACGTATGGAACGTTCATCACGCAGATCATCCGCACGAAGCTGGAAGAAGTCATTATCCGGCGAGCCCATGTTGCACTTAACGGACAGTTCCAATATACCTGTTTCTTTGTTGGTTAAATCCCACCCCTGCTGGGTAGGCGCTTCCTGTTCCAGTGGCATCCACACGGTATTCTGTGAACGCTGCATATCACCTGCAGGCGGTGCATATTTTTCTACACGCTGCGCCATGGGTGTGAGGTTTTCCACGGTCTCCATTATCTCATCGACCATGTATGTGATCACTTGACCTTCGTTTAAAGCCATCGCTTAAATTCCTTTCAACTGTTGTTTTAACTTGCGGTAAAGCTCCGTGTCGCCTTTACTGGCGGCTGCATCCATCTGTTTTTGAATAGCATCACGATTAGCAGCGGTAACATCGCCACTTAATGGTGCATCAGCCGGAGGAGCGGCAGAGATTTGCTTACCGCGAGGTTTGATAGTTAACTTGTCAGCAAGGCGCGTAAGTTCGATTAACGCTTGCTGTGATCCGAGTGTCAGCAGTTGCCGCGCTTTCTCTGGATTTGCGCCCAGGTGATACATGATCGCAGCCGACTTCTCCGGGAAGAGGTGCATAATTTCCGTGTCAATACCGGGCGGTACGACTTGGCGGAAAGCGTCCTCTTTTTCCTGATAATCAGGCAGGTTAAGTTTTTCTGCGGCGTCATAGTGTTTCCTTGCTGACTCGACAATGTGTGCTGATTGCTGGGTAAATGCCTGAGTTTTGCGCCCCTGCTCGGCAACAGCCTGACTACGAGCATCCATCGCGTTCATCTGCCATTCAAGGTTTGCCTGCTGGTATGCAGCTAGCGCTCTGTTTTGGTCATAGTCATACTTCGCCAATGCATCATCAGACAGATAATTATTGATATCTGGCTGTGTGGGTAACTCAGGTTTTACCCGTAAATCCTCCGGTAACTCTCCGCGCTGTACTGCCTCCATCTGCTGCTCCAGCTCGCGCTGACGCTTACGTTCGATGCGTTTAGCTGCAAAATGCGCATTAGTTGCCGGGTCTTGTTTCTGGGTCTCATCGTCACTCAGGACAATATCAAATCCGTCGCTCTGCCCCGTTGAATTGGCATTATCAACATTGCTCTCAGTGGATGCCGCCGCCTGAGTACCGGACAGGGATAATTCTTCAGTAGCCTGAATTTCGTTGGTATCACTCATGTTTATTACTCTCTCACATGGTTTGAGGGATCTCGCCAGTATTGGCGGTAGGAATGTTGGATTGTTGCTGTTTAGCAACCTCATTCAGCAATTTGATAGCGTCCATCACGGCTTTTTCATCTATAGCAGAATCAATATAATCAGACATAAGTCACATGCTCTGTAAACAGCTCATCAATAGAGCATCTTTCTCGTCTTCTTGTTGTTTTTGTTTCAGCCCATTTGTTTTCGATAGGATTTAAATCTGGGCTGTAAGGCGGAAGCCATTCTAACTGGCATCCGTGATCGGTTATCGCTTTTCGCGTGTCACCGCGTTTATGGAAAGGGGCATTATCCATCACAATCACTGTCCCCTTAGGGAGCTTCGGCAACAAATCTTGTGTCAGCCAGGCATGAAACACATTCGCATTAATGGTTCCGGCAAACAAACTTAAGGTCACAAAGGTATTTTTAATGATAGCACCAATGGCATTAATGCGGCCTTTGTGCTGCCAGTCATGTAAACCAAAACAGCGGGACCCTTTTAACGAATAGCCATGCGTACGTGGCATGGACTGCTCAAAGCCGCTTTCATCCAGATAAACAATCTGTTTGCCCGCCTGCTCATGATGGCGGATACGCTCGCCAAATACCTGACGAGCGTGTTCGTCAGCGG
>NZ_FPBJ01000053.1 GCF_900116635.1 Xenorhabdus koppenhoeferi | reverse complement strand
GCTCTGGCTGTAATAAGGCCGGATATAGAGCTGCAACCTACCGTCGATGTCAGAGTAATTTTTGTCTTGCAAACGGGATGCGTTCATATAGAGCAGTATGAGCTATGTATTTCCAGGAGCATTCCCTGGTCGTCGTATGCGCCGTGTGCGCCGCCATGATTTTTCCCGCCGCTTGGTTGCTGAGAATCAACTTACTGTCAATGACCTGATCTATCCTGTTTTTGTTATGGAAGGCACTAACCAGCGCCAGGAAGTACCTTCCATGCCAGGAGTGTATCGTCTGACAATCGATCTTTTGCTGAAAGAAGCTGAAGAGATTGCCCGACTGGGTATTCCTGTTTTGTCTCTGTTTCCGGTCATTGAAGCAGACAAAAAATCATTGGATGCGAAAGAAGCTTATCATCCAGATGGTTTGATTCAGCGCTCTGTTCGCGCTTTGAAAGATGCGGTGCCTGAATTAGGGCTTCTGACTGATGTGGCGCTCGATCCATTCACCACACACGGGCAGGATGGCATCATTGATCAAGATGGTTATGTTATTAATGACATTACCAAAGATATTCTGGTCAAGCAGGCATTATCCCATGCAGAGGCAGGAGCCGAAATTGTTGCACCAAGTGATATGATGGACGGCCGTATCGGCGCTGTTCGTGATCAATTTGAGATAGATGGTTATGTCAATATCCAGATTATGGCTTATTCTGCTAAATACGCCTCTTGTTATTATGGTCCGTTCAGGGATGCAATTGGTTCTGGCTCTAATCTGAAAGGTGGAAATAAAATGACCTATCAAATGGATCCTGCAAACAGTGATGAAGCGTTGCAGGAAATCGCACAAGATTTGCAGGAAGGTGCAGATAGCGTCATGGTGAAACCAGGTATGCCATATTTGGATGTAATTCGTCGGGTAAAAGATACTTTTGGTGTACCAACATTTGCTTATCAAGTTTCCGGTGAGTATGCGATGCACATGGCTGCAATTCAAAACGGTTGGTTGAAGGAACAGCCTGCGATTATGGAGTCACTGCTGTGTTTTAAACGGGCGGGAGCAGATGGTATTCTGACTTATTTTGCCAAGCGTGTTGCGCAGTGGCTGCAAGAGCAGAAATATTGATTACCTGCATTTATTTGGCCATAAAGATTGTGTATTAGAGTACCATAAAAATGAAAACGGGCAATTTTGCCCGTTTTTTGATTAAATCTTGAAGAACTGCTTATTATCTAACACCTTAGAAACTTCTTTATTGAGGATATTCAGGAGGAGAATTGAACGGGTTTCTCCATCCGGTTCATTATAAATTGCTTGAATGCCCTCGAAAATTCCTTCAGTAATCAGAACAGTATCTCCTGTTATTGGAGTTTCAGGCGCAATATAATCCTGTTCAGTGATAGACATCAATTCATCAATCAATGCCTGCGGTACAATGGCAGGATAAGTACTGAACCGTATGAAATGATTTACCCCACGTGTTGAGTTAACTGTTGTGGTGTGAATGACTTCAGGATCAAAATGCACAAAAAGGTAATTGGGAAACAATGGCTCACTAACGGTTGTTCGTTTACCCCGAATGACTTTTTCGATTTTGGCTATAGGTGTCAGGCAGATAACATTTTGCCTTTCCAAATTATCTATCGCTCGAGAGATTTGCCCTCGTTTACAGTAAAGAAGATACCAATTCCCCATAATATTTCCACTCCATTGCTTAGGATGCCTAGCATAACAAAACCAGTGTTGGTGGATCATCAATAAAGCTAAAAAGTTATGTGAAGGAATAAGTTATGTTTTTATAACCAGTGATATTTATCTCCAGTAAAAATTTGTGTATTACTTAATGGTGTAAAAACCGCCAATCACGATGATATTGATAATTTTATCTAATATTTCGTAAAGAAAAAGAAAATATGAAAATATTCCCATCATGTAACGGTAAACCCCATGATAATGTCCAATGATTAAGTTACGCAAAAGATCGGCTGAAATCCATGTTTTTGGAACTTAATCCCCGTTCAATACCCAATGTATTTCGGGAATGCAGAGCGACATCCGCCAACAAAGCTGTAACTTGAAAGATGACAGGTAGATAGTTTTTATTGTCTATGTTACGTGAAGGCAGCAGATTGCATATTAAAGGAGAAAAATCGCATTATTTTAGCGAAAAAACGAAGGTTTTAAGGTTTTCCAGCATAATAAAACGATTTCTGAGCAATTTGATACACAGACATTAGTTGATTGGGTACCATGCTGCTGTATCTAAGGAATCAACCCCACAAGATTACACTGAATCCATTGATTTTGGGGAAGTTATGCGTTTACCTTGTAACCCTTATGGGAGGGCTTATAATGTCCTTCCTTCCTTAAATATTGGCACAAATGAACAATATGAAATACCGCGATCTAAGAGACTTTCTTTCCTTATTGGAACAATCTGGTGAATTAAAACGAATTCGTATGGAAGTTGATCCCTATCTGGAAATGACTGAAATCGCAGATCGTACTCTTCGTGCCGGCGGCCCCGCTTTGTTATTTGAAAATCCTAAGGGATATTCGATGCCAGTGCTGTGCAACTTATTTGGAACGCCTAAGCGGGTTGCTATGGGTATGGGGCAGGATGATGTTAAGGCATTGCATGATGTTGGTAAGTTATTAGCTTTCCTTAAGGAGCCAGAGCCGCCAAAAGGGTTTCGTGATCTGGTGGATAAATTACCTAAATTCAAACAGGTTCTGAATATGCCAACCAAGCGCCTTAATTCTGCACCTTGTCAGGAGCAGATTTGGGCAGGGGATGAAGTAGATCTTAGCCGAATTCCGGTTATGCATTGTTGGCCAGAAGATGCCGCACCATTGATTACGTGGGGGCTTACGGTCACTAAGGGACCTAATAAAGAGCGCCAGAATTTGGGTATCTACCGCCAGCAAGTATTGGGTAAAAGCAAACTTATTATGCGTTGGTTATCTCACCGTGGTGGAGCACTCGATTTTCAGGAATGGTGTCAGGCTCATCCGGGAGAGCGTTTCCCAGTATCTGTTGCATTGGGCGCAGATCCTGCCACGATATTGGGCGCGGTTACGCCAGTCCCTGATACTTTATCTGAATATGCTTTTGCTGGATTGTTGCGTGGACATAAAACAGAAGTCGTTAAATGTATCTCTAATGATCTAGAAGTACCGGCAAGTGCTGAAATTATCCTTGAAGGCTACATTGAACCCGACGAAATAGCACCGGAAGGGCCGTATGGTGATCATACCGGTTATTACAATGAAGTGGATATGTTTCCGGTATTTACGGTAACTCATATTACCCAGCGCAGTGATGCCATTTATCATTCAACTTATACCGGACGTCCACCGGATGAACCCGCTGTATTGGGTGTAGCATTAAATGAAGTACTGGTGCCAATATTACAAAAACAATTTCCTGAAATTGTGGATTTTTACCTGCCGCCAGAAGGTTGTTCTTATCGGCTCGCTATCGTTACGATTAAAAAACAATATGCAGGTCACGCCAAGCGAGTCATGATGGGGGTTTGGTCTTATCTGCGGCAGTTTATGTATACAAAATTTGTTATTGTCTGTGATGATGACATCAATGCTCGGGATTGGAATGATGTTATCTGGGCAATAACCACGCGAATGGATCCGCAAAGAGATACTGTCTTAATGGAAAATACACCAATTGACTATCTCGATTTTGCTTCCCCTATTTCTGGGTTAGGCTCAAAAATGGGATTAGATGCAACAAATAAGTGGCCAGGAGAGACACAAAGGGAATGGGGGCGTCCGATTGTAATGAGCGATGAAATTCGGAGCCATGTCGATGAAATTTGGGATCAATTAGATATTTTGAAGCGATAAGAGGGAATGCATGACAATACTAAGCTGTAAAGTAACATCGGTTGACTCCATTACAGATACAGTTTACCGGGTTCGTTTATTACCTGATTCGCCTTTTTCTTTTCGCGCAGGGCAATATTTGATGGTAGTTATGGATGAAAGGGATAAGCGTCCTTTTTCCATGGCATCACCGCCATCAGAAAAGCAGACGATTGAGCTGCATATTGGGGCCTCTGAATTAAATCTCTATGCAATGGCAGTGATGGACAGGATTCTGACTCAGAAAGCCATTGATATTGATATCCCTCATGGTCAGGCATGGTTCCGTGAAGACAGCGAAAATCCTATGCTGCTGATTGCTGGTGGGACGGGGTTCTCCTATACCCGTTCTATTTTGCTGGCAGCATTAGAAAAAAAACCTGATCGTGAAATCTCAATTTATTGGGGAGGGCGTGAGCTGCAACACCTTTATGATTTAGGGGAATTGCAGGCATTGAGTGAGAATTATCCCAATTTGTCGGTTGTTCCTGTCGTTGAACAGATTGATGAGCACTGGAGAGGCAGAATTGGCACCGTTCTGAGTGCGGTCTTAGATAATTTTGGTAGTTTAGCAAACCATGATATTTATATTGCTGGTCGTTTTGAAATGGCCAAAATTGCCCGCGAGCGGTTCTGTAGCGAACGTGACGCGTCTATTGATCGCATGTATGGAGATGCGTTTGAGTTCATCTGACTTACTCTCCCTGTAAAAAATAAAATGATAAAAATAAAACCCCGCCCCTGACAGGCGGGAAACTACAGCAAAAACGCATTAGTGAGTGATGCAATAGATAAGACAGACAAGGGAAAAATAGTAATAAGTTTCAATCGTCAGATGCTCTTGATAACTACACTCTTTCAATAATTGTGGCAATGCCTTGACCTAGCCCGATACACATGGTTGCTAGCCCGAATTGAACATCTTTGCGTTCCATCAGGTTAAGCAGGGTCGTTGTGATTCGAGTACCAGAGCATCCTAATGGATGACCGAGAGCAATTGCACCACCATTCAGGTTGATTCTGTCATCCATACTATCCAACAGATTCAGCCCCTTAATACAAGCTAAGGATTGCGCGGCAAATGCTTCGTTCAATTCCATTAGGCCAATATCAGAAAGGCTTAAACCGGCTTTTTTTAATGCCATTTTTGTAGCAGGTACGGGGCCGTAACCCATAATAGAAGGATCGCAGCCAACAACTGCCATTGATCGGATACGGGCACGGGGCTTTAATCCTAACTCTTTAGCTTTGCTTTCACTCATTATCAGCATCGCTGATGCACCATCGGAAAGTGCAGAGGAGTTACCTGCGGTGACGCTCCCGGTGATAGGATCAAAGACAGGTCGCAGGGCCGATAGATCTTTGAGATTAGTCTCGGGGCGGATGACTTCATCAAAATTGATGAGTTTCATATTACCGTCGGCATCATGCCCGTACATGGCGGCGATTTCGCTCTCGAAAGCCTTGGATTTTGTCGCTTGTGTTGCGCGTTGATGAGAACGCAGTGCGAATTCATCCTGCATTTCACGGCTAATACTGTACATTTTTGCCAACATTTCTGCGGTCAGACCCATAATACCGGCTGCTTTTGCAACGTTACGGCTTAATTTAGGATGAAAATCGACTCCATGTGTCATGGGGACATGTCCCATGTGTTCAACACCGCCGACCATCGCAATACTGGCATCGCCAGTCATGATCATGCGGGCACCGTCATGCAGTGCCTGCATAGAAGAACCACACAGGCGGTTAACGGTCACTGCGGGAACTGAATGGGGAATGTCTGCCAGCAATGCGGCATTACGGGCGATATTGAACCCTTGCTCCAGAGTCTGTTGCACACATCCCCAAGAGATATCGTCGATATGTTCAGGCTGAAGGGCTGGATTGCGCTTAAGTAACGACTTCATCAGATGTGCGGAGAGATCTTCTGCGCGGACCTGACGGAATACACCACCTTTTGAGCGCCCCATTGGGGTACGGATACCATCAATAATAACTACGTTTTCCATGTTTTCAGACCTCACATTTTTTCACCTGGATTAACAGCAAGTTCTGCTGGGGCAGGGTAGTAACTTTCATTGCTTTCGGATTTTGCTTTCAGGCCAGCAGGTACGTGATAGAGAACGCCCAAGTGGACATAGCTTTCAGCCATTTTCACGTAGGCTGCGGTTCCCATAGTATCCAGATAGCGGAAAACGCCACCGTGGAATGGAGGGAAGCCTAAACCATAAACCAGTGCCATATCTGCTTCCGCTGGGCTGGAAATGATACCTTCTTCCAAACAGCGAACGACTTCGTTAATCATTGGGATCATAGTACGAGCAATGATCTCTTCGCCGGAGAAAGTATGTTTTGGTTGGTTAATGCCTGCCAATAGCTGATCGACAGCTTCATCTTGTCCTTTTTTCGGTTTGCCTTTTTTATCCTGAGTGTATTTATAGAAACCAACGCCGTTTTTCTGACCATAACGCTGATTTTCGAACAATACATCGATTGCATCTTGATAACTACGGCTCATGCGCTCAGGGAAACCTTGCGCCATGACAACCTGTGCATGGTGAGCAGTATCAATACCGACAACATCAATGAGATACGCAGGACCCATTGGCCAGCCAAATTCTTTTTCCATGATTTTGTCGATTTGACGGAAATCACCGCCATCCCGCAATAACATGCCAAAACCAGCCAAATAAGGGAACAATACGCGGTTTACAAAAAAGCCCGGGCAATCGTTGACGACAATCGGTGTTTTGCCCATTTTGCTGGCGTAAGCCACAACCGTTGAAATGGTTTTATCCGATGTTTTTTCTCCACGAATGATTTCAACCAGTGGCATGCGATGCACCGGATTGAAGAAATGCATACCACAGAAATTTTCCGGGCGCTTCAGTGATCTTGCCAATTCAGTGATTGGAATTGTGGAGGTATTAGAAGCCAGAATACACTCATCGCTGATATGAGATTCTGCTTCTACCAGAACAGCAGACTTAATTTTAGGATTTTCAACGACGGCTTCGACAACAATCTGGGATTGTTCAATACTAGCATAACTAAGGGTTGGTTGAATGGATGACAAAATTTTAGCCATCTTCATTGCGTCCAAACGTCCGCGTTCAAATTGCTTATTCAGTAACTTAGCTGCTTCATTGATTCCTAAATCCAGCGCTTTTTGATTGATATCTTTCATCAGGACAGGAATGCCCTTACGAGCGGATTGATAGGCAATACCCCCACCCATGATCCCCGCACCTAGTACGGCCGCATGTTGAGGTGTTGTGACTGTTTGTAAGTGTTTCTTCGCCAGCCCTTTGACATATTGGTCATTCAGAAAAATACCGACTAAAGCCCGGGCAACAGAGGTGTGAGCCAATGCAACAAAACTGTCGGATTCTAATTTCAGGGCTTCATCACGACCTAGAGTAGCGGATTTTTCAATGGTTTTAACCGCAGTAATTGGCGCTGGGTAATGAGGACCAGCAACTTTCATGACCATGCCTTTTGCCACGTTAAAGCTCATGGTACGTTCGATTTCATTGAGATTCAGTGGCATTAGTTTAGGTTGACGAACGGCTTTCCAATCCAAATCGCCTTTAATAGCTTGTTCCAGAATTGAAATGGCGGAGTCAACCAGTTTTTCAGCAGGAACGACAGCATCAACCAAACCATTTTTCAGCGCTTCTTCTGCACTGATATCTTTACCTGCGGTAATAATTTCGAGGGCATTATCTGTACCAATTAAGCGTGGCAGACGGACAGAACCACCGAAGCCCGGCATAATGCCTAATTTAGTTTCTGGTAACCCGATACGGACATCGGGGGTTGCGACACGAAAATCAGTTGAAAGCACAGTTTCACAACCACCGCCAAGAGCATAACCGTTAATAGCAGAAACGGTAGGAACAGGAAGATCTTCAATACGATTAAAAATACTATTGGCGAGATTCAGTAGGTCATGAAGTTTTTTTACTGGTGCGTTGAATAATGATAAAAATTCTGTGATGTCTGCACCAACAATAAAAGCTTGTTTTTCAGAACGTAATAACAGACCTTTTAGTTCTGTTTGTTGCTCAAGGGTGGCAACGGCTTTATCCAGTGAAATAACAGTTTTTGTATCTAATTTATTAATTGCAGCTGGTGCATTGAAGATCAGTTCTGCAATGCCATCTTTCAGCCATTTTACTTGAATAGTGTCACTTAGGTAGAGCATGTCATTCTCCTCAATGAGTGCATACCATCTGGTATGACCAGATATGTTGATTGTGATTAGTGTGTTAATTTAATGCAAACCAATGATTAATTTTTTGTCGGACGGATCACAGGTAAGATTTATGACAGGAGGTAAGATTTTTTATTAGTGTTTTGAAAAATATGAATATTGTTATCAATTTCTGGGAAAGCAATTTTTCATGTGATGGCACTCAATATAATGAATTGTGGTAATATTTAAGCCCCTGCCAGAAAACCAAAAAGGTTATTAAGATGGAAAAGTTGGCACCTCTGTACCACGAACACATTAAAATATTACAAAATCGTGCCCGTGAAATATTGGCACGAACCCAGCTTGACGCCCTACTTATTCACTCTGGTGTATCATTAAGAGTTTTTCTTGATGATAGCCATTATCCTTTCAAAGCGAATGCATACTTTAAGGCTTGGGTTCCTGTGACTAAAGTTCCAAACTGCTGGTTATGGATTGATGGAATCAATAAACCTAAACTGTGGTTTTATTCTCCGGTAGATTATTGGCATAGCGTAGATTCGTTACCCAATAGTTACTGGACTGAAGACGTGGAACTGATTCATTTGGCAAAAGCTGATGATATCGATGCACAATTGAGTGGATTATCAAAACAGAATGTTGCCTATATTGGCGAACAAACTGAGCGAGCTAATTCTTTGGGAATTCTTGAAAAGAATATCAACCCAAAAGCAGTCTTGAATTATTTGAGTTACCATCGCTCATATAAAACAGATTATGAACTAGCTTGTATGCGTGAAGCGCAAAAAACTGCCGTAAATGGTCATCAGGCGGCTTATGACGCATTTCTGTCTGGCATTAGCGAATTCGAAATTAATATGTTCTATTTGATGGCAACAGGGCACCGTGATACTGATGTTCCTTATGATAATATTATTGCCTTGAATGAGAATGCGTCAGTTTTGCATTACACTAAATTACGCCAGACTGTACCTTCTGAGATTCGCAGCTTCTTGATTGATGCAGGAGCAGAATATAATGGTTATGCTGCTGATATCACCAGAACCTATGCCGCAAAATCCAATAACGATTTCGCCTCATTGATTAAAGATCTGAATGAAGAACAGCAGGTGATTATCGGCACAATTAAAACAGGTGTTAGGTATACCGATTACCATGTTGGTATGCATCATCGTATCGCGAAACTGCTCAAAAAACATAATATTATTCATGGGATCAGTGAAGAGAGCATGGTCGAAAAAGGATTAACAACACCATTCTTCCCACATGGACTTGGTCATCCACTTGGTTTGCAAGTGCATGATGCTGCGGGATTTATGCAAGATGACAGCGGAACCCACTTGGCCGCTCCGGCATTGCATCCTTATTTGCGTTGTACCCGTATTTTGGAGCCAAGGATGGTTTTAACTATCGAACCGGGTCTCTATTTCATTGAAACCCTGTTGGCACCGTGGCGTGAAAGTGAGTATCGTCAGCATTTCGATTGGAAAAAAATTGATATGCTCAAACCGTATGGCGGTATTCGTATTGAAGATAATATCGTGATTCACGCTGGAAAAATTGAAAATATGACCAGAGATTTACAATTGCCATAATGAAGCCTTATTTGATCCCTGCGGCTTCAGTCAGCTTTACTGAAGAGATAAAAAAGAGTCGTTTCATTACCCTGTTGGAACATACCGATGGGGTAAATGAGGCAAAATTGTTTATCCAAAGTATCAAAGAACAATATCCTGATGCCCGGCATCATTGCTGGGCTTTTGTGGCTGGTGCGCCGGATGATTCCCGACAGCTGGGTTTTTCCGATGATGGAGAACCGACTGGAACAGCCGGTAAGCCGATGCTTGCTCAATTATTAGGAAGTAGTTTGGGGGAAATCACTGCCGTGTCTGTTCGCTATTTTGGCGGCATAAAACTTGGTACCGGTGGTTTGGTGAAGGCCTATGGCAATGGTGTGCAGCAAGCACTGAAGCTATTGGAAACAAAATACAAAGTGCCACAAAAATTGTTCCAATTGAAGTGTGCGTATTCACATATCTCTATGGTGGAACAATTACTACAGCAATTTTCGGGGCAAATAATTGCCAGCGATTATGCCGAAAATGTCACATTGCAAGTTTCACTGCCAGCTACCCTTGTTGGCGAGATAGGTGATAAATTACGAGACCTAAGTCGTGGTGCCCTATCTTTAATATCAAAACCATAATTTTTTGTTATACCGGATTTCTAAGGAACTAGCCGAATGCATTTTCGCGCCATAACCCGTATTGTTGGACTACTTGTCATTCTTTTCTCTTTCACAATGATTATTCCGGGGTTGGTGGCACTGATTTACCGTGATGGTGCCGGTAGGGCATTCAGCCAGACATTCATTTTTGCTCTCGTTATAGGTTTAATACTATGGGTCCCTAATCGAGATCAAAAACGAGATCTCAAGCCAAAAGAAGGCTTTTTGATAGTCGTTCTATTCTGGACTGTGCTGGGTAGTGTTGGGGCATTACCGTTTATCTTTTCTGAAAAACCTAACCTTTCAGTCACCGATGCTTTTTTTGAATCATTCTCTGGTTTGACGACGACAGGGGCGACAACACTTGTTGGTCTTGATTCTCTTCCCAAAGCCATCCTGTTTTACCGCCAAATGTTGCAATGGTTGGGTGGGATGGGGATCATCGTGTTGGCTGTAGCGATATTGCCTTTACTTGGTGTTGGGGGAATGCAGCTTTATCGAGCTGAAATGCCAGGGCCATTGAAAGATAATAAAATGCGCCCTCGAATTGCAGAAACAGCAAAAACACTTTGGCTGATTTATGTTTTACTGACCATTTCCTGTGCGATAGCTTTGTGGGCTGCGGGAATGTCAGTATTTGATGCGATTTCCCATAGCTTTTCCACAATTGCTATCGGTGGATTCTCCACGCATGATGCTAGCATAGGTTTTTTCAATAGCCCGGTTATTAATACTATTATTGCCATTTTCTTATTGATATCGGGTTGTAATTTTGGCCTGCATTTTGCCGTTCTTTCTGGACGAAGTTTGAAAGTATATTGGCGCGATCCAGAATTTCGCATGTTCATTACTATCCAGTTGTCATTACTAAGTATCTGTATACTGATATTGTGGCAGCATTCCGTTTACAAATCAGAACTGGAAGCGCTTAATCACGCTTTCTTTCAGGTTATCTCAATGGCAACCACTGCGGGATTTACAACGGATAGCTTCGCTAATTGGCCTCTATTCTTACCTTTCTTGCTGCTATGTTCTGCATTTATCGGAGGATGTGCTGGTTCAACGGGCGGAGGTCTGAAAGTGATTCGTATCCTGTTGCTATTTTTGCAAGGTTCCCGTGAGTTAAAACGATTGGTGCATCCTAATGCGGTGTATACCATTAAATTAGGGCATCGGGCATTACCAGAACGAATTATTGAAGCAGTGTGGGGTTTTTTTTCTGCGTATGCGTTAGTTTTTATCATTAGTATGCTGTTACTAATTTCAACAGGTATCGATGAGTTTTCTGCTTTTTCTGCTACTGCAGCAACACTGAATAACTTAGGTCCGGGGTTGGGAGCCGTTGCTGAGAACTTTACAACGATGAACCCGATGGCCAAATGGGTATTGGTCGTAACCATGTTATTTGGCCGTTTAGAAGTATTCACATTGTTAGTTTTGTTCACGCCGACTTTTTGGCGTGAATAATCCTATTTTAGGCGTTCTATTTTAATCGTTACTTATATTCGTATGCGAATCGCTGCTATTAAGGGCATATCTATGAGTTATTTGTTGCTCTATTCCACTCAGGATGGACAGACCAAAAAAATTATTACGCGTATTGCAGAGAATCTTCGTCGTTCTGGGGTCGAATGCGACTTAAGAGATCTCGCGACAGTAAAACAGATTAGTCTGGCTCCTTATCAAAAAGTAATGGTAGGGGCATCAATACGCTATGGGCATTTCAATTCTGTATTACATCAATTTGTTATTTGCCACCAAAAACAGTTGAACCAAAAAACAACAGCTTTCTTTGGTGTCAATTTAACGGCGAGAAAACCAGAAAAAAGAACCGCAGAAACGAATGCTTATGTACGCAAATTTTTGATGAAAAGTCCGTGGCGACCTGATTTATGTAATGTCTTTGCGGGAGCGTTACTTTATCCGCGTTATCGTTGGTTAGATCGCATCATGATTCAATTCATTATGCGCATGAGTGGGGGAGAAACAGATACAACAAAAGAAATCGAATATACCGATTGGGCACAGGTGGATCGTTTTTCTAATGAATTTTTGCAAATATAGCGTGATGTGACACCTTAAAAATAGCCTTTTTGATGGCTGTTTCAGCGTATTGAATAAAAAAACGCGAACGGAAAAGAATCGAAAAAAAACTATTGTCAGCGCCGAAAAACTCCCTATAATGCGCACCCGTTGTCACGACAAACACACAAACCTGTCGGGATGACAAAATGGAAAGCCCTGAAAAATAAGGCTTGACATTGACAGAGGGAAGCGTAAGATACGCCGCCTCGCAACCCGGAAGAACTTGCCGGTTGCCACCGCTCTTTAACAACTTAATCAGACAATCTGTGTGGGCACTCGCAG
>NZ_FPBJ01000055.1 GCF_900116635.1 Xenorhabdus koppenhoeferi | reverse complement strand
CCGCTGACGAACACGCTCGTCAGGTATTTGGCGAGCGTATCCGCCATCATGAGCAGGCGGGCAAACAGATTGTTTATCTGGATGAAAGCGGCTTTGAGCAGTCCATGCCACGTACGCATGGCTATTCGTTAAAAGGGTCCCGCTGTTTTGGTTTACATGACTGGCAGCACAAAGGCCGCATTAATGCCATTGGTGCTATCATTAAAAATACCTTTGTGACCTTAAGTTTGTTTGCCGGAACCATTAATGCGAATGTGTTTCATGCCTGGCTGACACAAGATTTGTTGCCGAAGCTCCCTAAGGGGACAGTGATTGTGATGGATAATGCCCCTTTCCATAAACGCGGTGACACGCGAAAAGCGATAACCGATCACGGATGCCAGTTAGAATGGCTTCCGCCTTACAGCCCAGATTTAAATCCTATCGAAAACAAATGGGCTGAAACAAAAACAACAAGAAGACGAGAAAGATGCTCTATTGATGAGCTGTTTACAGAGCATGTGACTTATGTCTGATTATATTGATTCTGCTATATATGGTGACTCAAAGCGGGAGACCTGAATGAAGAAAGTCGGAGAAAGCGGAATGCCTGACGAAAATTGTTGGAAATGAATTCAATTAACAAGCTATGTAACTTATTTTCTACATAGCTTGTTAATAAGAAATAAAATTTATCCTCCTGCCAGCTTCACTTTCATTCCTTTTGCTTCCAGCAATTGTTTCAGCAAATCACGCTTATCACCCTGAATCTCGATTTCGCCATCTTTCACAGAGCCGCCACAGCCACATTTTTTCTTCAATTCCGTTGCCAGCTTGGCTAACGTTTGATCATCAACATCAATACCCGTAATTACACAAACACCTTTACCTTTACGCCCACTCGTTTGACGCTGGATACGTACAATACCATCACCTTTTGGACGCGCTGGTTTGATATTTTCTTCTTGGATACGACCACTATCCGTCGAATAAACCAAACGAGAGTCATTATCCATGAACGACTCCAATAGATTGATTAATATTCTGCAATGCCAGTACTGGATTTTCTGCACGCGTGATAGGCCGCCCGATCACCATATAATCCACTCCGGCCTGAACAGCCTGAAAGGGTGTCATAATACGACGTTGATCGCCAGCATCTGCACCTTCAGGACGGATACCCGGAGTCACAAGCTGGAACGCTTTACCACATACGGTTTTCAGTTGTAGTGCTTCATTAGCAGAACAAACCACACCATCCAGACCACACTGCTTAGCCAACAAAGCCAAACGCTCTGCGTGCTGTGCCGGAGTCACACCAATCCCAATCCCTGACAGATCAGACTGTTCCATACTGGTCAACACGGTTACGGCGATCAGTAATGGCGCATCTTTACCATAAGGCAACAGAGCCTCTTTAGCTGTGATCATCATTCTTGCCCCGCCACTCGCGTGAACATTGACCATCCAAACGCCCATTTCAGCGGCAGCCGCTACCGCTTTTGCCGTTGTATTAGGGATATCGTGGAATTTAAGATCCAAAAATACATCAAAACCGCGCTGATGCAATGTCTGAACAAATTGTGGGCCGTACAGTGTAAACATCTCTTTGCCTACCTTCAGACGGCAGGATTGTGGGTCAATCTTATCGACAAATTCCAATGCCGAATTCTGATTATCATAATCCAACGCAACGATCACAGGCGGGTTAATCTGTTTATCTATTGTTTGAGCTATGTGGGAAGTCATTTTTAGGCCCTTTTCATTTACCAATGAACTTGAACTGTTCAAGAACTGTTAGTGAATGTTACTCACTAATACTGATCTTCTTGTCTTTTGAAGCAAGCGAAGATAAACATGTCTGCAGTCAAACATGCATTTATAATAACTTGATAATAAGTGACAATGTCACTGACCATCTAAACCTCGAATCGGTTTAATCGAATCCCAGGAGCGACACGACGGGCAATGCCAATATAACGCGCGGGAGGTGAAGCCACATTTGTGGCATCGATAATCAGGTTTCGTGCGGATTTGTTCACCTACCATATTACGTAAAAGAATGAGGCTTTCTTTAGCACGCCCTTCTTCTGCATCCGTCAAATGGTAGTCCATCAAGCGATAAAATAACCGCATTGTTGGATGGAGTTCCAACTGACGATTAATGTAATTTTGGGCAATATCGCGCCCTTCTCTCTTCTCAATAATGTCAGCCATGTGCAGTTCGGCAATTGCACCACATTTTTCTTCCACACAGCGTTGTACAAAAGCTTCCCATTCATCCGGCTGGGACAGGTGCTGGTAACATTCTTGCAGCATCGGCAGAGCTTCACTGATCAGTTGCTTATCTTGTTCAAGGATACGTTTCAATGCGTCAGCTGCTTTCAAATATTCTGCCTGCGCCATATAAACACGACCAAGCATAATTGAAACCCGGGCGCAATTTTTATCTGCCTGAGCTGCTTTATACAAATAATCATTCGCATCACTAAAATCATCGTTACCCATACATTGCAGTGCCAGCTCACAGTAAAAATGGGAAATTTCTTCTCCAAGATGATGTTTCCCCAGTTTCATTAGCTTTTCAGCTACTTCAATGGCTTTACTCCAATCGCTGATTGATTGATAGATGGTTAACAAAGAGTTGAAGGCATTTTCGCGGAAGTCAGTTTCATCAACCAACTGAATGAACATATTTTCGGCTCGATCATAGACTCCAGCAGCCATATAATCCCGTCCAAGTTGCTGGATCGCAAGCAAACGCTGCTCAAATGTCAAAGAAGCACTTTCCATCAGGGATTGGTGAATTCGGATAGCTCTCTCAACTTCACCACGAGAACGGAACAGATTGCCTAGCGTCAGATGAGCCTCAAATGCAGAACTATCCTCTTTCAGCATATCAAGAAATAAATCTACCGCCTTATCTTGTTGATTGGAGAGTAAGAAGTTAACACCATCAACATATTCACGTGAGAGACGGTCAGTCGATTGCTGTTTGTCTTGTTGAGCACTTCTGCGCCCCATATACCAACCATAGGCGGCAGCAATAGGCAGCAGCAGAAACAACAGCTCTAACATGGAGGATTATTCCTTGTTTAAGGCTACAGTAGAAACGGCTTTTACAGATGAATCAGATGGTTGATCCAACTGAATTTCCAGGCGCTTAATTTTACGTTTTGCACGTTGCAGAGAAATACGAGTACGTAGGTAAAATGCCCCACAAATCCCCCAACCAAGGGTAAAACCGATAGCAAACAACGCGGCTAATAGTGTGGATATAGAATAATCGCCTTTAGCAATCAAATAATTAAATGTCACGATTTGATTATTATTTGCTCCCAGCGTGACTGAGATAACAAAAACAACCAGTGCCAGTAATAAAATCAAAAAGTATTTCACATTTCTTCCTGTTATCTATTGTTGTTGATTTAATTATGCCAAATAACAGACATATACCCGTCGTCTTTCAAGTTGCAGCTTTGTTGGCTGCGCTCACTCACCCCAGTCACATAGTTAGCTATGTGACTGGGGGTTCATTCCCTTGCCGTCGTGCTGCATCTTGAAATCCATTGGGTATAGTGGCGTGTTAAATTAGCATTTCTCGTCTACGCAAAGGAAGCAATTTATTGCAACAAGCGCTGATTTGCTCCTTGTTTGTGATGTTATTCTATCTGCCTGTTCTTAACTCTACTTTTTCTCTGAAATAATTTCATTCAATTAAAGCTACAAAAATCCTTTTATAGTTTAGCATGCTAATATTCTTATCATTGAAGAACATTCCGCTTTATCCCCCTTTGTCTATGAATTTACTGCTTTGTTAGCTGCACTTTCCTGTTAACGTACATTTGGTTATAGAAGACCTTTTGAAATCTATACACTTCGTCTTTCAAATTGCCTCTTTGTTGGCTACGCTTGCTCATCCCGGTCACATAGTTATCTATGTGACCGGGGATTTGCTCTCTTGCCGTCGCGATGCAACTTGAAATCCATTGTGTATATTAGGTTTATATTCATACATATTAATAAGCTCTGTTATAATGCGATGGCGTACATGCGTTGTGATCAGAGAAAATTTTTGCATAGTTTTAACTGATATCTGAACCGATCTTGTTCTGAGTATCGCAATATTTATAACGAGTCAAATCAATATATGAATACTAAAATGCAGCTAAAACGAGTAGCTGAAGCGAAGTTACCTACGCCATGGGGTGAGTTTTCGATGATTGGATTTGAGGAAATCGAAACAGGCCGCGATCATGTTGCCCTGGTTTTCGGTGATATTTCTGGTGATGAGCCAGTATTATCAAGGATCCATTCAGAATGTCTCACCGGAGATGCTTTATTCAGCCTAAGATGTGACTGCGGTTTCCAATTGGAAGCTGCAATGTCACAAATTAGTACGGAAGGTCGTGGTGTTCTTCTGTACCACCGTCAGGAAGGCCGCAATATTGGCTTGCTGAATAAAATCCGGGCCTATGCTTTACAAGATCAGGGTATTGATACCGTTGAAGCCAATCATCAGTTAGGGTTCGCTGCCGATGAGAGAGATTTCACCCTTTGTTCAGACATGTATAAGTTATTGGATATTCATGCAATCCGTCTTCTGACTAACAATCCTAAAAAAGTTGAGATCATGGTAGAAGCTGGCATTAATATTGTCGAACGGGTACCGCTGATTGTCGGGCGCAACCCCCAAAATGCTTACTATCTGGATACCAAGGCCAGCAGGATGGGGCATTTGCTATTCCAAGCGCAATAAAAGTTATTTATCTTTTGCAAGATCTAAAAAAGAAAAACTGCGTCGGTGTGGGCGCAATTTTTCTTTATGATTCTATTTTATACAAGCTCTGATATTTTACTTTGCAATTATTTCAACATATTACGAATTACATAATGCAAAATACCATCGTTATAGAAATAAGCCAGTTCTGTGCCAGTATCAATGCGGCAACGAGTATCAATCACAGTTTCCAGTCCATTGGCATAAGTAATTTTTATCCCGATTATCTGTCCAGGCTTAAGGTTTCCCAGCCCTGCAATATCAATCTTTTCATCACCAGTTAAATTTAATGTCTTACGACTGACACCCTGAGGAAATTCAAGAGGCAATACCCCCATACCAATTAGGTTAGAACGGTGAATACGCTCAAAAGACTCTGCAATCACAGCCCTGACTCCCAACAGTCTTGTCCCTTTTGCTGCCCAGTCGCGGCTTGAACCTGAACCATATTCTTTACCTGCAATGATGGTTAGCGGTATCTTTTCTTCCTGATAACGCATGGCTGCATCATAAATCGCAAGTTGAGACTGTGACGGGATATGGCGGGTGTATCCTCCTTCAATATTCGGTACCATTTCATTGCGAATACGAATATTGGCAAATGTCCCTCGCATCATGACTTCATGGTTACCGCGCCTTGAGCCATAAGAGTTAAAATCCTTTGGCTTCACGCCGTGCTCTTGTAAATAGTAGCCTGCCGGACTATCGGCTTTGATATTTCCCGCAGGGGAAATATGATCTGTTGTGACCGAATCTCCCAATATCGCCAATATATGTGCATGATGGATGTCCGTTACTGGTTTAGGTTCGGTAGTCATATCACTAAAGAACGGTGGATGACGAATGTAGGTGGAATCTAATTGCCAAGGATAAGTTGCTGAACCCTCAACATTCAAAGCCTGCCAACTTTCATCACCATCAAATACCGCATTATACTCTTTGTGAAACATTTCAGTTCTGACTTTCCCAACCGCTTCCGCAACTTCCCGGCTATTGGGCCAGATATCTTTCAGGTAAACATCATTGCCTTGTTGATCTTTTCCGATGGGCTCCCGAGTCAGATCTTTTTTCATGCTGCCAGCAAGTGCATAAGCAACCACCAGCGGTGGCGATGCCAGCCAGTTTGTTTTTACCAATGGATGGATACGCCCTTCAAAATTTCGGTTTCCCGAAAGTACCGCGCCCACCGTTAGGTCAAATTGCTTAATGGCAGCTTCAATCGGTTCTGGAAGTGGACCAGAGTTACCGATACAGGTTGTACAACCATATCCCACCAGATTGAAACCCAGTTTTTCCAGATATGGCATAAAACCCGCCAACTCCAGATAATCAGTCACGACTTTGGAGCCGGGTGCCAATGAAGTTTTAACCCATAGTTGACGCTGTAATCCTCTCTCCACTGCCTTTTTAGCAAGTAAAGCGGCCGTCATTAATACGCTGGGATTAGAGGTATTGGTACAGGACGTAATAGCAGCAATAACTACCGCGCCATCTTGCAATAGAAAAGTCTGGTTATCTAAGATGACGGATACCGTTGATGAACGCTCCAAGTTTTTATGGATATCAAGTTCCATGGCAGCTTGGAAAGCCTGCGGTACATTCCCCAGCGCAACTCTATCCTGAGGACGTTTCGGCCCTGCCAGACTTGTTTCAACCGTCGACATATCCAACTCAAGACGGCTGGTGAAAATGGGTTCGTCTCCCGCATTACGCCATAAACCCTGCGTTTTACAATAGGATTCAACCAAAGCGATTTCCTCTTCATTGCGCCCGGTTAAACGCATATAACCTAATGTTATGTCATCAACAGGGAAGAAACCGCAGGTTGCACCATATTCAGGTGACATATTGGCAATAGTCGCTCTATCTGCCAATGGCAAATCAGACAATCCATCTCCATAAAATTCAACAAATTTGCCTACAACACCATGCTTACGCAGCATTTGCGTCACCGTCAGAACAAGGTCAGTCGCCGTGATCCCTTCCGCCAATTTCCCTGTTAATTTAAAACCAACAACATCTGGGATGAGCATAGAAACAGGTTGCCCCAACATTGCAGCTTCAGCTTCAATTCCCCCGACTCCCCAACCCAGCACACCCAAGCCATTAATCATCGTTGTGTGAGAATCCGTTCCGACCAGCGTATCAGGGTAGGCAAAATGCTTTCCATTCTGAGTTTCATACCAAACAGCTTTCCCCAGATACTCAAGGTTAACCTGATGGCAGATCCCCGTTCCCGGCGGTACAACCCGGAAACGATTAAAAGCCTTCTGTCCCCAACGCAAGAACAGATAACGTTCATAGTTACGTTCCATTTCAATCTGAACGTTTTCCGCAAATGCTTGCTCCGTGCCAAACTTATCGACCATCACCGAATGGTCAATGACGAGATCAACCGGAGACAACGGATTGACTTGTTCTACATTTCCACCAAGCCTCAACACAGCTTCCCGCATGGCGGCAAGATCCACCACCGCCGGAACACCAGTAAAATCCTGCATGAGTACACGGGCTGGACGATAAGCAATCTCTCTGTCTGCATGACCGTTTTTCTGCCATGCCACCAACGCCTTCAAATCATCCTCCACAACAGATTCACCATCAATATTGCGCAGGAGATTTTCAAGCAGAACTTTAAGGGATTTTGGTAAACGGGAGATTTCACCTAATTGCTCAGATAGCAGAGGTAAACTGTAATAGTGATAGATTTGACTGCCAGTTAATTTTCCATCGATCAACGAGTTACCATCAATCAATAGTGTTGAAGCACAGTCCGTTTTCAATTTAAACGACATAACTCCTCCTTTCTTATTATTTTATGGCTAGCTACCCCTATTAAACATAACATATAAGTAAACATTTGTTATTCAGAGACCATATATTTTACTAACCAGCTGTAAATTCTCAATTATTGATAAACTTTAGTGATGACATATCGAAAGTAGATGTGTTTTATTCTGCCATATACCCAATGGGTTTCGAGTTTCTGCGGGACAGCAAGAACGGTTACTCGGAATCCCGGATCATCGTATTTTTATAAAAACAGTGAGTCCATGATATTCAATTAATTTTTAAAGATGGGAGAATGAATAATGAATATAAAAACGGATACTATACTACACCAAAATCATTTAAATCATATACAGCAAGCTAACCAATTCTTTTCTACTGAAATTAAGAATCCATTTTCTTTGTCAGATTATCGGTTCAATGATACAGATGGCCTTCTCCAATTTGTTATAGCCTCGAAAATTACCGACAAAACCCGTGTCACACAACAATTGAATAATATAAAAAAAACACAGATAGCCCTTTCTTCAATAGCAACTGACTATATAACAAAATATGCTGATTTTCATGGAAAACAGTATAAAACCGATATTCAATTTTGGTGTGATGTCATAGAAAAATTGCCATTGATGAGCATTAAAAATATAGAAACACAAACTTATAGCCATGAAATGAAAGGTGTTTCCATTGCAACTAACTTACTCCAACTCATCATGGATATCGTGATCAACACTTATTCTCCGGCCATTAAAAGCTTTGCTGATTTCCTGAAAAAACAAGGGGATGCCATAAAATTAGGGTTAAAACGGAATAAAGATCATTATTCTACTATGACACTGGCTAGTGTCATTGAAGCAGTTAGCATTGAAGATCAGATCATGTATATCCCTAAAATGAAACTTTATAAAATAGATTTCGACCGAACCAACTCAGAAGTGACATCTAATTGCGCCTCTAATGAAAATGTAAACATCGAATTTACTTATTCATCCTGCATTTCGTTATTTGACTATCAAGCATTAGAAGATCCAGAAATAAAAACAGCTTTTGATAGTTTTATTCTTAAACATAAAAAATCATCAATAGAGAATTCTGTCAGTTTTTTCAGTGGTGAATTTAATGTCTGAAAAAATATCATAAAATAATTGCAAACCTAACACTTTGAAAATGTTGTTATTAAATTCATGACAGCAATCTTTACCTCAATTTATATGGAGCTACAAAGCTATGTATATACTTCGCAAGATGAAAATTAACAGGCAAAGACAATGTCACTGAATTTATTTCCATTTATAACTTTGATAAGTATTAGTAAATGACATATCTAAAACAAACAGGGAATTGTTAAGAATTATTCGCTTGTTGTTTGACGAAAATAGGGGGATAAAGGTCTATCTCTTGTACATCCGTTGTACATCCGTGTTTGATCATTTTTTACAGGGGGATAGCATGAATTATGAGAATTTTCCATTAATTAATTATTTTAATTTTTTGCAAAGCAAAGGTCTCGTAACAGAGTATATGATGCCTAATGGGAAACAGTCACTAGAAATAAAATTCAATATGTTAAATGAATTAAAGCCCTTCACTCAAAAACAAGAACCAGATAATATTACCCGCACTAGACTGGTAAGTATGGGATTTATAGAAAGTAATAATAGAAGATACATATTATGGAACGGACATCTTTATGACATAAACTATATTACATATCAAAGCGCAATTTTACCTCAATTATCATATAGTTCTAATGAATCTCATGCAGCGGGACATGCTCAATCTATACTCAGTAAATTTGGTACTACATCACCAATCGGCTCGTTAAGGATAAATCCAACAACGGAATATTATGAATCTATAAGAAATACCAGCCTTGCCGATTCATATAATGTACGCCCACAAACTCACAGAAGAGGTAGAGATTCTAGAAGGCAGCCTCCCGAATCCCCTCCTCAACATAGTGTACCTTCTACCTCCTCTTATAATAATAGTCCTCCTCCCTATGAAGCACCACCACCCTATGGTGGTTCGCCTCCTTCTTATGGTTCACCATCCCCTTACGAGGCACCTCCGGCCTATGAATCCATTACTCAAGATCCAACAATGGGGTTCAGAGGGGATATAGCAGGTCCATCTCATTTATCACAAGCGGGTCCCAGAGGCTCTGTACAACCCCCTCGTTTTCAAAGGGGAGGAGGAAAAAGGGGAAGAAGATAAAAACCAACCACCTCCCTACTTTCTGGAGGTGGTTTAACCTTCTTTATGATGCTTTTCCTTTATACAATCGGCAATTCAATGTCTTTAAACATCTCTTCGATTTCTTCATTGGAACGCAATGCAATGGCTTTATCTACAACATCACGGGTTAAATGCGGAGCGAAACGCCAAATAAAATCATACATATAACTACGTAGAAAACTACTGCGTCGGAAGCCAATTTTAGTTGTGCTGTAACTAAATTTATCACGCATATCAATACGTACCAGATCACTGTCCTGAACAGGTTCTACAGACATACTGGCAATCACACCAACCCCTAACCCCAATCGTACATAAGTTTTAATCACATCGGCATCTGTTGCCGTAAATACGATTTTAGGTTTCAGGCCCGCTCGATCAAAAGCAACATCCAGTTCAGAGCGACCGGTAAAGCCAAAAGTGTAGGTTACTATCGGATACTCTGCCAATTCTTCGATTGTCACATTCTGCCTATTGGTGAGGGGGTGATCTTTCGTTACCACAACAGAGCGGTTCCAGTGATAACAAGGCAACATGATCAAATCGTTATAAAGATGAAGTGCTTCTGTTGCTATAGCAAAGTCACTGTTCCCTTTACATACTTCTTCTGCAATCTGAGTGGGTGAACCTTGATGCATGTGCAATGATACATTGGGATAACGTTCAATAAAGCCTTTAATTACAGGAGGCAGAGCATATCTTGCCTGTGTATGAGTTGTCGCAATATATAAAGAACCGCGATCAGGATAGGTATGTTCACTAGCAACAGATCGAATTGAATCGATTTTTGACAGAATCTCACGTGAAATACGGACAATTTCTTCACCAGCAGGAGTCACATGCGTCAGATGTTTGCCACTACGAGCAAATATTTGAATACCCAACTCATCTTCAAGCATCCTAACTTGTTTGCTGATCCCAGGTTGAGAAGTGTACAATCCTTCCGCCGTAGAAGATACGTTCAGATTGTGATTAACCACCTCTACAATATAACGCAATTGCTGTAGTTTCATATCAGCACTGTCCCTAATAATAATATTTACGAATGTTTCGTAGTCTAATTAACTTCTATATTGCTAACGGTTATTCACATGTAACTATATAGAATATCTTTTTACAGGAATATAACCACTATAACATTAGCTGTATATTTATATAACAAATAATTAGGTTGAGTAACAATTATCAAACTCTCATTATATACATAATGGATCTCAAGTTGCATCGCGACGGCATGATAGCAAATCCCCGGGAGCATAGATAACTATGTGACCGGAGTGAGCAAGCGCAGCCAACAAAGAGGCAGTTTGAAAGACGAAGTGTATAGATATAGCAGAATCATAATACTGTGTCATAATACCTAAATCCCAATGACAAGGTAGAATTGAGATGGGTTACAGTCTAGATTTTCGAAGAAGAGTACTGGCATACAAAGACAAGCATGCA
>NZ_FPBJ01000057.1 GCF_900116635.1 Xenorhabdus koppenhoeferi | reverse complement strand
CGACCCGTTACGCCAAAAACAGTGCATCGTTTCTTGCCGCAGTCCAAATCCGCTGCCTTGCTCTTTGGTTGAGTATTTCATGACGACGCCATCTAGGAGCTTTTAACGGGCTACCTGTCCAGTGCCCCTGCCATGCAGGTGGCACTATTCTGAATATCTATTTTTTCTTCCCGACAATCTGGCTTACCAGCACTAGGATGCCAATCAGAAAATAGGCAATAAAAACCCCAACCAACCATTGCGGCATATCCAGTGTTAAAAATTCCCACTGTTTTATTGAACAATCCCCGTATGCATTAAACACCGAAGGCAGCCAGCTGTTTAATGGCAACCAAGACGGGAAACTGACAAAAAATTCACAGGTATTAAACGGAGAAGGATGTAATTGCATCATGGTATGATCCCAGGCAAGCCGCAATCCTTGCCCTGCGCTGTAAATCCACAGCAGGATTGCCAGCCAGCGCAGAGGGGTTTTAGGTGCGATGGCACCCAGTAATGCCGCCCCTAAAATACCGAACAGTGCAACCCGCTCATAAATACACATCACACAAGGTTGCAACAACATCACATGTTGAAAATAAAGAGCCGTTGCTTCCAGGATAAGGGCTGTCAACGCCATTAATAGCCAAATACCTCGCCCTTGAGAGCTTTGTTTTAAAAATTGAAACATTTTTTCTTTCCATTTTTCAAGATAGGTGATTGGCTTATTGTGCCGTTTCGCTGGACATAAAAAAATAAAATTAAAATAAATCGGACTATTTTTCAGGGAATTCTTCAGGGAATAAATGAATAAAAAAGCCGGATAGTGTTGTTTTATATACTATCCGGCAGGGCGTAACATTAAATTTGGTCAATCAGTAAAGCGGAGTGATCAAACCGAGTCGGGTGAGATATTCAGTGGCAGGGACAAGCCAGAACTCGACGCACAGCAGACCCACTAACGTCATCACAATGGTATAAGGCAATGCCATCATCACCATCCGACCATAAGAGAGACGAATCAACGGAGAGAGGGCAGAGGTCAGCAGGAACAGGAACGCAGCTTGTCCGTTTGGTGTTGCCACGGATGGTAAGTTGGTACCGGTATTGATGGCAACGGCTAAATATTCATACTGTTGCTGCGAAATCAGACCACTTTTCAGGGCAATCAGGACTTCATTAATGTAAACCGTACCGACAAAGACGTTATCAGAAACCGCAGAAAGCAGCCCGTTGAACAGATAGAATAAAGAGAGCTGTGAAGCGGGTGACGATTGCAGAACAAACTGAATAAATGGCGTAAACAATTGTTGATCAATAATGACGGCAACTACGGAAAAAAATACCGTTAATAATGCGGTAAATGGCAGGGCCTCTTCGAACGCTTTACCCAGTGCGTGTTCTTCATTAATACCACAAAATGCAGTTGCCAGAACAATCACTGACAGGCCAATCAAACCGACTTCAGCTAAATGGAAAGCCAATGCGACGATCAGCCAGATACCGATCAATGCCTGAACAACAAGCTGGGCTTTCTCTTGGCGGGTACGTTTTCCACTGGTTTTTTTGTCGTAGTCTTCTAAAACAGAACGAACGCGCTCAGGCAATTCAGCACCGTATCCAAACAATTTAAAGTGTTCGACCAACAAACAAACCACCAGACCACAAAGAAACACGGGAATGGTCACGGGTGACATACGGATGAAGAAAGTGACAAAATCCCAACCAACGTGTTTAGCGATAATCAGATTTTGTGGTTCACCTACCATGGTCATCACACCGCCCAGCGCGGTACCAATACCTGCATGCATCATCAGGCTGCGCAGGAATGCGCGGAACTGTTCCAGCGTCTGTTTTTTATCTTCACTATCAATGAATTTATCATCACCCAGTTCAAAATTGCCATTTTGGGAAAGGAATTGGTGATAGATAGCGTAAAACCCGACTGAAACACTGATAACGACGGCAATGACCGTCAGAGCATCAAGGAAAGCGGATAAGAAAGCACTTGCCAGACAGAATGCCAGTGCCAGCATTTTTTTGGAGCGGATGCTCAACAGTAGCTTCGTGAAAACAAACAGTAGCAGTTGTTTCATGAAGTAAATGCCTGCAACCATGAATATCAGCAATAAAATAACTTCCAGATTGTTGCTGATTTCATGGCTTATTTGTTTTGGCGAAGTCATGCCGATGATAACCGCTTCAATAGCAAGTAACCCGCCGGGTTGCAAAGGATAGCACTTTAATGCCATTGCTAATGTGAAAATAAATTCAACAACTAGCATCCAGCCAGCAACAAAGGGGCTGACAAAAAAGTAGACCAGAGGATTGATGATAAGAAAGACGATGATCGCCAGTTTGTACCAATCCGGCGAATTGCCGAGAAAGTTTTTCACCACTGCACGTCGAATACTGATTTCCATTATTATTAATAATCCTCTTTGTGGGTATGTGGAACAAATCTAAACAGCAATAACTAAATATATTGATATATACCCGTCGTATTTCAAGTTGCAGCTTTGTTGGCTGCGCTCACTCACCCCAGTTACATAGTTAGCTATGCTCCTGGGGATTCTATTCCCTTGCCGTCGCGCCGCATCTTGAAATCCATTGGTATAGTAAGTTCAACACAATATCAATTTAAGGGTATTAGCACATGATTGATTCACGAATGATTGCATTTTTTATGAACCCTTTCACTCTTTCGTGGTTTATTCATCAGGTAACTATGTCGAACAAGCACATTCTGGTATGATCAGTCGCTATTATTAGCCAGGAAAACTGCTTTGGAATAATTAAAATTATGGTAATTAAGGCTCAAAGTCCTGCGAGTTTCGCGGAAGAGTATATCATTGAAAGTATTTGGAATAATCGCTTCCCACCCGGTTCCATCCTGCCAGCAGAACGTGAATTATCTGAATTGATCGGTGTCACCCGTACGACTTTGCGTGAAGTGTTGCAGCGCCTTGCCCGTGATGGCTGGTTAACTATTCAGCATGGAAAACCAACAAAGGTAAATAACTTCTGGGAAACATCCGGTCTTAATATTCTGGAGACATTGGCGCGTCTTGACCATGATCGCGTTCCCCAGTTAATTGATAACCTATTGGCAGTACGTACCAATATTGCAGCTATCTTTATTCGTACTGCGTTCAGGCATAATCCTGAAAAATCATTGGAAGTTTTGGCGGAAAAGGAAAATGTGGAGGATACTGCGGAGTCTTTCAGCGCTGTGGATTATGATATTTTCCGTGGTTTGGCTTTTGCCTCAGGAAACCCGATTTATGGTTTGATTATCAATGGGTTGAAGGGGTTATACACTCGCGTTGGCCGTTATTACTTCTCAAGCCCTGAAGCACGTCATCTGGCATTGACTTTTTACCAGCAGTTGAGTTCACTGTGCCGGGAAAAATCTTATGACAACATCATGGATTGTGTGCGTAATTATGGCAAAGAGAGCGGGCTTATCTGGCACGGTATGCAGGGTGCTATGATCAACGATTTAACCGAAGCACGCCTCGGCTGATTGTACTCTTTATTTTTTATTTGTGGTGTTGCTGATTGCGTTTTTTCCCTTGCTGCATAGTTAACTGTGTAGCAGGGTTTTATGTTTTATCTTTTCTTTGAAAATCCTTGAAGTCTGTTTCGTTCCCGGAAACAAGCATCTCTACCATTACAACATCAATAAAGTGCAGAGATTGGGTGACAAAACCATTATAATTAATTTTTTAACTTACTTAATCAGTTTAATGTGTGAATTAAAACATGATGAAGCCAAAAGAATTTTACTGTTGCATTGATGATTTTTATTAAAACTGATTCTTTTTAGATATCAATGATGAATTAAAAATAGGCTAAATTAACTTCAGTTTCCTTAAATTATTCCATGCCATTATATAAGTTCCTGTGTTTATATTTCTATTCTTATCAAGAACTAATCGTCAGTTGGTTTTCCTCAGTCAAGTCAAGAAAAAACAGTATCCTTTGCTGAGGATGTGATAACTATTTTGAATGATGCTAATTTAAATTTAGCACTATTATTTAATAAGAAAAAAAATAAGTTCATAAGAAACAAATAAGTTCTGTTAAATAAATTTTCAAAAATAGTGTGACATTACTTTAAACCTTATTTGATGAGATAAAGAATGAGTTAAAAGTCATCATCTGATATAAAAATTCCTGAGGAGATTATTCATGCCATCCTACATAAGGAAAATGATCTGTTTTTTTATTTTTTTCTATGTGTTATTGATACCTTCTACAATAATTAACGCGCTAGCAGAAGATAATATAAAACCTGATACATTGTATGATCATTTAGAAAAAACTGATGATACTTCAGAACTTGTCACGTCACATATCATTGGCAGCAGTGTCAAAACTGTAAGTCATATTTTATCTTCTTCACCTTCAGAACTTGCAAAACAAGCAACATCTTATGCTTTGGGGAAATTTAATGGTTCCTTATCTTCAGAGGCTCAAAAATGGTTATCGCAGTTTGGTACTGCCAGAATAAACTTTGGGTTAAATAGAGAATTTACACTGAAAAATAATTCCCTCGATATACTAATGCCTCTTTATGATAACAAGACCGATTGGCTGTTTTTTTCCCAATTGGGTTATCGCAACAGAGATAGCCGGAATACGATTAATCTGGGTTTAGGTAGCCGCTATTTTTATCAGAACTGGATGTATGGATTAAATACTTTTTATGATCATGACCTTACTGGAAAAAATCAGCGTTTGGGATTGGGGGGAGAAATCTGGGGAGATTATATTAAACTCTCCGCTAATACCTATTACCGTTTAAATGATTGGCAAAAATCACGAAACTTTCAAGACTATCACGAACGTCCTGCCAATGGTTATGACATTAATGGGGAATTTTTCTTGCCTGCTTATCCGAGTCTGGGGATGAAACTGACATATGAGAAATATTTTGGTGATAACGTAGCTTTATTTAATCTTGATACCAAGCAGAAAAACCCCAGCTTGGCTACATTTGGTTTGACTTATACTCCGGTACCATTATTTACAATGGGGGTGGATTATAAACAGGGAGAAAGTGGTCATACTGAAACACAGTTTTTGGCAAACTTAAATTACAAATTTGGGGTGCCTATTAGTACTCAACTATTACCGGCCAATATGGCTTCGATGCGGACATTGGCAGGTAGCCGTTACGATTTGGTGGAAAGAAATAATCATATTATTTTGGATCATCAAAAAATAAAAAAGGAAGAACTGATATCACTGGAACCTATTATCGGATACGGGCATCAAGATATAACAGTCAATGTACCAGTCCCCCAGGGTTCTGATATTAAACAGATTCGTTGGGATGTCACGGATAAAGCATTTCAGAATAATCGGGGTAAACTTTCTTCTGACTTAGGTAAGAGCAATATCATTACTCTTCCCAGCTATCAAGAAACGCATGAAAATGCTTACATGCTCGATATATTGCTGACAGATAGTCAGGGAAAAGAACAACTCGTTCAGGTTCCCATGAAAGTTTTGCCTTTTATGATAGATGGAAAAGTGAAGATCATTCCCCCTGAATCTCCGGAATCAACAGGCAATAAAGAAAATGGATATACCTTTGATTCACCTGTTATTACTTATAAGGGTTCACCATCAGGAAAAACGGTAAATAATGCCCGAATTGATAAAGTGATCTGGACAACCGAACCTGCTTTAGGTAGTGATTCTGGCTTGGCGTTTACATGGAATAATCAATCTGCCAAAACAAATGAAAAGGGACAATTAACCGATGAGAAAGGGCAATTAGTACATAATATTTTGTCCAGCCAAAAACCGTATGACAATGTAGATGTTTATATACAGCTGGATGGTGCTCCACGGCAAAAAATAGGGTCAGTGGTGTTTAGCAAGAATAAATCTCACGAATACCAGGTTAAAAACATCGCGGTGGATAATAAAGGCCCGCTTATTGCCAACAGTAAAAATACCTACATCTATACGGCCTATATCGTCGACGGGAATGGCAAAGCGGCGCCCGAAGGTCAGAAGATTACCAACATTCACTGGGGTAAGAATAATGATACCGCCGGGCTTAAATTTACGTTTAAAAATGGTGTGGATAGCACAGGGCCTGACGGAACACTGACGGCAACACTGAACAGTACGGCGGTTGTCGATGATGTCGTGGTTTCGCTTTCTGTAGAAGAACAGAAAACCCCCGTTTCAGCCAAGCCTGTCGCGTTTATTGCAGATAAATCAAGTTACCATATTGATGGTGGCCTGACCGTTAGCCCTGAAGGTCCTTTAACTGTAGGTGTTGGAAAATCTTATACCTTTAAAGCGACTATTGTTGATCGTGAAAATAAGCGGGTACTCAGTCAGCCAATTGATGGCGTTATTTGGAAAGCCAAAGATGACAAAGGGCAAGATGTTACATTAACCACACAAACAACGAAGACGAATGAAAAAGGAGAATTGATCGCAACATTGAACAGTGATGTTCCGGTTAATGATGTCGTGGTTTCGCTTTCTGTAGAAGAACAGAAAACCCCCAAGAAATCCGAAGCTGTTTCTTTTATACCGGATATACAAGATTTAGATATAGATATCAGCATCTCTCCGACAGGATCACTAACGGCTAATAATTCTGATGAATATATTTATACAGCTACAATTACTGATAAAAAAACAAATAGTAAACTGTCAAATTATCAGTTTAATTAAGTAGAATGGACTGTATCAGGAAGTATAGCAGGTATAACTGTAACTAAAGATTCAGACACTACAGGTTCAGGAGGGAATTTAGTTGCAAGGGTAAAAAGTAATGTAGGTATTGATGATTTTAGTGTGAAGTTAACCATTAATAAAAAAATAAGTAAAGCTAGCGATAAAAGAACTTTTAACCCTGTTCCAAAAAAAGCAGAAATATTTCTATATAATAACCTGAATTCTTCTGTTAATAGTGATAATAACAATGTAATAATTTCTACTAATTTCCCCTCTCCTGTTAATGCCTTTAGTTCTTTAAGTGGAGCACTAAGAAATTCGGCTGGAAAAAAAATCACAAAATCAGAAAATCATTCAGTTACTTTTTCCTCAACCAACCCAGATATAACTTCTATTGATTCAGATACTGGTGAAATATCCTTTTATAAGTCAGGTAACGCTACGTTATCTGCCACAATAATAAACAAAAGTAATGGCATAAAAGAGACATATGCTTATACCACAAAAGTTAAAAGATATTTCAAACAAGATCCAATTAATCTGGATATTCAATGGGATTCTAACACAAACTGTGAAACTAATGGCTTTGTTACACCAAGCTTAAAGAAAGACATTGTTAATAATAATGAAAATGACGCCACAGTGTTATCGGTGGAATTTCCAAATATTAGTTTATGGAATTTGCTACCAACGGGTAATGACACTGGTAACGCTAATAGCTATGATACTATATTCTTTTTTGTTTTGGGTGAGGATGGTTCTTATCTAAGTTATAACTCTGAGGATAAGAGTACGCGACCAGCCAGTGTAGGAGGTGCGTATCTACTTTGCGTATTTAAATAAATAATGTTGGTAGGTTGTTGCATTAATGAAGTTTTTTATTAATGCAACAAACCTAAATATATCTATCTTTAATGCCATAGAGTATTATATTAATTGTTAATTTATTTGATCTTCTTGATTATAAGTAAAGCGAATATCTTTACTCTTATCTAAAGGGAACGTTATTTTTATAATAGGTAATAGTATACCGGTAGATTGATAAAAATCTTTTTGATCATGTTGAGCATCTTGTAATCCATTATTTTGATAAAAAAAAGCTTCTATAGGTAATTTTTCAGGAATATCTTGCTCCCAAATAGCCAAAACCAATTCATTGTTTAATGGAAAATCAATAAGTGAGTGAACTTTAATAGCCTGCATAAATATATCTGCACTGCCATCACCAGTCACATCAAAACAACATTGAGCAGCACGATTAGAATAATTGACATTTATGTAATTATTAACCCATTGTTCTGCTGTAGTAATATTTTGTTGCTGACAAGGTACACTATTTTGGTATCCAAAATAAGTACCACATCCTCTATCATCTCTGGCATCTGTGCCTCCATCAATAGGAAAATAGCAGAGAATTTCAGGATTTATTTTAGTATTATCAGTATTTTCAAGATATGGATAAAAAATATAACCATTATGATGATCAACTTCTAATTCAATAATTCTAATATCAGATCTTAGATAAGAAAATGAAACACTTCCCTTTCTTTGAGAAATTGGACTAGGATTCCATGAGTGATATTCATCTGATGCGACAGTTCCTCTTATTAATACTCCTGAGCATAAAAATACCGGAAGTCCATCATCTCCACAAGATATTTGATTATCAAAATACCTTTGAGTTATTTTTTTCGCGACATCGTACCCTGTATCTGAATTAGCATTAGCGATAGGAATAAAAAATGCCATATACAGAAATAATTTAATAATTAATTTTACTTTTCCCATAATATTTACCTTTAATTTTTTTAGTTCTGATGAAATTTGTTAAGGTTTAAAAAATATTGGCGCATAGGGCATATAGATAACTAATGCAATAAGAATGTCTATGAATATATTTGCTTCTTGGATTCGCCTAATAAGTGCAATTTCTAAGAAAGGCGGTCAGTTGCTATAGTAGGCATCTTTCTCGCCAAAGGAAAATGCGCTATGGCCTA
>NZ_FPBJ01000058.1 GCF_900116635.1 Xenorhabdus koppenhoeferi | reverse complement strand
GCCGATGGTAGTGTGGGGTCTCCCCATGCGAGAGTAGGGCACTGCCAGACAATTATTTGCCAGAGAAGCCATCCTTCACCGGATGGCTTTTTTGCATTTGAAGTATAGAAAATTATAGAGCATAAATTTATTTTATAGACTGATACAAACTATAACCAGTTATAGCACCTGCTATATCATAAGCAATATCATGCCAACTCCAGCCAGTCCCAGATGGACGGCTATCATAAAATTCTTTGGTTGCCCCAAGTACAATTGATAAAAATACACCAAATTGTGCACTTTCACGATGTTTCCAATTTTGACGATCCCCATAAGCATTTCCAGCGGCGGCCACAACCGCAGAAAATAAGAAATGTTGAGCTTTATCTTTACCGACCCAATTATCGTTAGCTTGGCGAATATTAGAGCAAGAGGTATTCAATAGAAGAGAGAATATTATTAATATATTATTGAATGGGGTGATAACGATTTTTTTCATTGTAATTTATGCCATGATTTATATTTTGTTAAATCTTATCCATTTGATAAATAAGATACAAAAAATCCCCTCTGCAATTGCGAGAGAGGATCAAAAATTTGATAATTATTTATTTTACAGTATTCGGCTGATCAATCTATCAACCCTAATACGACGCAAACGGCGTATCAGCTTTCGAACTTTAACAGGGTAAAGTTGGATATTTTCTAATTCCTGATAATTGTTAATGATTTTCGTATGCGTACGAATGCATTCTAACTCCATAGAACGTTGGGGTTGCATTTCTTGATGAGGATCGTGAATAAGAATTGCATTTTCCAAATCCAACCCCCATGCACGAGGATTGAGATTACTACCGGTGATCAATTGCCATTTATTATCAATCCAAATCCCTTTTAAGTGGTAAGAATTGTCTTGATCTTTCCATAACCTAACGGTTAGCTGCTGGCTATCGATAAATTTTTGTAATCGACTGATAAAACGACGCAGGTTAATTTCATATAGATAAGGCAATGCCCCGATAATCCTAAATGGTTCTTCCGGCGGAATATAAAAATCATTGGCTGTTTTGTCTCCAATGATGATCTCAACTTGTTTTCCTTGGCGAAGCAAGCGTGATATCGCTCGTGCTAACACAGCAGGTAAGTTGAAGTACGGTGTGCAAATAACCAACTTATTTTCAGTACAAGCCATCAAATGACAGATTGTTTTATTCAGCAGGTTTTTCTTCCCTAATCCAACTAGCGGAGTAACAGCTAACTCTTCGTTTGATGCTTGATTTTCAAAGTGATATTCAGCATTGCGCAATGAAACACGAAATCGCCGGATTAAATTTTTAATTTCAAGATTACGGGGACGGTTATGACTTGCTAAATTTTTTACAGCATCAGATGTAAGAATACTTTCATCTATAAATTTTTTCATGGTAGCTGCAAGCTTTGCATTATGCAGCAAATGATAACGGTCATAACGATATTTTTCATGGCGGTGCAGATAGACATCATTAATGCTGGCTCCGCTATAAATTACCGTATCATCAAAGATGAAGCCTTTTAAATGTAAAATACCCAATGCTTCACGTGTGTTTACCGGAACACCCGAAATATGAATCTTAACATCAGGGTAGCTTTCCGCCATAGAGCAATACCAGTCTGCGTTTGTTGCCGCTGCTTTTACACCAATACGACCACGTTGAGCACGATGCCAATCAACTAAAATTTTGATATCTAATTCAGGACGTTTTTGCTTGGCGATATATAATGCAGTCAGAACATCTCGCCCGGCATCATCGTTTTCTAAATACAATGCCGCGATATAAATATGCTTTTGAGCGTTTGCAATGTGTTCCAGTAAGGTGCTGAGGAACACTTTGGATTGATAAAGTGTCTCTATATCAGCAACTGACTGCGGGAGTTTAGGCAGTTGTGCAAGGTGTTGTTGGTGTTTTGCTTGTTTAAATTTAGACAACATCACAGTGCGTTTTTTCTCTTAGTTCAGATGGAGTAGGTTCCATCATAAGGTGTATGAATCAAAATGATCCGGAATCATACCATTAGTTTGGCATCTTGTGAGCATCAATTAACTTTCCAGTGCTGATTGCTTTAAGTCTGTGCGATCTATAACGAAGATAGGATCTCTCGTTATCTCCAGTACTAAATTATGTTTATACCTTATACTAAAACTTTAATACTAAATTAACGATGCCATCTTCTAACTGAATATCAACAGTGAATCCGAGTTTCTTTGCCAGTTGGATCATATTACGATTTTCCGGCATGGTGATAGCCGTTAGTGTTTTAATACCATGTTCTCTTGTGTAATGAATCAGCTTTGTCATCAGCTGATAGCCTAACGTAATCCCCTTTAGATCTGATCGCACTAATATCGCAAATTCTGCTTCGATATTATCCGGATCGGCCATAGCACGGGCGACGCCAATAATTTCGGGCGTCGTTGTCGGATGACGGATCGCAACAAATGCCATTTCTCTGTCGTAATCAATTTGGGTCATATTGGCAAGATCATCATGGGTAAACTCACTAATTTCGCTGAAATAGCGGTAATAAAGGTCTTCTTTTGTTACCTGACTGATGAATGATTTCAACAAAGGCTCATCTTCCGGCAAAATCGGACGTAGAAGACATTTAAGATCGTCTTTTATATAGATAGTTTCTTCCAGTTCATTGGGATAAGGCCGAATAGCAAGCCGATCGTGAGGGTCTCCTATTACTGGTGTTAACTCCATAACTACATCCAGTAAGGTGAATTCATTACCTGATGCAAGCAGTGGATGAATATTCATGCGAACAATCTGGGGGCAATCGATCAGGAGATTAGATACTCTGACCAACAACTGGCTGAGTGCAGGGATATCCAATGGTAACAGTGAACCACCGGATTTTATTTTGCCGCTTTTAATTGCCTGAATAACGAGATAACGGGCCAATGCCATATTGAGGGGAGGAAGAGCGACAGCGGTTTGTGTTTCACGGGTCCAATCGATTCCTCCTTCTCCGAGCATGATTAAAGGGCCAAATATTTCATCTTGCTCGATAGAAATCCTCAATTCTTGTGCGCCTGCCCGGTTAGCCATACTCTGCACGAGCAAGCCATGAATTTTGGCTTGCGGGAAATTTTGTTTTACGCGTTCGATAATCGCTTGCGCTGCCGTTTTGACTTCATCGGCATTACGTAAATAAAGCATTACGCCCTGAACTTCGGATTTATGTGGAATATCAGGAGAGCGAAGTTTCAATGCCACCGGATAGCCAATCTTTTCTGCAATATTGACTGCATCATCACTGGTATGGGCAATCCAAGTTGGTAAGGTATTTAAACCGTAGGCTTCGAGTATCGGTTGCACTTCATGGGTATCCAGTTGGATATTTCCGTGATCAAGAGATTGCTGAATACATTCATGGGCACGGGCAGCATTGGAAGTCATGCCGATTGGCAGAGAGGGTGTTTCTTTGAGTTGCTTTTGGTTTCGCTGATACTCTACCATGTGCATAAATGCGGTAATTGCACCTTCTGGCGTGCGGTATGTCGGAATACCGGCTTCACTAAATAAACGTCTGGCCTCTAATGAAGAATATTCTCCACACCAATTAGTAAAGATAGTTATCCATTTTCCGCGAGGATGCTCCTTAATAGCCCGGATAACCCGGACTGCTGTAGTTTGGCTGTGGGATATGGCGCAAGGAGAATGAATAAGCAGTAATGCATCATAGTCATGGTTATCTAACAGCAAATTGAGCGCTGCAATATATTGATCGGTTGAAGAATCATCACCGATATCTAAAGGATTACGTAGAAGAAGTGTTTCAGGGAGTATACCAGACAGTTTATTAGTCGTTTCCTCTTCCAGAACAGCGAGCTTGCCAGTTCTTCTGAGCAGCTCATCCAGTGCCATTGCCGCAGGTGCTGCGCCATTACTGACGATTAACAAGCGCTCTCCCCGCAGAGGGCGCATAAAGCTTAATGTTTCTACGGCAGAAAACATTTCATGCGTATCTTGTACACGCAGTAGTCCTGCTCGTTGAATTGCAGCATCATAGGCAGAATCAAAATTCTGTTGTTCTCCAAGCAATTGTTGTGCTTTACGGGTACGGCTACTTTTCACCACCAGAATCGGCTTATTGCGTGAGGCGCTTCGGGAAGCAGAGAGAAAACGTCGGGCATCGCTGATATGTTCTAAATGTAACAAAATAGCACTGGTCTTACTGTCTCTTGCTAAAAAATCGAGTAGATCATCAATATCAATATCAACACTATCCCCCAAAGCAATAAAATATGAAAAACCAATATTGCGATGATTTGCCCAGTCCAGAATTGTGTTTGATATTGCGGCTGACTGTGAAATAAAAGCCAGTTTACCCTTTAGGATAGGAATGGGGGAAAAACTGGCATTCAACCCTATCCAAGGTGCCAGAATACCAAGGCTATTAGGTCCCAGAATGCGAATATGATGTTTATGACCGTACTGTTGCAGTTCATCAAATTGTGATGGTGGTGAGGATAGAATAATAACGGTTTTACATCCGTGCTGAGCCAGTTGTCCCAGCAAAGAAAGATTGCGACTGTGATGAGTGCAGAGGACAGCGAGGTCGGGAATTAATGGTAACCCATTGATGGAAGGATATGCCAGAACACCCAGAACAGAACGTCTGTTTGGTGTGACAGGAAGAATAGGCCCTGTAAACCCGCCCATCAGTAAATTTCGCATTAACATCGAACTGGCTTTTTCTGGTTTTTCAGAAGCACCAATAACGGCGATAGATTTAGGGTGTAATAACGCTTCAAGTCCGCGTTGGCTCATATCTAAAGGCTCCTTATCAGTTATCACATCAATAAACAATCGCGTTAATCAAACAATTATTATGAATAATGTTAGCCACCATCAGTCACTTCAGTGGAAATTGTCAAGAGTTGCTGCGATTGATTACTCAGGAGAATCAGGACTATTGGATTTTCCAGCCAGATATTTGGCTGAGCAGTGATTGTGATGCATCCAGATCTCCTGCCAATTCTAGTGCGGCAGCCGCGACTTCGGCAGTACAATGTTGCTCTTTTCTTGACGGCACTCGCAGTAAATAATCCATTTTGGCAAGATTATTAATAGATAACAGAAGAATGCCATCCAATATAATAAACAATGGTGGTTTCTGATTATCAGAAAGCTGCTGATACACCGTGCGGGAAGGCGTAGCGTAACTATCCGGCAAGGCGACGTTGGCGAAGCTGATAAACCGCGTTGTTATTTCTCATTTAAGAACTCAAACAGGTTCGTGGATAAAGTCAGCAAAAAATTAACGGGTATTTTAATTGATTGTCGTTGCCAGAGGTAGCATCAGGCGCGAACATCGGGTAATCTTCGCGCCATAACGCAGTTGGAGAAATAAATGAACGATTCCTATAGTGGTAAAAACGGTAAAGTCAAAGTGATGTATGTCCGCAACGAGGACAGCAACGATAGTCGTAGAGACAATGACCGTGATAGAAATAATGACCGTGATAGAAATAATGGTCGTGGTAGAAACAACGACCGCCGCAGAAACAGTGACAGCCATAAAGACGATAAGCACCCATTTGGTAAAGGGCGTGATCAGGGTGACCGTCGTCGTGATAGTGATCGCCCGGCGCGTTCAGGTGATCGTTCTCCCTGGAGAATAGTCTCCCGTCCTGAGGAAGAATCTCTTAAACCAGATCACGGTGGTATCAGCGGTAAAAGTTATATCGATCCTGAACAACTGCGTCGCCAGCGTTTGGAAGAAACCCGTATTTATGGGGAAAATGCTTGTCTGGCTATGTTCCAAAACCGCCCTGATGCGATTGTTCGGGCCTGGTTTGTTCAATCAGTTACCCCGCGTTTTCGCAATGCTTTAAAATGGATGGCGACAAATCGTAAAGCTTACCATGTGGTTGATGATGAAGAACTAGCCAAGGCATCAGGTACAGAACATCATGGTGGCGTATGCTTCTTGATCAAGAAACGCAATGGCTTGGATGCAGAAACCTATTTGCAGCAAGCTCCAGCAAAAGATTGTGTATTGGCATTGGAAAATGTAGGCAACCCACATAATGTTGGGGCAATTATGCGTAGTTGTGCGCATTTTGGCGTACAGGGTGTAATTTTGCAGGATACAGCAATGCTGGAATCTGGTGCAGCGGTTCGTACTGCTGAAGGGGGCGCAGAGCATATCAAAGGCATTGATGCTGATGGTTTCACGGATACGCTGAATAAATTCCGTAATGAAGGTTACTCCATTGTGACCACATCTAGCCATAAGGGTAGTGCTACACTGGCACAAGCTACATTGCCAGAAAAAATGGTCTTGGTATTGGGGCAGGAAAGTGACGGATTAAGCGACAGTACTTGGGAAGATGGTGATATTCGTCTTTCCATTGGTGGTACCGGTCGGGTAGAAAGTCTGAATGTTTCTGTTGCAACAGGTATTATGCTGGCAGAATGGTGGCGTCAGAATAAGGCTTAATTTATATAATTAATGGTTCTCAAGTTGCCCTAAAGAGTCGGGATTTCAAAAGGGGCAAAAATGTCTCCAGTAGTGTGTTGTCACACTACTGGAAAACGAACGATGTGGATTTGAATATTATCTGAAGATAATAGTTAGCCATATGAATTATCAGATGATATTGGCTAACGGAAAATCTTTTTTTAGATCATCTTGCCATAGCGTGTTTCATTGATTCAAAACTGTTCGGGGCAGAGAGAATCACTTACTCAAACAATCCCCAATGCTATCTAATCGATTCAATATCTTACGCATCAATTTCTCTAACTGTTTTTTCTCCTCTTGATCAAGCGCAGACCAAAGTTTAATCAGGCAATCATGTTGAGGCGGAAGCAAACCGTTCAAGAAACTTGAACCTTTTTCTGTCAGATGAAGATGGAGACAACGGCGATCGTTATGGCTCTCCTTTCTTTCTATCCAGCCCTGCTTTTCTAATTCATCAGCAATACGAGTTGCATTTGTACGGGAGGAACCCAATGCAGCGCTAAGTTCTGATGGCTGAATGCTACGACTTTCTTTGGTATCCAGAATCATCAGAGCCATAAACAAGGTTTCATTGATTCCTTGCGATTTCAGCATGTTATTGCGATTTTCCAGAATTTTACTCTGGACATGCATCGATAAGCGAGTGAGCAATATCTCTTGATAGGGAAAACTTTTTTGCTGTGCTACACGGCAATTAAGTAACTCTTCTGTGGGAGTGAATGAACTTTCCATTGTTTAGATACCTTATTAGTTTCAACCGGTAAAGTAACTTCTGTTAAAAACCATACAAATACTATATTAAAAGTTAAATTTAGCAATTGTAGTTATTTATTATCATCATATTTCTTTTGATATTGATACCTAATTCATAAATACCTTGAATATTATTCCAAAAACAATAGCACCAGATAGTGTGGAAACGATGATGCTTCGGGTTTTATAAAAGAAAAAACAGATAGCCAAGCATCCGATTAGCGTTGGGAAAAATTTATGGTGCTCTTTCATTACATCAGGAATGCTTAAAATGATGAGTAATGAACAAATTGATGCGATGTCAATGCTGTTGAGTATGACTCCCATTTTTCACTCCAGCTGCGCTAGTCTTTAATCAGTTTCATCGTCGCTGCGGCAAATCCCTCATCAGTCAGGCCAAAAGCCCAAATCATGGTTTTCTTTTCCGATAATGTTTGCTTAATGCGATAACGCAACGCAGGGCCATACAAGATATGGCGAATATCCATTGCCATCACGGTCAAGGCAGAAGCCCACAATGACATTCCTGCGCTAAGCAAGGCGGTAATAACAAACTGGCTGGCTCCCGCATAAATAATGCATGAGAAAAATCTGGCTTCTAAGGGAGTAAAGCCCAGTTTGCCTGTGCTGAGACCAAATGCAAAAGAGATAGGAATATAGCCAATGGCGATAGGGAAACTGTCAAAAATACCTTCTTTAAATGAAGAGGCCTTATATGGTAGAGAGGACTCAGGTATTGATGTATCAGATATGAGTATATCGGGCACTGATCTATCTGGTGTTTGCATAGGATATTTTGGTTTTTTGTTAACAGGTAAAACAACCTTAACAAAATATGATGAAAGTGAAAATATGAAATGTCAAAATTATTTAATTAATATTATTTAGAACAACAGGTTTAGTGGATTGTGAAGGGATTTGACAGGAAGTTATGAAATTTTATTAATATCTTTATATATACCCAATGGATTTCAAGTTGCATTGCGACGGCAAGAGAGCAAATCCCCGGGAGCATAGATAACTATAGCAGAATCATAATACTATGTCATAATACCTAAATCCCAATGACAAGGTAGAATTGAGATGGGTTACAGTCTAGATTTTCGAAGAAGAGTACTGGCATACAAAGACAAGCATGCA
>NZ_FPBJ01000071.1 GCF_900116635.1 Xenorhabdus koppenhoeferi | reverse complement strand
CCGCTGACGAACACGCTCGTCAGGTATTTGGCGAGCGTATCCGCCATCATGAGCAGGCGGGCAAACAGATTGTTTATCTGGATGAAAGCGGCTTTGAGCAGTCCATGCCACGTACGCATGGCTATTCGTTAAAAGGGTCCCGCTGTTTTGGTTTACATGACTGGCAGCACAAAGGCCGCATTAATGCCATTGGTGCTATCATTAAAAATACCTTTGTGACCTTAAGTTTGTTTGCCGGAACCATTAATGCGAATGTGTTTCATGCCTGGCTGACACAAGATTTGTTGCCGAAGCTCCCTAAGGGGACAGTGATTGTGATGGATAATGCCCCTTTCCATAAACGCGGTGACACGCGAAAAGCGATAACCGATCACGGATGCCAGTTAGAATGGCTTCCGCCTTACAGCCCAGATTTAAATCCTATCGAAAACAAATGGGCTGAAACAAAAACAACAAGAAGACGAGAAAGATGCTCTATTGATGAGCTGTTTACAGAGCATGTGACTTATGTCTGATTATATTGATTCTGCTATAACTCATTTCATGCGCGGGTAAACCATACTTAACGAACTGTTTGGCGGTCTGCTCAACGAGGATGGTATACGGCACACAGAACATGACCCGCATTTTACGGGTGATATATCCCGCGGTGATAAAGGCGGCCAGTCCGGTTTTGCCTGATCCCGTCGGACTGTACACCATAAAAGTACGGTGCTGTTTCCAGTGCTGACGCAGCATATTTAAAGCCCGTTCCTGTGCGAAATTGGGCGTAATATTCAGCATGATGCTACCCCCTGTTTATTTTCTGTGGTCCCTGTGCCATACTTTGCGCAGGTAACTTTGTTAGTACCTATTGCAAGAGCCGATACGGGTTTACCCGCCAAAGTGTCACCGTTCGGTTTCTTGCTTCCTTTGATTTTCAGTTCGTCTTTCCACGCATTAATGATCCGCTTGCTGTCCTCAGCGTGCTCCCGTGCAGGCATATTGCTATACTGGCGCGCATAATCGATTTCATGGAAGTACGGGTTTGTTATTGCCGGGGCAACAATACCCACGGCGCGTTTAACGTCCTCGTCGGTCGGCACGCGATCAAGGTATTTATTGAGCGTCAGTGCGCCAGTATCCGCTAAATACTCAGTGATTTTTTTCAGTTGCTTAACCGCACGAAAAACGTCTTTCACGCTGTCGTTATCCGCTGACGGCATCATTTCACCGCCGATCGTTTCCCCGTCAATAAACAGCGGAATACTGTCGATGAATGCGTCCCGGTTGATAAATTTATTCACTTCGGCGGTGGTGATGATCGGATAGGCCTTGACTAACCCGAACAGGGTGACCGCCATTTCCCCATCGTTCAATGAACTCTTCCCTTTGCCGTTTCGGATAGCGGCAATCAGCGCATCCTGATGTTTCAGACCCAGCAAATCGTAATCACCAACCACGATGTAATGCGTGCTCAGTACTTCCAGATTTACCGGCTTTGCGTGGCTGTTGTGTGGCTTGTGAGGCTTGTGCGCTTTCCGTTCGGGGGCGTTTGCTTTGACCATTGCTGTGGCTTCGGTTTCTGACATCCCGGCGGCTACCAGTTCAGCCACGGCGCGGGCAGGTTTCCACGCAGTTAATTTCTTGTGTTTTGCGATAATTTCTTCTGCTTTTCTGTTGATAATCATTCTCATTTGTCCAAAAAAAATAGGGGGGTTCTTATTTAGTACTTTTTCGACATTGCCAGTTTTCTTGGCTTTCCCCACTTTGATAATCATTCTCACTTGGCTGTTTTTTCATGTTCAACCCCAGTGATCCCCTAACCACCGATCCCACAGCCAGAAGACACAGCCATTTTAGTGCTGCCTGTCAGTTCCGTGATCTCAACGCAACCTCAGGTTTGGGCTGTGTCCTTTGGCGGTGCTTGCGGGGCTAACAACGGCGCTTCTGTATAACCCTGCATCGATTTATGATTCTTCTCAAAAAACAACCTGAGCCATGTGTTGGCTGCCTTAGCCCCGGCATTACCCTTGCGATATGACACGGGTTCTTCATCCCACCGGAGCTTGTAGATGTAGGCGTACTTATCCCTTGCATACGCCCGCATCGTTGAGCTTTTCATGGCGGCCAGAACCGTCTGAATCCATGCCGCATCACCCGGCTGATAAACGTCTGGCATTTGAACTGCGATATAATCAGGCCTCACGGCGACTTATCTCCTTAGGAGGTGAAGCGATTTTTCTAATGTATACAAACTGATAAAGTCATGGACTGTGTTATATTTGTTCTGCATAAATCCTTACTCCAGACTCAAAACCACACCCATTGCCAGAACGTTTTACGTGGCATGGGATAGTATTTGTCAGGGTATTTGTGGTGAAACCGTTGCGCTTTCAGGCTGTGATACCGCATCCAGCGACGGCGCTTTTTTAGAATCATCGGGCTGATGTAAAAGCTGAACAGAACACCAAAAATCAAACAGAAAAAATTGAGTATCAATATCAAAAGGATCGATACGTCATGACTACTACTATTACCTTTATTGAGTCTCACCTCGCCCTCTTTGGGTTGCTTTGGACGATAACCTCTTTCGGGCTTGGCGTTTATTTCGGACACAAGCTCCAAATCGGAAGAGATAAACGGAAGGAGTTCAATATTGTTGCTGACGAAATCTTCCTGATGCTTGACCGCTTCATTGATGACTGCGCAGATCGGAAGCGAGACTTCCCCAAAATCAGCCGTAATGACCTGAGAAGACTCCGCCCTCACCTCACTCCCAAAGAAAATCAATGCTACAAGGCCGCCGTGGATCAGTTTTTTGGTGCGCTTGATAATTGTTCTACTTATGACGATGGCAGATTTGTTCCCTCCCTCAGAGAACCAAAGGACGTGCTCCCTGCCACTATTGCGCTCATTGAATTTGTTAAACATCGCTAACCCCTGCACGTTGTAGGTTATCTGTCCATTTGCCATCGTCAGGGTAAAAATGCGATGGCAGGCCAACTTGGGTGTAATCAGGAAGCATGTCTCTTCTTACCCTTAAGGGGCGGGAAAATATCATCAAGTGTGAATTCAGCACCTAACTCGCCAAAAGCTGAAACTATCGTTCTACACACAGTGATATCCGGGGTGCGCCTTCCATTCTCGTAGTGCCCTATTGCGCTAGGAGTACAACCTACGTGTTCAGCCAACCTTTTTCGGGTAATCCCTAAATCAGATCTGAGTTCTTTTATCTTGTTCATATTGCTCCTCCTTTCCACATAATACAGAATGTACCAAACAAGGCAATATAAAGATACAATATGTTTATTGATAAAACTGATACAGTTTGTATAATTCAAGTATGAACATGAACTGGTTTGATATGGCCAAAGACCAAATGAAAGTCTTAGGCATTACATACGATAAATTGGCTGAACATCTCGGCATAACACGGGGTGCGGTGGGGCATTGGCTAAACGGGAGGAGAGAGCCGTCGCTAAAAGAAATCGCGGCAATACTAGATTTTATAGAAATTAAGCACGTTATTTTGAATTCAGACGGCACAATTTCTAATATCAATAAGCAGGCTTCAAACTCTATAAATATCGAATTTGAGCCAAGTCTAACCAAAAAACAAAAGGAATTAGTAAGCCTATTTGACAACTTACCATCAGAAGAGGCAGATAAATTTTTGGATGAATTGAAAATTAGATCTGCACATTTTGATGCAATTTTCGCTGAAATGATGGCAAAACGTGGCATTAAAGTAAGCTAACAATAATAAACCTCTTGTAAATTATCACATAATGTAACCTAACTCACTTTATGTTTTAATAGATTATTAACTAAACCCTCAATTGAGGGTTTTTTTGTATCCTTTCCTCGGGAATCTAGTGATGCAAATCACAAGATTTAATCAAAAATAAAATTAATTCTCTTTTAAATCAAAGTGTAATAATTTTACATTAATTTTCAGGTACAGCATGTATTGATTGAAGTTGGCACATTATGTACCTTGTATACAGAATAAAAACTGCATAGAAGATGGGATAATACATAGCAACCAATATTTATCAAAAACCTATTCAATAATAGCAACTTAAAATTAAGAAAATAATGAATTACCAGATTCAGATTATTAATAATGGAGTACATAATGTTTCTTGGATTCGCCTAATAAGTGCAATTTCTAAGAAAGGCGGTCAGTTGCTATAGTAGGCATCTTTCTCGCCAAAGGAAAATGCGCTATGGCCTA
>NZ_FPBJ01000063.1 GCF_900116635.1 Xenorhabdus koppenhoeferi | reverse complement strand
ATAGGCCATAGCGCATTTTCCTTTGGCGAGAAAGATGCCTACTATAGCAACTGACCGCCTTTCTTAGAAATTGCACTTATTAGGCGAATCCAAGAGAGTCAATATATTAATCGAGAAGGTTTGTCAATGTATAGGGAATCCTATATTTATAGCGACATAACTGGATATATTTGTGCAACTAAAAAAGGGGTAACTAAATGAGTTTTTACAGGAACCCTAACTCATTGACTTCGTTCATTACGGTGTTGTGCTTAATATACGAATCCAAGCACAAAAATCAACATATGAATTCTATAAAAAAACATATTAATACAGAATGTCCCGATATAAAAAAGATCAAAAAACTGAAATAAGAATAGGTGTATTTTATCAGATAACAACACACTGCAAGATTTCCCATTTTCTATACCATTATTTATTGATGTGATATTTTCTAGAAGTATTTTACTCGTTTTATGATGGTGAACTCAAGGTTGTATTTAATGTAATACTTTAAATTAAAATTCATCTTTATTAACACGCAATAAGCGTAAAAATCAGAATAGCCGAAAAAGTGAAGCATGGTTTTGGTATTTTCTGAATGGGTTACCAATAAATAATAGTTATCAGCTGATAACTTGATGTTCATTATTTTATTCTTGGTGGTAATCCTCATTGTACGGCATATAAAATAATCATAAGCAGATTTTTTATATGATGTATATCTAATCTATTTCAAGTTTTAGTTAAATCAATAAAGCTGTAATTTGAAAGATAAAAGGGTGTTTAATAGTATGGATAACAGGGATTCATCTTGTTTTGTATCGGTAACGCGTGAGCTATTATTAGTTTCGATTGAAATTATTTATTGATGTTATTAAGTCACAGTGATAATCAATCTTTTGCTTATTGTATCCTTATTAACTAATATTTTATTAGTTAACATTTTGATGGGTAGACCTGACAAAACTTTTGGCAAAACACTAAGTTAAAATGCTATCACCATGAATCTGTAATGTTTTGTAGTTATTTAACAATCATTGGGCGAAAGAACATGGATATACGCAATCTTGAAGCTTTTATCGTTTTGGCTGAGACTCTGAATTATCATAAAGCTTCGGAGAGGCTTTATCTTTCTCAGCCTGCTTTGACGAAGAAAATACACGGGTTGGAAGATATTCTTGGTGCTTCACTATTTACAAGGGGGCCAAATGGAACAAGATTGACAGATTTTGGACATAAGACGCTGGAAAATGCCAGAAATTTTTTAACTCATTATGAACGTTTTAAAAGTCAGGTTCATTTTGATTCAAAAGAAGATATGGTCAGGCATTTATATGTCGGCTCCTGTTTTCCCATTCATAACTATTCTCAAATAGAGAGACAGATTGTGGCGAATAAAGGGGATATTGTACTGGCGTTGGTGACCGGGCTGTCCGTTGAACAGCAGATAAATTTATTGAATGCTGGGATGCTGCATGTCGCTGTGATGCCTTTGGCATCTATTGCACAGTTAGAACCCAAAAAGGTGTTTACGGAAAGACTGGTTTATATCTTTAAAAAAAGGAGTAATCTGATATCTAAGTTTAGAACTGCTTTAAGTAAGTTCGGGAATGAGATTTTTCCAAAAAATTCGACAGGAAAGAAAGAAGTCGCTGAGTTAACTGATTGCCTTAATGTTTTCCCTATTTATACCGGTGACAATATGCATTTGTTATTAAAGACAAATGATATTATGTTAATTGTTGAAATGATTACGAAAAATAGCGCTTATACATGTGTTCCAAAACGAATTTTAGGTTCTATTCCTGAGTATTATATGGACTTTTTGGAAATTGTTGAAACCGATAAAAAAATTGATCTTGGGGTGGTTTGGGCAAAATCAATAGATAATCATCTGATTGAAGATGTTGAAAACTTTTCTACATTGGTTGCTAATGTATAAGTCTATGAGTAATTATTGTTTTGATGGCGTATCTGTCATTTAATTTCTTATTAAAATAAGATTCGGGATATATTGTAATGATTCTCTTAATAAGGAGTGCAGAATGAGAATGAACACCTTAGATATTTTCCAATCATATACCCGTCGTCTTTCAAGTTGCAGCTTTGTTGGCTGCGCTCACTCACCCCAGTCACATAGTTAGGCTATGCTCCTGGGACTCATTCCCTTGCCGTCGCGCTGCATCTTGAAATCCATTGGGTATAGATAACTTTTCTGCGTAAATGAGTTGTCATTTTTTACAGTGAATCACCAGGCTATTTTCAATGCTTGAGAAAGTGATGGGATAAGAAGATAAAAAGTAATCGGGCATTGAATAGCAATGCCCGATTCTATGCTAGATAATACCGAAAAGGTTAATTGGTTCCTTGATTTGCATGGAATGCTTCTGTCATTTGCTCAAGCTGTTCCTGAATATCCATCCATTCCATCTCGATATTTTCCAGTCTAGACTTTGTTTGTGTTTGTTTATGCAGGCATTCCGTTAATTCAGCTTTGCGATCATTTTCGTAGAGCGTATTGTCTGATAACTTTTCTTCTAGATTTACCAATTCCGTACCCAGTTTTTCCATCTGGTTTTCAAGGGTAATAAGTTGCTTGCGTAATGGTTGAGTCTGATTGCGGAATTCAGCTTCACGCCGTTTTTGGTCTTTACGCTCTTGGGCACTGTAATTTTGCGTGCTGTTCGCTATCGTTTCAGTTTCCGCCTTCTCTTTTTCCTGATGATCTCGCATCTGCTGTCGTTGCAGTTCAGACAGCCATTGTTGGTAATCGTCTAAATCACCCTTGAAAGATTCGACTTCACCATCATGCACCAGATAAAGTTCATCTGTAGTTGAACGCAGTAAGTGTCTATCATGCGATACCACAACCAGAGCACCTTCGAAATCGATGAGCGCTTCGGTTAATGCCTGTCTCATGTCGAGATCAAGGTGGTTGGTTGGTTCATCAAGCAGCAGAAGGTTAGGACGTTGCCAGACAATCAGAGCCAATACCAATCGGGCTTTTTCACCACCGGAAAAACGTCCGCTCGGATCTGTTACCTGATCGCCTTTAAAGCCAAATCCTCCCAGATAATCCCGAAGTTGTTGTTCCATCTCTTGTGGCGCTATTCGGGCTAAATGCTGTAACGGGGATTCATCTGCCCGCAGGTATTCCAATTGGTGCTGTGCAAAGTATCCCAATCGAATGCCTTTTGATAGGGCGATCTCTCCTTGCTGCGGCGCAAGTTCTCCTGCCAACAATTTGATCAGGGTAGATTTACCCGCGCCATTTCGACCTAATAACCCTATGCGTGAACCGGGCACTAAATTTAATTTGATCGAATTCAGAACAGTTTTTTCTCCATAGCCAGCGCTGATTTTTTCCATATTCAAAAGTGGATTTGGCAGGCTATCTGGTTGGCGAAAGCTGAATTGAAAGAGGTTATCAACATGGGCTGGAGCGATAAGTTCCATGCGTTCCAGCATTTTGATGCGGCTTTGAGCTTGTTTTGCTTTGGAGGCTTTGGCACGAAAACGATCAATGTAGCTTTGCAAATGCGTCACTCTTTCCTGCTGGCTTTGGTACAGCGCTTGCTGCTGAGCAAGTTTGGCGGCGCGTTGCCGTTCGAAGGAGGAATAGTTGCCGGTATATTCGTACAGACTCTGCTGTTCAATGTGCAGTACTTTATCAATGATTGGATCAAGGAAATCCCGATCGTGGGAAATCAGAATCAAAGTACCTGTATAATTTCGTAACCACTTTTCGAGCCAGATGACTGCGTCTAAATCAAGGTGGTTGGTTGGTTCATCGAGTAACAGTAAGTCAGAGCGACAAATTAGCGCTTGTGCCAGATTTAGACGCATGCGCCAACCGCCTGAAAATGAATGGACGGGTTGCTCCAACTGGACTTGGGAGAATCCTAAACCGTGCAGTAGGCTGGAAACTCTGGAACGGATTGTCCATGCCTGAATTGTATCAAGCAGACCATGAATATGGGCGATAGCGTGGCCGTCATTTTGTTCGTTGGCGACTTTTAGCTTCTGTTCCAGTTGTCGGAACTCGCGGTCGCCATCGATCACATATTCCAGAGCAGATGTTTCCAGAGCGGGTGTTTCCTGATTTACCCAAGCTAGTGCCCAGTTGCTGGGAAATGTGACGGAACCACCCTCTGCCTGAAGTTCATCTTTCAGTAATGCTAATAAGGTAGATTTACCACAGCCATTCTTGCCAACTAATCCTACTTTTTGGCCGGGATTGATGGTTGCGTTAGCATTGTCCAATAGGACACGAATGCCGCGGCGGATTTGCAGTGAAGAGAAAACAATCATAGATGTTGTCTGTATAAAATGTGTTAAGTTAATAAGTAGGTTATATCCTTTATCATTCAAATTGCTACCTTACTGGCGGTACTAATTCACTCCGGCCATGATAGTCCGGTCATATAGTTAGTTAGGTTCCTGAGATGTGTTCTCCCGCCGCAGTTTGAAATCTATTGGGTATATCTCTATTCAGTTTGATAGTTTGTTGATAGCCTAGCATGCATGGTAGCGGAAAATATGTGTCCTGACACGTCTTAGGGAAAATGGAAGGGCAGATAAATATGAATAACGTTGGAGTGAATTATGTCAGTTAGTCGTAAGCGTTTTATTGCGGGAGCTGTTTGTCCAAAATGTCAGTCACAGGATACGCTGGCAATGTGGCAGGAAAATAAAGTTGATATCGTTGAATGCGCTCATTGTGGTCACATACAGAGGCAGACTGATGAAGCTGTTACTTCTCATGTCAGGGAACAGGAACAGGTTATTGGTATTTTTACACCGCAATAAATATACCTTTCATCTTTGTTCGAACTGCCATTTTGTTGGCTGCTTTTATTGACTCCGGTCGGGTCGTTATCATTAACCATATTTCCTGGGAAAGGTTCTCTGCTGTAGCTTGAAATCGATTGGATATAAATGAACTAACAATAAATTGTGGATAAATTTTGCCGTCTCTGTACCTGGCGACGTAGAATTCCGTTACAATTGGCAGCATTTTTTTGAGCTGTAAAAATTTTTCCTTACGGGTTTTTCCCTCGGGTATGTAGGAGTAGTCATGAAAGTAGCAAAAGACTTGGTGGTCAGCCTGGCTTATCAAGTAAGAACAGAAGACGGTGTTTTAGTTGATGAGTCCTCGGTGAGCGCGCCGTTAGACTATCTGCATGGCCGTAGTGCTCTGATCAGCGGATTGGAAAAAGCACTGGAAGGGCGTGAGGCAGGTGAACGTTTTGATGTTAGCGTAGAAGCGAATGATGCATACGGTCAGTATGACGACAATCTGGTTCAGCGTGCGCCAAAAGATGTGTTTGTTGGTGTTGACGATCTTCAGGTTGGCATGCGTTTTCTGGCTGACACGGATCAAGGTCCTATCCCGGTTGAAATCACTGCGATTGAAGGTGATGAAGTTGTTGTTGATGCTAACCACATGCTGGCTGGTCAAAACCTGAAGTTCAATGTTGAAATCGTAGCAATCCGTGAAGCAACTGAAGAAGAACTGGCTCACGGTCATGTTCATGGTCAGGGCGGTTGCGATGATCACCATGAGCACGATGAACATGGGTGCTGCGGTGGTAGCTGCCACTAATCTGAGATCATTTACTAACTAACCCGGATTCTGGATAAGAAATTGACGGGGAAGCCTGTTCTAGGAGCAAAGTTTTGGTGAACACCGAAAACAGCTCCGAGGAAGAACAGGCTATGAACAAATTAGTTGAAATTTTCTGCTATACCGATGATTTTTATCGTTTCTTTATGCCTCAATGGGAGCTTTGGCTCAGTGTGCTGACGGAACTCAATCATCGTGGCTAAAAGGGTTCCCTGAAGCAATTAATACCGTTTACCTGCAAACCCGAGTTCAACTGTGCATTGTTCATACGATACGCAATAATCTGCGTTATGGCTATTTGGGACTGAGCTTTTTAAATGACGAAGCACGGTATTTAGATCAATCTTTGCCAATTGAATGTTCTCCAAATAGACAGACTATACATGATTCAATAAATTGATGTCACAACCAGTGTCTTGAAAAAATTAATTATTAAGATCCAGTATATGGATTTAGGACTAATTTATTTCATTAAGTTGCTTTTCAACTAAAACACTATTATGAATTTAATTTTTTATTTAAAGTTGTAAATTTATTTTCTGGAAAGTCTTATTTCATTAAGATTGGATAAAAAACACCATTTTCAAGAATTTCTCCTGATTTCAATAATCACTTAAGACGCCTATTTGACTGTTTTCGACGCGCCCGGCGGTGCCACTGTATTGACGTTGCACACCGGCAGAATGCGTGCCTTTTTTGATAAAGCCGGTTTCATCCACCGGTTTCATCCACAATGAGC
>NZ_FPBJ01000065.1 GCF_900116635.1 Xenorhabdus koppenhoeferi | reverse complement strand
GTGACTCTGATTTCACCAATCGCAATGGACGAAGGTCTGCGTTTCGCAATCCGTGAAGGTGGTCGTACTGTTGGCGCTGGTGTTGTTGCTAAAGTAATTTCTTAATCTTTGATTATAAAAAGATTATAAAGAAAGGTGGGTTAAAGCTCCTATTTTTTATTTTAAGCCACCGCAAAATTTGAGGTGAACCCCATATATTGGGCACTTTTTATATGGCGGTTGATATGGCCTGAACCCGATATTGTACCGGGTTCAGGCCGTTTAACTTAAGGGAACCTCTAAAAAATTTTCACAGCCACCAAATTGAGCAAAATGTAGACACAATGCATCTCTGCAAGGTAGCGCTGTCATGATACCGCCTCGTTCTGCTTTAAAAAAGACAAGCTGGCATCCGAATATCACCGTCGAAAAATTGATAAATTAGGTGATCCGCTGCTTGTTATTGATAAGTATGTTGATTTTTCGGCACTGGCTGACACCATAGACCGTGTCGCACCACGTAGTCTTTCTTCCAAAGGTGGACACCCACCATTCCCGACTGAGGTGATGGTTCACATCATTATCCTGAAACATTTCCATAATCTTTCTGATGAAAAGATGGAATATCAACTGCTTGACCGAATGCGCTGGCAACGTTTTTGTCGCTTGACCGATGTCATTAATATTCCAGACCGTAACACGATTTGGTGTTTCGAAAAACGGATTGGGCAGGAAGGTGCCAGAGCATTGTTTGAAGAGACGAAGCATCAGCTTTCGGCACAGTGATTCATTCCTCGAGGGGGGTCAACTCATTGATGCCACGTTGATCTCGGTTCCTAATACTACAGCCGTAACTACTCTGTAATCATAAGGTTATCCATGCGACGATAATGACATTGTTGTGCATGGTATTGATGTCGTCGCCAAGATGACCAATGTAAAACCTGCTCGACGGTCTTCCCGGACTTTTCCATCAATTTTGACAACAGTTTACGCAGTTCCACCACGCTGAGGGCTACCCTACCAGCCCCGCCGGCGGTTTTTTTCTCCTGTATTCGCAGAACCGCCAGCACAAACGGTTGATATCGGGACTCCAGCCAGCAGCGCAGGCGACGATCTTGACCATAAACCGCATCTGCCGGGCGAGTTGCGGTTTGGTGGCAAAGGGGACTGCGTCAGGAATGCCCGCGGCTTCATAGCGGGGCCGGTCATCCGTCCAGGGTTTGGGCAGGTATAAGGCCCGGTCAATAGAGGCATGACCACCCTGACCGGCATAACAGAGAAAGACACCTGTCTGACTGTCTTCGATGCGCCCGGCAGTGCCGCTGTATTGACGTTGTACGCCAGCAGAATGCGTGTTTTTTTGATAAAGCCGGTTTCATCCACAATGAGCACCCCGTGTTCATCGCCCAAATGTTCCATCACGTAGTCACGCAAAATATCGCGGGCGACATCGACATCCCAGCGGGCGCGCTCCAGCAGATGCTGAACCCCATCAGGCGTGCGTTCACCTATCCATTCTGCCAGTTGCCAGCCATTTTTACGTTCAACGTCACTGAGTAGTCCTCGGGAGGTAAGCGAGACTGCGTTGCTGTGGACCGGGATGGTGAAACGACAGAGCCAGACGAGTATGGAGTGAGAGCAGTTCCTGTTCCCAGACGTTGATAGGTGAGTGCATTGAACAGCTCCCGTATTTTCAGTAAAAAATGTCAGGGACTATCATGCCACAATGAAGCGTACGACTGTAGTACTAGGGTTGGGGCAGGCTTTCAATGCAAAAGCAATTTGTGTACGGCGACCACTAGCTGCACAAAACTCTTTAAATGACTTCACCAAAGTGTGCAGCGAGTGTTCAGAATAAACTAGCAGGGGGTGAACCATATTACTTTAGCCAATGCGCCAATGCGTTCGGTTGACAGCTTCTATCACGCTGACTAAGCCAGAGCTGTTGAATATCGAGTGTTTTTTTTGTCATAATGCCACCTTAACTACCTGGATAACTATAAGAACGCAGCAAACGTGCTTCCAGCACTCGATGCAAGGTACCCAGAGTGAGTCCCCCCATCAGCAATGCTATGGCACTTTCATATTCTCCTTTAACCAGAATTTCCCCAGCAGCATTAGCGGAAAACAACAGTGGTATACAGATACCAAGCACATACCTCCATCCGCCTTGTGGTAAAATACCGGAAGGGAGAAACACCATTCTACTCAGCTCAGATACCATGAAATCAGCCGGTGTCTGGCGCTGTGTCAACAGTGCTGGCAATGAAATCAATGCAAACAGGATGATAATTGTTGATACTCCTAAACCAAGCGCCAGCACGCCGCCAATCCACTCTAGTAATCCTCGTTGAGGGGAAGGATCAACCCAAGGCCAAATGCAGAGCAAAAACAACACCGGTAACAGAAATCCTGGTTCTGACCATCGTAATAGCTGCAAGGAACGTCGCCTGATCGGCATGGCAAGCAGGGGATCAAGCTGACCTTTCACTAATTTTCTGTAATACTGTTCTAACGAACAGGTAAAGCATTCAGCACATAAAATCACCATGCTCGCCAAATAAAAGACGAACACAGCTTCTTCTCGTGTCCAACCATTCAACTGGTCGGTATAGGTATAAACCGTATACAGATAAAATAAAGTCAGCAATTGGGTCACACTCTGTATAGCGAGATAAGACAGATAATTCCCTGGGTAGTGCCATTGGGTGGCATAAGATTTACGTAGCAATGTCCACATATTAACCTCCTCCTCCGCTATAACGTTTGAGTGCACGACCCCATAACCCTCTCAATAGCAGCAACAGCGCCAACACGTATAACAGACTAATACCAAGGTCTTGCAGGCCCTGATGGATATCACCATGAATAATGAATTGAGCAGGTGCTGAAATGAAATACTGGAAAGGATTGTACTCCATCAATGGGCGTATGAACTCTGGCCAGAACGCTGGCGGAATAATAGCACCGCCTAAAAACGCCACAACCGTTGTTAAGAATGCCAGCACAAAATCAGCTTTCATCAGCCAAAATATGCTCATTGCTAAAATCATTCCTATGGCAAAACTCAGAACCACGCCTATCAATAAAAACAAGCAAACTATGCTCAGATAGATCAGCGTACTACTGATTGTTGAGGCAAAAAAAAGATCTTTCTGTAGCCACAACAGTGTGCATCCTAAAAACACTGGCAACAAATACAGTGCTCCGCCACCAAGATAGGCAAAAAACTTCTGAGCTAAGAAATGTATAGGACGTGCCATTAATACTTCTAGCCTACCGTCTATGATTTCGTGCTCCATTTCTTCAATCAAGTCATAGCAATTATGTAAGCGCGATAGAAAAATCGTCAACGCACAATAAATCATCAGCTCACTGAAGGAAAAACCATTAATCTCCTGATCATCAGTGTAAATTGAAGTCCACACGAGAAACTGAATAAAGAAAGCAACTCCAGTGGCAATGAAAAAATCAACTAGTAGCACGCCACGATCGACTAATAACAAGCGTAATCCGTTGATCATATACGGCGTATGGCGCTTAATCATCTTCATCCTCATCCAGATTTTCATTAAGCAGTTCACTACCAAATTCGACTTCCTCATCGTTAGCATGGCGCGCTCGGAAAGTATTAATTAAATTCTCTTCAAGACCCCGACTGTTATCTGAGCTGATATTGAATTCCTTTAACAGCTCATCTAAGGTGCTATAATGAAACAAACGACCGGCTTGCAGGAGAGCCATATGACTGCAACAGGATAAAAAATCATTTACATCGTGGCTGGTGAGTAACACGGCAATCTGTTTTTCTTGCACAACCTTGTTTATTACAGCACGTAATTGCTGCTTAGATTCCATATCAACTCCTATGGTCGGTTCATCTAACAGTAAAACACGTGGTTGGTGTGCCAAGGCTAACACTAGCTCGCACTTGATTCGTTCACCTAGGCTAAGTTGACGTACCGCGCGTTCCATCAAATGATCGATATGCAGTAAGTTGGCATAGTGTTGCATATCGCGCTGGAAAACCTCAGAGGAAGTTTGATAAATTTTTTGGATCGCCTCAAAAGAATGACGAACCGGGAGATCCTACCACAATGAGGTTTTATGACCAAAGACCACACCTATTTGACTTAAAAATTCAACGTGACGTCGCGAAGGCTCAAAACCCAACACCGAAATTTGTCCGGTATCCGGCTGCAGCATTCCTGTTAGCAGTTTAACCAAGGTGGATTTGCCGGCCCCGTTGGGACCGACCAGACCTAAGCATTGACCTTCATAGAGTTTTAAATCTACTTGATCGAGTGCCAAATGTTCATCGAATTCCGGTTTTAGCAATTGTTTCCACCAAGCTCCTTTATGGCGGCGACTTCGGTAAAAACGACTGACCGCTTGCAATTGCAGGGCCGGTAATGTACTGAAAATTTGGTTTGGTTCTTGCATGCTGTACCCCAATTTATATAGAAGCGCTAGCCGCACCACGCCGTACATCAAGCGTCGCACAGTGGAAAGAGCCGCCAAATGTTTGAAAGTGTTTAAAAGGTACAGGAATTGCTTCAATGTTCCAGGATTTGAAAGCCTCTATCAATGGAGTTTCGCTTTCTTCTACCAGCACATGATGCGAATCCAACATTAAAATATTCACACTGATCCAGCGACTGGTGAAAAGTAATGGATGCGTTTCAGGTAGAGTAGAGGGCGGTGGGGTCAATATTTCCCAGTCTTTGAAATAATCCGGCAATCGTGAAACCCAAGCTTTATTAACTAGAACTCGCCCAGGAGCAATAGGTAGTAAAGTTGTGTCAATATGCATCGGACCAGCATCATCAAAATTGTACATATGTACTTTGTAATCCGACCCTAGCTCGCGCGCCAACCATTGAGCACCAGCTCGGTTAGTCACATGGCTATACTGACCGATGATATCTCGTCCAATGCGCACAAAATCTGCTGCATCAAACACAGGCTCTACTTCTGTTAAAACCGAATCGAAATGCTCCACGGAACTGTCATAATCTTGACGGTACAACGCGTCTGATAATTGTGGTTTTGGTGCTGCGCGCCATCGCGCCCCACGTTTAAAGTAGTCCATTAAAATATCACGGTAGGCAAAACTCTCAAAAGTTACCCCCTGGTGTGTGCGTGCTATCAGTACATTCTGATAATCCGTTTTTCTTTGTGCTATAACACCTTGTAAATCCCAGATGCGTGATAAACCTGGACTCAACTTTTTTTCCACATGGCAGGGCAAACTTTCTCCACGCGCAGTGCGTCGGATTACATACTTTTCACCAAGCCCTTCAACAAGTTCGAGCAATAGTGGTTCAGGGTCAATACTGCCGCATGTGAAGGCATCTGCCATCAAAACTCCTTTTTCAGGGTAAGTGTGAATCGAAGCGTGAGACTCTGCTAATACTGCTACTATGGTCAAACCACTCGGTTCAAATTGCACAGCCTCCAATTTCAATAAAGTGGCACCGGCTTTGGCGATAGCATTTTTCATGCGTAGTTGTAAGGCATGCACGTCATTGAGCTGTGTTTCGGACACGCCCCAGAATCAGCCATCATATGAAATCCGCTAGCTGAATAAGTTTTCAGGAGGTCTTCATTTGAGCTCAATTTGTTCTGATCTATTAAATTCTGCTGCAGCGTTTTTTTAGGTAAATCATACATTATTATGTACTCCTTATTATTTGCTTTAGTGTGCAGATGCACCATTTTTAAGTGTGGCTAGGATGCAATAAGCCAAGTGCTGCCGCCAATTGACGTTCAATGGCGCAGTTGGTTTGCGCAGCCAAATGTGAAGTCGCCCAAAAGCGCTCTCGAGGCAGATTTAGCAAGCCTTCAGGATCTTCATTCTGTCCACGATTTTCCTGCCATTCTCGATAATAGCCATCTATAGCAGAATCATAATACTGTGTCATAATACCTAAATCCCAATGACAAGGTAGAATTGAGATGGGTTACAGTCTAGATTTTCGAAGAAGAGTACTGGCATACAAAGACAAGCATGCA
>NZ_FPBJ01000088.1 GCF_900116635.1 Xenorhabdus koppenhoeferi | reverse complement strand
TTTTATTCTCCTCGCGCATCATCTATATAAATCGGAACGATAATCAGCAGTGAGTCTTTATTATTACTGACCAGTAATTCAGCCTGTTCTTTTTCGTAAAATATCGCTTTCAGGGTTTGGTATTTGTCATTTGTAAAATTGCAAATACCGTCGTTATCACATACTGCATAAAATAATTTATCCATGATGTTTCTAGTTATTTTGGGTGACGATAGAGGGGAATAGATAAAAATGATTTTTTGTCGCTTTCGACTTGAATAAATCCATGCAACCCATTTTTAATATAGGCTAATTCCACTTCATTGGTAAATCCCACAGGCTTCATATTTTCATATTTAGCGAGTTCCTCTACAGCGTCACAGAGTTGGATTAATTCATCACAATTAATTGTGATTTCATTTCTGCTATATGTTTTTGTTGCTTTTGCTGCTGTTTTCAATCTGCTTGATATGTCATCAATGGTGTTATTTTCAAATTCATTGTTCATTATCATCACCTGTATATTTTATTTTACCTGTCAATATTCCATCTATTAATGTTCGCATTTCCCAGCACCAATAAAATGACTCGACATAAACAGATAATTTTCCGTGGTCATGTTGTTTACGTGCAATGAAACGTTCTGCTGCCTCTCTGGTTAAATGAGTATTTACAGTTTTGTAATCGTATTTCCAGTAAAAAATATACGAATCTTCCAATATATATATTATGCTCTCTGATTTTTCTTTATCACTGCAATCATCCCAATCAGAAAAATATTCATCTGAGTATTTTACTATTTCTCTTTTTTGCTCTTCATCCAATGTTTCCAATAATGAATCTATGTAATGATATTCCTCTCCATCGAAATATATTCCCACCTCATCATCGTCATTGCCAATGACTCGCATTCTTTCTCTCACGGTGAATGATGGGTGTGCCGTGAAGTGCCGATCAACACCAGCGCCGTTATGTTCATATTCAAGACGTTTAACAAAATCATTCCAGTTATCGGCGGTTAATTCACCGCCATCTGCCAGTGATATAAAATCAGTCATTATTTAAACCCCCTGCATACATTTTTCGCTCTCTCACACATCTCAGCGTCAAACCATCCGAAATGGCATTTGTTGAAACTGATACCCAGCCTCCATGCCAGCCATCTGTACGCCTCCGTGCGTTCAAAATTCCCTCTCTTTCGCATCTCCTCAAATTCCTCTTTGCCATTCCGCCTCGCTCTCCGTGTCGGTTCATCTGCCAGATATCCCAGCGGAATATTGGTCTCCGGATGCATCCCTACACGCGCATCGCATGACCAGCAGACATAGAGCCACGGCCATTTGTCGTCATGCCGGGTCTTCCCAAACACCTCCGTGTGATGGGCTATCTTTACGTGACTG
>NZ_FPBJ01000066.1 GCF_900116635.1 Xenorhabdus koppenhoeferi | reverse complement strand
AAGGCCGGAAATCTGAGAGGATCCATGCTTCACCTCTCAATTTCAGCACGGTGCCAAGGGCTAAGTGATTGGGATGCGCTCATTACATTCTCCTACTTCAACGATTCTGCCTGCAAAATCCTTTGCATTTCATCTTTGATGTGTAGTTTTTCTTTTTTCAGACGTACAACTTTATCGTTGTAGCCAGTGCCATTTGGCCCTTCCAGTTGGACTATCTCTTGGTCAAGTCGGTTATGTTTTTCAAACAAAGATTGGAAACGGGGATGTGATTCTTTTAGATTGGATACTAAATCGCGATATTCTGGAAACATGAGACCTCCTAGACGAAATTTACTACTACACCGTAAGTGTAGCAGCCCATTGTAATCTGAGATTTGAGAGATATCACATAAAAAAATGTGGTACTATCTGTTCACTTAATCAACGATTAAAAAAATCGATTAAAAAAATCAATATTTATTCTAAATGAATAATTTTGTTTTTTACATAATTTATTTAAAAATCAGTGTATTGACAAAAAAGCATAATTCCCCCCAGTATTTTTGTTGTTATGATTCAATCTCCTTTTTAAATACAACCAGAGGTGATATATGAAGAAATATCTATTTCCTTTAGCTGCTTTGATGGTATCAACTTCTGTTTTAGCTGACAAAAAACTTGAAGATATCGCTCCTTATCCTGCTCCTGCTAAAGGCATGGTACGTAGTGTGATTGACCTTCCCAAGCATGAAAATGAAAGAAACTACAAGGTTGAATTGATTATTGGCAAGAGCATGCTGGTAGATTGTAACAATCACTGGTTTGGCGGCAACCTGGAGACAAAAGTACTGGATGGATGGGGATATAATTATTATAAACTGAATAAAGTCTCCGGCCCATTCTCAACAATGATGGCATGTCCAAGTCAGGAAAAAACAAGGAGTTTCGTTCAGGTTTACTTAGGTAAAGATGCGTTGATAAACTATAACAGCAAACTACCTATCGTAGTGTATACACCAAAATCAGTTAAAGTAAAATATCGTATTTGGCAAGCTTCAGATGAAGTCAATACAGCTGTAATTAAATAAGTCATTGAGCAGATATACCCGATAGATTTTGGGTCGCGGCCAACAAAGCTACAACTTGAAAGATTAAGGGTATAAATCAACAACCTGAGTTTTTTTATATTAAACTCAGGTTTTTTTATTTATATCAAAACAAGAAGATATTTTTATTTACCTGCCAGAAGCCACCCTATAAATCTTTTTCACAGTCTCAGTTATACACCCTGTGCGATTAAACGGGAATATCACCCGCAGCCGTGTAATACCGCCATTGCGTTCAGTAAAGCTCATGGGTTAATTACTTTAATAAACTAAATAATAAAGGGTTATTTTAAACCCTTTATTATAAAATCATATAATTTTTTTTGTAATCGCTCTGGCGTTAAAAAAACTCACTTTCTTGGGAGAGGATAGTTTTTTTGTACTTCTGAAATGGTTTTTTTATTATAAATTAAGGCGTTATCTTTATATTGAATAGCATCTTCCTTTACTGATTTCTTCATTAGACTATTAACATGATCCAATGTATTCAATATGCATTTTTTATCTTTTGAATCACAAGTTTGCGAAATATATTCCAGAAAACCAGGAGGGATTATACTTTTTTTACATGCTTTACTTTTACACATAATAATACCCTATTTATAAGTTATAATATTTGTATTTATTTCTACCCATACAAATATTAGCTAAACTAACAATATTAGTCACTACTAAAAATGTAAATTTTTTATAATGTGATCTTAATAAGTAAAATAACTAAATTCAAGGAGACAAAGGGATTGAATTTTATTGATGAATGACAGGATAATGGCGGGTTTAAAGAAAGATAAAATTTGAGTTAAGATAATATTAGCAATGTGAAAAAAATATATAAAAATAATCAAAGACTTTCATTAGCCTTTGATTATCAGAGGGGTATTATTATTTTCACAGTGGAACGCCGACTCGATTCCATGAATCAGTTACAATTTTTGAAATTTCCTTATCAAATAATTTTTCTGCATTGGCGGCAGTTAACACTGCAAAATCACTAAAGCTGGCTTTATGGGATAAACGTTTATCCAATAACGTTTCATACCAGATTTTTCCTGCTTGTTCCCATGCGTAACCTCCCAACCCGATTGCCAATAAATAAAATGCCCTATTTGGTATGCCAGAATATTTGTGAACACCTCCGTTGTCATCCTTGAAAGGCAAATCTTGATACTGATCCATATGACCTACCTGGTTATCTCTGGGGTTAGCGCTGCCAGGATTTTTGAATGAGCGTAAAGCAATATTGGGGTCATTGTCTGGATTGAGTGCAGGCCCAAATATCCCCTGTCCGATTAACCAATCAGATTCGTTGGCCTTTTGATTGTTTGCATACTGTTTTACCATAATACCAAATATATCAGAGATAGATTCATTCAGCGCACCAGATTGATAAGCATAATCAAGGCTTGCTTCACTTTCTGTTACCCCGTGGGTTAACTCATGAGCGGTAATATCAATGCAAGAGGTAAAGCAATTAAAGTAGGGTGCATAACCATCACCAAAAACCATTTGGTTGTTATCCCAAAATGCATTCATATAGTTTTTCTGATAATGCACAGTGGCTACTAACTTAATGCCTTGATTATCAATTGAGTTACGTCCAAATATTTTCTTATAGAATTCATATGTCTTACCAATAAAAATATAAGCTTTATTGGCTGCTGTATCAGAGCTTGTAGCCATTCCCTCACTTAAAATTAATATTTTTCCTGGGTAGTCGTCTTTACATTTAGCATTGTAAATAGTTCGATTTAGATGATGATCAAATCCTGGTTGATATCCAGGTATTAGAGTATCTATCTCGGGGTAGTTTTTCATTAAATGATAAACATGATTTAATGTTTTTAATATATAACCTTTGTCACTTTGACCACAAATTTTAACAACATATTCCAATATAGAGGGCGGTATTATACCTGATTTGTTTAATTTAGTTTGATGGTTTTGCATAAGAATACCCCGCTTTTAGATATCTTGTATATATACTTATAGGTAACATTATTAATTATTAATCTAAACAGTGGTATTTTCTACTTTTCGAAAATCTTTTGATTATATTTTAAATGTTAATTTATAAATATAATAAAGGGCTATTCTTAACCCTTTATTATTTTATTTTAAGTTTATCTTCTAGTTATAGTTATTAACCTTAATTGATATTGTATTAACTAAGATTTGTTTTTTTAAACCAGAACACCAACTTCCTTCCAACTGTTTTTAATAATGGTTGCGATTTTTCTATCAAATAATTTTTCCGCATTTTCGATTGTCAGCTCAGCAAAGTCATCAAAATCTGCATCTGAATATAATCGTTCGTCCAGCAACGTTTCGTACCAGATTTTCCCCGCTTTTTCCCAGGTATATCCACCCAGAGCAATTGCTGCTAAATAAAACGCTCTATTAGGAATACCTGATAAGATATGAACACCACCATTATCCTTTGAGAAAGGCATATATTCAAATTGATCCATATGACCTATTTGCTTATCTGCAAAAAAAGCTTCTCCTGGATTAATAAAGCTACGTAAAGCAATATTCGATTTATTATCTGGGTTAAATTTATAACCTAATAGCTCTTGTCCTAATAACCAATCTGATTCATCGGTTTTTTGGTTGTTGGCATACTGTTTAACCATAATACCGAATACATCTGCGATAGATTCGTTCAGCGCGCCAGATTCATAAGCGTAAAAAAGATTAGCTTCGCTTTCAATGACTCCGTGGGTTAGTTCATGCGCTATAATATCGATAGAAGAGCTAAAGCGATTGAAATATTTACCATCACCATCACCGAATACTATCTGTTTTCGAGACCAAAAAGCATTAAGATAATTTTCACCATAATGAACGGTGGCAATTAATTTCATTCCTTTGTTATCAAGGGAATCCCGGTTAAAAACTTTTTTATAGAACTCATATGTTTTACCCAGATGATCATAAGCCTCATTAACAGCAACATCAGAATGTTCAGCCATACCTTCACTTCGGGACAATTTTTTTCCTGGAAATATCTCTTTATTTTGAGCGTCATAGATAATTCGGTTTAATTTATCATAAGATTTGACTTCTTCTTCCCGAAAAGAAATATCATCTTCGATGGAAGTATTCATCAAGTTATTAACATGATCCAATGTTTTTAATACATATTGATTAGTGCATTCATCGCAATTATCAGATATGTACTCCAAAACAAATGGTGGGATTAAGCTGTATTTTTCAATTTTATTATTGTTCATAGTTATACCCTGTTTTTTTGTTATATGTTGTGTTTGTTTTTTTGGTCTGGATTGAATGTTACCTACAATTAACAAATGAGTCATTAGGGAAGGTATTAACTTTTTATGGCAGAGTATTGATAATGAGAAATGATAAATATTTTTGTCAATACTCTGATGCATTTTCAAAGGATTTTAAACAAAAGATTAAAATGATAGGAGTTTGAAACAGGAATATAAAAACTACTTTATATTCCTGTTATTAGTTATACCCAATCTTTCTTTATCAGAAATGAGGAATATAATTCGGATTCTGGCGAGTTAGGTTCTGGAGAGTAACCATATTCCCAGCGCACCAAAGGAGGTATAGACATTAATATAGATTCAGTTCTGCCACCACTTTGCAGACCAAAGAGAGTTCCCCTATCCCAAACTAAATTAAATTCAACATAGCGGCCTCGACGATATAACTGGAATTGTCTTTCACGATCACCCCAAGTGATGTCTTTTCTTTTTTCTACAATGGGTAGATAAGCAGATAAAAAACTATTACCGACAGCTTTTGTGAAATTAAAACAGGTATCAAAATCAGGTGTATTCAGATCGTCATAAAATAATCCGCCAATACCACGAGGTTCATTTCGATGTTTAATAAAGAAGTAGTCATCACACCATTTCTTGTATTTAGGATAAATATCATCGCCAAATGGTTGGCATAAAGTTTTGGCAACGGTATGCCAGTGAATGACGTCTTCTTTGAAACCATAATAAGGTGTGAGGTCAAAACCACCGCCAAACCACCATACAGGAGATTCGCCTTCTTTTTCGGCAATGAAAAAGCGTACATTTGCATGACTGGTTGGGACGTAGGGATTTAGGGGATGAATAACAAGAGATACGCCCATAGCTTGATAGTTGCGGCCAGCTAATTCCGGTCGATGAGCGGTGGCAGACGCAGGCATTGAAGTTCCCGTGACATGAGAAAAATTCACGCCGGCTTGTTCAAAAATATTGCCTGCTGTTAATACGCGGCTGCGCCCGTTACCACCTTCTTCTCGCTGCCAATAATCTTCCATAAAGGTTGAATGGCCATCAATTTGTTCTAGTTGCTTGCAGATTTTATCCTGTAATGAGAGGAAAAAACGCTTAACTTGAGATATATTAGGTGTATTCATAGCTAAATCATAACCGATTGATATTTAATGAATAAATCTCATTTTTAAATGAGGTGGTTTTTGTTTGTTTATATAATTGTTTATATATATACCCATTGGATTTCAAGATGCAGCGCGACGGCAAGGAGCGAATCCCCTGGAGCATAGATAACTATAGCAGAATCATAATACTGTGTCATAATACCTAAATCCCAATGACAAGGTAGAATTGAGATGGGTTACAGTCTAGATTTTCGAAGAAGAGTACTGGCATACAAAGACAAGCATGCA
>NZ_FPBJ01000068.1 GCF_900116635.1 Xenorhabdus koppenhoeferi | reverse complement strand
GTTCCCAGATTTTGGCAGGGGATGACATGTGACACCGCCTTTTATTTAAGGAAGAAGAGCCCCATCATGGCACAATATGGATTACGGCTGTAGTATTACACCCTGGACGATATCACCGCCACCGCGCAGTGCCATCAATGGCTGGCAGATTCGAATAAAAAAGCCTTACTGGCCTCGGTGGGTGTCGGAACTATCGATCAGGCGTTGCTTGCGGTTCTGCCGAGAAAATATCAATCACTCCGGCTGATTGGATTAAATCGCAAGGTATTGATATTTGATGAAGTACACGCCGCAGATGAGTATATGTTTGCTCTGCTGGAAAGCTTGTTAAGCCTGCATTTGCATCAAGGAGGTTCTGTCATATTACTGACCGCCACACTCTCCCTGAAACAGCGTCAGAAGCTGGTGGATATCTGGTTATCCGCCAGCGGAATATCGCCACAAAAATTGCAAGAAACCGCTTTTCCACTGGCAACTCAGGTTACGTTAGATCCCGAAAATCCCGTGATTGAAACGTCTTTGGGCAGTCGTGCTGATGTCAGCCGAACGGTCATGGTAAAAACTGTGAATCATCTGGACGAATGTGTACAAATCGCCCTGAACGCTGCCCGAAACGGGCAATGTGTGGTTTGGGTTCGCAACTCAGTCGATGACGCTCTGCAAGCCTTTCAGCTTATTCAGTCGCAAATGGATAAACCGGAAAATAGCCTGTTATTCCACAGCCACTTTATTTTGTATGACCGCAAAAGGGTTGAGAACCGGGTGCTGGATATATTTGGCAAGGAAGACAAACAGGAGACGCGACAAGGGAAGATCCTGATTACCACACAGGTTTTTCAGGAAAGCCTTGATGCCGATACAGATGTGATGATTTCCGATATCTGCCCGATTGATGATTTAATTCAACGGGTTGGCCGCCTGCACCGACATACCCGTGATGCAGACGGAAAATATCGGAAAGGTATCACGGATAGCCGTTCAGTCCCTGAATTATACCTCCACGCGCCAGAATGGGATGACCATCCCGAAGCGGATTGGTTGAGCAAAGATTTCCGTAATACCCAATATGTTTACCGTTCAGCCGGGCGTTTATGGCTTGGTTTGCGTGAACTCCTGCGTTTGGGTGCTATTCGCATGCCGACTGAGGCCCGAACCCTGATTGAAGCTGTTTACGGTGAAGATGCCGATGAACAAATTCCTGATGCACTCAGAGCCAAAGATGATGAAGCAATAGCTGAGGGACGAAGCAAAGACGCGATAGCGCGATCCCAAGCCCTGCAATGGCAGCGCTATGAATACAGTAAACGCAGCGCCGACGGCTGGTATGACGATAACATAGATATCAGTACCCGGTTTAACGACATTGAAATGGTAAACGTATTGCTGGTCAAACTGACAGAAACAGGCGAATTGATACCTTGGGTAAAAGATGACAAACACCCCATTCAATTCAGCACCCTTAAACTTCGAAAAAATAAATTTGCCGATAAATTGCAGCCAATACCAGAATCACTTTCTAAGGCAGTAGAGCAATTACAGAACAAATTCAAGTCTGTCAAATATCTGCAAATCTGGCTACCTGAAATTGACCCTAATTTCACTTACGATCCCAATATCGGCTTTTACCCTAAGCAGGAGAAATGATGAATCTCGTTAAAGACCCTTGGCTGACTTTTAGAATGAGAGATGGTAGTGAGGAAAAACTGCCGTTATCAGCAATTTGCGATCCCGCCGTGGTGGATTTTGCCCTGCCGCGGGCGGATTTCCAGGGCGCGGCTTATCAATTGGCCATTGGCTTGTTGCAAACGGTTTTTGCGCCCGAAGATGAAGAAGAATGGGAAGCATTTTATAGAAATGCCCCTGCACAAGCCGATTTGCAGACGGCTTTTAATCGGGTAGAACATGCCTTTAATCTGACCGGCGACAGCCCGCTGTTTATGCAGGATTTTGATCCGCTGGATAGCGTCAAATCAACGGAAATATCAGGTCTGCTGATCGATGCGCCGGGGGCAAATACGCTCAGACTCAATACTGACCATTTTATTAAGCGCGGTCAATGTGACGTTATTTCCCCGGAGATGGCCGCCATTGCCCTATTTACCTTACAGATTAATGCCCCTGCTGGTGGTGTCGGACATCGGGTCGGATTACGGGGTGGCGGGCCGCTGACAACCTTAATTCAACCGCAAGAGTTGGATTCATCGTTATGGAAAAAACTCTGGCTTAATGTTATTAATCGGGATTCATGGATTTATTCTAAGCCCGATCTAAACAGCCCGACTGTCTTTCCGTGGCTGGGTAAAACCCATATCAGCCAGAAAGCAGGGACTGAAATATACGCGCATAATGTGCATGAACTGCATATGTATTGGGCAATGCCACGGCGAATTCGTCTGGAAATAGACGATAAACCTGCCATTTGCCAGTTAACAGGGCAGAAAACCCAACAATCTGTTTCTGGTTATCGCACCCAAAATTATGGAAACAATTATTCAGGCACCTGGCAACACCCTCTGACACCCTATCGATGGAATCCGAAAAAGCCGAATGAAGAACACCTTTCCATTAAAGGGCAGCCCGGCGGTATTACCTACAAAATCTGGGATAGCCTGACGTTTTCTGAAAATAATGAGGGCCAAGAGGCCGCGCGAGTTGTTGACCATTTTGGCAAACTGAATGATTACATTGAAGATGAACAGAGCAACAGGCCACACCTGTGGGCCTTTGGCTATGATATGGATAATATGAAAGCCCGCGGCTGGTATTCCACCACTCTGCCGCTATTCTCCATGCCGATTGAGAAAAAGAATGCCGTTTTCCGGCGGGTCAAAACATTACAAAACCTCTCAACCTATGCACTGACTCAGTGCCGGGCCCAAATTAAAAGTGCATGGTTTAATCGCCCGAATGAAAATAAGGGCGATATGTCGTTTATTGATACCCTGTTCTATCAACGCACCCAAGACCCCTTCTTTAAAGCAGTGCAGCAGATTATCGCCAGCCAACATGAAGCTTCTTCTTTGTCCACGGATGAAGCCAAAACCTGGCTCTATCAACTCCGAAATACCTGCTTTGATCTGTTTGATGAATTCGTGCTGTCAGAAGATACCGATCCCAAAAAACTGCCAGAAAAAATTGAGGCACGACAGATCCTCACCAAATGGCTGGTGGTTTCTAAAGATATCAAATCATTTATGACAGAACACAAAATAGAAACCCAATCATCCAAGAAAAAGAAAGAGGACGTTGTCGATGAATAGCCTGATCGAAAGTTACGTAATGCCTTGGTGGGAGAGTATGTTCTTGACCCAAGATGAATTGAAGCAAAAAAAGATTCGGCCCGCACCGACGCTCTACAAAGCACAGTTAAAACGCTGCCAGGATATCGATTCAGTCACATGGGCTGAGGGCTTTCGCGCCTTATGGTTCAGTTTGCCTGAAGAGTTTACTGAAAAAACTGAACAAAAGAACATAACGTTGTGGGCAATGATTGCCGTCAGCCTTGTGTATGTAAAAATCAACACAACCACCAATCTGGCAACCGCTGCGGGCACCAAAACAGAAAATGACAAACCGATTATCAGCGCCCCCCGTTTTGCTCAGTTACAAGCCGCCAGAACGCCGGATGAATTCATCATGCGGTTACGGCGCGTTCTGCAACAACTGGACGGCAAAGTTTCTGTGTTATCCCTCGCCATCGATATCGATCGGTGGATGAAGGAATATCACCAATCCAGACCCAATCGTGCCAATAAACGCCTTTGTGTGCAATGGGCAATGGATTACTACAAAGCCGCCAAATAACCCGGATAACTTTTTTCTTGAATCATTTTTCCATCTATAAGGAACTCCAAATGAGCCAATTTATTCAGTTACATCTCTTAACTTCCTACCCCCCTGCCAACCTGAACCGCGATGATCTCGGCCGCCCCAAAACCGCCAAAATGGGCGGCGCTGAAAGATTACGAATCAGCTCTCAAAGCTTGAAACGCCATTGGCGCATCTCTGATCTGTTTCAGGCAGCCCTTGCAGAACATCTTGGTTTTCGTACCAAGCGTTTTGGCTTTCAGGTCTATCAACACTTACTTAATGGCGGAGTCAAAGAGAAGCAAGCGTCTGAATGGGCTACCGCTATCGCAGAGGTCTTTGGCAAGAATAAAAAAGATGAACCACTGGAAATTGAACAATTGGCTCATATCAGCCCGAAAGAAAAAGAGATGACCTTTGCACTGGCTGACAAACTTATCGCAGAAAACCGCGCTCCCATCAAAGAAGAGTTGCAACTGCTGAGCAGAGAACAAATTGCTGTCGATATAGCTCTGTTCGGTCGTATGCTGGCTTCCAGCCCTGCCTACAGTGTTGAAGCGGCCTGTCAGGTTGCCCATGCCATCAGCGTACACAATGTTGCCGTAGAAGATGATTACTTTACCGCCGTGGACGATCTCAATCATGGCAAAAGTGACACTGGTTCGGCACATATTGGCGAAGCTGGTTTTGCCGCTGCCCTGTTCTACAGCTATATCTGCATCAATAAATCCCTGCTGCTTGAAAATCTGGCGGGTAACGAAACTCTGGCCAATAAAGCCATTGCTGCTTTAGTTGAAGCCGCGGTCAAAGTTGCGCCATCCGGCAAGCAAAATAGCTTCGGCTCCCGTGCTTATGCCAGTTATAGCAGAATCAATATAATCAGACATAAGTCACATGCTCTGTAAACAGCTCATCAATAGAGCATCTTTCTCGTCTTCTTGTTGTTTTTGTTTCAGCCCATTTGTTTTCGATAGGATTTAAATCTGGGCTGTAAGGCGGAAGCCATTCTAACTGGCATCCGTGATCGGTTATCGCTTTTCGCGTGTCACCGCGTTTATGGAAAGGGGCATTATCCATCACAATCACTGTCCCCTTAGGGAGCTTCGGCAACAAATCTTGTGTCAGCCAGGCATGAAACACATTCGCATTAATGGTTCCGGCAAACAAACTTAAGGTCACAAAGGTATTTTTAATGATAGCACCAATGGCATTAATGCGGCCTTTGTGCTGCCAGTCATGTAAACCAAAACAGCGGGACCCTTTTAACGAATAGCCATGCGTACGTGGCATGGACTGCTCAAAGCCGCTTTCATCCAGATAAACAATCTGTTTGCCCGCCTGCTCATGATGGCGGATACGCTCGCCAAATACCTGACGAGCGTGTTCGTCAGCGG
>NZ_FPBJ01000069.1 GCF_900116635.1 Xenorhabdus koppenhoeferi | reverse complement strand
TCCCACCTGACCCCATGCCGAACTCAGCAGTGAAACGCCGTCGCGCCGATGGTAGTGTGGGGTCTCCCCATGCGAGAGTAGGGCACTGCCAGACATCTAATTTATAAGTGTTGCCCATTTGGCAGCACTTTTTATCTTAGCATTTGCTGATATGGCTCAGTTGGTAGAGCACACCCTTGGTAAGGGTGAGGCCCCCAGTTCGAATCTGGGTATCAGCACCATGAACAACATGTTCGGCAAATAAAACAGAACTTGCTTGGCGGCAATAACGCGGCGGTCCCACCTGACCCCATGCCGAACTCAGTAGTGAAACGCCGTAGCGCCGATGGTAGTGTGGGGTCTCCCCATGTGAGAGTAGGAAACTGCCAAGCTTTAATATAGTCAAAAGGCCACTCATTTGAGTGGCCTTTTGCATTTCTAATTATTTAATATTTTCAAGAAGATAAAAATATTGGTTGACTGTGGTCTTATCTTTCAAATGTAGAGTCTGATAGACTACGACTAAATTATCTATTGAGCTTGAAGTGAATGTCTGCCCGTCAACCTACTGAACTAAAAGCGTTCAACACATTTGGCATTTCAGCTTGTGCTGATCATATCGCCACAGCAACCACTATTGAATCACTCTTATCTTTATGGCAAAAAGCACAGGGTAAAGACCAACCTATTTTATTGCTGGGAGGAGGAAGTAATGTCCTATTCACTGAAAATTTTAAAGGTACTGTGATTCTAAATCGTATTCTTGGTATCAATATACAAGAATCGGACACAGCATGGCATATACACGTTGGTGCAGGTGAAAATTGGCATGAGCTGATCACCTATTTACTCAAGCAACAGGTTTATGGCTTGGAAAATTTAGCTTTAATACCTGGAAATGTAGGCTCTGCCCCTATTCAAAATATCGGGGCATATGGGATTGAGTTTAAGCATGTCTGTGAGTATGTCGATTTTATTGAATTGAAAACAGGTAACTCTATTCGCCTTATGAAAAATGAGTGTGAATTTGCATACAGAGACAGCATTTTCAAACATCAATATAAGGATGGTTATGCTATTACAGCTGTGGGACTGAATTTGAATAAAGCGTGGGAACCAATATTGACTTATGGTAGTTTAGCTCAATTCTCACGAGAAGATGTTACACCAGAACAAATATTTTATTCTGTGTGTGAAATGCGCCAGAGTAAATTACCAGATCCTGCAATAATGGGAAATGCAGGAAGTTTCTTCAAAAACCCAATCATATCCGTCGGGTTAGCACAAAAAATTAAATCTCAGTATCCAAATTGCCCCCAATATCACCATAATGAAAATAGCGTAAAAACTGCTGCGGGTTGGCTAATCGATCAATGTAACTTGAAAGGCTATTCTATTGGTGATGCTGCAGTGCATACGCAGCAAGCATTGGTACTAATTAATAAAGGAAATGCAACGGGGAAAGATATTATTACTTTGGCTGCTTATGTGCGGAACAGGGTAGCGGAAAAATTTAATATCTTCTTAGAACCCGAGGTTCGCTTCATTGGTAGTAATGGGGAGATAGACGCAGTGGAGTGTATTTCATGAAAGATATTAGTATTCCGTTAAAATTAATTAAAATATTGTCTGATGGTGAGACTCATTCAGGACAGCAACTTGGCCAAGAATTGGGCATGAGTCGCGCAGGAATCAATAAACATATACAGACTATCCGTGAATGGGGAGTAGAAATTTTAACACTTCCAGGTAAAGGATATCGTTTTCCTGCTCCTATGAATCTTCTTGATAAAGAAATCATTGATAATTATCTTCCAAATGCTCATCTTGAAGTTATACCTGTTATTGATTCTACAAATCAATATTTGTTGGAGAAATTAGCCAAACTGAATTCAGGCGACTCTTGTGTTGCAGAATATCAGTATGCAGGTAGGGGACGTCGTGGTAGGCGGTGGGTTTCTGCGTTTGGCCGAAATTTATATTTGTCGATGTATTGGCGATTAGAACAAGGGCCATCGGCTGCAATTGGTTTAAGTCTGGTAGTTGGAATAGTCATCGCAGAAGTTCTTAACCGTCAGGGAGCCGAAAGAGTAAAAGTAAAATGGCCAAATGATCTATATTTAGATGATAAAAAATTAGCGGGAATATTAGTTGAATTAACCGGAAGAACGGGAGATGCAGCTCATATTGTTATTGGGATAGGTATGAATATCTCGATGAGTAGTGAACAACAAAAATTAATTAACCAGCGGTGGACTAATTTACAGCAGGCGGGAATGGTGGTTGAGCGGAACAAATTGATTTCGGAAATCATTGTTGAGCTAAAAGAAGCACTGCTCCAATTTGAAAAAGAAGGGTTATCTTCTTTTATCCATCGATGGATAAAATTGGATAATTTTATTAATCGTCCTGTGAAACTAATTATTGGCGAACAGGAAATTTTTGGTGTTGCCCGTGGCATTGATCAACAAGGGGCACTATTGCTTGATATTAATGATGTTATTACATCTTATATAGGTGGTGAAATTTCTTTGAGGGGGTGTTGAAGGGGAAAGCCGGAAATGTTTCCGGCTGTTTATTTTATTTCCTTAGCCTGACGCTTTCAATCGAATGATTGGTTCCTTTTGTCATAATCAAGCTAGCACGTTCTCTAGTTGGTAAAATATTTTGTTGTAAGTTTAATCCATTAATTTCCCGCCAAATATTTGATGCGATTTTTATCGCTTCTTCTGTAGTCAGCTTAGAATAGTCGTGAAAATAAGAGTCCGGATCGGAAAAAGCACCTTGCCGAAATTTAAGGAAACGGCTGATATACCATTGTTCGAGTAATTCATCTGATGCATCAACATAAATGGAAAAATCAACAAAATCAGAAACAAATACATGGTGGGGTTCGTGTGGATAATCCATGCCACTTTGTAGAACGTTTAAGCCTTCTAAGATCAGAATGTCAGGCCTTTCAATAATAACTTGTTCATTGGGAACAATATCATAGCTCAGATGAGAATATACTGGCGCACTGACCTTTTCACTTCCTGACTTTATATCAGCAACGAATTTCACTAGGTTATGCATATCATAGGATTCAGGAAATCCCTTTTTTTTCATTAAACCACGTTCATTTAACACACTATTAGAGTGCAAGAAGCCGTCTGTAGTGACTAACTTAACACGGCGATGTTCAGGCCAGCGGCTTAATAATGCTTGTAATAAGCGTGCGGTAGTGCTTTTTCCAACTGCGACACTGCCTGCGATACCAATTACGTAAGGGACTTTTTGTTCATCTGTTCCTAAAAACTGCTCAAGAACAGCTTGTCGCCGTAAATTGGAACTAATATAAAAATTAAGCAGGCGTGATAATGGAAGATAAATCTCTACTACTTCATCTATTGAGATTTCTTCATTAATCCCTTTTAAAGCAGCCACCTCTTCTTCTGTTAATGTTAAAGGTACTGAGTCACGCAATGTTGCCCATTGCTCACGATCAAATTGTAAATATGGAGTTGTCAAAAAAGATTCTTTGTTATTCATAAGCCAACATCTGCCTGTCTATGCAGGTTGGACAGGTTGTTGAAAACACCCGTATCCGACAAAAAATAAATCTCATCATATCGGTTGCATTATCTCAGGCGTAGAATTTTTTATAATTTTAGTGATTTTTTTGATGGTAAATACAAAATCCTAAAAAATGTTCGAGTTCCGTGACTGTTTTTTGGCAGTATTTTTTTATTTTTTTCAAAAAAAGAATTGGGTGACGCAAATAATTTGCCAAAAATGATCAGTAAATACATTTGTTGCTTTCTTTGCTGCAAAGTTTTTTGCCGATTATTTGAACTGAAACTATTGAGAAAATAATCGATATCATCAAAAGCGATTGTTTTGTGAGCTAAAGAATAAAAAAAACAATTTTTTTGTTGCATCGGGGGCTAACTCTACCTAAAATGCGCAGCACTTGATGCCGGCATAGCTCAGTTGGTAGAGCAACTGACTTGTAATCAGTAGGTCCCGAGTTCGACTCTTGGTGTCGGCACCATTAAAAATTTGGAAAGGTGGGGTTCCCGAGCGGCCAAAGGGAGCAGACTGTAAATCTGCCGTCACAGACTTCGAAGGTTCGAATCCTTCCCCCACCACCATTAATTAGTTTCCATCTTGAGTGTTCGTGTCCTACTCGAGTTATACTCCAGACAAAACATTTGAGATGCAAGATACAGCTGATTAAAGTCAGGTAGCCGAGTTCACGCGGGCATCGTATAATGGCTATTACCTCAGCCTTCCAAGCTGATGATGCGGGTTCGATTCCCGCTGCCCGCTCCAAGATGTGCTGATATAGCTCAGTTGGTAGAGCACACCCTTGGTAAGGGTGAGGTCGGCAGTTCGAATCTGCCTATCAGCACCACTTCATATGTTCTTATCTCTTGGCTTTCTTCCTGTAAATATCTCGCAAGCAATTGCTTGGTTGATGTGGTGTAACCACCGATTCCGTGTCTTAGAGGGACAACCTAATGTCTAAAGAAAAGTTTGAACGTTCAAAACCGCACGTTAACGTTGGTACTATAGGCCACGTTGACCACGGTAAAACTACCCTGACTGCTGCAATC
>NZ_FPBJ01000070.1 GCF_900116635.1 Xenorhabdus koppenhoeferi | reverse complement strand
TCAAATGAAATATTGGCACAATGGGCGATGCAGTCATCGGGACCGATATCGGCAAAGCCATTATTGATAATCAGGCGCAGGACACTGCGGTGCTCGACCATCACGCCTTTCGGCTGTCCGGTGGAACCGGAGGTGTAGATCACATAGGCCAGATGGCGTGATGTCAGCCCGAGAGCCGGCGTGTCAGGATTATTGTCCGGCAGGGTTTCAAGGCACAGCGCCTGATTATCGAGCAATATTGTCGGGATGGTGCGGGGCATGGTGCGGGGCATGGTGCGGGTCAGTTTTTCAGCCAGAGGGGTCAGCGTCAATAAGGCCACGGGAGCGGCATCTTCAAGCATATAAGCCAGTCGTTCTGACGGATAGGCCGGATCGAGCGGCACGTAGGCTCCACCCGCCTTGAGGATGGCGAGTATCCCCGCCACCATGTCCGGACTACGTTCGAGGCAAAGGGCGACCCGATCATCCGGCCGTACCCCCAGTGCCATCAGGTGATGAGCCAGACGGTTGGCACGCCGGTTGAGTTCACCATAGCTTATCCGTTGCTCTTCAAATATGACGGCGATGGCCTCGGGGCGTTGGGCGGCCTGCACTTCAAACAGTTGTTGCAGGGTCTTGTCCTGCGGATAGGGGGCATCCGTCTGGTTCCAGCTGTGCAGCAGAGTATGATGTTCTTCATTACCGAGGAAAGTTATTGATGTATGTGGCTGGCCTGGGTTGTATGCTACCGCGTGCAGAATCCGCTCAAGCTGGCAAAGCAAACGTTGTGCCTGTTTTTCCGTCAGCCAGTCTTCACCATAACTGAATTTTATTATTAAACAGTTATTGTGTTCGTAGGACATCAACAGAACCGGATAATCTACTTTTTCGACAGCACGGCGGAATGTCAGGGTGTGCTCTATACCTTCCTTGTTTTCGTTCGCTTCTGGAAGAGGATAATTTTCAAAGACCAGCAGGCTATGGAATAACCGTTCTCCATTAGATTGCAAGTCAGATAGAGAGATATCACTGTGGCTATTGAGTGCGGCAATATCTTTCTGGATATTTTGTAAAACAGCATCGATACTGTCTGCTTGATCCCACTGCACCATCAGCGGCAACGTATTGATATACAAGCCAACACTGGACTCAATTCCCTCCACGGGAACATCGCGTCCTGATACGGTGGTGCCAACAATGGTTTGCTCATCCCCGGTGTAACTGTGCAGAAGTTTATGCCAGGCGAATTGCAGTGCCACATTCAGAGTGATTCCCTGGGTCCGGCACGTATCTTTTAGTTGCTCATAAGTGTTTCCCTGTATCGTGAATATCTGTTCGGCAGGTTTTTCAACGGTTTTTATCTGCATTAAATCAACACGATGACTTAACAAGGATGAAAAATCATTCATTCTGCCGAATTGAGATTTGCGTTCAGCCCAGTAAGCCTCGGATTCTGCTTTATGATCCAGATAATATTGCTGGGTTGCCAGATAGGCTTTATCTACCACTATTTTTGGCGTGCGTCCTTGCGTAAGTTCATTGTAATACTCATGCACGGTTTGCAATAAAATCGGGTAACTCCAGCCGTCAATAATGCAATGATGTAGCGTGACCAAAACAGTTGTGAGCTGTTCATCCTGTTTGATGAAAGTGAAACGGATTAATCCCGGCTGACTTAAATCAAAAGACAAGATACGGTCATTTTGTTGGATCGCCTCAATCGCCTTGTTTCGCTCTTCTTCTGACAAGTGGCTGATATCTTTGGTCGTAAAATGCTTTGATCCAATACTGGAACCTTCTGTCACTATCTGTAATATTTTTCCTTCCCAATCAAATGCGGTTCTGAGGATAGGAAAACGCAGTGATGCCAGAGACCATGCTCGCTGATAGACGGCAAGATCCACATAAGTGTGGTAATCCAACAAAAGTTGTACACGGTAAGCATCATCCTCTGGTTGTGCCAGATGATGGTAGATAAAGCCCTGCTGCAAGCTGGTGGCAGAAAATATCGCTGCAATTTTATTTTGGGGCGAGATGGCAGAACCCGCCAAGTCAGTGCGGTTTTCATTGGAAATAAAACGGTTAAATTCTTCTTCAGAGAAGATACTTTTTTCGTTTAAAAAATCTAATAGGCTTTCTCTTCTCTGCTTAACTTCATCAATAAGTTGAACAGGGGGAGCTTCCCCTGTAAATGCCAGTTTTAACTTATTCTCACAGACCCATACTGATACATGATTTTTGTTAAGTTCTTTAAATAGCATCAACATTTTTTATACGTCCAAAATAGTTTTCTTTTCTGAGTTGTGGTGCGGGTTTTCATGACTTACATGATTAAAGCGATGAGTAAGCTGGTTGAGTTGCTCCATCGAAACACCCTTGATGCCGTAATCACTGGGAGTTTTTATGCTCCCGGATTGGGCCTGATTTTGACCAGTCTTAATGATGTTATTGAGTGCTTGTTCAAAGGCTTTGATAAACACGGCTGTCTGAGTTTGCGGCAAGCGGGAATCCACACTGAATTGCAGTTTTCCGGCCAGCACCGCGCCATTGATGCTCAGCAGTAAGTGGCTGCCGTTTTCTTTGGCTATCATATCGCCACTATCATCGCTGGTGATGGCCCAGTCTTGATGGCTGGCACCTCCTAACTGTCCGAGGTAGTTGAAACTGATCGCCGGCAAATCGCCTGTCAGATAGCCGGCTTGATGTAATGCGCTGTAACCAATGCCTTTGTTTGGTATGCCACGCAGCATCTCTTTGGTGTGAATAATGGTTTCTGCAATATCCGCCTGCATTTCCAGACGAACAGGATACATGGTTGTGAACCAGCCGACGGTTTCGGAAAGATCCAATAAGTTATCAATCGACTCCCGTCCATGACCTTCCAGAATGATGTCGTTTACGGCGCGTGAGAACGTCTCCTGCAAGGCCATTGTCAGTGCGCTCAGCAGTAAATCGTTAATTTCAGTGTGATAACCAGCATTGGCTTCATGCAGCAGGATGTCTGTCATCCCAGCAGAAATGCTTAACGGGTGTTGAGTGACGTTATCCGGCGCGGGTTTGATACTGCTTCCTGTTATCATCCGTTGCCAGTAGGACACTTCACTTTGATGCTGTTGAGCATAATGGCGGACGGCGGCTACCCATTGCCGATAACTGCTGGTTTTCGGTGGCAAAGTCATGCCCTGTAATAACAGACGCATATCTTCAGCAATAATTCGCCACGATACAGCGTCAATAATCAGGTGGTGGAATGCGAAGAACAGCCGGGCGCTGCCATCAGAGTATCCGGTCAGATGCCCCGCTTGCCATAATGGCCCGTTGTTGTAATCGAACCCGCTTTGCCATCGGGTCAATTGTTGATGCAGTTCTGCCTTATTTAATTCACGAATATCGCAGTACTGTAAAAGGGGGGATGAAGCGGATGTTTCCTTAGAATAATACTGACGGTAGCCGTTTTCGGTATCTAAAAAGCGCGTACGCAGCATATCATGTCGCTCAGCCAGTGTTATCAGGGCCTGTTCAATCTGTGTGGATCTGATATTACCTGGGATCTGAATCATAAATGCCTGATTCCAATGGTGCGGATTCGATAAATTCCAGTTGAGGAATGTTTGCTGGATAGGCAACAGGCCAAATTCCCCATTCAATAAACCCTGCTCCGCAACAACTTTTTCTGTAGCAGAAGTTTGTATTAACAATTGAGCTAACTGAGCCACGGTTGGTGCTGCAAAAATCGATTTAACCTGAAGGGAGAAGCCGGCCTGACGCAGTCTGGAGACTAACTGGATACTGACAATTGAATCCCCGCCAATGCGGAAAAAGTTATCTTCAATGCCGATGTATTCCAGCCCCAATGCTTCTTTCCAGATAGCACATAGCTGGTTTTCCAGTGCATTGCGGGGCGCGACATAGTTATCCCTGTTTCCCCAACTTGGTTCAGGTAAGGCACGGCGATCCACTTTACCGTTTTGGGTCAGCGGCATGGACTCAATGCGAGTAAAACTGGCAGGAACCATATATTCCGGCAAACGAGAGGAGAGATATTTAATCAAGATATCATCAGACAGTGCACTTTCTGTGACCAGATACGCAACCAGTACTTTATTCCCGCGATGCTCACGGTCAATCACGACGGCCTGCTTGACTTGTGGGTGGGAAACAAGGGCACTTTCGATTTCACCCGGCTCAATGCGGAAACCGCGCAGCTTGACCTGAGAATCATTGCGGCCAAGGTACTCGATATTGCCGTCTGGCAACCAGCGGGCGAGATCACCGGTTTTATACATCCTTGCTCCCGGCTCCGGGGAGAACGGATCGGTGAGGAAACGCTCCGCCGTCAGTTCAGGGCGATTCAGATAACCGCGGGCAACGCCATCGCCCCCAATATGGATTTCCCCCGCCGCCCCAATGGGAACGGGCCGGCCCAGTTTGTCCAGGATATAAATGCGGGTATTACTGATAGGCTGCCCGATAGGGAGTGTTCCGTTTTCATTTTCATCTTCGATCACTGGAATGTCGTAGGCCGTGGCGAATGTGGTGGTTTCTGTCGGCCCGTAAACATGCAGCAGGTGGGCGGGGGCCTGTTC
>NZ_FPBJ01000073.1 GCF_900116635.1 Xenorhabdus koppenhoeferi | reverse complement strand
GATGACATCAAAACACTGCAACAGCTCAGCGACAGGTTAGAGGTAATCGCCAGAGAACTGGCAGAAAAGTTTAACAATACCTAACACACTCGAAAATGTACGGAGACAGGCGGCGAGGGAGTGCCGAAACGAGCTACTCACAATCAAGAAACGTACCGACCAGCAAACCGACGCAATACTCACCCAACACCTGCCCCGATTTGAAACCGTTATGTCGCCACATCAGAAGAGTAAATTCCTGCCTGTGATGTGGCTACGACACTATGTAGATATGATTGATAAGGAGATGAAGCAATGAGACTCATCACTGATAATAATGAGATAGAAAGCATAACCTTATCCAGAAAAAAAGCAGCAGCGCTCATAGGGATTGATGTGGACACATTATCCCTATGGTGTCAGATAGGTAAAATAGCCTACACCAAGAAGAACCCCACCAAGCCAAACTCACCTTATTTATTTACACGCGCCGCATGTATTGCAGCAATCAACAATCCGATCCAAACTGTGATTGTGAGCGCGGTAGATGCGACAGAGAAAGGAGATAAACAATGTCAATCTTCCGTAGAGGAAATACGTGGTATGGGAACTACACGACGCCAAGCGGCAAAAGAATTAAGGAGTCTCTTGGGACAACGGACAAAAAGCAAGCTCAGGAGTTGCACGACCGAAGAAAGGCCGAATTATGGCGCATAGAAAGGTTGGGTGATTTCCCTGATGTGACCTTTGATGAGGCATGCTTGCGATGGATCGAGGAAAAAGCTGATAAGAAATCACTGGATGATGATAAAGGCCGTATGGCGTTCTGGTTGGAATATTTCGAAGGAGTAAGACTAAAGGATATCACCGAAGCCAGGATTTATACGGCAATCAGCAAAATGAGAAACCGCAAATCTAAGCAGCGATGGGAAAGTCGTGTTACAGCAGCCCAGAAAAAAGGAAAAGAAGTCCCTGCATATACAGAAGTTTCCGTCTCGGTAGCGACCAAAGCAAAACACTTATCATTGATGAAGTCTCTGCTAAGGGCGGCTGAACGAGATTGGAAATGGTTAGAGAAAGCACCCGTGATCAAGGTTCCAGCCGTCAGAGATAAACGTGTCAGATGGTTAGAGCCTCACGAAGCCCAAAGATTAATTGATGAATGCCCCGAACCTTTACAGTCAATCGTCAAGTTCGCACTGGCAACGGGATTAAGGCGTTCAAACATTATCAATCTTGAATGGTCTCAAATTGATATGCAGAGACAAGTAGCATGGATACACCCAGACCAAAGTAAATCGGCTAGGGCTATAGGGGTAGCCCTAAACGAAACCGCTTGCAGGGTGTTACGTGCCCAGATAGGAAATCATAATAAGTGGGTGTTCGTCCATACTAAATCATCAACTAATCCCGATGGAATAGTAATGCCTAATATCAGAAAGATGCGTGTTGATGATAACACGGCATTGAATTCCGCATTAAAGCGAGCTGGAATAGAAGATTTCCGATTTCATGATCTGAGGCATACGTGGGCTAGCTGGTTGGTTCAGTCAGACGTTCCATTGTCAATTTTGCAAGAGATGGGCGGATGGGAATCAATCGAAATGGTGAGGCGCTATGCTCATTTAGCACCTAATCATTTGACTGAACACGCGCGTCAAATTGATGAGCTTTTTGGAAATCTCGTCCCAAATCCGTCCCAGTCGGGAAAAATTGTAGTTGCAAAGTAGGTGTAAGTGCTTGATTTTAAATGGTACGCCCTACAGGATTCGAACCTGTGACCTACGGCTTAGAAGGCCGTTGCTCTATCCAGCTGAGCTAAGGGCGCATATGGTATGCAAAATAATCAACATCACTAATGCGTTGATGTGGGACGGAATTATACGGGCATAATGAAATGAGTCAATGGTCTTTTGCCCATATGTTCATTTTATTATTATCAATAAAACTGACAGGCGCTTCATGTTCTGACAAAATAGCCTCTATTCCTATACTTGATGATGGAATCTTAAATACATGTCAGCAAAAATTATTGATGGGAAAACGATTGCGCAGACAATCAGAAGCGAAGTTGCAGAAAAAGTCAGACAACGTGTTACCGTCGGGAAACGAGCGCCGGGTCTTGCCGTCGTTTTAGTGGGAGAAAACCCCGCTTCTCAGATTTATGTCGCAAGTAAACGTCGTGCTTGCGAGGAAGTTGGTTTTATGTCCCGCTCTTATGACTTACCTGATACCACCAGTGAAGCCGAATTACTCTCCCTGATAGATAACCTGAACGCCGATACGGAAATCGACGGTATTTTAGTTCAACTTCCCTTACCTGCCGGCATTGATAATGTCAAAGTACTGGAACGTATTCATCCCGATAAGGATGTGGATGGTTTCCATCCTTATAATATTGGTCGTCTGTGCCAGCGTTCGCCAAAACTACGCTCGTGCACTCCCCGTGGAATTGTAACGCTGCTTGAGCGCTGCAATATCAATACCTATGGGCTAAATGCAGTTATCATCGGTGCCTCCAATATTGTCGGGCGTCCAATGAGCCTTGAATTACTGTTGGCTGGCTGTACAACTACGGTAACGCATCGTTTTACCAAAAATCTGCGTCAGCATGTTGAACAGGCTGATTTACTGATCGTTGCTGTCGGAAAGCCGAATTTTATTCCCGGTGAGTGGATTAAACCGGATGCGATTGTGATTGATGTTGGTATCAATCGTCTGGAAAATGGCAAAGTCATCGGTGATGTTGATTTCGATAACGCATCCGAACGCGCCAGTTGGATTTCTCCTGTGCCAGGAGGTGTCGGTCCAATGACTGTTGCGACATTGATTCAAAATACCTTGCAAGCTTGCGAGGAATATCATGATGTAGATACAACTGAAGGTTATTGATGGAAATTTTTTATTTAGATAGTCACCCTTATGTCGAATTGTGTGATTTGCTGAAGTTACAAGGGTGGAGTGAAAGTGGTGCTGCGGCAAAAATTGTGATTGCAGAGGGTTTAGTTCAAGTTGATGGACAAGTTGAGACTCGCAAACGCTGCAAAATTACTGCCGGTAAAGCTGTTGCCTTTAATGGTGAATGTGTTCGCGTTCAGGCGTAACCGTAACTTGATGGTTAAACACTAACTCTGATGTATTCCAAAAAATCAGTACAGTATGTATTTAATGTGCTGCTTGGATTCGCCTAATAAGTGCAATTTCTAAGAAAGGCGGTCAGTTGCTATAGTAGGCATCTTTCTCGCCAAAGGAAAATGCGCTATGGCCTATA
>NZ_FPBJ01000074.1 GCF_900116635.1 Xenorhabdus koppenhoeferi | reverse complement strand
GTAAATTTTTGGGGTGATTTCGTTTCATAAAGAGACCTTAATTAAAGTCATTCTATTCCTTTACCAAAGTGTCCGAATTTATTAAAGCACAACACGAACCAAAAGATGTGTTAGTCAAACATAAATAAACATTGGTTATTATAATTAATAGATATTTTTTATTTGTAAAATAAGAATTCCAATAATTATAATTAAGAGAAAACATAGTGATTCATCTGTAACACTATAATAAAAAATATTACTAAAATATAAAATCCATTACTTGATAACAATAATTTAAATCCTCCACGATGTTTTTAAAAAAACGTGTTTTTAATCACATTTTAATGTAACTTAAAACATCCTTTAATTTCACGAATTTTAAAAAAAATGAAGAAAAGGCAAAAGTTTGAAATAATGGAAAACATATCTAATGCTTTGATTTTAATCATAAATAATCAGAATAAAATATGGTTACCTTGCTAATTTTTTTAAATTCTGATAATGGGTTATTTTTTGGAACAAAATTTGAGATTATAATCACATTATTAATGAAAAATAATATATCATTCAGTTTACGATCGCTTTCTCACTACAAACACAATATAGAAAAATTAGCTTTACTGACATTCAACAATGGAATAAAAACAACCATGTTAACCAATAATAAAGGGCGGAATATTAAGAAGATGAATAATCTGGAGTTTAGAATATTACAGCTTCTTAGGAGAAATCCCTGTCTTGCCCAAAAAGAAATAGCAGATGAATTTGGTATTAGCCGTTCAAGCGAAGCAGGATTAATTTTGAATTTACAAAAAAAAGGACACATCATGGGAAAAGGTTATATTTTTTCCAGTGGAAATTATGCCGTAACCGTTGGTGCCTCCAATATGGACATTACCAGTTTAGCGTCAACTGAATTACTTAAGAAAGATTCCAACCCAGGGAAAATAAAATATACGTTAGGCGGTGTCGCACGAAATATTGCACATAACATTGCCACATTAAAAAATGAGAGTTATCTGATTTCTGTCTTTGGTGATGATGCCTATGGAAAACGGCTTTTTAGAGAAACCCGATTAGCGGGCGTAGACGTTAGCCACTCTCACATACTCAATGATGAAAGAACATCAAGTTATAATTCAATCATTGATAGCAAGGGTGAATTCCAGACAGCCGTGAGTGATATGGATATTTTGAAAAAACTTACTCCTGAGTTATTGAATAAATCTAAATCGCTCATTCAGCGAGCGGGATTACTGGTTATAGACTGTAATTTAACCGAAGAGGCACTGGAATGGTTATTTAAAAATTCGGGCGACGTACCTGTATTTGTCAATCCAGTTTCAGCGCATAAAGCCGGAATAGTACGTAATTGGTTATCGTACATTCATACTATTCGACCGAATAAATTGGAGGCAGAGAAAATCAGTGGCATTAAAATTAACTCAATGGAAAAGGCTAAATCGGTAACTTTATGGTTTCATGAACAAGGTGTTCAAAGGGTTATTTTAAGCATGGGGGCTGAAGGGGTTTATTACAGTGAGTTAGATTATGTATCAGGCCATTCTCCGGCACTCCCTGTCAATCTTATCAATACCACCGGCTCCGGGGATGCAATGATGGCAGGATTGGTCCATTGCACATTAGCAGGTATGGATTTTGAAGAAAGTGTGCATTTTGCCCAACGTTGTGCTGCTCTTGTGCTGTCTACGGAATCAACTTATTCATTGACTCTGTCACCTTTCGCAGCAGCAAAGTTACTGATACCGGATGCAGTTAATTAATAGCAGCGAGGGTGAAATGACATTGTTTACCCGAAAAAACATAATAAAAAATATAAATGTATTGTGGCTAAAGCCGGGCTACAAACCCGGCAATTTTTTAATTCTTACAAAGGGAAATTATCTATTTTGATATTATAACTATCACACCAGAAATGCGAGACAATACAAGTGAGCTTAAAACTGACAAACAAGCCCGGTATGAACACAGTTTTGCAGATAAATATCCCAAAAACCTTGGGGGTAACGTTTTAAATCATCTTCTAAGACCGTTGGCTTTTGCCAGTGAATATGATGAAATCCTACTTTTTTAGTGACGTTTTCGTAATCTTCACGGCTCCAGCGATAAAATGTGAAAGGGCTTGGGGGCGTTGTCAAGAACTCTGCCTGATAACGGACACCATTTTGCCAAAGCTCTTCACTCAAAATTTTGAAACCATAATTATCACAGTTTCCATTTTTCAATTGATAATCCGGGGAAGCCATGCAAGCAATCAGTTTACCAGAAGGTTTTAAATGGTTAGCCGCAGCCTGAAACATAGCTTCGAGCTCGTCAGTGGATTGTGCATAGTGGAATAAGAAAGCAGCTATGACGATATCGAATTTTTCATCTAATTGCATTGCACATACGTCTTGTACATGAAATTCAATATTATCACCGTATTGTGTAGATTTGGCTTTGGCGAGTTCAATCATTTTTTCAGAGACATCAATGCCAACCACTTTTGAAGCACCGCGCCGGTGTAATTCCCGTCCATAATAACCATACCCGCAAGCTAAATCCAAAACTGACTTTCCCTGTATGTCTCCGACCATATTGATTATGTCTCGAAGCTCAGATTGCCGTTGAGCGACCGTATTGGAAAATTTTTCATAATGCTCACCAATAGAATTGTAGCTTGCTTGCTCTTCCATTGTTACAACTCCTGAATATAAATATATTTCTTGGATTCGCCTAATAAGTGCAATTTCTAAGAAAGGCGGTCAGTTGCTATAGTAGGCATCTTTCTCGCCAAAGGAAAATGCGCTATGGCCTA
>NZ_FPBJ01000075.1 GCF_900116635.1 Xenorhabdus koppenhoeferi | reverse complement strand
ATAGGCCATAGCGCATTTTCCTTTGGCGAGAAAGATGCCTACTATAGCAACTGACCGCCTTTCTTAGAAATTGCACTTATTAGGCGAATCCAAGATACCCATTTATTATTGACATAATGTGCTATTAAAGAGATGTTGACGTACAACACGTATCAAAATGCTCACACAAGCCACGTGACAAAATCCTTTCTTGCAGCGATCACACTTCACGCTTTGGTTGTAAGCTGGCTAGTCTACAAACCCGCAGATGTTGATATCGAAGAATTACTGCCTCCTCCTGCGGTTATGGTTGAACTGTCAACGCAAACAGAAGCAATAAATAAAGTACAGAATCAGCCGATTGGCGTTGAACAACAGTTATCTGTTGCCAGTAAGCAGCAGGAAAGCAAGGCTGATGAAATTCACATGCCGAAACTGGATGTAAATGAGAATGCCCAGCTCTTAGTGAATAAGCAAAAGAAAAAACAGAAAGAGCAAGATGCGCCGAAAAAAACACAGCCTGTGAAGCGAGTGAAAGCAAAAGAACAGGAAAGTGAAAAATCACACAGTAGCGTGGCACCCACGACCAGTAGCGCCGCAGCAAATAATGTGGCCGTCCGCACTGCGGCATCTTATGACAGTAATTCAGATACTATTGCTGATGCCACGGTGGTCTGGCAAGCAGAAGTTACCGGGCATCTTAATCGCTATAAAAGATACCCAGTAGATGCGCAGAGAAGAAAACGAACAGGACATCCGATGGTGAGATTTACGGTTAATCGATTAGGAAGCGTGATTGACAGTGAATTGACCCGGCATTCAGGGACTAATTCACTCAACAGGGAAGCAAAAATGGTATTGGAAAGAGCACAGCCTTTGCCTGCTCCGCCCGATATTATTTTAACTAATGGCAGGATTACGGTTGAACTGCCGATAGATTTTTCTTTGTCTCAATAAAAATACAGGATTGATGGCATGTCACAGTATGAAACGGTATTTTCATCACCTATAAAAAAGATAATGCGCAGTAGCAGTAAAAGAGCCATGCTCGGCTTTTTGTTGGGAGGAAGTTTGTTGAGCAATAGTTGTGCCACTATCGCAACGGAGGAAAATATGGTGTCACCTATGGCGACAAAACAGCCGCATAAGATGGAGATCCACGGAGATACCCGCATCGATAATTACTATTGGCTGCGCGATGACAACCGTCAGGACAAAAATGTCATTGATTACTTAACGGCTGAAAATCAATATACCAAGCAGATGCTGAAAACAGGTCAGGAATTGCGGGAAATCCTGTATAAAGAAATGACTGACAGAATGAGTAAAGAAGATCAATCTGTTCCTTATACTTATAATGGGTATATTTATCGTACCGTTTACGAAGCAGGGAAGGATTTCCCGATTTATCAGCGTAAGCCTGCCGATAACTCATCTGACTGGCAGGTTATGGTTGATGGCAACGAGCGGGCAAAAGGCCATAAATTTTATCAAATTGGCGGATTTGCAGTTACGTTAGATAACAAGCGCATTGCGGTGGCAGAAGATACCCAAGGGCGCCGTAATTTCCAAATCTCATTTAAGAATTTTGCCGATGCTGACTGGCAGAATAATGCCATAGAAAATACGTCCGGTAATATTTTGTGGGCCAATGATGGCAATACCCTGTTTTATGTGCGCAGGGATGCACAAACTTTATTGCCTTATCAGTTATTCCGCCATCAATATGGCACGAATACCAAGCAGGATAAAAAGGTTTATCAGGAAGAAGATGATCGTTTTTATCTGTCAATTTCGGAAAGTACTTCGCTTGATTATATTTTGATTTCGAGTTCAAGTTACTCAACTTCAGAATATCGCCTGATTGATGCTAATAATCCGCAAACAGAGCCGCAAGTTTTCTCTGCCCGTCAGGCGGGACGTGAATATGATCTCGATCATTTCCGTGGACAGTTTTATATCCGCTCTAACCATGAAAACCCACTATTTGGTTTATATCGGACAAGCGCCATCGATAAACTGTGGGAAACCGTTATTGCTCCACAGGAAAATACGGATCTGGAAAACTTTGCGTTGTTCAACAACTGGCTGGTTTTACAAGAACGTACCAAAGGATTATCGTCAATCCGTCAGATTGATTGGAAAACTAAGCAGGAAAAGCGCGTACAATTTGATGATCCGGCCTATATGGCCTCATTGAGTTATAATCCTGAGCCGGATACTAACTTACTGCGCTACAGCTATTCATCCATGACAACGCCAAGTTCTGTATTCCAGTGGGATATGCAGACAGGTGAGCGTGAACTATTGAAACAGCAGGAAGTTAAAGGCTTCAACAAAGAGAATTATGAAAGTCAGCGCATTTGGATAAAAGCGCGTGATGGTGTGGAAGTACCTGTTTCATTGGTGTACCACAAATCTCTGTTCAAAAAAGGTGAGAACCCGATCCTGATTTACGGTTATGGTGCTTATGGCATCAGCATGGACCCCTATTTCAGTTCCGCACTGCTGAGTTTGTTGGATCGTGGTTTTGTCTATGCGCTGGTGCATGTGCGTGGTGGTGGTGATTTAGCAATTTCGCCGTAACCCCTCGCCCTCATCGGGCGGGGATATAAGGCGTAAGACGCGATAGCGGCTTAATCTGGGGTTGCCTGACTCTCCACATAAGCCTTTAACGTTTCAATTGTTGCACCGCCAGCAGTGCAAGCGAAGTATGAACGTGACCACAAGGCGGAGCTTTTACT
>NZ_FPBJ01000076.1 GCF_900116635.1 Xenorhabdus koppenhoeferi | reverse complement strand
CAACAAGAAGACGAGAAAGATGCTCTATTGATGAGCTGTTTACAGAGCATGTGACTTATGTCTGATTATATTGATTCTGCTATATGTGACCGGGGTGAGCGAGCGTAGCCAACAAAGCTGCAACTTGAAAGACGACGTGTATATATATATCTGAATCAACATTACTTTTACGTTGAACAATATTTTTTATAAAAATAACTCTTCTTTTTTTACTCTTTACTCGCGAAGATTATTTACAGCATTGGGCCTAACAGTTAGATTGAGATTACAAAATTATTTCAAATAACTGTAAACACATTAGGTGAAGGGACAATGAACTACCAAAATGACGATGTAAGAATAAGAAAAATAACAGAATTACTACCACCAGTTGCATTACTCGAAAAATTTCCTGCGACAGAAGATAGTGCTGATACGGTTCACAAGGCACGTGAATCTATTCATAATATTTTAATTGGTGAAGATGATCGTCTATTGGTAGTAATTGGTCCATGTTCAATTCATGATCCTCAAGCAGCGTTGGAATATGCGGGACGCTTGAATAAATTGCGTGCAGAATTGAAAACCGATTTGGAAATTGTTATGCGGGTTTATTTTGAAAAACCCCGTACAACCATAGGTTGGAAAGGATTGATTAATGATCCAAATATGGATTGTAGTTTTAACATCAATAATGGGTTACGTACCGCCCGTAAGTTATTGCTCGAAATTAATAATATGGGGCTGCCAACGGCGGGCGAATTCTTAGATATGATTACTCCCCAGTATTTGGCTGATCTCATGAGCTGGGGTGCGATAGGTGCACGTACAACGGAATCTCAGGTTCATCGTGAATTAGCCTCTGGGCTTTCTTGCCCGGTTGGTTTCAAAAATGGCACAGATGGTACGATTAAAGTCGCTATTGATGCCATTAACTCAGCCAGCTCACCACACTGTTTCCTGTCTGTCACAAAATGGGGTCATTCCGCCATTGTTAATACAACAGGCAACCGAGACTGCCATATTATTCTGCGCGGTGGTAAAGAGCCGAATTACAGTGCTGAACATGTCAGTGCTGTTAAAGAAGGACTGGAGAAAGCAGGGCTGGCACCTAGCGTGATGATTGATTTCAGTCATGCAAACAGCTCGAAGCAGTTTAAAAGACAAATGGATGTTGGAGCAGATGTTTGTGCTCAGATCTCTGGCGGTGAAGATGCAATTATTGGGGTTATGGTTGAAAGCCATCTGGTTGAAGGAAATCAGAGTCTGGAGAGTGAGGAACCTTTGGTGTACGGTCAAAGTGTGACAGATGCTTGTATTGGTTGGGAAGATACGGAAACGTTACTTCGCCAGTTGTCTCAGGCTATCAAGAATCGTAGAAGCTAATTTTTTGCAATAAATGCATATGCCTAGTCCTGATATACGTTGACACTATTTTTACTTAACGCCTGATAATGGACTTCATCGGGCGTTTTATATTAAAGCACAACACTCTATCACTCACCAGAAAAAATAGAAGTCCGAAAGCATTATGATGGCAGCATCGTTGCCTACTTCGCTGGCCGAAAATTGATGATATCTGAGGTGATAGAGCCGACACAGCCTACGATGTATGACTTAGAAATCCAAAGAAAACTGGATGCAATAGCCCTGGCAGAAAAACTGGGTAATGTATCTGAATCGGCTCGCCTCAGTGGCTGCTCACGAGAAACTCTCTATAAGAATCACAAGCTACTCAAAGAAAAAGGCCCACTCGCGTTAAAGCGCACTCTCAATCCAGGCCATCACCACAAAAACCGAACGCCAAAAGAACGGGAGGAAACGGTGATTGCCTTCCCGTTGGAAAACCCACATCTGGGCCAAGTTCAGATCGCAGCCCAACTCAGGAAAAAGTACGGGATAGAGATAAACCAGTCCACGGTTCGGTGTATCTGGCTGAGACATAAGCTCAATACTGTAGCCTCGCGAGTAGAGAGAGCAAAATCATCGCTAGCGGCTGCTTAGCGATGATGATTAGTTGAGAGTTCTATGCGGAGACTGGTATGCTGGAACGACAAAGTCCCTCAGTAATTAGTCCGTCAGTCTCCCTCGGTAATCACACTAGTACAGCTGATATAAGCCCTCTAATCTTATTGAAGAAACTATAGCAGAATCAATATAATCAGACATAAGTCACATGCTCTGTAAACAGCTCATCAATAGAGCATCTTTCTCGTCTTCTTGTTGTTTTTGTTTCAGCCCATTTGTTTTCGATAGGATTTAAATCTGGGCTGTAAGGCGGAAGCCATTCTAACTGGCATCCGTGATCGGTTATCGCTTTTCGCGTGTCACCGCGTTTATGGAAAGGGGCATTATCCATCACAATCACTGTCCCCTTAGGGAGCTTCGGCAACAAATCTTGTGTCAGCCAGGCATGAAACACATTCGCATTAATGGTTCCGGCAAACAAACTTAAGGTCACAAAGGTATTTTTAATGATAGCACCAATGGCATTAATGCGGCCTTTGTGCTGCCAGTCATGTAAACCAAAACAGCGGGACCCTTTTAACGAATAGCCATGCGTACGTGGCATGGACTGCTCAAAGCCGCTTTCATCCAGATAAACAATCTGTTTGCCCGCCTGCTCATGATGGCGGATACGCTCGCCAAATACCTGACGAGCGTGTTCGTCAGCGG
>NZ_FPBJ01000078.1 GCF_900116635.1 Xenorhabdus koppenhoeferi | reverse complement strand
GATTTTGGCAGGGGATGACATGTGACACCGCCTTTTATTTAAGGAAGAAGAGCCCCATCATGGCACAATATGGATTACGGCTGTAGTACTAGAGCTGAAAGGTTTATTTCGCCGTGCTGCTGATAAATGGGTGAAGCACTTTCATTCTCTCAAAATAAAAACCAAGAACAGGAATGTATTAAAAACGGTTCCCGTTGTATTCGGCAAGCAAAAATTATTATCCGGGAGGGGTGGTAATGGCAAAGGGGAAAAGAAGTAAAACACAACAACAATTTGAAGGCATGACAATACCTTATCTCTTTCAAATAAAAGAAGGTTCCACGAATGACTATGTTAACTCCAAAAAATTTATTGAACCTTATTCGACAAATGACGGAAACGTATTAATGCCACTTAATCGCTCCATGCGTCGTTATGCCAAGAAAATGAAAATTGAAATTAAGGAAGTAAATAATGACTAAGAAAAACGAATTAACTCTTATACCCGCCAAAGAATTGCAGATCGTCGAATATCGCGGTCAGCGCGTTGTTGATACCGAGCGATTAGCTGCAGGGTATGGAACTGATGTAAAAAACATTCAGATGAACTTTACTAACAACAAATCTCGATTTGAGGAAGGAAAACATTACTTCAAATTAGAAGGTGAAGAATTACAACAATTTAAAAACTGCCCCAATAACTTTGGGTCAGTTAACAAACATACAAGAAACCTCATTCTCTGGACAGAACGCGGTGCAGCGAATCACTCCAAAATGCTGGAAACCGATCAGGCATGGGGTTACTTCGACGACCTGACCGAATTCTACTTCACCCGTCGCGATGCCATCACCACAGAAGCCGAGCTGTTAAGTAACCCAGCGAAGTTACGTTCAATGCTGTCTGTCTATGCCGAAAATGTTGAACGCCTTGAGGGGGAAAATAAAACCCTGAGTACAACGGTGGACAGTCTGGAAAAACATTTTACCAAAGGCATGACCCTGCCCGCTTTCTGTAAAGGCCTGAACGGAGTGAATACCGCCAAAATCATGTGGTGGGCAATGGAGCGTAACTGGCTTTACAACGAACAGAAAGATCCGGAGAAAAAACCGCGCTGGCGTGTCGCCTCTTATGCCCGTGACCGTTATCTCACCGAAGACGAAAACGAGATAAAGCCTCACGGACAAGACCCTTTTATCACTCGCACAGCCGTATTGCTGGAGAAAGGCTGCCATCGTCTGTACGCCCTGTACATGAAAGGTGAGCTGCCGATGAAGAAATCATGGAACGGCGAGTACCACCACGACAAAGCAATTTATACCCCGGAGGGTAAATAATGAGCAAACATCACACCAAACCAGCAGGAGTAATCATGGGCGCAGCAAAACAACACACTGAATTTGATTACGGAAAGTATGGCGTCATTGTCCTCACTGAGGCGGAAAACAGTGAAACCATAGGTTATGCGGAAGCGTTGAAATCGTTGGATGCAGGTAAATATGACCATGATTTATTGCTGGGCTTTGATTTAGTGCTGACTATTTTTCATGGCTGGAAAGCGGATTTTTATGCGCCGACCAGTGAACAGCAGTTGATGTTGTGGCGATGGATAGTATCAGCCTCATTTGTGCAAGAGCAAATAGACAGAAACGGCACTTGTGAGGTTGATAACGGCAAAGGAGGCGCTGATACCGGGGCTATTTACGTTAATGGCGTGTCTTCAATCACGGTATATCCATCAGCCGAGCGCCTAATGTTAGCAAACCATGTTGAGGGGATCGCCTTTGAGCAGTTCGGTAGCGAAGAAGGCGCGGATATGGCGGTAAGAATGTATAGCAGAATCAATATAATCAGACATAAGTCACATGCTCTGTAAACAGCTCATCAATAGAGCATCTTTCTCGTCTTCTTGTTGTTTTTGTTTCAGCCCATTTGTTTTCGATAGGATTTAAATCTGGGCTGTAAGGCGGAAGCCATTCTAACTGGCATCCGTGATCGGTTATCGCTTTTCGCGTGTCACCGCGTTTATGGAAAGGGGCATTATCCATCACAATCACTGTCCCCTTAGGGAGCTTCGGCAACAAATCTTGTGTCAGCCAGGCATGAAACACATTCGCATTAATGGTTCCGGCAAACAAACTTAAGGTCACAAAGGTATTTTTAATGATAGCACCAATGGCATTAATGCGGCCTTTGTGCTGCCAGTCATGTAAACCAAAACAGCGGGACCCTTTTAACGAATAGCCATGCGTACGTGGCATGGACTGCTCAAAGCCGCTTTCATCCAGATAAACAATCTGTTTGCCCGCCTGCTCATGATGGCGGATACGCTCGCCAAATACCTGACGAGCGTGTTCGTCAGCGG
>NZ_FPBJ01000081.1 GCF_900116635.1 Xenorhabdus koppenhoeferi | reverse complement strand
TTCATACTTCGCTTGCACTGCTGGCGGTGCAACAATTGAAACGTTAAAGGCTTATGTGGAGAGTCAGGCGACCCCAGATTAAGCCGCTATCGCGTCTTAGGCCTTATATCCTCGCCCGATGAGGGCGAGGGGTTACGGCGAAATTGCTAAAAAGAACCCATATCAAAAAGCACCTTGTATAAATAACGCAAAGAGGTATTGGCCTTAAATTCAGCCAATGTGATAACTCAACTCCAACAAGAAACTAACTATCTGAAACGAAAGCTAGCGTATAGAGATAAACACTATCAGAGAGAACTCCTCGTTCAAAATTCAGATGGCTATTTACTTAGTTTCAGCCAATATATATAACAAGCAAGATTAACAAATCTTATATTAATGGAGTCAGGTTGGAATTTTATTTCAACGCAAAAAAATATGCCTGAGCTAATCAATAACTTTGCCCACCTCAACCAATATTGGGGCAAAGCCAAAAAGAATCCCTATTCTGACGAAGAATATCATCTTCTGGCTTATCACTGTCTGGATGTCGCGGCAGCAGGTCACTTATTATTGTCTCCACACAAAAAAATCACCCAAGACCTTGCTGATTTTTTGGAAGTATCACCAGAAACATTCCAAAATTTATTTGCCTTTTTTCTGGCACTGCATGATATCGGTAAATTTGCTTCGGCATTTCAGCAATTATATTCCCCAGAAAATACTGACCTCATTAAACCCGACCAGCTTAAACCCTACGATTCCAGATACTTCAGGCATGATCGACTGGGGTTATTTTTCTGGCAGAAAATCCGGGATGATGTACTGATTGCTTTAACCGGCAATAGTGACCTGCCATTCAGCGGAAAAGCGCCGCAGAAACGAGCACAGAAAACGCTGATGGTTTTAATGCAGTGTATGCTCGGGCATCATGGTAAACCGATTGATGATAATCGATGTGAAGATAGTGTCGATTTCACTGATGCCCGAAATGTTGACGATGCCGCGGCATTTACCCATGATCTGCTTGCACTTTTTCAACCTCATCTGCCGCTGGAAAAATTACTCTCAAAAGAGTGGCGACTTAAGCTGAAACAAGTAAGCTGGCAGCTTGCCGGTATTGTCGTACTGGCTGATTGGATAGGTTCTGACTGCAAGTATTTCCGTTACCAGACCCAAGCTCTTTCGCTGTCAGAATACTGGTGTATCACCCAAAAACAGGCTCAAATTGCCCTGAATGGTAATGATATCTACAACACACCCGTCATATCGCCTTACACATCTATCCAGGATTATTACCACTTTGCACCAACTCCGCTGCAAAAATGGTCGGAGGAAGTCCCGATTGATGACTCCCCACAACTTTTTATTCTGGAGGATGTGACCGGAGCGGGTAAAACAGAAGCTGCCCTCGCCCTGACCCATCGATTAATGCAAACCGGTGCCGCGGACGGCTTCTATTTTGGCCTGCCGACAATGGCTACCTCCAACGCGATGTTTGGCCGAATCGCTAAACACTACCACCGAATGTTCGATACCAAAAACGGCAAACTGCCCAGCATCGTGCTGGCTCACGGCGCACGCGAAATGAATGATGATTTTCAGGACATCGTGCTGACTTCTGAACATGACGACAGTGATTACTACTACAGCCGTAATTGTTCTGTAAGCCGATGATCTTCCCGGCGACGATAATGACATTGTTGTGCCCGGTATTGATGCCGTCGTCGCCAGTCTGA
>NZ_FPBJ01000083.1 GCF_900116635.1 Xenorhabdus koppenhoeferi | reverse complement strand
TGCTCTATATGAACGCATCCCGTTTGCAAGACAAAAATTACTCTGACATCGACGGTAGGTTGCAGCTCTATATCCGGCCTTATTACAGCCAGAGCTGCGGGCCTCGATGTAATCCGCTGACTGACTCCTCACTCTCCTAACGAGCTTTACGCTCAGAGCATAAATCAGGTTTAGCAAGTCACGGTCTTACCTGTCTTTGTCATCATTATTATTGCCTTAGCAATCTTTCTACATTCATCCTTGTCGTTAAAAGTGAAAGTTGATCAGTGAAACACCTCAGTAAGGTCTGACACTGACGTAATCTTTTTGATATTCCTGTTGATGGGCGACCAATGCCCAAACGGTACGAGCCAGCTTATTGGCCATCCCCACTATCACTACACAGACCGGACGGCGTTTTTTCAGCTCCGTCACCCACGGCAGCGGTGTTTTTGTCAGCAAGGTGGCCGCTCTTGCACCGTGAATAAACAGGGTTCTCAGATAGGTATCTCCCCGTTTACTGATGCCCAGTAATTTGACCCGGCCTCCCGTTCCCGTTTGTTTCGGCACCAGGCCCAAATAGGCCGAAAATTCCCTGCCCGACCGAAACGCTCTGGGATCGCCCATCGTTGCGATGGCGGCTGTCGCAATTAAGACACCGACGCCGGGAATTTTCATAATTCGCTGACAATCAGCATTCTGCTTTGCCCACGTCGTCAGTTGTTTTTCCACCTGTTCAATTTGTTCATCGATTTCGTTCAAACGGTGGTATTGCTTTTCAAGCAGATTGAGTAGGAATGGTGCCAGTTTTTCCTTTAGTCGCTCAAGGACTTCAGGCATGGCTTTATCCAGCGAGGTTCTGCCCTTATGTACGGTTTCACCAAATTCCAGCAGTAAACCATGTAACGAATTGATCTGCGCGGTTCTGAATTTGACGAGTTGATAGCGCATCCGGTGTAATGACAGAATGGCCTGCTGTTCTTCATTTTTGATAGCAACGGATTTACCGGGTTGCTGAACGGCCAGCCAAATCGCCCGGGCATCCTGAACATCGTTTTTATTTCCCATCCGAAATGCCCTGACAAACCGAGCCTTAAGCAAACGCACTTCATGTCCCAGCTTTCTCAGTTCCCGTGCCCAATAGTGAGCGCCACCGCACGCTTCCATACCAATCAAGCAAGGCTCACGGTTACTAAAGAAAGTTAAAAAATCATTTCGTTTTAGTTGCTTGTCAATGAGTTCACCGGTGTATTCATCAACAAAATGAATTTGCATCAAATGTTTTGCAATATCGACGCCAACAGGAGTAAATTTCATGGGTGGATCCTCCAGTCATCAGGGAGCAACAGGCTTCCCGCTTAGGCACTATAAGGCCGGAAATCTGAGAGGATCCATGCTTCACCTCTCAATTTCAGCACGGTGCCAAGGGCTAAGTGATTGGGATGCGCTCATTACATTCTCCTA
>NZ_FPBJ01000084.1 GCF_900116635.1 Xenorhabdus koppenhoeferi | reverse complement strand
GGAATGAGATGAACGCATCCCAACTATTTGCTCCGGAGCAGGACTGATGAAGGGAGAGGTGTGGAGTCTCTCAGATTTCCGGCATCATAGTGCCCAATACGGGAAGCATAAAGCTCCCTCAGACTGGAGACTCCACAACATGAAATATACACCGGTTGGCGTTGATATAGCAAAACATCTGATCCAGGTTCACTTCATCGATGAGCATACCGGTGAGGTGGTGGATAACCAGTTACGCAGCAAAGATTTTTTGACATTTTTCAGTAACAGAGAACCTTGTCTTATCGGCATGGAAGCTTGCGGTGGTTCTCAGCACTGGGCCAGAGAGCTAACCAAGTTGGGTCATCAAGTGAAATTGATGCAGGGGCGGCTTGTCAAAGCCTTCGTCATGGGCAACAAGAATGATGTGATGGATGCCCGTGCTATCTGGATGGCAGTACAGCCGCCGGGTAAAGCGATAGCGGTTAAAACAGAAGAGCAGCAGTCGATTCTGACGTTACACCGTGTTCGCCGACAACTGGTGAAATTCAGGACTGCTCAGATAAATGCATTACACGGTACATTTCTTGAGTTTGGTGAAACACTGCATAAAGGCAGGGCCTCATTAGCCAAAGAGCTTCCGCAGGCAATCGAACGATTGAAGGTCAGGCTGCCGATCTATCTGACAAACCTGCTTGAGAAGCAGTATCAGCAATTAGCAGAGTTGGACAGTCAGATAGACGATATAGAAAGACAACTGATGGCAATAGCCCGGCAAAACGAAGTCTGTAGGCGGGTGATGGATATTCCCGGCGTGGGACCGTTAATAGCCACCGCAGCAGTAGCAATAATGGGTGACACCTCAGCGTTTAAATCAGGGCGGGAGTTTTCCGCTTATGTCGGGCTGGTTCCAAAGCAAACAGGTACGGGTGGCAAAGTGCGCTTGCTGGGGATAAGTAAACGGGGTGATGCCTATTTGCGAACGTTGTTTATTCATGGAGCCAGAGCGGCCACGTTGGTTGCAAAAGAACCCGGAAAATGGATAACCGATTTGAAGGCAAGACGACCAACCGCAGTTGCGATAGTCGCGATGGCAAACAAACTCGCCAGAATGGTTTGGGCTATAGCTGCTCATGATCGTAAGTATGACAAAAATTACGTCAGTATCAGGCCGTACTGAGGCAGTTTACTGACAAACATCAGCTCGAATAAAAGGGTGGATGCTGAAAGGTTGCTGAGGCAATCGGAGTGATGACAACGACAGGTAAGACCGTGACTCGCCAAACCTGGATATTTCCAAGAGCCTGAAGCTCGCTAGGGGAATAAGGCGTGAGTCAGCGAATCTCATCGAGGCCCGCAGCATCGGCTGCAGTAAGGCCGGATATAGAGCTGCAACCTACCGTCAATGTCTGAACAACGAAAGCCTTGCAAACGGGATGCGTTCATATAG
>NZ_FPBJ01000087.1 GCF_900116635.1 Xenorhabdus koppenhoeferi | reverse complement strand
GTGAGTCGGTAAGTGCATTGAACACCTCCCCGTATTTTTCAGGAAAAAATGTCAGGGGTTATCATGCCACAAAGGGGTATACGACTGTAGTACTAGACATATTTGGAATCATGAACCTAGACGCGTCCAACCGATAAGGGAATTACTCCCTGTCGCATATGATGTTTCCGAAAGAGCAGTCTCTTTTCCAACTTTTTATCGTGAAGAAGATGAACCCTTAATAGCTAGTTACGAAAAGACAATTGCCGAAATTGACCTAAAATATAAGAGGTTATTAAAAATATGAAAAATATCGAGTCAGATGTGTTCCAGGAAGATCCGAAAGATGCAGAAAAAGTACTCATACGAGCCTTGCATGATACAGACTTTCCTACTGAATTTAGTCTGCTTGGACGGCAGTGGGAGCTTATTCGTGGCGTTTTCCCTGGGACACTCACAGGTGCGACTGAAGTTATGGCAAGCGCGCTCCCCTATCCAGTTGGTGGGCGCATGCTAGAGGAACGTTCCATGGACTTATGTCGATGGTGACTTTGATATGGCGAGTGAATTGCACGCTGCGGTATTCGATCCTGAATACGCTGGTCAACGCCGTTTGATCCAAGGAGCTTCAGCCTACTTGCGAAAAAATGGCCGCCTACTCATAGGCACTGCTGACCTCAAAAATGGAACTGTGCTGGAAGCTATCGCAAAAAGTACATCAGCCACATTGTCGATGGTTCAGCGTATTCGTCGAATCGAAGCACCTCGCGTGATGGAATACCACCTAATGGAGGTGTGTTATTAACGTGAAACTCAATAGCGGAGATGATCTCCGTCTAGCACAGCGAGTTGCAGTGGACGCAGCCACAACAGCTCTTTCTTTAAGAGAATCTGGTGAATTTCAAGTCACTTTAAAGAAAGATGGTAGCCCAGTTACCCCTGCGGATATTGGTGCTGAATTGCGCGTACGTGAACTTATAGAATCCGAGCGTCCTAATGACCTATTTGTTGGGGAAGAGAGCGGAGGTCTGGCAGTTCAGAAAGGGAGAGTGTGGATTATCGACCCGATTGACGGAACCAAGAACTTCGTTCGCGGAATCCCCATCTGGGCCACACTTGTGGCGCTCGTAGAAGATGGAGAACCCAAGATCGGTGTGGTTTTCGCTCCTGAATTGAAGCGCTGTTGGTGGGCAGAAAAAGGTAGTGGTGCATACGTTAGCAAAAGTCCGCAGGGAAGTGGGAACAGAATGCATGTACGGCAAGCTTCAGGTCTGAAAGATGCATATAGCAGAATCATAATACTGTGTCATAATACCTAAATCCCAATGACAAGGTAGAATTGAGATGGGTTACAGTCTAGATTTTCGAAGAAGAGTACTGGCATACAAAGACAAGCATGCA
>NZ_FPBJ01000090.1 GCF_900116635.1 Xenorhabdus koppenhoeferi | reverse complement strand
TGTCTAAAGAAAAGTTTGAACGTTCAAAACCGCACGTTAACGTTGGTACTATAGGCCACGTTGACCACGGTAAAACTACCCTGACTGCTGCAATCACCACCGTTTTGGCAAAAACCTACGGCGGTAGCGCCCGTGCATTCGACCAGATCGATAACGCACCAGAAGAAAAAGCGCGTGGTATCACCATCTCTACTTCTCACGTAGAATACGATACCCCTACTCGCCACTACGCACACGTTGACTGCCCAGGCCACGCCGACTATGTGAAAAACATGATCACCGGTGCTGCGCAGATGGACGGCGCGATCCTGGTCGTTGCTGCAACTGATGGCCCAATGCCACAGACTCGTGAGCACATCCTGCTGGGTCGTCAGGTAGGCGTTCCTTACATCATCGTGTTCCTGAACAAGTGTGACATGGTTGATGACGAAGAGCTGCTGGAACTGGTAGAAATGGAAGTCCGTGAGCTGCTGTCTCAGTACGATTTCCCAGGCGACGACACACCAATCATCCGTGGTTCTGCTCTGAAAGCGCTGGAAGGTGAAGCCGAGTGGGAAGCGAAAATCATTGAACTGGCAGAAGCCCTGGATTCTTATATCCCAGAGCCAGAGCGTGACATTGACAAGCCATTCCTGCTGCCAATTGAAGACGTCTTCTCCATTTCCGGTCGCGGTACAGTAGTTACCGGCCGTGTTGAACGTGGTATCGTTAAAGTGGGTGACGAAGTTGAAATCGTTGGAATCAAAGATACCACTAAAACAACGTGTACCGGCGTTGAGATGTTCCGTAAACTGCTGGACGAAGGCCGTGCAGGTGAGAATGTAGGCGTTCTGCTGCGTGGGACTAAGCGTGACGAAATCGAACGTGGTCAAGTATTGGCTAAACCAGGTTCAATCAAGCCACACACAACTTTCGAATCAGAAGTTTATATCCTGAGCAAAGATGAAGGTGGCCGTCATACTCCATTCTTCAAAGGTTACCGTCCACAGTTTTACTTCCGTACAACTGACGTAACCGGCACTATCGAACTGCCAGAAGGCGTAGAGATGGTAATGCCAGGTGACAACATCAACATGATCGTGACTCTGATTTCACCAATCGCAATGGACGAAGGTCTGCGTTTCGCAATCCGTGAAGGTGGTCGTACTGTTGGCGCTGGTGTTGTTGCTAAAGT